>JBBRYN010000027.1:0-40811 GCA_038237645.1 Mycobacteriales bacterium
CAACATCCTCGAGGTCAAGAGCCCGGAGTCCGACGCCCAGTTGGTGGCGCAGGGTGTCGCTGAGCAGTTGTCGTCGCGGGTGTCGTTCCGCCGCGCCATGCGCAAGGCGATGCAGTCGGCGATGAAGAGCCCCGGGGTCAAGGGCATCCGGGTGCAGTGCTCCGGCCGGCTCGGTGGCGCGGAGATGTCGCGTTCGGAGTTCTACCGCGAGGGCCGGGTGCCGCTGCACACGCTGCGCGCCAACATCGACTACGGGATATACGAAGCCCGCACCACCTTCGGCCGGATCGGCGTCAAGGTCTGGATCTACAAGGGCGACGTCGTGCAGTCCCGCGCCGAGCGGGAGGCGGCCGAGGCAGCCCTGCGTCAGCAGCGCCGGGAACGGCCGGTGCGACCGCGCCGGTCGGGTTCCAGCGGCACCACGCCGTCGGGCACCGAGGCCGGCCGGGCAGCGGCCGCAGCGCCGGCCGCGGACCGGCCGGAGCCGGCGGTCGACGAGGTCGTCGAGCCGGTCGCGGCTGCGCAGCCGGCCGAGACCGCCGCCGCCAGCCCGGCAGCCCCGGCTGCGCCCCCGCCGGCGGCTGAACCAACACCCGCACCTGACCCGACTCCGGAGGGCTGAGACAATGCTCATCCCCCGCAAGGTCAAGCACCGCAAGCAGCACCATCCCCGCCGCACAGGGGCAGCCAAGGGTGGCACCCGGGTGACGTTCGGCGAGTTCGGCATCCAGGCGCTGGAGCCCGCCTACGTCACCAACCGGCAGATCGAGTCGGCCCGGATCGCCATGACCCGGCACATCAAGCGTGGCGGCAAGGTGTGGATCAACATCTATCCCGACCGGCCGCTGACGAAGAAGCCGGCGGAGACCCGGATGGGTTCCGGCAAGGGGTCGCCGGAGTGGTGGATCGCCAACGTCAAGCCGGGCCGGGTGATGTTCGAGCTGGCCGGCGTGCCGGAGTCGATCGCGCACGAGGCCATGCGCCGGGCGATGCACAAGCTCCCGATGAAGTGCAAGTTCGTCCGTCGCGAAGGGTGGGGTGAGTGATGTCCAGCATCGCGAACAAGCAAGCTCTCGGCCTGCGCGAGTCCGACGACGACGAGCTGATGACGCAGCTGCGGGAAGCCAAGGAAGAGCTGTTCAACCTGCGCTTCCAGGTCGCCACCGGCCAGCTGGACAACAACGCGCGGCTACGCACCGTGCGCCGCAACATCGCCCGGATCTACACGTTGATGCGCGAGCGGGAGCTCGGGCTGTCCGGCGCTCCTGCCGAGGCGGTAGCCGATGAATGAGAGCGAGAAGTCAGTGAGCACCGAAACGTCCCGCGGCTACCGCAAGACGCGTGAGGGTCTCGTCGTCAGCGACAAGATGGACAAGACCGTCGTCGTCGTGGTCGAGGACCGGGTCAAGCACCCGTTGTACGGCAAGGTGCTGCGGCGCAGCAGCCGGCTCAAGGCCCATGACGAGGCCAATGCCGCAGGCGTCGGCGACCGGGTCCGGCTGATGGAGACCCGGCCGCTGTCGGCGAGCAAGCGCTGGCGCGTCGTGGAGATCGTGGAGCGTGCGCAGTGATTCAGCAAGAGTCGCGGCTGCGGGTCGCCGACAACACCGGCGCCAAGGTTATCCTCTGCATCCGGGTGCTCGGCGGCTCCGGCCGGCGCTACGCAGGCATCGGCGACATCATCGTCGGCACAGTCAAGGACGCAATGCCGGGGGCGGGGGTCAAGCGCGGTGACGTCGTCAAGGCGGTCATCGTCCGTACGGTCAAGGAGAAGCGCCGGCCCGACGGCTCCTACATCAGGTTCGACGAGAACGCCGCCGTACTCATCCGCGACGGCGGCGACCCGCGCGGCACCCGCATCTTCGGCCCGGTGGGTCGCGAGCTGCGGGACAAGCGCTTCATGAAGATCATCTCGCTGGCACCGGAGGTGCTGTAGCCATGAAGGTCAAGAAGGGCGACACCGTCCTGGTGATCAGCGGCTCTTACGTCGGACAGAAGGGACAGGTCATCCAGGCCTATCCCGACACCGGGAAGATCCTCGTCGAGGGGGTCAACCGGATCAAGAAGCACACCAAGATCAGCCAGACGCAGCGCGGTGCCAAGACCGGCGGCATCGTCACCCAGGAGGCACCGATCCACGCCAGCAAGGTGATGGTGCTCGACAGCGAGGGCAACGCCACCCGGGTCGGTCACCGCAAGGACGAGTCCGGCCGCAGCGTGCGGATCTCGCGTCGCAACGGCAAGGACATCTGATGAGCGCTCCCGCCAAGACCGCGCCCAAGGCCGTGCCCAAGACCGGGCCGAAGACACTGCCGCGGCTGAAGCTGCGTTACCGCGAGGAGATCGTGCCTGCCCTGCAGGAGGAGTTTGCCTTCGGCAACATCATGCAGGTGCCCGGCGTCGTCAAGATCGTCGTCAACATGGGCGTCGGCGAGGCTGCCCGCGACGCCAAGCTGATCGACGGTGCCGTACGCGACCTCACCGCCATCACCGGGCAGAAGCCGCTGGTGCAAAAGGCCCGCAAGTCCATCGCGCAGTTCAAGCTGCGCGAGGGCATGCCGATCGGGGCCAAGGTGACGCTGCGCGGCGACCGGATGTGGGAGTTCCTCGACCGTCTGCTGTCGATCGCGCTGCCGCGGATCAGGGACTTCCGCGGCCTGTCGCCGAAGCAGTTCGACGGGTCGGGCAACTACACCTTCGGCCTCAACGAGCAGTCCATGTTCCACGAGATCGACATCGACCGGATCGACCGCCCCCGGGGCATGGACATCACCATCGTCACCACCGCCACCAACGACGCGGAGGGCCAGGCGCTGCTCAAGCGGCTGGGCTTCCCGTTCCAGGAGAACTGAGCAGCTATGGCTAAGACAGCCCTGGTCAACAAGGCCAACCGCAAGCCGAAGTTCAAGGTGCGCGGATACACCCGATGCCAGCGGTGCGGCCGCCCACGGGCGGTCTACCGGGTGTTCGGGCTCTGCCGCATCTGCATGCGCGAGATGGCGCATGCCGGCGAGCTGCCCGGCATCACCAAGTCCAGCTGGTGACCCACCTACGCTTTGCCGCAGGCCCGCGGGAACCACGGCGAGAAAGGCACGTACCGCAATGACGATGACCGACCCGATCGCAGACATGCTGACCCGCCTGCGCAACGCCAACTCCGCCTACCACGAGCGCGTCGTGATGCCGCACTCCAAGCTCAAGACCCACATCGCCGAGATCCTCCAGCGCGAGGGTTACATCGCCGGCTGGTCGGTCGAAGCGGCTCCCGAGGGCGCCGTCGGGCAGGTGCTGGTCGTCGATCTCAAGTACGGCCCCAACCGCGAGCGGAGCATCGCCGGGGTGAAGCGGATCTCCAAGCCGGGCCTGCGGGTCTATGCCAAGGCCGGCGGGTTGCCGCGGGTGCTCGGCGGCCTCGGCGTCGCGATCATCTCCACGTCCACCGGACTGCTGACCGACAAGCAGGCCGCGAGCCGGAAAGTAGGCGGGGAAGTCCTCGCCTACGTCTGGTAGGGGGTCGTCATGTCGCGAATCGGCCGCCTTCCCATCCCCGTACCCCCGGGGGTCGACGTCGCCATCGACGGGCGCAACGTCACAGTCAAGGGCCCCAAGGGCGAGTTGAACCTCACCGTGTCGGAGCCGATCAGCATCGCCAAGGCCGACGACGGCGCCCTCGTGCTGACCCGGCCCGACGACGAGCGGGCCAGCCGCTCGCTGCACGGCCTGTCCCGCACGCTGGTGAACAACATGGTGGTCGGGGTCACCGACGGCTACGTCAAGGCCCTGCAGATCGTGGGCACCGGCTACCGGGTCGTGGCCAAGGGCAGCGACCTGGAGTTCGCCCTCGGCTTCAGCCACCCGGTGCCGGTGCGCGCACCTGAGGGGATCACCTTCGAGGTGCAGACGCCGACGAGGTTCGCCGTGCGCGGGATCGACAAGCAGAAGGTCGGCGAGGTCGCCGCCAACATCCGCAAGTTGCGCAAGCCCGACCCGTACAAGGGCAAGGGCGTGCGGTATGCCGGCGAGGTCGTTCGCCGCAAGGCCGGGAAGGCGGGCAAGTAATGGCGGCAATCCTGCTGCGCAAGTCCCCGAAGGGCGGGCTGTCCACGGCGCGCCGCACGTCGCGGACCCGCCGCCACTTCCGGCTGCGCAAGAAGATCAGCGGCACGTCCGGCCGGCCGCGGCTCGTGGTGACGCGCTCGTCCCGGCACATCTCGGCGCAGGTGGTCGATGACCTGGCCGGTCACACGATCGCATCGGCGTCCACCCTCGACCCGTCCATCCGCGGCAGCGGTGCCGACAATAAGGCGGCCGACAATAAGGCGGCCGACAAGAAGGCGACCGGCGAGAAGGCGGGAGACAAGACGGCAAGGGCCCGCCTGGTGGGCGCGCTGCTCGCGACCCGGGCCACCGAGGCCGGGGTGTCGGCGGTGGTCTTCGACCGCGGCGGCAACCGATACCACGGCCGGATCGCAGCGCTTGCCGACGCCGCCCGCGAGGGGGGCCTGAAATTCTGATGAGCCCCAACCGTCCGACAACCAGTAGAACCGACCGGAGGGACGCCTGATGCCAGGACCACAACGCCGAGGCGGAGGGGCCGGCGGCACCGACCGCCGCGACCGCCAGGGCGGTGGCCGCGGCGGAGCGGCTGCCGAGAAGAACCCGCATCTCGAGCGGGTCGTCGCCATCAACCGGGTGGCCAAGGTCGTCAAGGGTGGCCGGCGCTTCAGCTTCACCGCGCTCGTCGTGGTGGGTGACGGCGACGGCAGCGTCGGCGTCGGGTACGGCAAGGCCAAGGAGGTGCCGGCCGCGATCGCCAAGGGAGTCGAGGAGGCCAAGAAGCACTTCTTCAAGGTGCCGCGGATCGCCTCGACCATCCCGCACCGGGTGCAGGGCGAAAAGGCCGCGGGCGTCGTGCTGCTCATCCCGGCCAGCCCGGGCACCGGCGTCATCGCCGGCGGCCCCGTGCGCGCGGTGCTGGAGTGCGCCGGCATCCACGACGTGCTCTCCAAGAGCCTCGGCTCGTCCAACCCGATCAACATCGTGCACGCCACCGTCGCAGCACTGCGGGCGCTGTCGCGACCCGAGGAGGTGGCCGCCCGGCGTGGCCTACCCCTCGAGGATGTCGCGCCGGCGGCCATGCTGCGGGCCCGGGCCGCAGTGGGAGGATGACCGTGGCACGCCTCAAGGTCACCCAGACCCGCTCGGTCATCGGGGCCAAGCGCAACCAGCGCGAGACGCTGCGCTCGCTGGGCCTCAAGCGCATGCACGACTGCGTCGTTCAGGAGGACCGTCCCGAGATCCGCGGCATGGTCGCGACCGTCACCCATCTGGTGACCGTAGAGGAGGTGGAGTAGCAGATGACGCTCAAGGTGCATCACCTGCGCCCCGCCCCGGGCGCGCACACCAAGAAGACCCGGGTCGGCCGTGGTGCCGGCTCCAAGGGCAAGACTGCCGGCCGCGGCACGAAGGGCACCAAGGCCAGGAACCAGGTGCCGGCGTCCTTCGAGGGTGGCCAGATGCCGATCCACATGCGACTGCCCAAGCTCAAGGGTTTCCGCAACCGGTTCCGCGTCGAATATCAGGTCGTCAACCTCGATCGCATCGCCGAGTTGTTCCCCGACGGCGGCACGATCGGCCCGGAGCAGTTGGTGCAGGCCGGCGCGGTGCGCGCCGGGCAGCCGGTGAAGGTGCTCGGCAACGGCGACCTCGGCGGCGTGACCGTGCAGCTGACCGCCCACGCCTTTTCCGGCAGCGCCCGGGACAAGATCGCCGCCGCGGGCGGCGCGGTCACCCGGCTGTGACCGGGCCCCCCCGCGCGGAACCCCGGGTGGGCTGAGGCCCGGCTGTTAGAGTCGGAACAGGAGCCAGGCAAGACCGCGTCCACACGGGGCACCCGTGCGGGCACCAGTGACCGCTGACATCGGACCGGCGCCAGTCCGGCGCGCAGGAGGACCCGTGCTCACCGCCTTCGCCAAGGCGTTCAAGACGCCCGACCTGCGCAACAAGCTGCTCTTCACGCTGTTCATCATCGCCGTCTACCGCATGGGTGCGACGCTGCCGTCGCCGGGCGTCTCCTACGCCAACATCAACAAGTGCCTGGCCGCGGTCAAGCAGGGCAACAACGCCGACATCTACACGCTGATCAACCTGTTCAGCGGCGGGGCGCTGTTGCGGCTGTCGGTGTTCGCGCTGGGCATCATGCCCTACATCACCTCCAGCATCATCATCCAGTTGCTGGTCGTGGTGATCCCGCGGCTGGAGACCCTGAAGAAGGAGGGCCAGGCCGGCCAGGCAAAGCTCACGCAATACACCCGCTACCTCACCATCGGCCTGGCCATCCTGCAGTCCACCGGCATCATCGCGCTGGCCCGCAGCGGCCAGCTCTTCGGCCCGGAGTGCCGGGAAAAGATCATTCCCGACGAGTCGATCATCCGGCTGGTCACCCTGGTCGTCGCCATGACCGCGGGCACCGCCGTCATCATGTGGCTGGCCGAGCTGATCACCGACCGCGGCGTCGGCAACGGCATGTCCATCCTCATCTTCACCTCGATCGCGGCCCGTATCCCGGCCGAGGGCGGCAACATCCTGCGCAGCCGGGGCGGGCTCACCTTCACCCTCATCTGCGTCTTCGGCCTGGTCGTCATCGCCTCTGTCGTCTTCCTCGAACAGGGCCAGCGGCGGGTCCCGGTGCAATACGCCAAGCGGATGATCGGCCGGCGGATGTACGGCGGGACGTCGACCTACATCCCGCTCAAGGTCAACCAGGCCGGTGTCATCCCGGTCATCTTCGCCTCGTCGCTGCTCTACCTGCCCCAGCTGATCGCCAGCCTCGGCAACCCGAGCAAGAAGGGCAAGATAGCCACCTTCATCGACCGCTACCTGGTCACGCAGGACAGCTGGGTGCACATCTCCGTCTACTTCCTGCTGATCATCTTCTTCACGTACTTCTACGTCGCGATCACCTTCAACCCGACCGAGGTCGCCGACAACATGAAGAAGTACGGCGGCTTCATCCCGGGCATCCGGCCCGGCAAGCCGACCGCGGAATACCTCGACTTCATCCTGTCCCGGATCACGCTGCCCGGGTCGATCTACCTCGGCATCGTCGCCGTGCTGCCCAACTTCTTCCTGGGCCTGACCGGCAGCAACAACAACCAGAACTTCCCGTTCGGCGGCACCGCGGTGCTGATCATGGTCGGGGTTGGCCTGGAGACGGTCAAGCAGATCGAGTCCCAGCTGATGCAGCGCAACTACGAGGGCTTCCTCCGCTAGTGCGCCTTGTCCTCGTCGGCCCACCCGGCGCGGGGAAGGGCACCCAGGCTCAATTCATCGCGGCGCACGCCTCGATGCCCAAGATCTCCACCGGTGACATCTTCCGGGCCAACGTCAGCCAGCGGACGCCGCTCGGCCTGCAGGCCAAGAAGTTCATGGACGCCGGTGACCTGGTGCCGGACGAGATCACGATCGACATGGTGCGCGACCGGCTCGGCGAGGAGGACGCGCAGGACGGCTTCCTGCTCGACGGCTTCCCCCGCAACGTGCCACAGGCCGAGGTGCTCGACGACATGCTGGCCCAGCTGGATGTCCGGCTCGACGTGGTGCTGGAGCTGGTGGTCGACGACGACGAGGTGGTCCGCCGGCTGTCCGGCCGCCGGACCTGCCGCGGATGTGGGCACGTGTGGCATCTCGACTTCGACCCGCCGGCGCGCGAGTGGGTGTGTGACCGCTGCGACGGGGAGCTGTTCCAGCGCGACGACGACCGGCCGGACACCGTGCGCCACCGGATCGAGGTCTACGCCGACCAGACCGCTCCACTGATCGCCTACTACGCCGAGCGCGGGCTGCTCGTCGGCCTGGACGCGACGGGCCCGGTCGAAGACGTCACCGAGCGTGCGATCGACGCGCTGCGGCCGTACGGTGATTGAAGAGGTGCCGCCATCATGATCCAGATCAAGAGCCCGGACGAGATCGCCCTCATGCGTGAGGCAGGTCTCGTCGTCGCGCGCACCCTGGGTCTGCTGCGTGAGGCGGTGGCGCCGGGGGTGACGACCGCCGAGCTGGACGCCATCGCCGAGGAGTCCATCCGCGGCGAGGGGGCCCTGCCGTCGTTCCTCGGCTACCAGGGATTTCCGGGATCCATCTGCGCGTCGGTCAACGAGGAGATCGTGCACGGCATCCCGCGGCCGTCGAAGCGGCTGCGCGAGGGCGACATCATCTCCCTCGACTGCGGGGCCATCGTCGAGGGTTGGCACGGCGACTCGGCGATCACCGTGCCGGTGGGAGAGGTGGCGCCGGAGTTGCACCGGTTGATGGACGTGTGCGAGGAGTCGATGTGGGCGGTCTTCCGGCAGGCCCGGGCCGGTATGCGCATCCGCGACCTCGGTGCAGTCGTCGAGAGCGTCGTCGCCCCGGCGGGCTACGGCATCGTGGACCACTACGGCGGCCACGGGATCGGTACGGAGATGCACCAGGACCCGCACGTGCTCAACCACGGCCGCGGGGCACGCGGCCCCCGGGTCGTCGTGGGTATGGCGCTGGCCATCGAGCCGATGATCACGGTGGGCTCGCCGGCCACGGTCGAGCTGGCCGACGGCTGGACCGTGGTGACCGCCGACGGGTCCTACGCCGCGCACTTCGAGCACACCTTCGTGCTCACCGAGGACGGCCCGTGGGTGCTCACCGCCCTCGACGGGGGCCGCAGTCACCTCGGCGAAGCCCTCACCTCCCGCGAACCCGTCGCCTGATCGCGCTCAGTGCCGGGGCCGCGGTGAGCCGGGGGGCGGGTTGGCAAATGCCGGCCCGAACACGTAGACTCGTCCCTTGGCGCGCGGCGTCAGTCCCGTCATGCCCTCGTGAGTGAGGGTGCGGCTGGGGCATCGCGCTCAAGCACATCCCTCATTCACTGCATCACCGATGTCAACCACGCTCCACTGAGGATGAAAGCGGGACATGCCGAAGAAGGACGGTGCCATCGAGATCGAGGGCAAGGTCGTCGAGCCATTGCCCAACGCGATGTTCCGCGTCGAGTTGCAAAACGGCCACCGCGTGCTGGCCCATATCAGCGGCAAGATGCGCCAGCACTACATCCGGATTCTGCCTGAGGACCGCGTCGTCGTGGAGTTGTCGCCCTACGACCTGACTCGCGGCCGCATCGTCTACCGCTACAAGTGACTGGATCGACCAAAGTGACGGAGAAGACTTCCCAGTGAAGGTCAAGCCCAGCGTCAAGAAGATCTGTGACAAGTGCAAGGTGATTCGCCGGCACGGGCGGGTCATGGTGATCTGCGACAACCTTCGGCACAAGCAGCGCCAAGGTTGATGAAGGGCTGATCACCGTCGGACAATCGCGCCCCAGCCGTGCCAATTCCGTTTCGGAATCAGGTGCGGTCCACCCCCGGTCGGAGGCCGGGGCCCCGCCGGGGCAGGCGGGGACCGGGTCGCGGCAGACCTCCGCAGGCACGAAGGAGTTCGCCCGCTGATGGCACGTCTAGCCGGCGTCGACCTACCCCGCGACAAGCGGTTGGAG
The DNA here is from genome assembly GCA_038237645.1 of Mycobacteriales bacterium. GTDB lineage: Bacteria > Actinomycetota > Actinomycetes > Mycobacteriales > QHCA01 > QHCA01. Next base: position 9,527 of record JBBRYN010000027.1, read on the forward strand.
ATCGCGCTCACCTACATCTTCGGCATCGGCCGGACCCGAGCGCAGGAGACCTGCGCCCGGACCAGCCTGAGCCCCGACCTGCGCGCCAAGGACCTCAGCGACGAAGACGTCGTAAGGCTGCGTGACTGGATCGACGCCAACTACAAGGTCGAGGGTGACCTGCGCCGCGAGGTGGCCCAGGACATCCGGCGCAAGATCGAGATCGGCTGCTACCAAGGCATCCGGCACCGCCGCGGCCTGCCGGTGCACGGTCAGCGCACCCACACCAACGGCCGCACCCGCAAGGGCCCCAAGAAGACGGTGGCCGGCAAGAAGAAGGTGGGCAAGAAGTGACCGCCTCCCCGCGACACACCGAAAGGGACGGTCTGCCCAGTGCCTCCTAAGACCCGCACCGGCACCAAGAAGCCGCGGCGCAAGGAAAAGAAGAACATCGCCCACGGCCACGCCCACATCAAGAGCACCTTCAACAACACGATCGTGTCGATCACCGACCCCAACGGCAACGTGATCTCGTGGGCGTCGGCCGGGCACGTGGGCTTCAAGGGTTCGCGCAAGTCCACCCCGTTCGCCGCCCAGATGGCCGCCGAGAGCGCCGCGCGCAAGGCGCAGGAGCACGGCATGCGCAAGGTCGACGTCTTCGTCAAGGGGCCCGGCTCCGGGCGTGAGACGGCGATCCGCTCGCTGCAGGCCACCGGCCTCGAGGTCGGTTCCATTCAAGATGTCACCCCGATGCCGCACAACGGCTGCCGGCCGCCGAAGCGCCGCCGGGTCTGAGGAGAAGACACACACATGGCCCGATACACCGGTGCTGACTGCCGCCGCTGCCGCCGCGAGAAGATGAAGCTGTTCCTCAAGGGCGCCAAGTGCGATTCGCCCAAGTGCCCGATCGAGGTGCGCCCCTATCCGCCCGGCCAGCACGGCCGCGGCCGGAGCAAGGACAGCGAATACCTCCTGCAGATGCGCGAGAAGCAGAAGTGCGCCCGGATCTACGGCGTGCTCGAGAAGCAGTTCCGCGGCTACTACACAGAGGCCAACCGCAAGACCGGCAAGACCGGTGAGGTCCTGCTGCAGATCCTGGAGTCACGGCTGGACAACGTCGTCTACCGCGGTGGGTTCGCCAAGTCGCGCGACATGGCCCGCCAGGTCGTCACGCACGGCCACATCACCGTCAACGGCCGCAAGGTCGACATCCCGTCCTACCGCGTGAGCGTCAACGACATCATCGAGGTACGCGAGAAGTCGCGCGAGATGACGCCGTTCGTGGTGGCCCGCGCGGAGGCCGGCAGTCGCGGGGTGCCGCCCTGGCTCGAGGTCATCTCCAGCCACATGAAGATCCTCGTCCACGCATTGCCGGCCCGGCAGGTCATCGACACGCCGGTGCAGGAGCAGTTGATCGTCGAGCTCTACTCGAAGTAGGACCGACCCAGCACCATCACAGCACCACCAACAGGGCGTCAAATAGCGGTCGCCCCGAACCGAAGGAACTGCCCATGCTCATCTCACAGCGACCCTCGCTCGCCGAGGACAAGCTCGCCGCCAACCGCTCGCGATTCACCATCGAGCCGCTCGAGCCCGGATTCGGCTACACGCTCGGCAACTCGCTGCGCCGCACGCTGCTCTCGTCGATCCCGGGTGCGGCCGTCACCAGCATCCGCATCGACGGCGTGCTGCACGAGTTCACCACCGTGCCCGGCGTCAAGGAGGATGTCACCGAGATCATCCTCAACCTGAAGGAGCTCGTCGTGAGTTCCGACAGCGACGAGCCGGTCACGATGTACCTCCGCAAGCAGGGCACCGGTACGGTCAGCGCAGCCGACATCGCCCCCCCGGCCGGCGTCGAGGTGCACAACCCCGACCTGCACATCGCCACCATCAACGGCAAGGGCCGGCTCGAGATCGAGCTGACCGTCGAGCGCGGTCGCGGTTACGTCAGTGCGGTGCAGAACAAGCAGGCCGGGCAGGAGATCGGCCGCATCCCGGTCGACTCCATCTACTCGCCGGTGCTCAAGGTCACCTACCGGGTCGAGGCCACCCGGGTCGAGCAGCGCACCGACTTCGACAAGCTGATCGTCGACGTCGAGACCAAGCCGTCGATGGAGCCGCACACCGCTCTCGCGTCGGCCGGGTCGACCCTGCTCGAGCTGTTCAGCCTGCTGCGCGAGCTCGACGAGAGCGCCGAGGGCATCGATATCGGCCCGTCGCCGACCGACGCGGCGCTGATGGACGTGCTCGGCAAGCAGATCGAGGAGCTCGACCTCACCGTCCGCTCCTACAACTGCCTGAAGCGTGAGGGCATTCACCAGGTCGGCGAGCTGATCGGCCGCAGCGAGGCCGACCTCCTCGACATCCGCAACTTCGGGGCCAAGTCCATCGACGAGGTCAAGGTCAAGCTGGCCGGCATGGGCCTGGCGCTGAAGGACAGCCCGCCCGGATTCGACCCACGCGATGTCGTGGACACCTTCAGCGACGAGGGCTACGACGCCACGGACTATGCCGAGACCGAACAGCTCTGATAGGAGCACTGCGACATGCCCACCCCCACGAAGGGTCCCCGGCTCGGCGGTAGCCCGGCACACGAGCGGCTCATGCTCGCCAACCTTGCGACCGCACTGTTCGAGCACGGGCGCATCACCACCACCGAGGCCAAGGCAAAGCGGTTGCGGCCGCTGGCCGAGCGCCTCATCACCTTCGCCAAGCGGGGCGACCTGCACGCCAGACGGCAGGTGCTGACCGTCGTCCGCGACAAGGGTGTGGTGCACACGCTGTTCGCCGAGATCGGGCCGCGCTACGTCAGCCGCCCGGGCGGCTACACCCGGATCGTCAAGATCGGGCCGCGCAAGGGCGACAACGCGCCCATGGCGCTCATCGAACTGGTCGAGGCCGTCACCGAAAAGCAGGCGGTGGTCACCGAGGCGGAGAAGTCGCGCGGCACGCGGTTTGCCCGTCGGCGGGGCACGGCCGGATCGGACAGCGTTGCGGTGGGAGGCAGCACGGACGTCGATGCCGGTACGGCAGTGGAGTCCCAGGCCGACACCGACGAAGGGCCGGACGCGGACGTCACAACGTTGGTGACCGGCGACCACGACGAGCCGGCTGCCGAGGTTGCTACGGACGAGGTTGCCACGGACGAGGCGGCCATGGACGAGACCGACGACAGCCTGGGTCATGGCGATGGTGATCAGGACGGCGATGGTGATCACGACGGCGAGGGTGATCACGACGGCGAAAGCGCCAAGACCTGAGCGATCCCCGCACTCCCGACGAGCCCGCCGACCGCGCACCCGCGGACGGCGGGCTCGTCCGTCTGCGCCTCGACCTCGGCTACGACGGCACCGCCTTCGCCGGCTGGGCCCGGCAGCCCGGTCGGCGGACGGTGCAGGGCACCGTCGAGGATGCGTTCGCGACCATCCTGCGCATGCCGGTCGCCCTCACCGTCGCCGGTCGCACCGATGCCGGGGTGCACGCGACCGGTCAGGTCGCGCACGCTGATCTGCCGGCCCCGGTGTGGACGCGGTACGCGGCGTCGTTGCTGCGCCGGCTGGCCGGCGTCCTGCCGGCCGACGTGCGCGTGCGGGCCCTCGGACCGGCCCCAGCCGGCTTCGACGCCCGCTTCTCGGCACTGTCCCGGCGATACGCCTACCGGGTCGCGGACACCGACTGGGGTGTCGAGCCGGTCCTGCGGCACCTGACGGTGCACTGGACCCGCCCGCTCGACGAGGAAGCGATGCGTACGGCGGCCGGCGGGCTGCTCGGCGAGCACGACTTCGCGGCGTTCTGCCGGCGACGGGCCGGCGCCACCACGGTGCGCACCCTGCAGCGGCTCGACTGGGCGCGGGACACCGATCGGGTGCTGACCGCGACCGTCGAGGCCGACGCGTTCTGCCACTCGATGGTGCGCAGCGTGATCGGGGCATTGCTGGACGTGGGGACCGGAGCCCGCGATCCCGGGTGGCCGGCCGTGGTGCTGGGCGCCAGGGTCCGCGACCCGCGGGTCAACGTGGCACCGGCGCGTGGCCTGACCCTCACAGTGGTGAGCTACCCGGCCGCCGGCTCGCTGGCCGAGCGTGCGCGGCTGACCAGGCGCCGCCGGGAGCCTCGTACCATCGGCTCGTGAGAATCCGGCGCCACAGGCTGACGGTCCTGGCCGGCCTGCTCGCCGTCCTCACCACCAGCATCGCGACCGGCCCGCTGCCGGCCGCGCCAGTGGCCGCGGCCGACGACGGGTGCGTGCACCCGACCGACCGGATCCCGCCCACCTCCTGGGCGCAGCAGCGGCTGCGGTTGGCCCAGGTCTGGCCAGTGACGCAGGGCAGCGGGCAGATCGTCGCGGTCATCGACAGCGGCGTCGACACCGGCCGCCCGCACCTGGCGGCACCGGGCGCGGTGATCGCCGGCCCGGACTTCCTCGGGCAGCCCGGCGGTCCGTCCACTCGGGACTGCAGCGGGCATGGTACGGGCGTGGCGGCGCTCATCGCCGGGCGGCCGGTGCCGGGCTCGCCGTTTGCCGGCGTGGCTCCGAGAGCCACCGTGCTGTCGATCCGGGAGTTCGACAGTGGCACGACGGGCACCGATCGACGGGGCTCGACCGCGGGTCTGGCTCGCGCGATCGCCGCTGCGGTGGCCGGGCACGCCGGCGTCATCAACGTCTCCGCGGTGACATCCGGCGACGATCCACGGCTGCGGGCCGCCGTGGCCGGTGCGCTGGCGCACGACGTGGTCGTGGTCGCCGCCGCCGGCAACGACGACCCGGGGGTCGCGGACCCGGGCGCCGACCGCTTGGTCTACTTCCCGGCCGCCTACCCCGGCGTCCTGGCTGTGGCGGCCAGCGACCCGCAGGACCAGCCGTCCCGGGTCTCCCACGCCGGCCCGTACGTCCACATCGCCGCCCCGGGCGAGGATGTCGTGACGGTGGGCGCCAACGGCCCGGCGGATTACGTCCGGCAGAGCGGGACCAGCTTTGCCGCGCCGTTCGTGTCGGGTGCGGCGGCCCTGGTCCGCGCCTACCATCCGCAGCTGTCCGCCCGGCAGGTGGTCGACCGTCTGATCGCCACCGCCGACGTCCCGCCGGCCGGGAGCGGCACGCCTGCCCTGGGCGCCGGCATCGTCGATCCCTACGCCGCGGTGACCGCCGTCATCCCGGCCGAGGGCCGGCCGGGAACCGTCCATCCGAGCCCGGTCGCAGCGCTCCGCCCGGCCGATCCCCCGGCCGACCGCCACCCGGGCCGCGGCCTGGCACTGGCCGGTGCCGCGCTGGCCGGCCTGCTCGCGCTGCTCGTCCTGGCCGGTGCCGCGCTGCTGCCGAGGGGCCGGGCGGGCCGGTGGCAGCCTGGGCGCGTGTCGCCCCGCGCCGGCGGCTGAGCCGGGCACCCGCAAGCTCGCGATTCAGGGATTGGCGGTGCCGGTCGGGGCCGGGGTCGGCCGCGCCAGGACGGGCCGGCCGGCGCCCTGCCGGGACAGCGTCGGCCCGGTGGGCAGCAGCGACAGCAGGTCCGCGGGCAGCGCCGACACCCGAACTCCTGCGTAGCCGAGCGCCGCCAGCGCCGCATCGTCGGCGATCGGGAATTTCGTGCCGTTGCCGGTGACGAGGAACAGCGTCCGGCTCGCCCCCGCGCGGGCGATTGCCCCGCTGCCCGGTGGCAGGTAGACGAGGTCGGCCGGCGGCAACGCCCCCGGCACCGCCGGCCCGTCGGGGCTGCGGGCGATGTCGGGTAGCTCCGCGACCGCACGCACGGACTGCGTGGGATTTCCGGTCGTCCCGGTGACACTGGTGCACAGCACGTCCTGGCCGGTCCCGCCGACCGGGTTGAGCGGCCGGTCGGGGTAACCCCTCAGGTCGAGGCCGGCTCGTGACCGCGGTGCGTTGGTGGCGACGTCGGCCCCGATCGGCAGTTCGCTGACCGTGCCACCTGGGTAGGCCTGCTTGCTCTGCGGGTCGGCCTGCAGCAACGCGGCGGCCCCCTGGGTGACCGGTGCGAGCCCGTCGGCGAGCATCACGAAGTACTGAGCGCGGCCCACACTGTGCACGCCGAAGACCTGGCCCACCCGGGTCGGCCGGCCGTCCAGCAGTGGCCCCTCGGCGCCTCGGTCGGGGACGTCCGGAAAGCCCAGGTCAGGGCCGCGGGGCAGGGCATTGAGCCAGGCCGCGCCGACCGGCCGTACCGGGGGTACCTGCGCGAACAGTGCGCCGGTCACGCCGACCACGTCACGGGCGGGGATGCGCAGGGCGTGCCCGCGCCAGACCAGCATGGTCGCATCGCCGGGGACGCCGCTGGTCACCAATGCCCCGGCATCTGCCGGCAGCACGTCGCCGGGTGCCGAGGCGCCGACGAACAACGTCACCCGCGCCCGCTTGCCGAACGTGCCGGCGCACACCGTCCACGGATCGTGGACCAGGTCGCCGGCGGCCGGCAGCGAGTTGGGCGCGCCGACGATCCCGTGCGGCGCCATCCGCGGGACGCCGGCCAACGACCTGCGCGAGATCGACTGCTGCACCGCGGAGCCGAGCAGCAACCGGGCCGAGGTGTAGTTCTGCATCGGATACAGCCGGCCACGGAGCCAGACGTAGACCGCGTCGGTCTCCTTCTCCAGCAGTAGGGTGTCGTGGCCGCGCCAACTGTTCGACCCGCCCTTGCGGAGCAGGCCGACGATCCCGAAGGCGGCGAGCGCGATCACGGCCACCATGAGACCGGCGAAGCTCGTGCGTACGATTCGCCGCATGGGTGACTCGACGCTCTCCGGCTCGCCGGAGAGTAGCGCGGAGACGATGCGGTGTCGCAGGAACTGGTAGGCCTGCAACTGGTCGCGCCGCGAACGCATGACACCTCCCGGCACGGGTTGCGATGACGACTGAGCATAGGGCGGCCCCCGGCCGACCGGGCACCGTGCCTGCCGCCGGCGGGCCGACGACCGGCGGCGGTGCCCCGGTGGAGGTCAGCCGCGGGCGCGGCCGGCTGCTCGGCTTCGGCGTTACGCAGTTCGTCGTCTGCGAGCTTGCCGCCCTCGCCATCCTGTTGCACCGCAGCGTGGTGGTGCTCCTGCTCGGACCGCTCGCCCTCGTCATCGCCGTGCTGGCGCTGGGCCGGCGCAACGGCCGGTGGTTGTACGAGGACTGGCTGGTGCGCCGTGACTTCCGCCGCCGGCGGGTGACCGGCCTGCAGGTAGTGCCGATGGCGCCGGTGGGTGCGCCCGCCGGGGCGGCGGATCCGCGGCTGGCCGCACTGCGCGAGTTGCACCCGCGGCTGCAGATCACCGAGGTGGCCGACCGCTCGGGCGACCGGATCGGCGTGGTGAACGACGGCCGGTGCTGCAGCGCCATGCTGACCCTCGAGCCGGTGGACGGTGCCCGGGCCGGCCCCGCCGACCTCCCGGGGGGCCCAGCGCTTCGGCTGGATCTGGTCGCCGATGCCCTGCGCACCCGCGACGTCACGCTGACCAGCATCCAGGTGATCACGCACACCGTGCCGGCACCGGCCGGCTACCTGACCGAGACGGCCCCGGTCGCCCGCTCTTACGGCAGCCTGGCCGCCGACGTCGTGCCCGCCCGGCGCTCCACCTGGGTCGTCGCCCGCCTCGACCCGCTCGGCGCACCTGCGGCGGTGGCGGCCCGCGGCGGGGGCCGGGTGGGTGCGCACCGGGCACTGCTCGGCACCGTGTCCCGGCTGTCCGCCGCTTTGCGCTTCGCCGGTCTCGGGGTGCGGCCGGTGGGTGCGGCTGAGGCCCTCGACGTGCTCTCGCTCACGGCGGGGGCGACCGGCCCGGGCGGGACCGCGGGCGCGCACCGCACCGCCGAGTCCTGGGACTGCTGGGCCGTCGACGGCACCGTCCAGGCCTGCTTCTGGGTGCGCGGCTGGCCGGCGGCCAGACCGCTGGCCGACCCCCGGTTGCTCGCCCGCCTCGGCGACGTGCGGAGCAGGTTCAACGTCGTGTCGCTGACCCTGACGGGGGAGGACGCGAGCGGCATCGGTGTGCGTGCGGTGGTGCGCGTCGCCGGTGGCAGCCGCGAGGAGTTGGAGCACGCTGTGACCGACCTGCAGCGGCTGGTGCCGGGCGCGCGGCTGCAGCGGTTGAACGGCCAGCACGCTCCAGCAGTGCTGGAGAGCCTCCCGCTGGGCGGGACCGCGTCGTGAGCCCCGGCCCGGACCGGGTGCTGCTGCCCAAGGTGGCCCATGCGGCACTGCGGCTGCCTCGTGAGCACGTGGTCAGCCGGGCCGGCCTGAGCCAACTCGCCGCCCCGCCGGGACAAGGCGGCCTGGTGCTGGGCTTCGACGAGGACCGGCGCCCGCTGGCCGTGCGGCTCTTCGACGGCCGGCCCACCCTGCTGGCCGTCGTCGGTACGGACAACCTCGTCCGGGTGCTCGCCTTCCGGGCGGTCGCGGTCGGCGCGGCGGTCCGGATCGTCACCGGCCGGCCGCAGCGGTGGCAGTCGCTGGTCGCCTCCCTCGGCGGCTACGGCCGGCTGGTCTCGATCGTGGGACCGGAGGCCGGGCCGATGGGCGGCTCGCCGGCGCTCCCGGTGCTGACGGTGCTGGACGCCGACTTCCGTGCCGCCGCGCGGCAGCCCTCGCCTTGGGGCACCACGCTGAGCCTGCTGGCCGCCGTGAGCGATTCCACCGCCGCGACACTGCGGGCTGCCGACCTGGCCCTGCTCGAGCGCTGCGACCACACCCAGGCCAGGCGTGCGTGTGCACTGCTGGGGGTCGAGCCGCGACACGTTCCCCGCCTGGTCTACGCCCCCGACGACGGGCTGGTCCTGGTGGCCGGCGCAGCGCCGGCCTTCTTCCGGCTGGCAGCCACGGAAATCGAGCGGCGACTGCTGACCGGCTGACGCCGCGCGCACGCGATTGTTAACTACACAGCCGACAACCGTCAACGGGTGGTTGCTCGCCTTCACTGCTGTCATCGGCGCACCGAAGCTGCACGTACCGGCTGCGGTCGCCCGATTGCTCGTCGCACGGCTCCGGTTCGATCGATGAAATGTTGCCCGGAGCGGACAACACCGCCGCGAGGCAAGAGGACGGCAACCTACCTACCCGACATGCGACAGGGGTTCGAGGAGTCCTTCGCCCGCCCGAGCTAAGCGCAAGTTCCGGGAAACAGTCGTCTTTTCGCGCGACAAGGCAGCAATATCCGGGAAAATGCGGGTCAGGGGCCGGCGTACGCCCACAGCACATGACCGCCGCAACATTCGGCGTGCAGTCCGAGCGGAAGTCCGAAGTACGGGTCATTGGATCCGTCGGGTCCGACGCGATAGCAGGTCGCAGTCCAGATGTCCGTGTGGACGCACCCCAGGCAGTGGTCCATAAGCCGCTCAGCCGGTGCCTCGGCCATCACGACGATCTGCCGGTCAACCGCGTCGGCTTCGTCGTGCTCGCCCAGCGGGCGGCGAAGAATCTCTCGGTGTGGTGCGCGTCGGCGACTCCGATCGTCGTGCCTGGGACACGATGAGGGATGGGACCGCGCACAACTGCTCGACCTGGCTGGTGGTGATCGGCATGGCACCGACGATAGGAAGCAGACCCGACCGGTGGGTCGGGCGCCGGCAGACGCTCATCGAGCGACTGCACGCTGCTTGCGGCGAGCGGCTGCGGCTCGGGCAGCTGGCACGCGACCTCGGCGTGTCCGAGCGGACGGTGGCCCGCGACGTCGAACGGCTCCAGCTCAGCGGGGTCCCGCTGGACACCCGCCGCGGCCCCGGCGGTGGGGTGAGCCTGCGCACCGCGGGTGCCGTGATCCCCGTCATGTTCGATCTGCCGGAAGTGGCCGTGTTGATCTCCAGTCTCGCGGAGCTCGGGCCTACCGCCGGCGAGAGCGCTGCCTCAGCCATGCGCAAGCTGGCCGACGCCCTGCGACCCACTCGATGACGCCTCGCTGTCAACCGCCGAGCCCGCGGACGTAGGCATAGGCACCGAGCACCGCCATCGCCACCGGGATCACGCTGACCAGCAGCAGCGTCTCCACGACGTCGAGTGCCCGGGCGGCGTACGGCGAGGTCGGCCGGCCCGGCACGACCAGCGCGATCGTGATCGCCGCGCCGCCGCCGATCAGCAGCGCGAGGGTGCCGAGCAGCCGCGCCGGCCCCGGGGTGGCAGCTGCGGCTGCCCCCAGCACCAGCAGGGCGCCGGTCAGGCCCGTGCCCAGCAGGACCAGCCGTTGTGCCCGGTCGGCGTAGGCGCGGGACCGCAGGAGCAGGGCGACCGCGATGATCGCGCCGAGCAGCCTGGCGTCGGTGCGCCCGGAGCGGACCAGCAGCACCTGGGCCCCGGCCAGCACCGCACAGCTGGCCGCCAGCAGCCCGGTGAGGTGCCATTCGGCCAGCTCGGCCCGCGCGACGGTGGCCGGGCCCGGGACGGCGGTGTCTTCCTCGGTCAGGTCGCCGGCGTCGGCCGGCACGGCCGGCAAAGGTAGGCGGGCCAGCCGCAGGGCGAGCAGCGGCAGCACCGGAGCGGCCGACATCGCCAGCGCGGCCGCCACGGCAGCCCCGCCGTGGGTGGAGACACCCGTGAGCAGCGCGAACAGCGTCGCGACAGCGCCCAGCAGGCCGGCGCCACCCGAGGCCGCGAAGGCCGGGGTGTAGTCGCCGACCAGCACCGCGGCGAGGACGGCGGCGAACATCAGCACCGCGCAGCCCAGCAGGAGGTCGGTGCGGCCGAGCCTGCTGACCCCGGGACCCGCCGCCGCGACCAACAGCCCGGCGCTGAACGCGTAGGTCAGCCCGGCGACGGCGACCACGGCGCCCGCCGCGCTGTCCTGCAGGCCGCGGGCCAGGCCCGCTCCGGTGAGGATCAGCAGGGCGGCAACCGCGCCCGCAATCGCACCGACCAGCAGCCGGTTGCCGCCCGCGATGACCGGAGGCAGTGCGCCGGCGGACAGCAGCGCTGCGCCCACCGCGAGTCCGGTGCCGCGGGTGTTGGCCGGCTGCCACCGCCAGGCCCGGCCCCGGGTGGTCGTGGCGATGGCATCGACGACGTCGTCGAAGACGGGAGTGGGGAGCTCGGCCCGGCGGTGCCGCAGGTGTAGCACGTCACCGTCGCGGATCCCCAAGGCGTCCACCGAATGCCCGGTGTCCAGCGGCCGCTCACCGAGCCGGGCAAGGGCCCAGCCGCCGTGCGCGGCACCGTTGTCGACGACCTCCTCGCCGGCCAGGCGCAGGAGGGTCGGCAGCAGCTCGGCCAAGGTCGCGGTCTGGGGCAGGGCGACGTCGATCCGGGTGTACGGCGCCACCACGGTCACCCGGGCGACACCGGCCGGCATGCTCGTCGTCACCGGGCGATTTCCCCTGCTGCCCTCATCCGCGCAGAGTACCTAGAGTGGGGTCCGGCGCTCCCAGGGCAGCTTGACCCCGGACGGCAGTCTCCCGGGACGGGCAACCATGGGGCTGCAGCGGATCGCGGCGGAGGAGGAGGCGCGGGTGAGCACCGAGATCTTTCGGCGGCGCCCTCGGCGGCCCGCTCCAGGGCTGCCGCAGGGCGAGATCGCCCTACAGGCTCCGCCCGAGCTGCCCAGGGTCAAGCAGAGCCTGGCCCAGCTGTTGATGGTGCTGCCGATGCTCGCCGGCACCGGGGCGATGATGTTCATGTTCACCGGCGCCGGCGCCGGCGCCGGCGCCGGCGGGGGCGGCCGGGGCCCGATCATGTGGGTCGTCGGCGGGCTGATGGGCGCCTCGATGCTCGGCATGACGCTGATGAGCGTCGGCCGCCCGCAGATGGGCAAGAAGGCCGAGCTCAACGACGAGCGGCGCAACTATCTCCGCTATCTCGGCGTGCAGCGCAAGGAGGTCCGCGCGGCCGCCGAGCAGCAGCGGCAGGCCCTGTTCTGGCGGCACCCCGACCCCGACGTGCTCTGGTCGACCGCGTTGAGCGGGCGGATGTGGGAACGCCGGGTCAACGACGAGGACTTCTGCAACGTGCGGGTCGGCCTGGGCCCGCAACGGCTGACGCTGCGACTCATCGAGCCGCAGACCGGGCCGGTGGACGACCTCGAGCCGATGGCCGCGACGGCCCTCCGCAGGTTCCTCCGGGCGCATTCCGCGGTGCCGGACCTGCCCGTCGCCGTATCACTGCGCGGCGTGGCCCGGCTCACCATCGCCGGCGATCGGCGGCGGAGCGCGGCGCTGGCCCGTGCCATGGCCGCCCAGCTGGCCACCCTGCACGCGCCGGACGACCTGCACATGTGGGTGTGCGCCGGCCGCGAGCGAGCCCCGGATTGGGACTGGGTGAAGTGGCTGCCGCACGTCCAGCATCCCGTGCTGACCGACGCGGCCGGCGCCCGCCGGCTGGTCGGCCCGCGGCTGGACGAGCTCGAGGTCCTCGCCGGTGCCGACCTCGGCGAGCGGCCGAGGTTCGGTTCGGGCGGGCCGGGGACCGGCGGCCGGCCGCACCTGGTGGTGTTCGTCGACGGCGGCACGGTGTCGCCGGAATGCCAGTTGGCAGCCGAGGACAGCGTCGCGGGCGTGACGGTGATCGAGCTGGTCGCACCGACGGCCGAGCGACAGGAGCCGGCTCGCGGCCGGTTGCGGCTGGCGGTCGACGGCGACCGGCTGCTGACACTGGGGATGGCCGGCGCCGACGTGCTCGGACTTGCCGACGGGTTGTCCGTACCGCAGGCGGAGGGGCTGGCCCGCCAGCTGGCGCCGTTCCGGCCGGCCGGAGCCTCCGACGAGGAGCCGCTCGCGGCCAACCTGGGGCTGACCGACCTGCTCGGGCTCGGCGACCCGCGCAGCCTAGACCCGGCGGTCACCTGGCGGCCGCGCAGCACCCGCGAGCGGCTGCGTCTCCCGATCGGCCTTGGGGTGAGCGGCGAGCCGGTGGAGCTGGACCTCAAGGAGTCGGCGCAGGAGGGCATGGGGCCGCACGGCCTGCTGATCGGCGCGACCGGCTCGGGCAAGAGCGAGTTGCTGCGCACCCTCGTCCTCGGCCTGGCGATAACGCACTCGTCCCAGACGCTCAACTTCGTGCTGGTCGACTTCAAGGGCGGCGCGACTTTCGCCGGGCTGGCCGGGCTGCCGCACACGGCCGCGGTCATCACCAACCTGGCCGACGACCTCACCATGGTCGATCGGATGCACGACGCCCTGCAGGGTGAGCTGCTGCGCCGCCAGGAGTTGCTCAAGTCGGCCGGCAGCTTCGCGTCCGTACGAGACTACGAGCGGGCTCGGGACAGAGGCGCCGAGCTGGTCCCGCTGCCCTCGCTGCTGATCGTCTGTGACGAGTTCAGCGAGCTGCTCTCGGCCAAGCCGGACTTCATCGACCTCTTCGTCACGATCGGGCGGCTCGGCCGGAGTCTCGGCACGCACCTCCTGCTGGCCTCACAGCGGCTGGAGGAGGGCCGGCTGCGCGGGCTGGACAGCCACCTGTCCTACCGGATCGGCCTGCGCACGTTCTCCGCCATGGAGAGCCGTACGGTGCTCGGCGTTCCCGACGCCTACGAGCTGCCGCCGGTGCCCGGTTCGGGCTTCCTCAAGGTCGACACCACCATGTTGACGCGGTTCAAGGCCGCGTACGTCTCGGGTCCGTACGGCAGCGCCGCGGCGCCGCAGCGGGTCCTGCAAGTCGGTGGGCAGCTACCGGTGCCGGTGCCTTTCTCGACGGGCTACGCCGCCCCGGCGTACGAGGACACGACCGCCCCGGCGTACGAGGAAAGGGCCGCCCCGGCGTACGAGGACACGACCGCCCTCGCGCCAGCCGTCGAGGTCGCGGGGCCGGCAGCTTTGGAGGTAAACGGGGGCGACGGACGCCCGGTGCCCGAGACGCTGCTCGACGTCGTGGTCGAGCGGCTGGCCGGCCAGGGCCCGGCCGCCCACCAGGTGTGGCTGCCGCCGCTCGACGAGCCGCCGCCGCTCGACTCGCTCTTCCCGCCGCTGTCGGTGACCGCCGACCGCGGATTGTGTCCGGCCGGCTGGGCTGGCAACGGCGCGCTCACCGTGCCGGTGGGCCTGGTCGACCGGCCCTTCGAGCAACGCCGTGACCTGCTAGGGGCCGACCTGTCCGGGGCGGCCGGGCACGCGGTGATCGTGGGCGGGCCGCAGAGCGGCAAGAGCACGATGCTGCGCACCCTCGTCACCAGCCTGGCACTCACGCACACCCCGGCCGAGGCGCAGTTCTTCTGCCTCGACTTCGGCGGCGGATCGCTGGCGGCCATCGCCGGATTGCCACACGTGGGCGGTGTCGCCGGGCGGTTCGACCCCGACATGGTCCGGCGGATGGTGGCCGAGGTCGTCGGGTTACTGGAGGAACGCGAGCGCCGGTTCGCCGAGCTGGGCGTCGACGGCATGGCCACCTACCGGGGCCGCCGCGCGGCCGGCGCGGTGCCGCAGGACCTCTTCGGTGACGTCTTCCTGGTGATCGATGGCTGGACGACGTTCAAGACGGAGTTCGACTCGCTGGAGCCGACGATCATCGCCCTGGCGACGCGCGGCCTGAGCTATGGCATCCATGTCGTGCTCGGCGCGACCCGGTGGGCGGAGATCAGGGCGGCCCTGCGCGACCTCATCGGTACCCGGTTCGAGCTGCGGCTGGGTGATCCGACCGAGTCCGAGCACGACCGGCGGGCCGCCGCGAACGTCCCGCCAGGCTCACCCGGTCGCGGGCTGACCCGCGACAAGCTGCACCTGCTGGCCGCGCTGCCGCGCACCGACGGGCAGTGGGCCGCGGTCGGGCTGTCCGATGCCACGAGCATGACCGTCGCCGCGATCGCCCGGGCCTGGCCCGGATTGCCGGCGCCGCGGGTGCGCCTGTTGCCCGCGATGCTTCCCGCCGGGGACCTGCCGGCGGCCGACCGCGGCTCCTCGCCGGCCGGCATCCCGATCGGGATCCGGGAGTCCGATCTGGGCCCGGTGTTCCTGGACTTCGGCGCGGATCCGCACTTCCTGTGTTTCGGTGACGTGGAGTGCGGCAAGACCGGCCTCCTGCGGCTGCTGATGGACGGCATCGCGCGCCGTTATACCCCGGAGCAGGCGAGGATCATCGCGGTCGACTACCGGCGCGGCCTGCTCGACGCGGCAGACTCGCCGCACATGCTCGGCTATGCCACCTCGGTCACGGCGCTGACCCCGATGGTCACCGACGTCCGTGACTCCATGCTGCGCCGGCTGCCCGGTCCGGACGTCACGGCGGAGCAGTTGCGCAACCGGTCCTGGTGGACCGGGCCGGAGCTCTTCCTCGTCGTCGACGACTACGATCTGGTCGCCACGGCGTCTAACAACCCGCTCGCCCTGCTGGCGGAGCTGTTGCCACAGGCCCGCGACATCGGCCTGCACCTGGTCGTCGCCCGCCGCAGCGGTGGCGCCGGCCGCGCGATGTTCGAGCCGGTCATTCAGCGGCTCAAGGAGCTGGGCTCACCGGGCCTGGCCATGTCGGCGCACCGCGACGAGGGGATCCTGCTCGGCAACGTCCGATCGGCCCCGCTGCAGCCGGGCCGCGGGATCCTGGTGACCCGCCGGGGCGGCGACCACCTCGTGCAGGTGGCCTGGCCGGCGCCACGCGAGGCCGGCGCCGACGCACAGACACCGGCAATGCCCGTTTGACGGTGGCCGATCGTCGCCAGCAGGCTGTGTCGCGGCGAACAAGGGCGGCCTGCGGGCCGGGACGAAGGGATGGGCGGCATGCCTGACGGCTTCGGTGCCGAACTCGGCGACATGCACACAGCGGCAAACCATGTGCGTGAGATCAACAACCAGGTGCAGGGCGACCTGACCAGGTTGATGAGCGAGCTGGACTCCCAGTCCAGTGCGTGGAAGGGTGCGGCGGCCGTGTCGTTCCAGCGGCTGCGCGCGAGGTGGACCACCGATGCCGGCAAGCTCAACGACGCACTGGTGCACATCGCCGGCGCCATCGAGGTGTCGAAGCGCACGTACGCGGCGCGTGACCAGAACTCCGAGGCGAAGATGTCCGCCATCGCCAAAGCGCTCGGCTGACCGGGAGAGGGAGACAGCGACATGTCAGAGATCCAGGTCAGCTTCGCCAGCCTTTCGCAGACGGAGACCGACATCCTCAACACCCAGGCGAGCCTGCACCAGCGGCTGGAAGACCTGAAGAAGTACATCGCCCCGATGGTCGCTACCTGGACCGGTGAGGCGGCAACCCACTATCAGGCGAAGCAGCGGGAGTGGGACACCGCCGCTGCCGACCTCAACACGATCCTCGGCCAGATCGGGGTCGCGGTCGGCCTGGCCAGGGACGACTTCGCCGACGGCGAGCGCAACAACGCTCAGATCTGGACGTGAGCAGCTAGTAGCCGATCACCGGCGGCGGCGAGCCGTCGGCCGGGTCCGGGGTGCGCAACTGTTCGAGCATGGCGTCGTAGGTGCTGAAGTCGACCACTTCGGCCATCCGCTCGCGGTTCATGGTCTGCGCGGCGGCGAAGGCCGCATTGACCGCCGTCACCACCGCGCGGCCGAGCGCTTCGGCGTCGCCGCGCGAGAGGGCATGTGCGGCGATCTCGACCTCGGCCAGCCGGCCGTGACCGGTGATCCTTGCGGTGACCTGGTTGTCCGGTGAACGGCCGACGGCCTGCGCGTCGGCAAGCTCGGCGTGGATCTCCTCGATCCGGGCCAGCCGCTCCCGCGTCTGCGCCGTCTGCTCCTCCATCCACGAGCTGTGTTCCATCGGGGGAGACTACTGCCCGGGCGCGCCGTTCGCATGACGGCAAGCCCCTCCTGCGGACAAACTCCAAGACGGACCTGGGCGGCGGGCGGCAGACTGGCCGTTGTGGGATACGTCGAGGCGGCAAACCTCTCCTTCGTGCTGCCGGACGGCCGAGTGCTCTTCGGCGACGTGTCGTTCCGGGTCGGTGAGGGAGCCAAGGTCGCCCTCGTCGGCGCCAACGGCACCGGCAAGACGACCCTGCTGCGCATCGTGGCCGGCGACCTTCCGCCGTCGACCGGCAATGTCGCAAGATCAGGCGGGCTCGGCGTCATGCGGCAATTCGTCGGCTCCATCCGCGACGACTCGTCCGTGCGAGATCTGTTGTTGGCGCTGGCGCCGCAGCCGATCAGGATCGCCGGCGCAACGCTGGAGGCCACCGAGCTTGCCCTGATGGAGGCCGAGGACGATCGAGCACAGCTGCGTTATGCCGATGCGCTTGCCGGCTGGGGAGACGCGGGTGGCTACTCGGCCGAGGTGCTCTGGGACACGGTCACCGTGGCAGCACTCGGCCTGCCCTACGACCGGGCCATGCACCGCCCGGTGAGCACGCTGTCCGGGGGCGAGCAGAAGCGCCTCGCCCTTGAGGCGCTGCTTCGGGGCACCGACGAGGTGCTGCTGCTCGACGAGCCCGACAACTATCTCGACGTGCCGGGCAAGCGCTGGCTCGAGGAGCGACTCAACGGGTCGGCCAAGACGGTGCTCTACGTCAGCCACGACCGGGAGCTGCTGGCTCGTACGGCCACCCGGGTGGTCACCCTCGAAGGCGACACCGCGTGGACGCACGGCGGCGGCTTCGCGACCTACCACCAGGCCCGCGCCGACCGGCACGAGCACCTCGACGAGCTCCGCCGGCGGTGGGACGAGGAGCACGCCAAGATCAAGGCGCTGGTCCTGATGTACCGGCAGAAGGCGGCCTACAACTCCGACATGGCCAGCCGCCTGCAGGCGGCAGAGACCCGGCTGCGCAAGTTCACCGACGCCGGGCCGCCCGAGGAGCGCCCGCGGGAGCAGAACGTCCTGATGCGGCTGCGCGGCGGCCGCACCGGCAAGCGGGCAGTCGCCTGCCAGGCCCTGGAGCTGACCGGGCTGATGCGGCCGTTCGACCTGGAGGTGTTCTTCGGCGAGCGGGTCGCCGTACTCGGGTCCAACGGATCGGGCAAGTCGCATTTCCTGCGGCTGCTGGCTGCCGGCGGTAGCCAAGGGGGAGAGGGCGGTAGCCAAGGGGGAGAGGGCGGTAGCCAAGGGGGAGAGGGCGGTAGCCAAGGCGGAGAGGGCGGTAGCGAGGGGCAGGGTCCCGTCGACGGCGTGCAGATCGCGCCGGTGGCGCACACCGGTGCCGCGCGGCTGGGTGCGCGGGTGCGTCCGGGGCTTTTCGCCCAGACTCACGATCGGCCGGAGTTGCTCGACCGTACGCTGGTCGACATCCTGTGGCGCGGCGACGACCACCGCACCGGCACCGACCGCAACGGCGCGATGTCGGCCCTGCGCCGCTACGAGCTGGACGCCCAGGGGGACCAGCGCTTCGGCACGCTGTCCGGTGGTCAGCAGGCGAGGTTCCAGATCCTCCTGCTCGAGTTGGCCGGCGCCACCCTTCTGCTGCTCGACGAGCCGACCGACAACCTCGATTTGGCCAGCGCCGAAGCCCTGCAGGAGGGCCTGGAGTCCTACCAGGGCACGGTGCTGGCCGTGACACACGATCGGTGGTTCGGCCGGTCTTTCGATCGGTTCCTGGTGTTCGGGGCCGACGGGGTGGTCTACGAATCGAGCGAGCCGGTCTGGGACGAGGGCCGGGTGGCCCGCGCCCGCTGACCTGCCGAGCCCGGCGCAGCCCGGCCCAGCTCCGCCGTCGTGCCATTCGAGGCGCCAATTCGTTCGGGTCTTTGGGCCGGGGCAGTGGGCCGCGCCTTTGACCCGCCGCACGGGCGACGGGTATCGTAGGCAGTCGTTGCCGCGGCGCGTGGAGTCCGTGCGTGCCTGTGCCCGGCGCCAAGATCACCAGACTGCGATTTCTGGACAGAAAGTAGACCTGTGCCCACGTACAATCCCAAGCCCGCCGACGTGCAGCGCCAGTGGCACGTCATCGACGCGACGGACATAGTGCTGGGCCGGCTGGCCAGCCAGGCCGCCCAGTTGCTGCGCGGCAAGCACAAGCCGATGTTCGCCCGCCATGTCGACACCGGTGACTTCGTGATCATCGTCAACGCGCGCAAGGTCGCCCTCACGGGCAACAAGCGCGAGCAGAAGATGGCCTACCGCCACTCCGGCTATCCCGGTGGCCTCAAGGCCGAGCCCTATGGCGACCTGCTGGCCCGCCGGCCAGCGCAGGCCGTCGAGCGCGCCGTCCGTGGGATGCTCCCGCACACCACGCTCGGCCGGCACATGCTGAGCAAGCTGAAGGTCTACGCCGGGCCGGAGCACCCGCACCAGGCCCAGGGGCCGGTGCCGTTCGAGATCTCCCAGGTCGCGCAGTAGTGCGCACCGAGCCACCGACCAGAATGAGGACCGCGTGAGCGCAAGCACCGTCGAAAAGCCCGTCCAGACGGTCGGCCGGCGCAAGCAGGCCATCGTGCGGGTCCGGCTCACTCCGGGCACCGGGCAGTTCCGGCTCAACGGCCGCACCCTGGAGGAATACTTCCCCAACAAGGTCCACCAGCAGGCGATCCGGGAGCCCTTCGTCACCCTGGAAAAGGGCGAGGCCTACGACGTCGTTGCGCTGCTCAAGGGCGGCGGGGTCAGCGGCCAGGCCGGCGCCCTGCGCCTGGGCATCGCCCGCGCCCTGATCGAGGTCGAGATCGATGACCGGCCCGCGCTGAAGAAGGCCGGCTTCCTGACCCGTGACCCGCGGGTCAAGGAGCGCAAGAAGTACGGCCTCAAGAAGGCCCGCAAGGCACCGCAGTACTCGAAGCGCTAGGCGGCCCGGATCTTGGGCCGACTCTTCGGCACCGACGGGGTCCGCGGTCTCGCCAACCGGGAGCTCACTCCCGAGCTGGCCCTCCTCGTCGCGCTCGCCGCGGTGCGGGTGCTGCGTGAAGCCGACAGCTCGCACCGGCCGGTCGCTGTCGTGGGTCGTGACCCTCGGGCCAGCGGCGAAATGCTGGAGGCGGCGGTGGTTGCCGGGCTGACCAGCGCGGGCGCCGATGTCCTGCACGTCGGGGTGCTGCCGACTCCGGCCGTCGCCTACCTCACCGCCAAGTCCGGCGCCGACCTCGGCGTCATGCTGTCGGCGAGCCACAACCCGATGGCCGACAACGGCGTCAAGCTGTTCGGCCGGGGCGGCAACAAGCTGGCCGACTCCGTCGAGGACGCCATCACCGACCGACTGGCCGAACAATGGCAGCGGCCGGTGGGCGCCGAGGTCGGCCGGGTCCGCAACCTCGACCGTGCGCACGCGCTGTATGCCGACCATCTGACCGGCACGCTGCCTCACCGGCTGGACGGCCTCGTCCTGGTCGTCGACTGTGCACACGGTGCGGCCTCCGCCGTCGCACCGGAGGTCTTCGAGCGGGCGGGTGCCAAGGTCGTCGCGGTGGCGGCCGAGCCCGACGGCCTCAACATCAACGACGGGGTCGGTTCGACCTACCTGGCCGGCCTCGCCGCGGCGGTCGTGCAGCACGGCGCCGTCGCCGGCCTCGCCTTCGACGGTGACGCCGACCGCTGCCTGGCCGTCAGCGCCGACGGGGCCGTGGTCGACGGCGACCAGATCATGGCGATCCTGGCGCTGGCCATGCACGAGGAGCAACGGTTACGCGAAGCCACCGTCGTGGCGACCGTGATGAGCAACCTCGGGCTGCGGATCGCGCTCGGCGAGCACGGGATCGCGCTGGACGTCACGCCGGTCGGCGACCGCTACGTCCTCGAGGAGCTCGCCGCCCGGGGGCTGTCCCTGGGGGGCGAACAGAGCGGGCACATCGTGCTGCCCGACCTGGCCACCACCGGTGACGGCATCCTGACCGGGCTGCAGGTGCTGGCCCGGATGGCGCGTACCGGCCGGCCGCTGGCGGAGCTGGCCGCAGTGGTCCACCGGCTGCCGCAGGTGCTGCTCAACGTCGCAGTCGGGGACCGGCAGGCCGTCGCTGCGGCCGCCTCGGTCGCGGCCGCGACCGACGAGGAACACGCCCGGCTGGGCGAGACCGGCCGGGTGCTGCTGCGGCCGTCGGGCACCGAGCAGTTGGTACGGGTCATGGTGGAGGCGCCGACCGAGGACGAGGCACGGGCGGTGGCACAGCGGCTCGCCGAGATCGTCCGAGCGGCCGGGGGGTAGCCCACTCGTGCGCATCGTCGTGGTCACCAACCTCTATCCCAGCGCGGCCCGGCCCGGCTGGGGCACGTACGTAGCCGCCCGGGTGGCGGCCCTGCGGGCGGCCGGCCACGCCGTGCACGTCGTCTCGCCCGGTGCGGGGCCGCCCCGGCAGCGCTACCTCGGCCTGCTCGGCCGGGCCGTCCGGGTGCTGGCCGGCCTGTCGCTCGTCCCGGGCCGCGGGGCCGACGTGGTCGAGGCGCACATCGGCTATCCGACCGGTCTGCTGGCCCGGCCGATGGCGGCCGTCCTGCGTGCTCCGCTGGTGCTCTTCGCCCACGGCGCCGACGTGCTGTCGCTGCCCGACCGCAGCCGTCTCGACGGCTTGCTGGCCCGCCGGCTGTTCCGGCGGGCCGACCTCGTCGTCTCCAACGGGCCGGTGCTGAGCGGCGCGCTGCGGCGGCGTATCGGTGCGCCGCGCCGGCTGGTCGACGTGAGTCCGGGGATCGACCTGGCCGCCTTCGGCGGTGCACCGCCGCGCAGCCCACACGCGCGGCCCGACCTGCTGTTCGTCGGGCACCTGATCGAGCGCAAGGGCGTCGACGTGCTGCTGCGCGCGCTGGCCTTGGCTGTCGATCGTTCCGATCACCCCGATCGCTTCGGCCGGGTGACGGTCTGCGGCGACGGACCGCAGCGTGACCCCCTGCAGCGGCTGGCCGCCGAGCTCGGGCTGCCCGTCGAGTGGCGGGGCGAGGTGACCCCCGCCGAGATCGGGCGGGCCATGTGCGCGGCCGACGTCCTCGTCGTGCCGACGGTGCGCGACGAGGCGCTCGGGCTGGTGGCCCTGGAGGGCATGGCGGCGGGGTGCGTGGTCGTCGCGTCCCGGGTGGACGGGCTGGCCGTCACGGTGGACCACGGCCGCAACGGCCTGCTGGCCGAGCCCGGCGACGCGGCCGACCTCTCCCGGGTGCTGGATCGGGCGGTGGCGCTGCTCGGGCGCCCGGAGGAACTACAGGCGATGCGGAAGCAGGCGCGGCAGACCGCCGAGGCAAACTCGGTGCAGGAGTCGGCCCGGCTGACGGTCGAGGAGTACGAGAGCCTGCTGCGCCGGACCAGCTGAGCAGGACGACCAGCCGCAGGCTCGCTGCGCTCGATGCTCGCTCGCCCTGGCCGTCATCTCGCTGCGCTCCTCGCTGCGCTCGATGCTCGCTCGCCCTGGCCGTCATCTCGCTGCGCTCCTCGCTGCGCTCGATGCTCGCTCGCCCTAGCCGAGCGTCGCGGCGGCCACCGGCACGCTGAAGGCGCGGCACCAGATCAGGACCGTCTGCGCCCCGCCGGTGCCGGTGCCGGTGGGCACCGGGTAGTTCTGGTTGCCTCGGTTGCCCTTGAGCTTGGCCAGGTGCAGCCCGCCGGTCGGTCGCTGCTTGGCGGCCCCGGGTACGAGATAGACGTGGTAGTCGGGCCCGGCCTCCGCGTCGAGCCCGGTCAACCGGACGACGAAGGACCCGTCCGGCAGCTGCTGCAGCGACGCCCTTCCCGTGACCCGGTGACCGATCCCCTTCAGTGCGGCCGACCGGGACGGTATCGCTGCCGTCGGCGGCTGCGATACCGGCGAGGGCAGGGGCGACGCCGTCCCCGGGCCGGCCGGAGTCGGGGAGAGTGCCGGGGATGGTGCCGTACTCGAGGCAACGGCCAGTGGCTCGTCGACCGTGGTGTTGTGGAAGGCGGGAAGGACCGCCCACGTCAGCGCGGCGACGATCGGCAGGATCCCCGCGACCCGGCCCAGCCAGCCGGGGCCGCCGAGTGCACGTACCCCCAGCGGCAGCAGGGCCGCAGCCGCACCTGCGAGCGCGACGAAGGCCCAGGCTCGCCAACTTGTGAGCCCGGAAAGCACCGCGTTGGGACTTCGCCAGAGCAAAACCGCCGTGCCCGCACCGGCCAGGCCGATCGGCAGCAGCCAACCGGGCATCCGTGGTCTGGTTCGCTCGGGCATGCAGCCATTCAACCGCTGATCGGCCGCCGCGACCCTTACAGACCACGGACGACCACGAGCGGCCGGCTGCAGCCGGAGAGGCCCGCGGCGGGCCAGCGGCCTGGACTACGCTCCGAAGCCATGTGTGGAATCGTGGGCTACGTCGGCCGGCAGCATGCGCTCCACGTGGTGGTGGACGGCCTGCGCAGGCTGGAATACCGCGGCTACGACTCCGCCGGTGTGGCCATCGTCTCGGCCGGTCGGCTGGCCACGGAGCGACGTGCCGGCAAGCTGGCCAACCTCGAGGAGGCGGTCGCCGCGGACCATCTCCCCGAGGGCACGACGGGCATCGGGCACACCCGCTGGGCCACCCACGGCGCGCCCAACGACCGCAACGCCCATCCGCACCTCGACTGCACCGGCGAGATCGCGGTGATCCACAACGGCATCATCGAAAACTTCGCCGCGCTGCGGGCCGAGCTCGAGGAGCGCGGGCACGACCTGCGCAGCGACACCGACACCGAGGTGGCGGCCCATCTCGTCGAGGAGATCACCGCCCGGCAGGGCGCACAGGTCGACCTGGCCGAGGCGATGCGCCAGGTGTGCCGGCGGCTGGAGGGTGCGTTCACCCTGGTTGCCGTGCACGCCGGGCTGGAGGGTGTCGTGGTCGGCGCCCGCCGCAACAGCCCGCTGGTGGTCGGCCGGGGGGCCGGCGAAAACTTCCTCGGCAGCGACGTGGCCGCCTTCATCGAGCACACCCGCGACGCGATCGAGCTCGAGCAGGACCAGGTCGTCGAGATCACCCGCGACGCGGTCAGGGTCACCGGCTTCGACGGGTCGCCGGCCGTCGGCAAGGACTACCACGTCGACTGGGACGTCTCGGCGGCGGAGAAGGGCGGGCACGACTTCTTCATGCTGAAGGAGATCGCCGAGCAGCCGGAGGCCGTGGCCAACACGCTGCGCGGTCGGCTCGGACGCACCGGGCAGATCGTCCTCGACGAGGTCCGCATCCCCGACGAGGACCTCCGCGAGATCGACAAGGTCTTCATCATCGCCTGCGGCTCGGCCTATCACGCCGGCCTGATCGCCAAGTACGCGATCGAGCACTGGACCCGCATCCCCTGCGAGGTCGAGCTGGCCAGCGAATTCCGCTACCGCGACCCTGTGCTCGACCGCTTCACGCTCGTCATCGCGATCAGCCAGAGCGGCGAGACCATGGACACTTTGATGGCACTGCGGCACGCCAAGGAGCAGCGGGCCCGGGTGCTCGCCATCTCCAACACCAACGGCTCGACCATCCCGCGCGAGTCCGACGCCGTGCTCTACACCCGGGCCGGTCCCGAGGTCGCGGTCGCGTCCACCAAGGCGTTCCTGACCCAGGTCGTGGCCGTCTACCTCGTCGCGTTGTATCTCGGCCAGGTCCGCGGGGTGATGTACGGCGACGAGGTCGCGGCGGTGGTTCGCGAGCTGCAGCGCGCTCCCGACCTGGTCGGCCAGGTGCTGGCCGCGATGGGGCCGGTGCGCGAGTTGGGCCGTGATCTGGTCAAGGCGCCCAAGGCGCTGTTCATCGGCCGTCACGTGGGCTACCCGGTAGCCCTGGAGGGAGCCTTGAAGCTCAAGGAGATCGCCTACATGCACGCCGAGGGCTTTGCCGCCGGCGAGCTGAAGCACGGCCCCATCTCGCTGATCGAGCAGGGCACTCCGGTCATCGTCGTGGTGCCTTCCCCGCGCGGCCGCGACCTGCTGCACCGCAAGGTGGTCTCCAACCTGCAGGAGGTACGCGCGCGGGGCGCCCGTACCATCGTGATCGCCGAGGACGGTGACACCGATGCGGAGGCCTACGCGGACCACCTGATCAGGGTGCCGGTGACGCCGACGCTGCTCGCCCCCCTCGTCACCGTGGTGCCCCTGCAGGTGCTCGCCTGCGAGATCGCCGCGGGCCGCGGCAACGACGTCGATCAGCCGCGCAACCTCGCCAAGTCGGTCACGGTCGAATAGCCCGGCCAGCCGTGATCGTCGGCGTGGGCATCGACGTGGTGCCGGTGGAGCGGTTCGCCGCGTCGCTGCGGCGCACGCCGGGCCTGGCGGAGCGGCTGTTCACCGCCGGCGAGCGGGTCACCGCCAGCGGCGATCCGCGCACCCCCGAGTCGCTGGCCGCCCGCTTCGCCGCCAAGGAGGCGGTAGCCAAGGCCCTCGGTGTCCCGGCGGCGTTGGAGTGGCACGACTGCGAGGTGCGTACGGCCGCCGACGGCCGGCCGGAGTTGGCCGTGGCGGGCACCGTCGCGGCGGCCGCCGACCAGCGCCATGTCACCGCCTGGCACCTGTCGCTGTCGCATGACGGGGGCATCGCCTCTGCCGTGGTCGTGGCCGAGGCGTGACCCGGGTGAGATGGGTGAGATGGGTGAGATCGTGCGAGATGGCGCGAGGTGGATAGCCAACGGCACCGCCGATTCGTACACTGTGCGCGACAGACCGGGCACCGGTTGAAGGGGTCGGCGATGGCGGACGGGTTTCGCGTTGATCTCAAGGCACTCCTGGACGCCGCAGAGGGCGTCGTCGGCACTGTCGAGGCGATTGACGCCCAAAAGGTGAGTGACATCGACTGTGCAGAGTCGGCGTTCGGCCATGATCAGCTCGGCGGCACGGTCTCCGACTTCTGCGACCGGTGGCAGATCGGGGTAGGCCACCTGGCGAAGGACGGCCAGGAGGTGGCCGGCCGCTTGGTACACAGCGCGCAGGGCTACGCCATGAGAGATGTCGGCAACCGGGACCGGATGGACCGCATCCTGCAGGGCTCCGGCCCGGACCCGGGGGCTGACTGATGGCGGCGGAGCTGGGTCAGACCTCGGACCCCAAGGCCTTGGTCCCGGGTGACCCAGGCAAGGTGCATCAGACCCAGCTGTCGATGACGGCCTACGGTGACTTGCTGGAGGAGGCCGGTAAGGGTCTTGCGCGAATCAACACCGGCGATGGCTGGACCGGGCAAGCCGCAGATCAGTTCCACGAGAAGTTTCATGGCCAGCCGGGCAAGTGGACAGAAGCGGGTCAGGCGTTCCATTCGGCGGCAGCTGCGTTGACAACATACGGTGGGAAGCTGACCTGGGCCCAGGGCCAGGCTGCCGAGGCGATCAAGTTGTGGGATCAGGGGGAGGCCGCGACGGCGACGGCCAAGACCGAGCACGACAAGGCGGTGGAGGCGGCGAAGAATGACGCGGCCGCCAAGTCGAAGAACGGCACCCCGACCGTCCCAGCGACCATCCCCTTCGTGGACGCCGGCGAGGCCAAGCGTCAGGCCGCACGCACCATGCTCGACCATGCTCGCAGTGAACTGAACACGGCGGGTGACGCGGCGGACAAGACGGTCGGCTCCGCCCGGGACAAGGCACCCGAGAAGCCGGGTTTCTGGTCGAATGTCGGCGACTTCTTCAGCGCTGCAGGCACCGACATACTGCACGGCGTCGAGGATCTCGGTGCCGACGTCGTCAACGCTATGGCTTCGTTGGGCAACGCGGCGAGCCACCATCCAGGAGACACGATCACGATGCTGGGTGGGGCCGGGCTCGTCGCGCTGGGTGCCGCGGGTGAGTTCGCCGGCACAGCCCTGGACTTCAGTGTCGTTCTCTCTCCATTCGGAGTCGCGCTCAACATGGCCTCCGCGGTGCCCATTGCCGCCGGCGCCGGCATGATGGGTGTCGGCATGATGGACATGTCGAAGCACGCCGCGAGCGACGATGCCGTGCAGCCCATGCAGGGGAGCCGGGGCGGCGGGGGCGGCGACAGCACGGGCATCTCGTCGGAGATCGATGCGAACAACCGTTTGGTCAAGGAGGCTGAGCGAGCCGGGCGCAGTGACCAGGCCAACATCGACAAGCTGACCGAGCAGCTTGGCAACGGCAACATGAATCCGGGAACGGGGTCGAAGTTCCTGTTCAACGGCGTCTACGAGGCGAGGGCGGAGTCCGGTGCTCGGGTGTACTTCCGGAATACGCCGAGCGGCGTTCAGCTCCTCGGCAAGTCGACGAAGGCGAATCAGGACACGGTGATCGGCATGTTGCGGCAGCTTTATGGGTGAGCTCGCCCCGGACCCGATCCGGACGGTGACCATGGACGGCGTCCGTATCTCCATGATTCTGGGCACGGAGGAGTTCTCGCTGGCGGTCGACGTCACGGTGCACACTCCGGCGGGCGAGGTGTTCCACTGCACGTTCTTCACCCCGGACCAGGTGCAGGCGATCATGCGGGCACATGAAGTCTCCGGTGAGACCCTGAGCGGCACCTACTTCTGGGCAGCCAACCCGATTGTGGTCAACCGGCTCGACGAAGGGACCATCGTGGCGGTCGTCCTCGACTTGTGGCGGGAGGGCCAGCTTCCACACGCGATGCTGCAGTCCTTTCCCGAAGCGGCCGCTGGCGACGAAGACGTAGAAGTGCCAGGCGACGACGATGTCCCGGGCGGCACGTCCGTCGCTCGCGCTACCTGAGCCGCCGGATGTGCGCAGGCGTGCTCAAGGTTATTGCGGTGCCTAGGTCGCGTTGTTCGTCTGCACTGCCAGGTGAGCAGTGACCATTCGAGCACCCTTCTGGGATCTGCAGACCCTCACCGAAGTCCGCATGGTACGGGCTCTGCTGAGGCGCCGTTTCCCTGAGACGTTCTCGTTGCTTGCCGAGAGCCTGGAGCAGGCTGATCCGTGCCGGATTGTCTACCCGGACAACCCAGGCGAATACGATGGCGTGGTCCGGGAGGTCCTGGTGCTGCTGGCGTCGAGGGGTGGCAGCGTGGCCGGCCTACCCGTGGACGAGATCGAGACCCTGATCGCGGAGGGCCTGGCGCGCTCCTTCGGCGAGACGGCCCCGCAGGACGGTATCCGGAGGGTCGCCGAGTTGGTGGCGTCCGGGGTGCGGGAGTGACTGACGTCAGCGCCTGACCTGCAGGAACCGGCCACTGGGGGCGGTCGTCAAGCGCGCCGCGCGTTCGTACACTGTGGTCGACCGGGGGCGGACAAACCCGGGCGGTTCGGGTGTGGTCAACGGCTTTCAGGTCGAACTCCAGGCGTTGACGGATGCCGCCGATGCGGTCGCCGGCACGCTGCACGCGTTCGGTGCGCCGAAGACGAGTGGCGTCAACGCTCCCGCATCCGCGTTCGGGCACGATCAGCTCGCGGCAGTCGTCTCCACCTTCTACGACCGCTGGAATACCGGTGTCGACTCGCTTGTCGGCGAAGGGCAGCAGGCTGTCGGGCGACTGGTGGGCAGCCGGGACAAGTACAGCACGGCCGACACCAGCTGGGCGCTGATTCCCGGAGATCCCGCCGCGGTGCAGGGCGTCGCGACCCACATGCAGCAGCACGGCACTCTGCTCCAGGAGGCTGGCCAGGGGCTCGGCCGGATCGACACGACGAACGGCTGGCGGGGTCCGGGCGGTGACCAGTTCCGCGATCAGTTTCGCCGGCAGCCGGTCCAATGGAACGACGGAGCGCAGGCTTTCCACGCTGCGGTCGGTGCTCTGGTGAACTACGGGCCCACACTGACGTGGGCCCAGGGTCAGGCCGCCGAGGCGATCGCGATGTGGAAGCAGGGCCAGGCTGCCACCGAACAGGGCCAAGGTGCAGCACGACCAGGCCGTGCAGCAGGCGCAGCAGCAGGCCGCGGCCCAATCGGCGGCCGGGCAGCAGGTCTTGCCCGTCGCCGTCCCGTTCGTCGATCCCGGCATAGCGACTCGACAGGCCGCGCAGGAGTTGCTCACCCGCGCCCGTGACCAACTGCAGGGCGCGGGTGAGGCCGCGGCGCGAACGATCGCCGCCGCCGGTGCGACGGCCCCGCAGCAGCCGGCCGGCGCCTCCGGCATCGGTGATTTCTTGGCTTCGGCGGGCAGCGCCCTGCTGAATGGCGCCGAGAACCTCGGTGCGGACGCCATCAACGGGGCTGCGTCACTTGGAAACGCCGCACTGCACCATCCAGAAGACGTTGGCCTGCTACTGGCCGCAGCGGCTGTGACCACACTGGGGGGAGGCGGCGAGGTGCTGGGACTCGGGCTCGACCTCACCGGGGCTCGGAGATCGATGCGAACAACCGTTTGGTCAAGGAGGCTGAGCGAGCCGGGCACAGTGACCAGGCCAACATCGACAGGCTGACCGGGCAGCTCGGCAAAGGCAACATGAATCCGGGAACGGGGTCAAAGCACCTGTTCAACGGCATCAATGAGGCCAGGGCGGACTCCGGTGCGCGGGTGTACTTCAGGAATACGCCGGACGGCGTCCAGATCGTCGGCAAGTCGACGAAGGACAATCAGGACACCGTGATCGGCATTTTGAGGCAGCTTTATAGGTGAGCTCGCCCCGGACCCGATCCGGACGGTTGCCACGGACGGCGTCCGTATCTCCATGATCCTGGGCACGGAGGAGTAGTCGCTGGCGGTCGATGTCACGGTGCACACGCCGAAGGGCGAGGTGTTCCACTGCACGTTCTTCACCTGGATCATGTGCAGGCAATCATGCGGGTGCACGAGGTGTCCGGTCAGACCCTGAGCGGCCTTACTTCTGGGCTGTCAACCCGATTGTGGTCACCGGCTCGATGAAGAGACCATCGTGGCGGTTGTGCTCGACGTGTGGAAGGAAGGCCAGCTTCCACACGCGATGTTGCAGTCCTTCCCGAAGCGGTGTCTGACGACGAAGAGGCGCCAGGCGACGAGGCAGTCCCAGCCGACGCTCCCGCCACCTAGGCTGCACGATGTGAACGCAGCCTGGCCGGTCGACGAGGTCCGGGCCGCTGAGGCTGCCGCGATGATGGCTGCGCCCGAGGGTGCCTTGATGCAACGGGCGGCCGCCGGGCTTGCCACCAGATGCGCACAGCTGCTCCGGGGTGTCTACGGTTCCCGCGTCGTGCTGCTCGTGGGCACCGGCAACAACGGCGGCGACGCGCTCTACGCCGGCGCCCGGCTGGCCCGGCGCGGGGCCCGCGTCCAGGCTCTCCTGCTGGCACCGCAACGTGCCCACGGCGGCGGCCTGCGGGCGCTGCGGACGGCCGGGGGGCGGGTGCGGCCAGCCGATCCGGCGCCGCTGGCCGGGGCCGACCTGGTCGTCGACGGCATCCTCGGGCTCGGCGGCACCGGGGGCCTGCGGCCGGAAGCCGAGCAGCTGGTCGCGGCCGCGGCCGAGTCGGGCGCAGCCGGCGTGGCCGTCGACCTGCCGAGCGGCGTCGACGCCGACACCGGCGCCGTGCCGGGCGCGGCCTTACGAGCGGACCTCACAGTCACCTTCGGCTGCCTGAAGCCGGGCCTGCTGGTCGACCCGGGGCGCGAGCATGCCGGTGTCGTGGACGTGGTCGACATCGGATTGGGTCCGTTCCTCGCGGAGCCGCGGACGTTCGTACCCGACCGTGCGGACGTGTCCGGCTGGTTGCCCACGCCCGGACCGCGCGACGACAAGTACACCCGCGGTGTGGTGGGCGTGGCGTCCGGATCTGCGGAGTACGGTGGCGCGGCCGTGCTGTCCGTCGGCGGCGCGGTCCGGGGGTTCGCGGGGATGGTGCGCTACACCGGCTACGCGGCCGACGCGGTGCGGTCACGGTGGCCGGAAGTAGTGGTCAGCGTCGGCGGCCCGGCCGAGGCGGGCCGGGTGCAGGCCTGGGTCGTCGGACCCGGCCTCGGCGACGACGATCGCGCCGAGCAGGTGGTGCGCGAGGTGCTGGCCACCGACGTGCCCGTGCTGGTCGACGCCGACGGGCTCACCGTGCTGGCCCGGCATCCCGAATGGCTGCGCGGCCGCACGGCCCCGACGCTGCTCACCCCGCACGACCGGGAGTTCGCCCGGCTGGCCGGCGAGGTGGGGAAGGACCGGATCGGCGCCGTGCGGCTGGCAGCCGATCGGCTGGGCGCCACGGTGCTGCTCAAGGGCGAGGCGACGGTCGTCGCCGCTCCGGGCGGTACGGTGACGGTCGACGCCTCGGGCACGCCGTGGCTCGCCACCGCCGGCAGCGGTGACGTGCTCTCCGGGTTGGCCGGATCGCTGCTGGCCGCCGGACTGCCCGCACTGCAAGCGGCCGCGGCCGGCACCTTCGTACACGGGCTGGCCGGGCGGCTGGCCAGCCGAGGCGGCCCGATCAGTGCGGTGGACGTTCTGGACGCCGTGCCCGAGGCCGCTCGTGCCGTCCTGGCCTGACCCGCCCTTTCCCGGTCCCCGTGCCCCATTTCGTGATCATGCACAATTGCAGGTCGGACACGCCGTGCAGCCCTACATACCTACATTGCCAGCCAGCCCGGCGACGTGCGGGGTCGTCGTACCGTTCTGAGAGACTCGTCGCATGGTGCGTCCTGCAAGCTGTCCCAGGCCAGCAGGTGTGAGTCCTGTCCGGGTAGGCATCGGAGCGCCCGGTAGCAGGCCCCGGTTCGTTGGAGAGATCTGGCGGGCTGAGCGGGGTGTCAAGAGCCTCTTTGGAGGG
>JBBRYN010000028.1:0-39025 GCA_038237645.1 Mycobacteriales bacterium
ATCGTCGTACCGTTGTCACTCACTCGTGGCCCCTCCGCTGTCGGCTCGAATCCACCGCCAGCATCGAGGGGCCACGGGCCTTCACCCCGGAACCTGCGAGCTCACAAAATCGTGTCGTTCCCCCTCAACTTCGAAGAACCTGGTATCCCCTGACCGGTACCTCACGATTCAGTCCCCGGCCCCCTCATCTCATGGCCGCTCCGGTCTCAGTCTCGGTCTCATTCACCGCCGTCCGGGGTTGGCGGGGGCAGCAGTGGACCACCCGGAAGATGGAGGCTCTGGTCAAACCTGACAACCCAAGGCACCGCCTCGCTGGACCAGGCGATCTTGGCCAGCAACACGTGCCGCTGCCCACCCTTGCGGGCGCTTGCATCGGCCGAAACCGCGCCCGACTTGGGCCCCGAGGCGAAACGCTGCACGTCGAATCGGAAGCTTCGGTGCTCACCGAGTCGGGGGCTGACCCCGGTCTCAGTGGCCCACGAACTGCCGCTGCACCCGCCGTACCGGCCCAGGGCCTCAGCGCGCTGGGGACCGGATGGCTTGCATCGCGCTCCGGTCCGTGCCTCAAGATGTTGGCTGAATCGGCGTTAGACCGGGCGTCAGCTACGATGCCCCGGTGACAAAGGCCTTCGATGGTGTCGAACCGGGACACTTGGGCGCCAGGGTGGGACTTTCCGACGAGCGATCAGCCTGACGCCGGCTGGGTGGCTGTCGACGCGGATCGTGGAGTGAGGGACGCATGAGCGGTGCTCGATTGGGTGCGACGGTGGTCGGTGGCATCCTCGCAGCGGTGCTCGTCGGGGGCGGCGTGACCTATGTGGTGGCTCCCAGCCGCATCGCCTCCGTGACCAGGCTGTTCGGTGCGGCCCACAGCAACTGGCGGTCCGGGACCGAGCAAGGAGAAGCTCCATCGCCGGCAGCCGGTGGATCCCGCGGGCCAGGGACGGGCCCCGGGGCGGTTGGTGGCGAGACGGCCCAGCATCCCCGGCCGGTCACGTCCGGGGCGCCGCCGATCAGAGCCCCCGGCCGAAGCCGACCCATCACGTCCGGGGCGCAGCCGCCCAATCCGCCCAGACCCCCTGGCGGAAGCCGGCCGCCGACCGACTGCACCGGTGATCTGGTCGCCAGCCTGCCGGACAGTCTGTCGGGCAGCAGCACAATCTACGGCTATACCTACCTCTATTACAACGCCGGCCGGGTGTGTGCGCAGACGACGAAGACGTCTGCGTGGTCCGACCGCTCCTCACGCGTTGGCGCCTACCTCATTCAGTGCACGGAAAGCCGAGCCGCCGACGGGGGCTGTCACACCGTGACAAGCAACTCCGACGTGAAGGACACCACCAGCCGTGGACCTGTCGTATGGCTGGCAGCCGTCGCCGGCGGCGTCACGCACTGCGTCGACGTCTTCGGTGAGGTCTTCAGCGAGCCGAACGCAGCCGGCTCCCGCGCTATGACCGCGGGCCCCGCCACCTATTGCCCCACGACCGCGGCAGGCAAGGTCGTCTTCCGGAGACGGTGACCTGACCCGCCGCGCTGCGCAAGGTCGCAGCGCCACCTGCACCAATTCTTCGGCCGGACCGGCGTCCCGGGCGTCGAAGCGCACGACGAAGCAGCGAAATGACAAACTAAGCGGCGTGGGTGCCGCACTGCATCTCCTTGTTGGTCACCCTGTAGATGCAGTCGGAGGCTTCCAGAAGCATGAGCACCGCCCTCCCAGTTGCGCCACGTCTCACGACCGATGACCGAGCCGGGTGGGTAGAAACCGCCACCGCCGGCGCCGGTCGGGTACATCTCAAAGGTGTACGAGAAGTCCTTGTGGACGCCCCACATCCAGTCGTCGATGGTGCCGTCGGTGATGTAGAGGCCGGAGGCCTGTTCGGGCGTGTAACCGTTGGTGTTGGCCATCTGCTTGCCCAGCGTCACGTGCGCGCCGCGATCGTCCTGCGTCAACCCTGGCCCCAAGTCGTTGTAGGTGTACCCGTACGGCCAGAGCACGAGCTCGGAGTGGAAGTCGATGTTGGCCTTGATCTGCTGCTTGCCATCGATCACCCGAGTGTTGACGAAGTCGGCGACCACGTGAGTTTCCGGCGCCGAGAACGCCGACGGGCCGCGATAGGTCAGCGACGCGGTGTTTCCTGACGACCCGTTGCAGCAGCCCCAGTTGCAGTCCCAGTTGCGGTTGAGGTCGGTGCCGACGTTGGGCGAACCGTTGTTGGGCTGCCGGTTCTTGCGCCAGGAGCGGTACGAGCCGCTGGCGATGTCGTATTCGACGCCGTCGGGGTTGACCATGAAGACGATCCAGATCTCCCGAGTGTCCACAATGGCCTTGATGCGTGGGTCGCTGGCGTATTTCCCGGTGCGCTCGTTGACGATGTAGAGGCACATCTCGACGGTGAGGTGCTCCCGGGCGAGCTGGTTGCAGGTGAAGAGCACCTCGGGCTCGTTCTCGTCGGCGCCGACGTTGTCGGAGACCTTGACTGCCCACAGATCGCGGGCCTCATGTGACTTGCCTACACTGCCAGTAGGTGAGGGCATCGCGGTCGGGAGCGCGATCGGTCGGCGTGTGCAGCGCGACGAGGCCGCGTTGCACATCGCTGACGCAATGGAAGATCAGGTCACGTACGGCCCAGCCGACGCAGCCCGTGGGCAGCCAGGACTTCTCGTCATCGACCGTCGCGACGACGGCACCGAAGGCGCGGTAGGACGCCGTGAGTACGTCAGCGGGCGAGCGCAGGTCAGTGGCCGGAGCCCTCGATCAGTGGTTGGACACCTCGCGAGTATGCCGCGCCAGGTGCCCGGGTGTGCCTGCTACCGGCGAAGGCCTGCAGGGCGCTGCAGTCGCCGTTGAAGTAGTCCTGGTCGCCGGGGAAAGTGCCGCTGTCGGCGTACTGCCAGATCGTCTGGTAGGCCCAACCGGCGGGCAGGATCCCCGGATCACTGCCCCAGCGGGCAATGAACAGTGGATCGTTGCCGAAGCCGCCGTTGTTTCCGGTGCAGGTGTTCCCCCAGTCGGTGGTCGTGTAGACGGTCGGATACCGGCCGGTGCGGTTGTGGACCGAATCGCTGAATTCGTGCAGCCAGCCCACCATCGCGGCCTGCGACAGGCCATAGCACGAGGCGCCGTACGGGTTGTACTCCATATCGAGCATCGGCGGCAGCGTGATGCTGTCGGCGGACCAACCGCCGCCCCACCCGACGAGGTAGTCGGCCTGGGCAGCGACGGAGGAGCGGTCCGGGAGTCCGAAGTGGTGGGCCCCGCGGATGAGCCCGGCCCGGGCCGAGCCGTCATACTGCTGCGAGAAGTACGGGTTCTGGTAGTTGGTGGACTCGGGGGCCTTGACATAGGCGAAACGAGATGCAGCCGCATAGACCGAGGTCCAATCCACGTTGCCCTGCCAGCCGGACACGTCCAGCCCCGGGGTCTGGGGCACCGCTTGGTCGGCGCCAAGCGGGAGCCCGGCCGCCAGCTCACCCGATCGGCAAATGGGGGCCGTCGGTGGCGACCCGATTCCGGCCGGTGCCCTTGGCGGCGTACAGATTCTGGTCGGCCCGGCCGAGCAACTCCGGGATTGTCTCCTCGCCGGGGCGGGCGGCGGCCCCGCCGATGCTGACGGTCACCGGGAGCACGCCGGTGACCGGCTTCCAGGGGTACGACGCCACCGCCCGGCTAACCTCCTCGAGCCGGTGGGCCACCTGCGCCGGGTCGAGGCCGGGCAGCACCACCAGGAACTCGTCGCCACCCATCCGGGCGGCGAAGCCGCTCTCCGTGGGGGCCGGGCTATCGCCCGCCGGGCCTTCGATCGCGGAAGTGATGAGCCCGGCGACCAGGATCAGCACCTGGTCGCCGACGTCGTGGGAGAGGGAGTCGTTGATGCCCTTGAAATGGTCGAGGTCGACGAAGGCCAGCGACAGCGGTGTTCCGCTGCGCTCGGCCTCATCGAGCAGGGCGGGAAGCTCCTCGTCGACGAAGCGGCGGTTGCGTAGCCCGGTCAGCGGGTCGCGACGGGCCTGCTCGCGGAAGCGCTCGGCCTGCTGGCGGGCCTCGGTGGTCTCCAGGACCGCCTGCCGGGTGCGGGCCTGGGCGGAGCGTTCCAGCGAGTGCATCTGCTCCGCGTCGACATGGAACTTCTTGTACGCCTCAAACGCCCGCTGATACTGGCCGGTGGCCGCGTAGAGCTCGGCCTGCTCCCGCTGGGCCCGCACCCGCATGTCAGTCAGGCCATCCGCGTCGCACGCCTCGCGACAGGCGGACAGGGTCGCCTGGGCGCGGTCGGTGTCGCCGAGATGCCGCTGGACCTCGGCCAACGTGAGCAGTGACTCCGCCAGGCCATCGGGGTTGGGGTTGTCCGCGACCGAGTCGATGCACGCGTGCAGGGTGCCCTCGGCCTCGGCGTATCGGCCCAGCCCGGCCTGGGCCACGGCGATGACGTGCTGAAAGCTGACATTCATGTGGAAGTCCCGCGCGGCGGCAACGTCGATCATCCGTTCGGCCAGTTCCCAAGACCGCTGGTACTCCCCAGCAGCATGCTCGGCTCCCGATAAATTGCCGAGGAGGCACAGGAGCAGGTAGACCCCGCCGCTGTCCGGCGTGCCGTCCGAGGCCAGGACCTGCTCCGCCTCATGGGCGCGCTCCCGGGCGCCCTCGAGCGACCTCGCCCAGCCCAGCGCGCGGGCCAGGGTCATCAGGTGGTGCACCCGCTCCCGGGGCGGGGTCGTGTCGTCGAGCAATTCCATCGCGCGGACGGCGTGGTCCAGGCCGGCCGCCGGATCGCCGAGCAGGTACTGGAGCCAGACGAGGTGACGGTGGCTTGCCGCAAGTACGGCTCGGTCGCCGTTGTCGGTGGCCCACTTGTTGACGTCCCAGATCAGCCGCGCGGCCGCGGCCGCGCTGCCCTCGCCCAGCAGGTGACGGGCCCGCACCAGCCGTCCGCGCATCAGCAGGTCGGACCGGCCGAGCACCGCGGCGACTCGTTCGACTTCCAGCACGGCGTCGAGGTCTGGGCCGGCGGCCGACGGGACCTCGAGGACCTCCAGGGCGGCTGACAGCCTCGCCGCCTCCTGAGCCGCCGAGCCAGCCGCCCGGGCGTCTTCGAACGCCCGGTAGCCGGGCTGACCCGGGTGGCTCGGGCGGGTGCGGTTCACCCTCTGGCTATCGGCACCCTGGCCCGATACCTGTGACGCCCGGCCCAGCCGGCTCACCGGCCCACGCGGCCGCCTGCGGCTCACGTACCGGGACCTATCCCATGCCGGTGGACATGTGCCGCCACCCGGGCGCGGTTTCCGCAGATCCGCCCATCGCACCAGCGTCTTTCGGCCCGATGGGAGAGGAAGACCTGCCGGCACGGTGCGCCGGCACACCGCCGCAGCGCGGCGGCTTGCGGGCTGAGCAGGAGGTCGACGACGGCTCGCCCGAGCAGATGCGCGACACAGTCGAGGGGGTCGCCGGCCCCGGTGAGCCCGCCGCCCGCCGTCGGTGCCAGCCGGAACGGTGCGGCGAGCAGGCCGGGCCGGGTCGCTCGCTCGAACGCTGCCGGCGACGGCGGTTTGTGCTCGACCAGGTAGTGCATGACCTGCTGCGTCGCGTCGCGTTGGACCCGAAGGCTCGCCACCGCGCTAGCCGGCAGGTCCGCAAGGTGAGGGGCGAAGACCGGCCAGGTCCCCGCCCAACTGCGGAACTCCCCAAGGGTGGCGATGCGATCTCGAGCAGTCGAGGACAGCGTGTTCGCGAACGCGATGGCAAGCTGGCCGGGGTCGGGGCTCATCGTCGGCCAGCGTACCATGCTAATGGGTTGACGCATTAGGCGCGCGATGTGACGCTGACCGCATGGTGACGGTGTCGCACGAGGTGCCTGCCCAGACCGAGGCCCGGCTACGTGGTGTCTTCCGGCGGTCCGAGGTGGACTGGCTGCCGGGACTGTGGGCATTCGTGGAGGACGACCAGGCAAGCGGCCGCGGTGACTCGATCGCCGTGATCCGCGATGGTGGTCGCCTCAGCGCACTGTGTCCCGCCGGGGCTGACACCGAGCGGTTCGGCGTCTTCCGCGTGGTGCTTCCCCGTGGGGCCGACGACAGTGGATTCGTGGGATGGCTGGCTTCCCGCGTCAAGGCACGGACCGGCAGCGGGCTGTTCGTCGTCTGCGGCCACAACCGCGCTCGCGGCGGCATCTTCGACTTCTACGGCATACCCGAAGCGGAGACCGGTGGAGTACGCGCGCTCCTCGACCGCACGTGCACCGCTGATTCGCTCGACGGCGTGGTCATGCGGGTCGTCGCGACCGCCGCCGGCGCCGGCATCGGCATCGGCACGGTGTTCTGCTTCGAGCAGGTCGGTGACTCGATCTCGGCGCGTTATGGCGGCGGCCGAGTCGTGCAGGGCTGGCTCGCCGGCACTGTCGACTCCGGCGCATCGGGTCTCCGCTTCGACTACCTGCAGGTCGACGTAGCGGGCCGAGTCGACAGTGGACAGTCCACAGGCACACTCGACCGGCTGCCCGACGGACGACGGCGGCTCACCGAACACTTCATCTGGGCCTCGCGAGACGGCTCCGGCGCCAACCGCCTGGAGGAATTGTAAGAATCAGATGTCGGTGCCGTCCGTGCGGCGAGTCTCCTGGGCGAGGAATCGCTCCAGCTCGGCGCCGAGTTCGTCCGCCGTGGGCAGCCCCTCGCCACCCTCGCCTAGCAGCCCCTCGCGGCCGGCCAGGAACTGATCGAACTGCCCCTCCAGCGCCTCGACCAACTCGGCGAACTGAGGCGACTCCTGCACGCGGGCGTCGACGGCCTCGCGTACGGCGGCCGCCTGATCGGCCAGGGCATCGGTCGGCAGCACCAGCCCGCCCGCGCTCGCGGCCGCGTCGAGCAGCTTGACCGCCGCGGCAGGGTAGGGAGTCTGGGCCAGGTAATGCGGGACATGGGCGGCGAATCCCATGGTGTCCACGCCGCGCTTGCCCAGCCGGTATTCGAGCAGGTGCCCGGCGCTGCCCGGCACCTGCACGGTGCTCACCCACGGCTCGGCCCCGGCGATGAGCTCCTTGCGGTTGGCATGGGCGGTGATCCCGAGCGGACGCGTGTGCGGCACGCCCATCGGGATGGCGTTGAGTCCGATCGTGAGGCCCACGCCCAGTCGCTTCACGACGAGGTGAACCGCTTCAACGAAGCGCTCCCATTGGTAGTCCGGCTCGTGGCCCGCGAGCAGGAAGAAGGCTGTGCCGGCGGAGTCGTGGACGAGGTGCACGGCCAGCTGGGGGTCTGTGTAGTCCTCCCAGTGATCCTCGACGAAGATCATGGCCGGCCGGCGGCCGCGGTAGTCCAGCAACTGGTCGATGTCGAAGGTCGCGACCGGCCGGGACCGCAGGGTGACAAGCAGATGCTCGCAGGCGATCCGCCGCGCCGCTCCCGCGTCGATGAAGCCGTCGAGGGCCTCGATCAACACCACGCCCTCGAGCGCAGGCAGATCTGGCTCCCACTCGAACAGCTGCCCGGGGTCGAGCACTGGCCTAGCCCTCCCTAGGTCGTCATCCGGCGGACACCGGTGCATCAACGGTAGCCCCCGCCTTGTCAGCCAGCACTGCCCTGGCCCGGGGACGGGCAGTGGGCAGGGTGGCCAGCACGGAGCCGATGAGCACGAGCGCGAAGCCCGCACCGGTGGCCAGGGTGAATCGCTCGTGCAGGATGAGGACGCCGAGCAGCACGGCCACGGCGGGGTTGACATAGGTGATCACCGTCGCCCGCGCCGGGCCCACCTCGGTGATCAGTTTGAAGAACACCAGGAAGGCGATCGCCGTACATAGAACCACCAGCACCAGCAACGCGCCGATCGCTCGTTCGGTGGGCCAGTGCCGGGGAGCTTGGGCCAGCCCGGCCGGCAGGAAGGCCAGCGCCGCCACCGCAAGGGAGACGGCGATGACGCCGATTCCGGGCAGGTCGCGCAGGCCCCGGGCCAGGAACACCGGCCCGAGGGCATAGCCCACCACGACGCCGGCGACCGCCGCGACGGCCCACAGGTCGCCACCGCCCACCTCGAAACCGACGAGCGCCCCCACCCCGGCCAGCCCGGTGAGCAGGCCGAGCAGCCGGCGCGCTCCGAGCCGCTCCCGGCCGGTCCCGAAAAGGGCCAACACCGCGCTGAGCAGCGGCACGCCGGCGAGGAGCAGCGCGGTCAGCGAGCTGGACAGCCGCTGCTCGGCATAGCCCAGCAAGAGCCAGGGCGCGCAGATCTCGACCGCGGAGAAGGCCAGCAGCGGGCGCCAGCGAGCGAGCACAGGCCGCAGGTGGCCCCGTGCCGCCGCGATGGGCAGGAGTAGCGCCGCCGCCAGACCGGTCCGGGCAAGGACGAGCGTGGACGGCGCCAGTTCGCCGACCGCGACCTTGATCAGCAGGTAGGGGACGCCCCAGATCAGGCACATCGCAGCGAACAGCCACCATCCGCGCCTGCTCACCCGCAACTCCCGTCGGTTGACCGCCTCATGAGGCCCAATGTCGCCTGCCCCCCTGACATTCCGCCCGGACCGGACAACCGAGCCGGCCGATGGAGTGCCGGCGACTGCGTGCGGGTGGGTATCAACCGCCGAGAACACGGATGGCACACTCCCCGCATGGAGGCCGGACCGCTGCCGCCCGCGGGTTCTCTCGTCGTAGAGGTCGAGGGGCACCGCTATGTCGTGCCGCCGGGCGCCCAGTGGATGCTGGGCCGCAGCATGGAGGCGCAGGTACGGCTGACCGACGATCGGATCAGCCGCCGGCACGCGTTGCTTCGCCCCACGCCGGCCGGCTGGGAGATGGTCGACGCCAACAGCAGCAACGGCTTCTACCAGAACGGGCGGCGGATCACCCAACTCGCCGTCGACGGGGATCTGGTCATCTCCCTCGGCGGGCGGGACGGCGTCGTGATGCGACTCTCGGCAGTGCCGAGAGCCCCCCAGGCGGCGCAGCACGGCCAGCCACGGCACGCTCAGCCGCAGGCACAACCGGCACAACCTCAACCGCCACAGCAGCCGGTGACGCCGCAGGTGGCACAGCAGGCGTTGCAACAAACGCAGGGGGTGCCGCAGCCGCAGCCTCCTTCGCCGGCGATGCCGCAACCACCTGGGCAGTTGCCGCCACCGCGGGCACAGCCGCAGGGCCGGCCCGCGCCCGCCGGTCAATTCGTCGAGGCCGGTCAGGGTAGCGCCGCCGGCCACCCCTCGGGCACGATCGGACCGACGCTGAGCAGCGTGCACCGGCTGCCGGGAGCGATCGTACGAATCGGCCGCGGCAAGGCCAACAACATCATCCTCGACGACCTTCTGGTCTCTCGCCAGCACGCCGAGGTGCGGCGCACTCCACAGGGCGCCGAGATCATCGACCTGGGCAGCGGCAACGGCACCTTCGTCAACGGCCAGCGGGTGTCCCGGGTCTGGCTGAACGCCGACGACGTCGTGACGATCGGCCGGCACTCGCTGCGGTTCGACGGCAACCGGCTGATCCAGTACGTCGACACCGGCGACGTGTCCTTCGCCGCCACGGGACTGACCGTCACCCTGCCGAGTGGCAAACGGATCCTCGACCGGATCTCGTTCAACCTCAGGCCGCGGACCCTGCTGGCCATCGTGGGCCCCAGCGGCGCGGGAAAGTCGACCCTGCTCGGCGCGATGACCGGCTTCCGGCCGGCCACCGAGGGTCAAGTGCTCTACGCCGGGCGAGACCTCTACGCCGACTACGACGACCTCCGGCAGCGGATCGGCTTCGTGCCGCAGCAGGACATCCTGCACCAGGCCCTCACGCTTCGGCAGGCGCTGGGCTACGGCGCCCGGCTGCGCTTTCCGGCTGACACCACGAAGGCCGAGCGCGCAGCCCGGGTCACCCAGGTGATCGCCGACCTCAGCCTGACCCCGCAGACCGACACCCGCATCTCGTCGATGTCCGGTGGTGAGCGCAAGCGCGCCAGCACCGCCCTGGAGTTGCTGACCAAGCCCTCGCTGCTCTTCCTCGACGAGCCGACGAGCGGTCTCGACACCGACCTCGACCGCGACGTGATGGGCACGCTACGCGGACTCGCCGACGAGGGCAGGACGGTCGTGGTGGTCACCCACAACCTCGAACACCTCGACGTCTGCGACCTGGTGATGGTGCTCGCCCGCGGCGGCCACGTGGCCTACGTGGGGCCGCCGTCGAAGGCGCTGGCGTACTTCGGCGCGCGTACCTGGGCCGATGCCTTCGGCCGGCTGAAGACCCGGCCCGGCGAGCACTGGGCCATCGATTTCTGGAGCTCCCGGGGGCGTGACCCGCGCAGCGATCCGCCGCGGCGCCGGCCGATGGGCCCGCCGTCCGCCTCGCACCTGACGCCGATCCGAAGACAGTCCGTCCTCGCCCAGCTGATAACCCTGTGCCGCCGCTACCTGGCGGTGATCGCGGCCGATCGCGCGTTCCTCGCCATTGCCGTCCTGCTGCCGTTCATCCTGGCCGCCTTCTCCTATGTGGTCTCCGCACCGCACGGGCTGGCCCACTTCGGCGGGCGCAACACCGGCGCCCGGCAGTTGCTCCTGGTCCTCGTGGTCGGTGCCGCCTTGATGGGGACCGCCAGCTCGGTGCGTGAGCTGGTCAAGGAACGGGCGATCTACCTACGCGAACGCGCCATCGGCCTGTCGTCGATCTCCTACCTCGGCTCGAAGCTGGTCGTCCTCGGCCTGATCGCGATCATCCAAGGCATCGTCCTGACCATGCTCGCGCTGGCATTCCGACCCGGTGCCGACCATGGGTCGATAGTCAGCTCGGGCGGCACCCTGGAGGTGATCGCCGTCGTCGCCAGCCTGTCGGCGGTGTCGGCGGCCGTCGGTCTGGTGATCTCCGCGGCGGTGCGTGACGAAAACCAGGCGATGCCGCTGCTGGTGCTGCTCACCATGGCACAGCTCGTGCTCTGCGGGGGACTCGTGCCGGTGGCCGGCCGGGTGGGTCTGGCCCAGGCCAGCTGGCTGATGCCGGCCCGGTGGGGCTTTGCCGCCGCCGGCTCGAGCGCCGATCTCAACCACGGACCAGGCTCGACCGACAGCCTGTGGAAGCACACCGCGGCCACCTGGGCGCTGGACTACTCGGTGATGCTGATGTTGGGGATCGCCGCCGTGGTGGCGGTGGCCCGGCTCATCCGCCGCCTCGATCCCAACCGCTGATCCGGCGACGTTGCCGACCATTGAAGGTGGGTCGTGCTGCGCCGGCGTCAGGTGCGCCGCCACCTCGTCTGCAACCGGGTAGCCGTCAGCACGCAACGCATCGAGGGCGTAGCCGCGATGCGTAGTCGTCCAGAGGACGGCGGCGTTAGTGACCAGGGCCAGGCGCCGAGACGGTAGAGCTGCGGTCGACCGATGTCGCGGATGCGTGGGGAGAACCGCAGGCCAGCGACATCGAAGATGCCGAAGGTCGCCAGGGTTTGCCCGGCGGTCTCGGTCGTGTTCGGCGATCGGCAGGTGGTCGGGATGACCTTCGTACCGCAAGTCGAGTGCTGATCAGACACGTGCGGTCGGCGAGACGTTGACCGGCCGCCGGACGCGCGGTCAGCTCCTCCGGTATCCAATCCAGCCAGGATCGTCGTCGGTGAGCGTGAAGAACGTGATCCGGTCGTCGTCGGCGACCTCGCTCGGCCATCCGCTGATCGGGCGAGCTCGGCCTCCGGTCAGGCTGGGCAGAGCCAGTCGTCGCGGGAGTGCACGTCCGCGGCTGTCTGCCCTGGAGCCGGGAACGGCTTGCGGAACGTGAAGCTGCCGGCGGAAGGCCCGTGTCGGCGCAGCTGCCGTACCCGGTCTTCGGCCTCGTCGGTCGACGGACGGTGCCCGCTGGGTACCCACCACAGGGCCGTAGTGGCCTCGGCGGCCTGGTGAAACCACTGACGGCGTTGCCGCATGTTTTCCAGGTGCCGCCCGGAGAATACGAAGCCGGCCAGCGCCTTCACCGACCTCCACGTGGTCAGGTTGACGATCACGCCGTGGCTCCCGGCGACGTCCCAACCGAAGGCCTTCACCGCGGTGGCGTTCCGTCCTCGGTCTGCAGCCGCCACAGGAAGCCCGGTGCCACCTCGCCTGTGGCGTTGACCTCGTCCAGGGCAGCCATGAACGCAGCCAGCTGCGGCGACTCGAGCGGGGCGAGCAGACGTGAGACGTTCACCTGCGCCAGTTCGAAAGAAATCCCTGGACCGTACCGGCCCGTCCCGCCTGCCGGTCGCTAACGGGTTCACAGACTTCGGTTGCGGCGTGAGTGTCGCGTGCGCGCCGCCCCCGAGAGGCGGATGCGAGTGATAGGAATTCCGACCATGATCCTGCCAAAGGTCCGAGACCCTCGCTTCGTGACAATC
This sequence comes from Mycobacteriales bacterium, assembly GCA_038237645.1. Taxonomy (GTDB): domain Bacteria; phylum Actinomycetota; class Actinomycetes; order Mycobacteriales; family QHCA01; genus QHCA01. Next base: position 12,320 of record JBBRYN010000028.1, read on the forward strand.
CGTCGGGGTGGGACCCTCACTGACTCGGATCACCATCTCCTCGCTCTTTGGGCGGCAACGTGCGCAGAGCACGTTCTTGACCTTTTCGAGTCGGCTCAGCACCAGGACCCACGACCGCGTCAGGCGATCGAGCATGCCCGCGCCTGGGTGCGGGGCGAGGTCACGATGACCCAAGCTCGCGCGGCGGGCGGCCATGCAATGGGCGCGGCCAGAGACCTGCGTGGAGCAGCACGGCATGCCGCCTATGCTGCGGGCCAAGCTGGGGCCGCCGCGCACGTCGCCGCGCACGAGCTTGGCGCTGCTGCCTACGCGATCAAGGCCGCAAGTGCTGCTGCGCCGGGAGGCGAGAGCGAGACCGCACGTCGACTCGAGTGCCGGTGGCAGCGTGCCCAGCTTCCGGAGGCGATTCGCGAGCTCGTACTTGACGACCAGCGGTTGCGGAACGAGATCTGCTGGTCGGTGTTTGATAGCTGAGTGCTTCGCAACGCCAGGACCGCCCCAGCCCATCAGCGGACGCCGTGAGCTGACTCGGCGGGCTCAATCTGGGCGACCGCAACGTCTGTTTGTCCAGTAGCCGATCGGTGCACGGGCGCGCAAGATATCGCGGACGGCATTGTTGGGATAGATGACTGTTATACGTGGAGGTGACCCGTGACCCGACGGCGGCCGCGGACGCGGCGACGGTGATTTCCCCGGCCCGCCGGTCGAAGCTGCCCTTGACGGCTGCGATGCCGATCATGTATCGGGTGGCGAACATGATCGTCGACGTCGATGGGTCGATGCGGTAGGTGCCTGCGGCGGGCACGACGGGGGTAACGCTGGTCATGGTGGCCCGTTCGATCGGTGGCTGGTTGGATGCCGTTCATCGCTGGTGCGCTGATCAGGTGTGTGGGGACATCGTGCTGAGGCTGCCGGGCTGGGCCTGGTCGAACTGTTCCACCGATGTTCCTTCGTCGTGGGTTGCCTGTTACGGCAGGGGCGGGCTGGCTACGACGGAGGCGTGTCCTTCAGGCCCATGAGGTAATTTTCTCGGGGATGATGCGGTCATCGCTTCGGTGCCGCCGGAGCGGTTGGCGTCGAGCGACTGGGCGGTGCCTTGGACCATGACGCAGCGGGGTCGGAAGGGTGGCAGTACGTCGTCGACGACGAACGCCACGTGCTGGTTGGCCTGGACGTTGCGGTACTTGCGGGTGGCGGCGAAGTTGTGCCCGGAGATGTCGATGGTGCCGAGTTCCGGGTTGTAGGACCAGCCGACCGGCACGACGTGCGGCGCTGCGGTGGCGTCGGCCAGCACTTCGGGCGTGAACCGCGCGGTAGTCTCCGCGGGCGCTTCGTGGCTCGGGTCGTTGGCGGACATCAGCGAGGCGGTGTAGTGCGTCGCAGCAACGGGATGAGGACGGCCGCGACGCTAAGGTGCAACGCCACGAGCGAGACCTTGCCGCCGGTGGTCACCGCGGCGGAGAGCGGGCCGGCTAGCGACAGCAGCAGCACGACACCGGCGGCGGCGGTCCAGACAGGCCTGGCTCGCTGGGTGAGCCGCTCGAGTGCGGCGAGCAGTCCACAGCCCAGCAGGGAGGCCAGCAGGCTCACGGCGACCACGAAGCCGGCACCGATCGTTTGCACGCTGCTACCCGGCATCGTTCGAACCGTCAGGCCTACGCCGAGCAGCGGCACCGCGACGCTCCATACGACGAGCGCGGCGAGAGCCGCGGCGGTGACGGCGAAGGCCCGGTGTCGAAGCTGGCGGTGGGACGGTGCGGTGACGCGGTCTGGGGTGGCGGTGGTGGCCATGGCTGGCTCCTCTGTCTAGGATTGCTTACGCACCTAAACGTTAGGTGCATAAGTGTCTGGGCGCAAGGAGAGCAGATCGTGGACTTCGAGCAGGCGGCGGCGGTCAACACTGCGATCCGCTCGATCGGCATCCGGCACCGCGCGTTGGCCGACGCGTTGCTCGGTCCCTTGGGTCTGCACACCGGTCAGGAGGTGCTCCTGCTCGAACTGCACGCCAAGGGTCCGCGCAGCCAAGGTCAGCTGGCCGTGTCCAGCGGATGCGAACCGCCCACCATCACCGGCAGCGTCCGCAAGCTGGAGGCCGCAGGGTTCGTCGTCCGTCGTCCGTCACCAACCGACGGCCGGGTCACCATCGTGGAGCTCAGCGATCAGGGGCAAGCCCTCATACCGAAACTCAAGGCGGCCTGGCAGCGGCTCGCCGAGCAAACCGTCGCCGGCCTCACCTCGACCCCGCTCGATCGGCTCACCGGGGTGCTTATCGAAGTCGCAGCCAGCCTCACCGCGACCGGCTCGCCCGCGTGCGAGCCAGCCCCACTCCCGCGCGACATCGTGTAGCCGACCGATCAGCAAGACCTCACCGCCGGACGCGACGACCTGGCCGCGCGCGGCGCGAAGCCGAACCGGATTACGTCGACCACGGCCTGACGGGCGCCAACCGAGCGCGGCCCTGCCTGCGGGAAGCGCTGCCGCCTGCCGTTACGGCGACACCCTGGTGATCACCAAGCGACCGGCTCGCCCGCTCGCTGACCGAGGCCCGCAACATGGTCGAGGAGGGCTGGCGACGCCGCATCGAGCCTGGCCGTCACCGTGATCCGAAGGCTCTGACCGACCCCAAGCAAGCGCCAGGCCCCGAGTGCCACGGTCGTCGTTTCGGGCTGGCGCCTCACAGAACGCGATGGTTGCACAAGATCATGCTGGTGGGGAGAACCGAGCTTGAGTCGGCAACGAGCGCCTGGGAAAGGACCACCCCGCAACCGCGGTCGCTGATTGAGGCCTTCAGCATCGAACGCAGCGTGCCGTAACCGGATCACGGTCGGGACGCGAGGAACGGGGTCCTCGGCACTGGCGGAGGGGTTGGCAGTCAGTTTGACTCGCGTCGGAAGACTGTGCGGTAGTCGCGTGGCCGGCGTCCCGTGTTCTTGGTGAAGAGAGCAGCGAAGGTTCCGGAGTCCCTGTATCCGACCGCAATGGAGATGCTGGCGACGGTGCGGTCGGTGGTCTCAAGGAGGTGTCGGGCGCGGCGGACGCGCGATGACTGCAGGTAATCGAGCGGACTCTGCTGGGTTTCGTCTGCGAAGCGCCGAAGCAACGTGCGAGAGCTGACATTGAACTCGCTGGCCAATGCGCCGAGGTCGTAGCGGTCTGCCAGGTTCTGGTCGAGCCGCCGCATGACCCGGCGGGAGAACGTGGTTCCGGGCTGCGGCAATAGTCGCGCGTCGACGTACGGCGTTTGTGACGATCGGGCATCGTCGACGAGTGTCACCCTCGCGGTCGTTCTTGCCACGCGGACACCGCTGTGTTCGCGGATCAGTGCCAGCGCGAAGTCGTACATGGCGCTGAACGCCGCCGTCGTCGTCACCCCTGCGTCGGTGAGGACCAAATGCTCGGGCTGGACGTCAGCCGCCGGACAGCGTTGAGCCAATTCGGCCGCGAAGAGCCAGGCCGTCGTAGCTCGGCGCCCAGCGAGAAGGCCAGCCTCGGCGAGTAGGAATGCACCGACACAGATAGAGACGACAGCATTGCCGGTCGCTGCGTGCGCGCGGATCACCGCGATTTCGGGGGCGAGGGGCGCGAGCTTGGCGTCCAGGTCGAGGCCCGGCACGAGCTCGAATCCTGGCACGACAAGGAGATCAACCTCAGGCACCGCGCAGACTGCCAACGCCGCACCGCCCGACGCGGCAACCCGGCGGCGCGGTGACACGAACGACACCTCGTATGGGTCGTGCTCCGGCCCGGCAACGTGCGTGGCCATTGTCAGAAGATCGGGTATGCCGAACGCTTCGGACGCGAAGCAGCCTGGATAGGCCAGCACACCAACCCGCAGCGCGCCCACGCTCGCCTTCTCACCGCTACACCTTTGGCGAGATTACCGCTATACCTGGCGATCTGGCCTATCGCCTGGCGACGGCGCATCGGTCCACGGTGTCGGCATGAGCGCTGCCGACGGACGCCTTGACGAGGTGATCACGGACTTCTCCTGCCGACTTGTGGACGTAGACGGAGTCGCCAAGACGGTGTATGTCGCGGGTTCTGGGCCGGGCGTGGTTGTGATGCCGGAGATGCCAGGCATCAGCCCGGACGTCCTTCGGCTGGTGCGGTGGGTGCGGGATGCGGGCTTTACCGTCTACATTCCGTCGCTGTTCGGGATCGATGGCGCCTACCCGACCGTCGAGGGCGGTAAAGGGGTCGTCCGGCGCGCGTGCGTCAGCGCCGAGTTCCGGGCGTTCGCCGGGGGCGGCACCAGCCCGGTGACGATGTGGCTTCGTGGTCTCGCCCGTCTTGTCCACGCCGAATGTGGCGGTCCGGGTGTCGGCGCGGTCGGGCTGTGCTTCACGGGCAACTTCGCGCTGACGATGGCGCTTGAGCCGGCCGTCATCGCGCCAGTGGTCAACCATCCGTCCCTGCCGCTGGATGACCCGGCTGGACTCGAACTCGGCGACGAGGACGCGCGGGCGCTCCAGGATCGCATCGTCCGCGACGGACTGACGGTGCTCGCCTTCCGCTTCGACAACGACCGCTGGTGCACCGGACAACGCTTCGCGGCCTACCGAGCGTTGCTCGGCGACGCCTTCGACGGGCGCGTTCTTCCGGGCAGTTCGGCAAACACCAATGCGCCCCCGTTCTTCCACGACGTAGTCGAGACACCGCACAGCGTGGTGACCGCCCATTTCGTCGACGAGGACGGACATCCCACACGGAAAGCCAGGGACGAGATACTCGCCTACCTGGCAGACCGACTGGGCCCGATCGGACCCTCCACCTGACAGCAGCGCGCCGGTCAAGCGCTGAGGAAGCGGACGACTCGCCAGCCCGTTGGCTACCCATCCCAGCGGGAACGCCCTACGGGACGCGCCGGCAAGAGGCGCACGAAGTGAGGGAGCGCCGGTTCCCGAACTGCCCGGAGTCCCAGAAGACCCGCCTGCGACAAAGCCCGGTGAAGGTCGCTCACCCGCGACAGTCCTCCGATGGCCAGAATGCTCGTCGGGTCGTTCCGGCGACACCGCGCAGGAGAGCGCTAATCGCCCTGTTCGGGCGCGCTCGTCGCAGCCGCCACCGCGTCGATCACATCGTCGATCCGGCCCGCCCGCGCGAAGGCTGCCCGCTGAGCCGTCGCACCGGTGCCGCGCCGTAGCAGTGCGGACAGCGCGTCGTCGACGAACGCATCGTCGCCGGTGTCCTCCAGCGCCGGCCGGACCTCGCCGACCAGCCTGGACAGGACGTCGCCCGCCGGCGCCGGGCGGCCGGTCAGGGGATGCACCAGGGCGCCGCCGATTCCCTCCCGGGCGGCCCGCCAGTGCGCGGCCCTGAGCACCTCCGGGGGCATGTCGAGGCCGGGTCGGCCGGCCTGCTCCGCTGCGACGCCGGTCCGGGTGAGCCCCCGGGCCAGGGCGGCGATCAGGACGGCATCGGAGACCCGCAAGCACACGTCGGCGACCCGGAACTCCACGGTGTCGTAGCGCTGGGACGGCCGGACGTCCCAATAGACCATGCCCTTGTCGCGCAGCACGCCGGTGGCACGGAGGGCGGCGACCAGACCTTCGTACTCTGCCCAGGACCGCAGTGCGGGCGCGGTGCCCGCGGTCGGCCAGCGGGTCCATACCTGTGAGCGGTAGCTGTCATAGCCGGTGTCCGCACCCCGCCAGAAGGGGGAGTTGGCCGAGAGGGCAAGCAGCGACGGCAACCACGGGCGCACCCGGCGGACGACGGCGATCCGCAACTCCGGGTCGGCTACCTGGACGTGGACGTGGCAACCACACACCGGCTGGTGCGCCGTGGGCCCGACAGCTTCGACCAGCTCCTCGTACCGCCGCTTGCGTGTGGGCGGCACCGGCGGCCCAGCAGTCGGCCAGGTGCCACTGGCGACGAGCCGACAACCCACCTCTGCCGCCGCGCCGGCGAGCTCCCGGCGCTGCCGGCACAGCTGGCTGCGTAGGTCGGCCAGCGTTGCACAGACGGGCGAGCCCGTCTCCACCTGGGTGCGTAGCAGCTCCGGCTCCACCTCGTCGGCCAACCGGCCGTGCGTGGCGTCGAGGACTTCGGCGGAACGCGGTCGCAGCCGTCCTGTCTCGGCATCGGCGAGGTGGAACTCCTCTTCGACGCCGATGGTGCAGTCAGGCACCGATGCAGGGCAGCAGGCGGATGGGCCGGCTCAGCCCTCGCGTTGCGTCGGGATCCCACCGAGCAGTGCGCGCACCTCGGATTCCTTGTACCGTCGGTGGCCGCCCAGCGTCCGGATCGAGCTGAGCTTGCCCGCCTTTGCCCAGCGGGTGACGGTCTTCGGGTCGACCCGGAACATGGTCGCTACCTCGGCAGGCGTGAGCAGAGGTTCGGCTTCCGGCGAGCGAGCTGCCATGGTGTTTCCCTACTGTGAGTGAGCCGCTGACTGCGGCGTGCGCTTCTCATAGTGTGCCCTGACGCACAATTCCGACATAGTCCGAACGGACCATCTTGATACGGGCGCAACGTCTGTTTTGGGTTCTAGTTCGCCGTCTGGGCGAGTTGTGCCCGCTGCCAGTGCTCCGAAACTCGTTGATAGATCGCACTGGCGGCGTCGCCGTCGCCGGCAGCCAGGGCGTCCAGAGCGGCGGCCACGTCACTCACCGAAGTGTCGTTGCGCAACTCGTCGGCATCGAACAACCACACGAGTCCGCCGTAATCGAGCTCGACCACAGATCGGGGGTGGAAGTCCTCGAGCCAGCGGGCGAGTTCTTCCACCGCGTCGGTCACCGCGTCGTCGCCGATGCCCTTGCGCAGCCGGGCCAGGGCACGGGCGGCGCGGCGCCGAGCTTGGGCCATCGGCGTGACGTAGACCACTTCCCGGCCGCCGCCGTCGAGTCGCAACTGCTGGTCGCCCGTGCCGAACAGCACGAACCAGCGCACCGGCACCGACCAGGTGGCCGTCTCGATGTGCGAGCGGGCCTGGGGGTGCTGCGCCCGCCAGGCGGCCAGGTCCGCCTGCGCCCGCTCGGCGATCGGCCGGGGCAGGAAGGACTCGGCAAGCACTCCGGCCATGCCCTCGGCGAACTTTTCGGCGCCCTGCCCGGCGCGCAGCGCGGTGCGCCACGGGCAGATCAGCGGGACCGGAGCGCGGTCTGCCACGAACGCCTGTTCCCCGGTGTCGGGCAGCCGGCCCAGCAGGATCTGCCGCACCGCGTGGTCGTACTCCAGCCGGGGACCGTCCTGGCGGCTGGGCGCCCGGCCGCCCGCGACATAGCGGCGCCATTGCTCCTGCTCGTCCGCCGGGAACGCGGTCAGCGGCTCGTAGACCCGCAGGTAGGCGGCGTAGGGAGGCGGCACGACCGCGATGGTCGCACGCACTACTCTGATGATGCTCAGCAGACCCGTCAGTCCGGACCGGGAGGGGCTCGTGGGCGTATTCGAGGCCCGAGGCGGCCACGAGCAGGTGGTCTTCTGCCAGGACGAGGCCTCGGGCCTGCGGGCCATCATCGCCATCTACTCCACGGCGCTGGGCCCGGCACTGGGCGGCACCCGCTTCTATCCGTACGCCAGCGAGGGCGACGCGCTGGCCGACGTGCTCAATCTCTCGCGCGCGATGGCATACAAGGCCTCCTGTGCCGGCCTCGACCTCGGCGGTGGCAAGGCGGTGATCATCGGCGATCCGGCGCGCGACAAGACCGAGGCCCTGCTGCGGGCCTACGGCCGGTTCGTGCAGTCGCTGCACGGCCGTTACTTCACCGCGTGCGACGTGGGCACCTACGTCGCCGATATGGACGTGATCGCCCGGGAGTGCCGGTACGTCACCGGCCGCTCACCGGAGCAGGGCGGTGCCGGCGACTCCTCGGTGCTCACCGCACTGGGCGTCTTCCAGGGGATGCGGGCAGCGGCCCGGCACCTGTGGGGCACGCCTGCGCTGACCGGTCGGCGGGTCGGTGTCGCCGGGGTCGGCAAGGTCGGCCGGCACCTGGTCGAGCACCTGCTCGCCGACGGCGCGGCTGTTGCCGTCTCCGACGTCAACGTCGGGGCGTTGGCCGCGCTGCGGGCGGCGCACCCGGAAGTGGAGGTGCTCGAGCCCGAGACCCTGCCCGGCGCTGCCCTGGACATCTACGCCCCATGCGCCCTTGGTGGCGCCCTCGACGACGAAACGGTGCCTCTGCTCCAGGCCAGAATCGTCTGCGGCGGAGCCAACAACCAACTTGCCCACCCCGGCATCGAGAAGCAGCTTGCCGATCGGGGCATCCTCTTCGCCCCCGACTACGTGGTCAATGCCGGCGGCCTGATCGCCGTCGCCGACGAGGTCAAGGGCTACTCGGAGCCGCGGGCGCGCCAGCGGGCCATGCACATCTTCGACACCACCGCTCAGGTGTTCGCCATCGCCGACGACGAGGGCGTGCCGCCCGCTGTGGCCGCCGATCGGCTTGCGGAGCGCCGAATGAGCGAAATCGGCCGGTTGCGGTCCTTGCTGCTGCCCGAGTGAAGGTCCCGGCGGGGGCGTACCGGCGGCGACGCCGAGGCCCCAGGGCGTGTACCGTAGGGGCTCGGAGAGATACCAGCTTCCGGGGCCGCCTCGAGCAGGCCGCCCCGTTGTCATGTGCAAGGGGGTCGAGCCTATGGGCCGCGGCCGGGCGAAAGCCAAGCAGACGAAGGTCGCTCGTGAGCTGAAGTACAGCACCCACGAGACAGACCTGGAGCGCTTGCAGCGTGAGCTCGCGGGTCCGCCCGAGGTCAGCAAGGGACGAGCGGGCTCTGCCGGCACCCTCGACGATGACCTCGACGACCACGACGACGACCGCTGGGCCTCCTCCGAGCGCTGACCGGCACCGGGCAAGCGGGCACCGTCAGAGGTCGGCCTGCCAGCTTTCCCAGCGCTCGATCGGCCGGAAGCCGAGGGCGTCGTTGATGGCGACCATGTGCGTGTTGACGGCGGCATTCCACGTGTTGACGTAGCGCGTCCGCGGACACGCCTCGCGCAGCAACTCCAGGTTGGCCGCCTTGAGCAGCAGGCCGAGACGGTGCCCGCGGTGCTCTTTGCTGACGATCGTCTCCCACTGGTAGGCGACCTCGAGGCTCCTGGCGTTGACCCCGATGTCGCTGTAGCCGACGAGCCGGCCGCTCGCCTCGTCGCGGACCGCGGTGGCGACCCGGCGCCGGCCCCGGGCGACAGCGGTCTCCTCCTTCATCCGGTAGCGCTCCGCCGTCCACACCTCCGGTTCCCATGCCATGTCGCCCAACGGGGCGTCGGTGCTCATCCGGGCGACCAGTGTCGCCATGTCCTCGTGCAACTCCGCCGGGGCCTGGTCCACCCACTGCACGGTGCTGTAGCCGGTGGCAGACCGTGTGGCTCCGGTGCGCAGCGCAGACAAGTCGACGGGATCCACGGCAGCCACGTCGAGCAGGCGGCGAATCTCCGACAGCACCGGCCGCGCCCCGGCACTGCGGGCGAGCGCCTCGCCGGCCGTGGCCGGATCACCGGGCCGAGGTTGTGGCGTCGGCTCCAACGGAGCCGCGACGTCGCTGATCATCAGGCGGCGGCCGTTGGCGCGCGCCCGGTCGAGCACGTGGCCGAGCAGCTTTCGCCCGTACCCACGACGGCGGTGCCCCGGGTGCACGTGGAGGTCCACGACGGCGGTGCCGGTGTTGTCCAGCAGCGGCATCTCCAGGTGCGCCACAGCCACGGGCGTGTCTCCCGCCCGGCCCAGCAGAGCTCGATCCGATCCCCGCCGATCTCACCGCGCAGCGACGGCAGCAACTCCTCGATCGGATCCTGCGGCAGCGCCACATGGTCGGCGGCCATGGCTGCCGCGGCGACCGCATGCCACCTGCCGGCCCCGGCCGGGTCGGTCACCTGCTCGATCGTCAACGACGTCATGGTTAGGTCCTACGCCGCCGGCAGCCCGACGGCCAGCGATTAACGATCGTTCACCGCGGGGTGGCTGCCCACCAGCCGGGCTGTTCCGGTGCCGCCCGGGAGTCCGCCGACGACCTCACCGACGACCTCACCGGCAACCCAGGCCGGCACCCCGCGCTCGACCAGCAGCCGGCCCGCCCGGTCCGCGTCGGCCGGCGCCAGGACCGCCACCATCCCCACGCCCATGTTGAAGGTGCGCTCCATCTCGGCCGCCGCGATCCGCCCCCGCCCGGCAAGCAGGTCGAAGATCGGCCCCGGAGTCCAGGTCGAGCGGTCGACGACCGCATCCAGGTGTGCCGGCAGGACCCGAGACAGGTTGCCGGCCAGCCCGCCGCCGGTGATGTGGGCGAAGGCGTGCACCTCGACCGCCTCGATCAGCGCCAGGCAGTCAGCGGCGTAGATGCGGGTGGGGGTGAGCAACTCCTCGCCCAGCGTACGGTTGGCTCCGAGGACGTCGACCACCTCGGACAGCCCCTCGCCGGCCGAGCCGAGCAGGGTGTGGCGGACCAGCGAGAAGCCGTTGGAATGCAGGCCCGACGAGCCCAGCGCGATCACCACGTCGCCCGCGAGCACCCGGTGCGAGCCCAGCACGTCGTCGGCCTCGACCACGCCGATGCCGGTGCCGGCCAGGTCGTAGGAGTCGGCGGCCATGACGGCGGGATGCTCGGCCGTCTCGCCGCCGACCAGGGCGCAGCCGGCCTGCCGACAGCCCTCGGCGATGCCCCCGACGATGGTGGCGATCCGCTGGGGCTCGACCCGGCCGCAGGCGATGTAGTCCTGCATGAACAGCGGCTCAGCGCCGCAAACGACGAGGTCGTCGACGACCATGGCCACGAGGTCGATGCCCACCGTGTCGTGCTTGTCGAGTTGCTGGGCGATCACCAGTTTGGTGCCCACCCCGTCGGTCGAGGAGGCCAGCAGTGGCTTGACGTACCGGCCGGTGTCGAGGGCGAAGAGCCCGGCGAACCCCCCGAGGCCGCCGACGACCTCTGGCCGGCTGGCACGCAGCACCTGGGCCTTCATCAACTCCACGGCCTGGTCGCCGGCGGAGATATCCACCCCCGCCGCCGCGTAGCTCCGATCAGCCGGCGGAGTCGTGCCGACTCCGGTCACGGGCGCAGGAGCGCATCCGCTGCGCCGACGCTCGTCCCCAGCGGCATCGGCAGCATGGGATCGTCGGTGCCGACGATGCTCCCGGCCGTGCTGCTGCCCGCGAGGCTGCGGACCAAGCCCTCCAGCACGTGTTTGCCCATGAGGTTGTCCGCTGGCAGCGGGATCGGATAGATGCCGTCGAAGCAGGCCCGGCACAGTGACCCGGCCGGCTGGTGCGTCGCGCCGACCAAACCGTCGAGGGAGATGTAGCCCAGACTGTCGGCGCCGATCGACGTACGGATCTCCTCCACCCCCAGGCCGGCCGCGATGAGCTCGGCGCGGGAGGCGAAGTCGATGCCGTAGAAGCACGGCCACTTCACCGGCGGGCTGGAGATGCGCACGTGCACCTCGGTCGCGCCGGCCTCCCGCAGCATGCGTACCAGCGCACGCTGCGTGTTGCCGCGCACGATCGTGTCGTCGACCACGACCAGTCGCTTGCCGCGGATGACGTCGCGCAGCGGGTTGAGCTTGAGCCGGATGCCGAGCTGCCGGATGGTCTGCGACGGCTGGATGAAGGTGCGGCCCACGTAGCTGTTCTTGACCAGCCCGAGGCCGTAGGGGATGCCGCTCGCCTCGGCGTAACCGACGGCTGCCGGGGTGCCGGACTCCGGCACCGGGATGACGAGGTCGGCGTCGGCGGGCGCCTCGCGGGCCAGCTTGCGACCCAGATCGACCCGGGTGGCGTGCACCGAGCGACCGGCGATGGTGGTGTCGGGCCGGGCGAGGTAGACGTACTCGAACAGGCAGCCCTTCGGCTCGGCCGGCGCGAACCGCGACGCCCGCAGCCCGTGCCCGTCGACGGCGATCAGCTCGCCCGGCTCGATCTCGCGTACGACCGACGCGCCGACGATGTCGAGCGCTGCCGTCTCACTCGCCACCACCCAGCCGCGTTCGAGCCGGCCGAGCACCAGCGGGCGTACGCCCTGCGGGTCGCGAGCCGCGTAGAGGGTGTCCTCGTCCATGAACACGAGCGAAAAGGCACCGCGCAGCATGGGCAATACCTCGAGCGCGGCGGCCTCCAGCGATAGGTCCGGCCGGGCGGCCAGCAGGCGGGAGACGACCTCGGTGTCGCTGGTCGCGCCGTTGCCGACATCGGCGCCGCAGGGATCGACCAGCAGCGCGAGCTCGGCGGTGTTGACCAGATTGCCGTTGTGCGCTAACGCGACGGTCGCCCCGGCGCTGGTGGAGGCCAGGGTCGGCTGGGCGTTTTCCCAGGTCGGGGCGCCCGTCGTCGAATACCGGGTGTGGCCGATCGCCAGGCTGCCGCTCATGGAGTTGAGCGTGGTCTCGTCGAACACCTGCGCGACCAGGCCGAGCTCCTTGTAGACCATGATCCCCGAGCCGTCGCTCACCGCCATGCCGGCCGCCTCCTGCCCGCGGTGCTGCAGGGCGTAGAGGCCGAAGTAGCTGAGCTTCGCCACATCTTCGCCGGGTGCCCAGACGCCGAACACGCCGCAGGCGTCGCGTGGGCCGGGGGAGTCGGGGTCGATCTCGTGCGTCAGCATTCCGTCGCCGCTAGGCACAGTGGGCGGAGCTCCTCGGTCAAGAGGGTGGGAAGCCGGCGAGCCGATTGTAGCCCGGCCGCGCGGCTCGACTCGCAGGTAGACTCCGGGCGCGTCGTACGGCCGCCTGGAGAGGGGACCGGCTGAAGGGGGCATGGTGGCAACGCTGCCCGACCATGTGCGCTATGTCATCGTCGGCGCCGGCATCCACGGCCTGTCGACGGCGTGGTACCTGGCCGAGCGGCTGCTGACCAGGGGTGCGGGCTCCGGCCACGACATCCTGGTGCTGGATAAGTCCGGCATCGGCGCCGGGGCGTCGGGTATCGCCTGCGGCGTCGTCCGCAACAACTACTTCCAGCCGGCCATGCGCCAACTCATGGCGCACTCCGTCGCGGTGTGGGAATCCGATCCGAGCGGCTTCGCCTACCACCCGGTCGGCTACCTGCAGATCTCCCCCGAGGTCATGCACGACGACGTGGCCACGATCTACGAGCAGCAGCAGGCCATCGGCTACGAGTCGACGTTCGTGGAGGGGGCCGCGGAGTCGCGGCGCTATCTCGAGTCGATCTTCGCCGACTGGCAGGCCGGCAACATCACCAGCGTGCTGCACGAGCACCGCGGCGGCTACGCCAACAACCGGGCCTCGCTGCGCGGGCTGGCGGCGAGGGCGCGGGCGGCCGGCGTGCAGATCCGCACCGGTGTGCGGGTCACCGACCTGGTGGCCGACGGCGCCTCGGTGCAGGCCGTGCAGACCGATTCGGGCCGCGTGCGCTGCGACAACCTCGTCGTCGCGGCCGGACCATGGGTGCGTGACCTCTGGTCCATGCTCCGGCTGCCGGAGACCGTGACCGTGCTCGGCCGCGACGGCCAGCGCCATCAACGTCCGATGTGGACGTACTGGTCGCTGCAGGAGGGCACCCTGGGTGTCGACCCGGCCTTCCTGACCGACAACCGGGGCGGCCTGCCACCGGTGGTTCACCTCGACACCGACGCACCGCTCTACGACGACAGCGACGGCTCCCTGGTGACCGACGAACTCTGGGGCATCTACTTCAAGCCCGACGTCAACTTCGGGGGCGTGCAGGGCGGCGCCATGCCCTTCGTGGTCGACCGGCCGGCGCAGGCCGTGGCGGTCGACCCTTACGGGCCGGCCAGCCCGGACTTCGTGGTCGGTGCCGACTTCGCCCGGATGTGGACCGCCGGCCTGGCCCACTGCCTCAAGCGGTTCGAGGGCAAGAGCGGGTCGTTTTCCCCGGAGCCCTCCGGCGGGATCGGGTGCTTCACCCCGGACAGCTTTCCGGTTTTCGACCGCGTCGGCGCCAACGTCTACCTGATCGCCGATTCCAACCACGGGTACAAGATGATCGGGGTCGGCGCCCTGGTGGCCGAGGAGTTGCTGGGGGGTCCCCAGGCGTTGCTGGAGCCCTTCCGCTTCTCCCGCTACGCCGACGGCCGGATGCACCCGGTCAGCCACTCGCCCTTTCCCTGGAGCTGACCACCCCGCCGTTGTGGAGACTAATCCGGGCTATAGGCCAGATTTGTTTCCACAGTTCGTCGGCCCGCCCTCCTGAGCCGGGGTTAGCATCTGCCTTCTCACCCTGATGATCCGCCAGCCAATCCGACCCCGGGAGCGGCCGCATGCGCGTTGCACTCGCCCAGGTCGATTGCCTGCTAGGTGACCTGGACGCCAACCTGCGTACAGCGAAGGTCGCGGTGGCACAGGCCGCCGACCGGAACGCGGACCTGATCGTTTTCCCGGAGCTGGCACTGCACGGATACCCCCTCGGCACTTCGGCGGCCGACCCGATCCCGGCCACCGACCGGCGGTTGCGGGCCTTCGGCGAGGAGGCGGGGGTGGCTGTTGTCACCGGCTTCCGCGAGGACGCCGGCCTGCACGCCTACAACAGCGTGGCCTACCTCGACGGTGCCGACCTGGTGCACCTTCACCGCAAGCTCTACCTGCCCAACTACGACATCTGGGAGGAGCGCAAGCACTACGCACCTGGGCAGTCGCTGCGCGCCTTCTCGACGCCGCACGGCCGGATGGGAATCCTCACCTGCAACGACGCGTGGCAGCCGTTCCTGCCGTTCCTGCTCGCCCAGGACGGCGCCGAGCTGTTGATCATCCCGGCCAACAGCGTCGACACCCGGGCGCCGGAGGTGCTCGACACGCACGCCTACTGGCGCGAGTTGCTGCGCAGCATCGCCCGGATGAACCAGATGTGGGTGGTGTTCGTCAACCGGGTGGGCGCCACCGGTCACCTGGAGTTCTGGGGCGGGTCGAGCGTGGTCGATCCGGCCGGTAGGGTCACCGCCGAGGCACCGGTGAAGGAGCGGGCGCTGATCGTCGCCGACATCGACGTTGCCGCAGCCCGCCGCCGCCGCCGCGAGCTTCCGCTGCTCAGAGATGCCCGGCTGGGCCTGCTTGCCCGGGAGCTGGGCCGGCTCATCGCCGAGGGCGGTGATGCCTGAGCCGGCGGCAACAGGCCAACTCGGCAGCGACACTGCCCGCACCCGGATCTGCTCGCCGGGTGAGCGTCGAGCGGAGCGAGATGGTGACTAGTCGAGCTTGTTGTCCTTGAGGAACTGCCCGGCGATCTGCTTGGCCGTGTCGCCGTTGTTGTCGAAGTCGGAGTTGAGCTTCTGCATGGTCGCGGTGTCGAGGTGGGCGGCGATCGGGTCGAGCACGTCGGCAAGCTTCGGGTACTTCGTGAACACCGAGCCCTTGACGTTGACCGCGGGGTTGTAGACCGGGAAGAACTTCTTGTCGTCGGTCAGCACCCGCAGGCCCAAGCCTTCGATGCGGCCGTCGGTGGTGAAGACCTCGCCGAAGTTGCAGGGGCTGCCCTTCTTGATGGAGTTGTAGATCGCGCCCTCCTCGAGGGTGGCGCGCTTCTCGCCGCTGAACCCGTAGGCCTTCTCCAGGCCCGGCAGGCCGTCGTCGCGGTTGATGAACTCCGTCGCGACGCACAGCGAGCCCTTGCCGGGGTCGGCCTTGACCACGTTGGCGTAGTCGCTGACCGTCTTGACCTCGGGCATGCTGTCCTTCTTGATGGCCAGCGCGTAGGTGTTGTCGAATCCGGCCTTGGCCAGCCACTTGACCTTGTTCTTCGCCAGGTCCTCCTTGGCCACCGCGTCGTACTGCCCCTGGGAGTCGTGGATCGGCGTGGTGTGCTTGAGGTGGGTGATCCAGCCGGTGCCGGTGTATTCCCAGTACATGTCGATGCGGCCGGAAAGCATCGCGGTGCGCACGACGGAGCTGCCACCGAGCCCGCACTGCCGCTTGACCTTGGCCCCGGCCGCCTCCAGCGCCTGGGCCGTGATCTCGCAGAGGATCTTCTGCTCGGTGAACTGCTTGCCGCCGACGGTGAACGAGGCGCCCTTGAGCACGCCGGTGGAGTTGGAGCCGGACTTGGTGCTCCCGCATCCGGCCGTGAGCAGGCTGAGTGCCGCAAGCGCGGCGATCCAGCGGGCGCCGGTGGCTACTCGCATCGATCTCTCCCTATCGTCGGGTGGAGCTGTCGGGTGGGGCTGGGGTGGGGCTGTCGGAATGGACCTGTCTGGTGACACTGTGCTCGCCTAGAGGCCCTTGGGTCGCAGCACCCGCTCGGCGAGCCCGGCGAGCCAGTCGATGGCGAGCGCGAGGACGCCGACCAGGACGGCCCCGGTGATGAGGACCGGGTCGCGGTCCAGCTTCAGCCCGGCGTCGATGACGTCGCCGAGGCCGTGCGCGTCGGTGAACGTCGCCAGGGTCGCCGTGCCGACGTTGATGATCAGCGCGGTCCGGATGCCGGCCATCATGACGGGTACGGCGAGCGGCAACTCCACCTTGGTGAGGACCAGCCGCTTGGTCATCCCCATGCCGCGGCCCGCGTCGATCAGGGACCGCTCGACCCGGTGCAGCCCGGCCATCGTGTTGCGCAGCACCGGCAGGAACGAATAGAGCACCAGGGCGATGACGGCGTAGCGGAATCCGATCCCGAAGCGCAGGGCGAGCAGGACGAGCACGCCGATCGACGGGATCGCCTGGCCGATGTTGACGAAGGCCAGCACGATCGGGGTGGCCCGGCGTAGCGCCGGCCGGGTGAGCATGACCCCCAATGGGATGGCGATCAGGATCACCAGCACGGTGGACACGGCGGTCAACTCGATGTGCTCGATGACCCGCTGGGTGAGGAAAGGCCCGTTCAGGGACCGGCGCTCGATGCTGTCAAGGGTCCGCGAGTGCACGTAGAGGTACAGCCCGCCAAGCGCGACGAGAAGAAGGCACGGCGTGAGGAAGATGCCTGCCCGGCTACTCGGGCCGTAGGCGGCGCCGGCCCCGGCCACCGTGCCGGAGGTGACCGGATCGGTCGTCTGCTCCGTGGTGACCGTCATGGTGGGTCCCCCGGCCCGGCGGCCACTTCCGCTGCATTCGCCTTGACCTGGCTGGTCGCCTCGACCTGCGCGGTCAGGCCCATGATGGTCTCGAGCCGTAGCGCCCCGTCGTAGCGCCCGTCGGAGTCGACGATGGCGGCGACCGTGTCGCCGGTGCGCAGCAACTCGTTGAGGGCGTCGTGCACCGTCTGGGAGTGGCGCAGCACCGCGAGCGGGCCGCCCCCGCTGCCCAGGCCCTGCTCGAGGTCGGCCGCGCGTCGCCAGCCCCGCGGCCGGCGGTCGGCATCGACGATGAGCGCGCGGTCCTGCTTGGTCCGGGCCAGGACGGCGCGTGCCTTGTCGATCGAGTCGGCCAGGTCGACGGTCGGGACGTCGTCGAGCCCGATGTCGGCGAGGTCGGTCAGCCCCAGGCTGCGTACGGACGCCCCCGGGCCGATGAAGTCGGTGACGAAGTCGTTGGCCGGGTGGGCGAGGATCTGCTCCGGGGTGTCGTACTGCGCCAGGCGCGAGCCCTTGGCCAGGATCGCGATGCGGTCGCCCAGCTTGATCGCCTCGTGGATGTCGTGGGTGACGAACACGATGGTCTTGCGGATCGTCTCCTGCAGGCGCAGGAACTCGTTTTGCAGCCGGTCGCGGGTGATCGGATCGATGGCGCCGAACGGCTCGTCCATCAGCATGACCGGCGGGTCCACGGCCAGCGCACGGGCGACGCCGACGCGCTGCTGCTGGCCACCGGAGAGCTCCTTGGGATAGCGGCCGCGATACATCCCCGCCTCCAGCCCGACCAGCTCCAGCAACTCGTCGACCCGCTCGTGGATCCGCTTCCTGTCCCAGCCGAGGAGGCGGGGGACGACCGCGATGTTGTCGGCGATGGTCATGTGCGGGAAGAGGCCGACCTGCTGGATGACGTAGCCGATCCGGCGCCGCAACTGGTCGGAGTTGATCTTGGTGACATCCTCGCCACCGATGATGATCTTGCCCGAGCTCGGCTCGATCAACCGGTTGATCATCCGCATCGTGGTGGTCTTGCCGCAGCCCGACGGCCCCACGAGGACGACGATCTCGCCCGCCGGGATCTGCAGGTCCAGCGACTCCACCGCGTTGTCCCGCTGACCCGGGAACCGCTTGGTCAGGCCCTGCAGGCTGATGGCCTCGCCACCGGTCGGCAATGATTCCGAGCGCGGGCCGGCGGTGTCAGCCACGGATCCCCCTTGAGGTCGTGAAGCGGCCCACGACGAGGAAGAGTGCGTCATAGGTGAGAGCGACCAGGGCGACGCCGCCGACGCCGGCCAGCGCCTCAGGGAGCGCGAACGAGCTGCCGATCGCCGACAGACCACTGAAGATGAACTCGCCCAGGCCCGGTCCGTTGACGACGCCGGCGGCGATTGCCGCAATGCCGACGGTGACCACAGTGGACACCCGGATCCCGGTCAGGATGACCGGCCAGGCCAGCGGCAGTTGGATCCGCCACATCCGCTGGCGGGCGCCGAGGCCCATGCCGCGGGCCGACTCCATGATCGCCGGGTCGACCGACTCGAGGCCGGCAACGGTGTTGCGGACGATCGGCAGCAGGGCGTACAGCACCAGCGCGCACACCGTGGGCGGATAGCCCAGGCCGAACAACGGGATCAGCAGCGCGAACAGCGCGAAGGACGGGATGGTGAGAAAGATGCCGCAGACGGCCAGGGCGAGGTCGGTGGCCCGGCGGTTGCGGTGCACCAGCAGCCCCAGTGCGATGCCGACCGTGGTCGCGATGGCCATGGCCACCAGGACGACCTGGAAGTGCTGGATCACGGCGGTGACGAGGTCGTCGGAGTGGCGTGAGACGTAGTCGAGGAACGTGGTGCGGTCGGGGGCCCCGGTGACCGCGATCACCGCTGGTCGCCGTCGCAAACGGCACCGGCGGAGGGGTCTTCCCCGAGTCGAAGGGACAACTCGTCGGCCACCGCTTTGAGGGCTCGACCGGCGGCGGCCATCCGGGCGGCACCGCCGAGCCGGAACCTGGGGGCAGAGATGTTGACCGCGGCACAGATGCGTCCGGAGAAGTCGCGCACCGGTGCCGCCGCGGCGATCAACCCCGGCTCGAACTCCTCGTCGACCACGGCATAGCCGCGGGCCCGGCCGGCGACGACGCGCCGCCGCAGTGCCTCGACGCTGCTGGGGGAGTTGGGGCCGAGGCGGTCGAACGTGCAATCGCCGAACAGGGCGGCCAACTCGGTCTCGGAGTGGTCGAAGAGCAGCGCCCGCCCCGACGATGTGCAGTAGGCCGGCACCATGCGTCCCACCCAGTCAACCGACTGCACGGAGCGCGGCGAGGCCGCCGAGAACACCGTGAAAACGTCGGCGCCCTGCCGGATCGAGAGGTTGGCGCGCTCGCCGATCTGCTCGACCAGCCCGGCGAGCAGGGGCTGGGCCAGGGTGAGGAGGCGCTGGTCACCCGCCCGCGACGCAAGCACGAACAGTTGCCAGCCCAAGCGGTAGTTGAGGCTTCCGGCATCGCGCTCGACCAGGCCGTGGTCGTCGAGGGTGCGCAGCAACCGGGACAGTTGGCTCTTGTCGCCGCCGGTGAGCTCGGCGAGCCGCAGGACGCCCAGCCCGCCCCGATCGAGGCTCTCCCGCGAGCCGAGGGCGATCAACGCCGCGCTGGCGCGCGAGACGTTGTCCACTCGGGCGCCAACCACAGTTGCTTGATAGCAGACGCCGGTTGCCGCGAGCAAGCACTCGATCGCGGGCAGTGGCGGCTTCGTTTCGATCGCCCGTACGGCCGTGGCCGTCCGATCGCCCGTCAACTGTGGTTGTCGGCGTGCGACGTCGCGTGGCTATCATCCAGTGACGCCACGCTGGGAGAAGTCGATGACGAACGCCCCGACCGCCGGCCTGCTGGACCGCCTGCACGCCGGCCCGGTCATCTGCGCGGAGGGTTACCTGTTCGAGTTGGAGCGCCGGGGATATCTCCAGGCAGGTGCTTTTGTCCCCGAGGTCGTCCTCGAGCATCCGGAGAAGGTTGCCGAGGTGCATCGGGAGTTCGTCCACGCCGGGTCGGACGTGGTGGAGGCGTTCACCTACTACGCCCACCGGGAGAAGCTCCGGATCATCGGCAAGGAGGACCTGCTCGAGCGGCTCAACCGCGGCGCGCTGGAGATCGCCGCGGGGGTCGCGCGCGATAGCGGCACCTTGCTGGCCGGGAACATCTGCAACACCAACGTCTACGAGCACGGTTCCGCCGCGTCCGCCGATCAAGTGCGGGCGATGTTCACCGAGCAGGTGGGCTGGGCGGCCGAGGCTGGTGCCGACTTCGTCATCGGCGAGACGTTCAGCTACGCCGAAGAGGCGATGATCGCCCTCGAGGTGATCAGGCAGACCGGCCTGCCGAGCGTCATCACGCTGGCCTTCCACCAGTCGCCGCTGACCCGGGAGGGCTGGCCGGCCGCCGAGGCGGCCCGGCGGATCGCGGACGCCGGGGCCGACGTCGTCGGGCTCAACTGCATCCGCGGGCCGGAGACGATGCTGCCGTTGCTGCGCGAGATAGTCCCGGCGGTGGCGATCCCGGTGGCCGCGCTGCCGGTGCCCTACCGGACCCACGCGGAGCAGCCGAGCTTCCAGTCGTTGCGCGACCCGAAGAACCCCGACCGGCCGTTCCCCACCGCGCTGGACCCCTTCACCTGCAACCGGCACGAGATCGTGCAGTTCACCGCCGAGGCGCGTGACCTCGGGGTGCGCTACTTCGGGCTGTGCTGCGGCGCCGGCCCGCACCACGTGCGCAGCATGGCCGAAGCGCTGGGCCGCACCCCGCCGGCGAGCCGGTATTCCGCAGACATGTCCAAGCACGCCTTCCTCGGCTCCGACGACCGGTTGCGCGACCACAACCTCGCCTACGGCGTCGAGCTTTAGAGGAGCGCAGCGAGATGACAGTTGAGACGACCGCCGGGTGATGTCGCGCTACTCCGCACTCGGCCTGCTGTGCCGCGGGCTGTCCGGCCGCGACTGGCCGCCGGTGTGGCGGCAGCACGACCTGGCGCGGTCCTACGACGTGATCGTCGTGGGAGCCGGCGTGCACGGGCTCGCGACTGCCTACTACCTCGCCGCGCGGCACGGCACGACCAACGTCGCGGTGCTCGACAAGGGCTACCTCGGTGGCGGCGGATCGGGGCGCAACACCGCGATCATCCGGTCCAACTACCTCACGCCGGAGGGGGTGCGGTTCTACGACCGCTCGGTGAAGCTGTACGAGTCGCTGGCAGCGGAGCTCAACTTCAACGTGATGTTCTCCCAGCGCGGCCACCTGACGCTGGCCCACGACGACTCCTCGCTGCGCACGATGCGCTGGCGCGCCGAGGTCAACAAGATGCAGGGCGTCGACTCCGAGGTCATCGGGCCGGCCGACATCGCCCGGCTGGTGCCCTACATGGACGTCTCGCCCGAGGCCCGCTACCCGATCCTCGGCGCGCTCTACCACCCGCCCGGCGGGACGATCCGCCACGACGCGGTCAACTGGGGCTATGCCCGCGCGGCCGACGCGCTCGGGGTGCAGATCCACCAGCACACCGAGGTCACCGGGATCGACGTGGCCCGCGGCGCGGTCCACGGGGTGCAGACAAACCGCGGCGCCATCTCGGCCCCGGTGGTGGTCAACTGCACCGCCGGGTGGTCCAGCCTGGTCTCGGCGCTGGCCGGGGTACGGCTGCCGATCAGCACCCATCCGCTGCAGGCGGCGGTCACCGAGCCGGTCAAGATCTTCCTGCGCACCGTCGTGGTCTCGGGCACCCTGCACGTCTACGTCAGCCAGACCGACCGCGGCGAGCTGGTCTTCGGCGCGAGCACCGACCCCTACCCGTCGTACTCCATGCGGGGATCGCTGGAGTTCACCGAGGAGTTGGCCGGGCACGTGCTGGCCCTGATGCCCTCGATCGCCGAGCTGCGGCTGCTCCGGCAGTGGGCGGGCCTGTGCGACATGACGCCCGACTTCTCGCCGATCATGGGCGTGACGCCGGTCGAGGGATTCCTGCTCGACGTCGGCTGGGGCACCTACGGCTTCAAGGCCGGCCCGGTGGCCGGTGCGGCGATGGCCGAGCTGATCGCCACCGGCGAGACCCCGGAGCTGATCGCCGCCTTCGACCTGGCGCGGTTCGCCGAGGGCCGGCTGATCGGCGAGAAGGGCGCCGCGGCGGTGGGCCACTGATGTTCCAGCTGCCCTGCCCGCATTGCGGCCCGCGCAACGTCGTGGAGTTCGCGCATGCCGGTGCCGAACGGCGCCGGCCGGATCCGCAGGCGGCGACGCCGCAGCAGTGGCGCAGCTATCTCTATGCGGACGACAACCCGGCGGGCTGGACCCGAGAGACGTGGTATCACCGGCTGGGCTGCCGCCTGTTCTTCGCCGTCGAGCGGCACACGGTGACCAACGAGACCCGGCCTGCGACATGAGTCGCCCAGCGACTCAGGAGACGGCCCCTCAAAAGACGGCGACTCAGGAGACGGCCCCTCGGGAGACGGCGACTCACCGGACAGGTCCGCAGCCGGGCGAGCTGATCGACCGGGGCCGGCCGCTGGCCTTCACCTGGGAGGGCAACCCCTACACCGGTTATGCCGGCGACACGATCGCCTCCGCGCTGGCCGCCGCCGGTGTGCGGGTCTTCTCCCGCAGCTTCAAGTACCACCGGCCGCGGGGGATCCTCACCGCGAGCAGCCTCGACCCCGGCTGCATGGTGCAGGTCGGCGACGAGCCTAACGTCCGCGCGGCCGGCCGCCGGCTGGCCGACGGCATGACGGTGCACGCGCAGAACGCCTGGCCCTCGCTGCGCCTCGACGTCGGCGCCGCCAACCAGGTGGTCGGCCGATTCCTGACCGCCGGCTTCTACTACAAGACGTTCATGCGGCCGCAACGGCTGTGGCCCGCCTACGAGCGGGTGCTCGGCGGGTTCGCGCCCGGCGGCCGGCTGTCGCGTGCGAGCAGCCCGGGTCGCTACGACCAGCGGTACGCCCATCCCGACGTGGTCGTCGCCGGCGGCGGGCCGGCGGGCATCGGCGCGGCCCTGGCTGCGGCGGGGTCCGGCGCGCGGGTGATGCTGGTCGAGCAGGAGTACGAGCTCGGCGGGTCGCTGCGCTGGGGCGATGCGGCCGACCTCGCGGTGCTGCGCGACCTGCGGGCGGCCGTCGCGGCCGAGCCGGGCATCGAGGTGCTCGTCGAGTCGGTGGTCGCCGGCCGCTACGACGGTAACTGGCTCTCCGTCGTGCAGCGCGGCCTGCCGGGGATCGACGAGCGGCTGATCAAGGCGCGGGCCGCCGCGCTGGTGGTGGCCCCGGGCCTGATCGAGCGGCCCTATGTCTTTGCCGGAAACGACCTGCCCGGGGTGCTGCTCGGCACGGCGGTGCGCCGGCTGGTCAACCTGTACGCGGTCCGCCCCGGCTCGCGGGCGGTCGTGCTGACCGCCAACCCGGAGGGTGAGGCCGCGGCTGCCGACCTCGACCGGGCCGGCGTGGAGGTCGTCGCCGTGCTGGACGCGCGGCGCGGTGACGGCATCCGGGCAGCGGTGGGCCGCCGCGGGGTCTCGGCCGTGGAGACATCCGCCGGCCGGCGGATCGGCTGCGACCTGCTGGTCACCTCGATCGGCTGGACGGCGCCGACCTCGCTGCTCAACATGGCCGGCGACCGGCCGGTCTACGACCCGTCGGCGGCCCGCTTCCGGCCCGGCAATGAGCTACTCGGCGAGGATCTGCTCGGCGGCGTGCTGGCCGCCGGTGGCGTCGTCGGTGACGGCACGGCGCTGGAGTTGGTGGCGCACGGCAGGTCGGCGGGTGCCGCGGCTGCCGCCCGGGCCGGTCACGGCGCTGCCCGGCGCCCGGCCACCCTGCCGGTGCGACCGCATCCGGCATTGTTCCGCGCCACGACGCACGGCATGGTCGACTTCTCCGCGGACGTCTCGTCCAAGGACATCTTCGCCGCCGCCGCCGAGGGCTACGACTCCAGCGAGCTGGTCAAGCGCTACACGACGGCGACGATGGGCCCGGCCCAGGGCAAGCTCGAGACGGTCAACACGGTGGCCGTGCTCGCCGAGGCGACCGGTAGGGAACTCGCGGACCTCGGCACGACCGTCTGGCGGCCGCCGTACGCCCCGATCACCCTCGGCGCCCTCGCCGGGCGCGCGCACCAGCCGGTGCGGCACTCCCCGATGCAGGAGTGGCACACCGCGCACGGCGCCGTGCCGCTGGTCGCCGGCGCCTGGATCCGGCCGGACCATTACGGCGACCCGCAGGACGAGGCACGGCGGGTGCGGCAGGGCGTCGGGATCATCGACGTCACGCCGATCGGCAAGCTCGACCTGCGCGGGCCCGACGTGCCCCTGCTGCTCAACCTGGTCTACGTCAACAGGTGGTCGAAGCTGGCGATCGGGTCGGTGCGCTACGGCGTGATGTGCGCCGAGGACGGCGTCGTGCTGGACGACGGCGTGACCGGCCGGTTGGGGCCCGAGCATTACCTGATGTCGACGACCTCCTCCGGCGCGGCGACGGTCTGGGAGCACCTTGAGCGCTGGTTGCAGACCGAGCACCCCGACTGGCAGGTGCACGTCACGCCGCTGACGACCTACTACGCCAGCATCAACGTGGCCGGCCCGCGCTGCCGGGAGTTGCTCGGCCGGCTCACCGAGGGGGTGGACCTGTCGCCGGAGGCGTTCCCGTACCTGCGGGTGCGCTCCGGCCGGGTCGCCGGCGTCGCCGATTGCCTGATGTGGCGGATCGGCTTCACCGGCGAGTTGAGCTACGAGCTGCACGTGCCCGCGTCGTACGGGCTGCACGTCTGGGAAGCGCTGCTCGAGCGCGGGGCCGACCTGGGGGCAGCGGCGTTCGGCGTGGAGGCGCAGCGGATCCTGCGGCTGGAGAAGGGGCACCTGATCGTCGGGCAGGACACCGACGGCCTGACCAGGGCGTTCGGCGCGGGCCTCGGCCCGCTGGTCAAGCTCGACAAGGACGACTTCGTCGGCCGGCCGGAGCTGGTCTGGGAGGAGCAGCTCGGCGAGGCGCAGCGGCTGGTCGCGCTGCAGCCGCTCGACGGCACGGTGGTGCCCCCCGAGGCGAGCCAGATCCTGCGCGGCCCGATGATCGTCGGGCGGATCACCAGCAGCCGGATGTCACCCACCCTCGGCCGGTCGATCTGCCTCGGGCAACTGGCGGTGGAGCTGGCCGAGTCCGGCACGGTGGTCACCGTGCTGCTGCCCGACGGGCGGCCGGTCGCGGCTACCGTGCAGCCGCAGCTGGCCCACGTCGACCCGGCGGGCGGGCGGCTGCGTGGCTGACGGCGTGGCTGACTGTGTGGCTGACCAGGCTGCGGCGGGGATAGTCGCCCGCAGCCCGCTGCCGTGCCCGGACCCGGTCGAGATCCACTCCGGCTGGTCGGTCTGCACCCGCCGGTCGACTGCCACGCTCCGGCTCGCCGACCGGACGCCGCTGGCCAAGGTGCTCGTCCGGGCCGCACCTGACGGCCGGATGGCGGCCCGGCTGGGCGTGCCGTTCGGCCGTGCCGCGCGCGCTGCGGCCGTCCCGCTCGTGGCCGGCACGCTGGTGGTCGGATCCGCGCCGGGTGAGTGGTTGCTGTTGGGTGCTCCCGGATCCGCGTCGGCGCTGGTCGCCGGCGTCGAACGCACGGACGACCGGCTGGTCAGCGTGCTGGACTACACCCACGGCCGGGCGTTGATGCGGCTGTCCGGGTCGGCTGCCGCCGAGACGCTGGCCAAGCTCTGCCCGATCGACCTCGCCGACCGGGTCACCCCCGACGGCGCAGCCTTCCGCAGTGCGGTGGCGCAGTTGGCCACCGACGTGGTCCGGGACGACGTGGCCGGCACCCGTTCCTACCTGCTGCACTGCGAACGGTCCTCCGGGAGGTATCTGTTCGACGCGATCTACGACGCGGGCGGTGAGTTTGGCATCGAGGTGGACGGCTTCGCGTTTCCGGAGCGCAGCAGCGGCAGGTAGCCGGTCAGATCGGTGCGCTCGCCGCTCGCGGTGAGCCGGCCGGTGGCGAGCGCGGCCGCCCAGGTGAGCCGGCCGGTGGCCAGGTCGAGCCAGGTCATCGGGTCGGTCTCCACCACACCGCCCGGGGTGCCGCGCGCGTGCCGTGGGCCGGCGACGCACTGGACGGCGGCGTAAGGCGGGATGCGCACCTCCACGCTGCGGCCGGGCACGGCGGCCGCCAGCCGGCCGGCAAGCCCGCGGCTGACCGCCGCCAGGGCGGCCGCGACGTAGGGCGGCGGCTGCTCGGGCACCGTGTCGTGCAGGTCACGGGTGCGGTCGAGCAGCCCGATCAGCGCGTCGAGGTCGGCGCCCCCGGCCGGGGGCGCCACGAGCGGCAGCCGCTGCCGGAGGTCTGCCGGCAGGTCGTCGAGCCAGCCGGTCACGGCGCCGTGCTGGGCGGCGAAGGCGGCGATCAGCGTGGCCGGATCCAGGCCGGGTGCGCGACGCATGCGGCCATTCTCACCGGCCGGTCGGGAAGCGGGCCATCCGCGGCTGCGGGACCTACCGGTTCGGCGGCGACTTCGGCGGGCGGTTGCTCGCCGCGCTGCCGCAGGTGTCCTTGTGGCCAGCAGGTGGCGCTCGACCGGTTGGCGAATTGCGCTGGCGGCGGACCTGCTGCGGGCAACCGATGCAACGGTGGAACGGCGAGACGACCAAGGGCTTGTATTGAAACAAGCTAGTCTGGTTCGGGTGTGTCGCGGGTGGGGTGCAGCGTGTAGTTCCAGTCGCCGTGGAAGTCGTGTCGGGTGATCGGGAGGGCCCGCATTTCGCGGTCGCTGATTTTGATCCCGGTCG
>JBBRYN010000029.1:0-37854 GCA_038237645.1 Mycobacteriales bacterium
GACATGACACTGCGGCGGTTTGGGCTCTCCGCCATACCCGGCGAACCCGGAGGACCTACCTCCATCACCAGCACAGCACGGTCCGCGTTGCCGATCTTCTACATCGCCACCACATTCCTTTCAGGACGCACACCCCAACCCTCTTTTTGAGGACCAGGGTTCGACTATGAATCCTTTGGTGGAGCTGAGGGGACTCGAACCCCTGACCCCCACACTGCCAGTGTGGTGCGCTACCAGCTGCGCCACAGCCCCTTGCCGGTCAAGCGTACCGGCTTCAGTTGAGCGACGGATCCGGCGGGTATGTCGCCACCGCGGCCATCATGCCGCCCTGTCGCCGCAGCACGGCCGGCCACAGCCTCTCCGGACGCTCAACGAAGGGGTCGTCTGGCTGCGCTTCCAGGACGAACCAGGCACCCTCCTCGATCTCCGCCTCGAGTTGCTCGGCCCCCCACCCCGCGTACCCGACAAACACCCGAAGCCGCTCCAGTTGCGGGCCCAACTGGTCGGGCGAGCCGGCCAGGTCGACGGTGCCGAGCCGGCCGCCGTCGATCGGGGCCCAGCCGTCCGGCCGGGTTCCGAGACGCGCCCGGCCCAGGCAGATCGCCGCCTCGGGGGCCACCGGACCCCCGGTGAAGACCGCCGGCGGCTCGCCCGCCAGCGCCGCCCACTCGGGCAGGACACCCCACACCGGCACCTCGGAGGCGCGGTTGAGGACGACGCCGAGGGCCCCGTCCTCCTCGTGTGCGATCAGCAGCACGACAGTCTTGACGAACCGCGGGTCGGTGAGGACCGGCGTCGCCACCAGCAGCCGGCCGGCGTGGCTCATCGCCTGCGCTCCGGACAGCTCTTCGGCGGCACGGACTGCTCGCTCGTCACGTCGGCAACCTACAGTGGGTCGCCTGCTTCAGACCCTTCGCCAACGCGCCTCGCACATCGAGAAGAGACCGAAGGCGATCAGCCCCAGCGCGACCACCACCAGCAGCCATGGCCCCAACGGCGTTCCGGCAAGGGTACGCAACGTGCCGTCGAGCCCCTTGGCCTCGGCGGGGCGATAGGTGATTGCAGCGATGACCAGGAAGACACCGACCAGCGCGAACACGACACCGCGGGCGATGCCGCCGAACGTTCCCAGCTTCTGCACGGCCCGCCGGGTCGCCTGGCTCATTTCCCCGAGTTTCAGGTCCGCTTCGAACTTCCGCTTCAGGCCCTCGTACGCCAGGTAGCAACCGATGGCGACGAGCACGATGCCGGCGATCGCGACCACGGTACGGCCACCGCCGTGCTTCATCAGGCTGGCCGTGAGACTGACCGACTGCTGGTTGCTGCTGGCCGCGGCGCTGCTGGACGTGCCGAGCACGTAGCTGCACGTGGTGACAGCCAAGCCGGCGTAGAGCACGAATCGAGCAAGAGATTTCAGCCGCTCGCCGACGCCTTGGCCGAAGGCAACTTCGCTGAGCCGCCAGAGCGCGAGCCCGGCAAGTCCGATGCCGAGCAACCACAGGAGCACCGATCCGAACGGTTTTCCGGCGATCTCCTGCACGGCACCGCCACGGTCGGCCTGCTTTCCGGAGTGGCCGAAGGCGACCTGCAGTGCCAGCCAACCCACGAGCACATACGTCGCACCGCGGGCGACCAGGCCCGCCCGGGCAAGCCGGTCGAGCCACTTGCTGCTGGCAGCCCAGCGGACGGTGTCCTTCGCCTCGCGTCCCAACCCCATGGCCCGGCTCACGGCAGTCACCTCGATTCCGCCGGGATGCTCCCCCGTCGTAGGCGGCTGGAAACCGCCGAGTCAGGCGTACGGCTGGGCAAGCCGGCGACGCCCGCCGGAGCGCAGCGGCGCAGCCACCCGGTGTAGGTAGCGGAGAACCTCCGTGTAGGACCGCAGTGCCGAGGTCTCGGCGTAGGGCAGCCCCCGCTCGCGGCAGAAGGCTTTCACCAGCGGCTGGCAGCGCCGCAGGCTGGGGCTGGGCATGCTCGGGAAGAGATGGTGCTCGATCTGGTAGTTCAACCCACCGAGCGCGAACTGCGTGAACCACCCACCCCGGACATTACGTGCGGTCAGCACCTGCCGTCGTAGGTAGTCGAACTCGTCCTCGGGGCGCATGATCGGCATGCCCTTGTGGTTGGGGGCAAATGCACAACCCATGTAGACGCCGAAGGTGGCCTGCTGTACCACGATGAACAGCAACCCGTGCAGCGGCGACATCACCAGGAAGACCACGCTGAGGTAGGCGACGAAGTGTGCCGTCAGCATCAGCGCCTCGGCCAGGCGAGGCCCCTGGCGGCGCGAGATCAGGGCACGGACGCTTGCATAGTGCAGGTTGAACGCCTCGAGCAGGAGCATCGGGAAGAACAGGAAAGCCTGGATCTTGGCGATGACCCGCCCGAAGCCGCGCCTGGCCTGCGCTTGCTCTGCGGTCCACACCAGCGCGCCGGCTCCCAGGTCCGGATCGCGGTCGACCTCGTTGGGGTGGCTGTGATGCCGATTGTGTTTGCCGATCCACCAGTCATAACTCAGCCCGACGAGCAGGTTGGCGTGCACCAGGCCCAGCAGGTCGTTGGCCCGCCCCGACCGGAAGATCTGCCGGTGGCCGGCGTCGTGTCCCAGAAAGCCGAGCTGGGTGAACACCAGGCCGAAGTAGCCCGCCAGCAGCAGCTGCCACCACGAATCGCCCAGCAGGACGTACACCACCCCGCCGCCGATCAGCAGGAACGCGTTGAGTCCGATTCGGACCGTATACCGTCCCGGCCGTCGATCGAGCAACCCGGCGTGTTGCACTCGCCGCTTCAACTCGGCGAAGTCGCTGCCTCGGCGGGGTGCCGTCCCGGCGTCAGGAAGATCGTCCGGTGGTGTCTGCACGGAAGCAGTCATGAGAACTCTCTCGTCGAAGGGCGGAGAGGCCATGCCGGAATACGTCCGGGCTGGCAAAGACATCAGCGCGAGGCAACTGGCAACTGCTCTCGGGCTTGTCTTCAGCATGCCTGGCTCAGCCGCGGAACACAATGCGCAGCCGTCCGCGAAAATGCGGCCCAGTGCAGTCCAGTGACCGCGGGATGCCGCACTCAGCCGATGCCCAGGATGATGCGCGGATGAGCGGACGGCGTGAGCCACCGCATTATCGACACCAGATCCACCCACGGGATGGACACACACCCGGTGGTGGGCTTGTACTCCGTCACGTGCAGAAAGAACGCGCTGCCCGCCCCGCGGACGACCGGTCGGCGGTTGTAGTCAATCACCACGGCATAGGTGTAAAGATGGCCGGCGCGGTAGAGGTTTTCCCCCAGACCGATGTCGAATGGACAGTGCGCGCTGCACCGGTAGTGGGTGTTGTAATACGCCGACCGCGCGTCGGTGACCCACCAGTCGCTGGCGCTGGTCCGGAAGTAGGGCAGCCGCGTGCCCGGGTCGGCCACCCGCCCGAACGCCTGGGTGATCGGGAAGCTGCCGACCGGCGTCGCGGAGAGGCTCTCACTGGGCCGCGCCGTCATGCCGTGGTCGCCGAGATAGGCCATGCTGGCCGGACCATGCCGCACCCATCCGCCGGCCGTCTTGTCCCAGGCCTGGAGCGTGCCACTGGTGCTGTGCAGTGCCCGCGCTGCCACGGTGACGACCTGCGTCGCGTCAGCCGTGTCGGCGCGCAGCGGCAAGGGCACACCCGCCGGCAGCGGCACAGCGGCCAGCGACGCCTGACCACGATCCGGCTGCCGCGCCGCCGACCGGCCCGCGGTCGGACCACTGTGGACGCCACTCGGTGTGGGCCGGGCGACCGGTCCGCTCGGGTCGCCTGCCGATCGCGCTTGCGACCCGCAGCCGGCGAGGACGAGTAGGAGTAGGGCGCAGGACGTCGCAGCCGGCCTCACGCGGGCGCGGCCCGGGGTACAGCGAAGTGGCGCAGCGTGCCCCCTGCCACATCCACCGTGGCCCACTCGCGGTCGACGTCGAAGACGGCGATGCCGCTCGTCGGATACTTCTGCGCCAACTCTGCGAGCGCCGCCGTGTTGCCGCGACCGTCGTCCAGCGCCAGCGCCAACTCCTGCACGGACGGAGAGTGCCCGACGAGGGCTAGTGTCACGACGGCCGGGTCGCCGTCGCCGATCACCGCAAGCAGGCTCTCGACTGTGTTGTCGTACACACGCTCATCGACAAGTCGTTCGGGCACTGCGCCTGATTGGGCAGCATCAAGCTGCGCCGCCGCCAGGTCCCACGTCTGCCGGGCGCGCCGAGCGGGCGACACCACCGCCCGGTCGGGCACCAGGGAATGGTCGCCGAGCCACCGGCCGATGGCGCCGGCATCGCCCACACCTCCGTCCGTGAGCTGCCGTCGGGCGTCATCGGCACCGCCCGACGCCGTCTTCGCATGGCGGATGAGCAGCAACCGTCGGGTCGTCACGGACCGTTTCTACCATCCCCGTGAGTACGGAACAGCCCACCGCCGGCCGATGACCGGAACCGAACGGTGGACGCGACCTTTACCGATCTGAGGCATTGCTATCACGATCCGGCAGTGGTGGCCGCCGCCGTCCTGCAGGCCGGTCATGGCACCAAGTCTCCGCTTGCCGGGAGGGCCAGGCCCGGCTCGGGCCCGGCTAGGGCACTGTCGCGGTGGGCGGGCTCCGTGACTCTGGGTTGACTTTCGTCGGCGAGCCGCCGAAGGCCGGGCAGGGGAAGGGCTACGAGGATCGACGTGGCGAGTGCCACCGTAGCCAACCAGGCGACCGCACTCTGGCCCACCCCTTGCAGCAGCCAGCCGGCCACCACGAAACCGACCGGGGTCAATCCGGCGACCGCGACCTGGTCGACCGAGAACACCCGGCCCAGCTGTTCCCTCGGCACACTGGTCTGAAGGGCGGTCGTCCAGATCACCGCGAAGATCGCCAGCCCCACGCCGGTCAATGTCGAAGCCAGCAGGATCACCATCGGATGGGCGTGCAAGGCCAGCGCGACCGGCGCCGCGACCAGCGCCATCTGTGCGGTGCCCTGCAACATGACACCGGCCATCCACGGGCGGCTGGACACGTACCTCAGTCCTTCCCCGATGTCGGCGGCAAAGGAGCGCCGTTCCGGGTCCTTGCCGCGCCGTGACTCCTCGTGAACGCCGATGAGGGTGGTGATGCTGATCAGGAAAGTGAGCAGGTCGGCGACGAGCGCCCACCGCGGCGAGGCGGCACTGGCCACTGCACCACCGGTGGCGGCGCCGACGATCACCCCGACCCGGTTGACCAGGGAACGTAGCCCGTTCGCGCGGGCGAGCATCTCCTGTGGCACCAGGCTCGGCAGGATGGCGCTGTAAGCCGGGCGGTAGAGCCCACTGCCGATGCCGAGGACCGCCGCGAGGCCACCGAGCGCCCACAGCGACGCGTCGTGTCCGACTACCAGGATCCCGCCCACGGCACAGGCCCGGATCAGGTCCGACACGATGATCACGGCGCTGCGGCGATACCGGTCGGCGAGCACACCGCCCACCAGCGGCGACACGACTCCGCCGAGGGCAGCCATGCCGAGCACGAGACCAAGTGCGCGCGACGCGTCCGGCCGAGACAACAGGAACAGGGCGATCGCGACGGTGTAGGTGGCGTCGCCAACCACGTTCGCCACCTGACCGAGCCAGACCCGGCGGAACGTCGGCAGGGTCAGGGGGTAAGCATCATTGGAATCAGCCAGGGCCTCCATGTTCACGATCTCTAGCTGGCGGTCGCGCGTCGACATGGCTGTGGCGCTCGCCGAAACCCCATCGCCGACGGCACTATCCCAGCCGGCGTCGTCATGGGGACGCAGGTCCAGACCCGCGGTCACCAGGTTCGCGACTGGGCGTGATCCCACCCAGCGCTGCGGAAATCCGTACGGGCACCAGCGGTGCCGAGGTCACGGGTACAGGCGCCAGTCGGTCGGTTTGCGTTGTCAAAGTGGAGGTGGCGGGAATCGAACCCGCGTCCTCCGGCATCTGTACAGGACTTCTCCGGGCGCAGCTCACATTGCCTTTCTCAGCCCCACCGGTCTTGTGAGCAAGCCGGTGTGACGGGCTCAGCTGCTGTTAGATGTTCCGCCAAACCCCGCAGCCGGGACCGGCAGTGAGCCTCCTGCTGATGCCAGCATCCAGGCGGGAGGCGCACCCGGGCTGACAGATCCGCTGCTTACCTAGGCGGCAAGAGCGAGATCAGCGCGATTAGTATCGGCGCTTATATCTTTTTGCGACGTTTGGTTAACGAGATCATCGTCGCCTTCCTCGGCCCGCTTCTCCTGCTTCGACATCCGGAGTCGAGACCAATCACCCCCAGGTAGGTGCTGCATCAGGTGTTGCCGTGGCTGTGCTGCTGTCAGGGTACAGCCAGGGCAGCCGCCACCGCTTCCGCGGGATCGCTGACAAAGGTCACACCCGCGACCGGTGAGCCGGCGCCGTCGACGACCTGCCAGCCGCCGACCGCCACCACGCGCCGTCCAGAGCGCGCGGCGAGGGCGACTTCGGACATGGTGCCCCAGGATCCCCCGATCGCCACCACGGCGTCGGCGGCGCGCACCACCAGCGCGTTGCGTACCTCGCCCAGCCCGGTCGGGAGCGCCACCGTCAGGTCGGGCGAGGCACCCTCGCGCGTGTCGCCCGGCAACAGGCCCACGCACAGCCCGCCGGCGGACCGTACGCCGGCCGCGACGGCAGCCATCACCCCGCCCATGCCGCCGCAGACCACGACCGCGCCGCGCGCGGCCAGCGCAGCACCGGCGGCATAGGCGGCCGCGGCTTCCGCCTCCGAGGCCTCGGCCGGCCCGACGACGGCGACGTACGGCACCCCGGTCACCACGAGCCGCCTCCCCCACCGCCGCCGCCACCACCGGAGGACCCGCCACCACCGAAGCCGCTCGACCCGGAGCCACCCGGTGTCGAGGTCAGCGTTCCCGATGCCGACGAGGTGAAGCTGTCCATCGACGAACCGAAGTGACCGAGATCCCAGGACCCCGGACCGGAATACCAGTAGAGCCCGCTGCTCCCGCGGGACCCGGCCGACGGATCGGCAGCCAACGACGCGAACGCCTTGGCCCAGCGGTCGGTCGCACCGAAGACCATGGCGTAGGGCAGGTAGCGCGAGAAGATCGACTCGCGCTCCTCGTACTTCAACTGGTCGACCTCAGCGGTACGGATGTACTGCCGGAATCCCAGCACCCGGGCCAGCGCCGCGCTGCCCTTGCCCGTGCGAGCGGGCATGTGCTTGGCCGACAGGCGGAGCACCAGCCCGCCGGCCACCACACCGAGGCCGACCAGCGCCACGTGGGTATGCAGCGGCTTGGCCAGCAGGTAGGTCAGGCCCGCCCCCGCCGCGATGAGCACCAACCCGGCGAAGGCCCACTGCCTGCGCACCTTGTCAGGGCTGCCCTTGAACCAGCCCTGGTGCACGGCATCGGCGTACAACTGGTTCTGGACCGCCAGCGCCTTCGGCGCGAACGTGTTCTTCAACTCCGACATCAGCACGGTCTTGCCGCCGGCGAACAGCGAGTCGTAGAGCCGCCGCTCGTACGACAGCAGCGGCGCGTCCTTGTCGAGGCGGGTAAGCCGCCAGTCCCGGCTGCTGAACCAGTTGGCCCGCGGCAACTCCTCGATGAACAGGTACTTGCGCACCGCCAGGTCGACGATGGTGGCGGTGACGTCGAGGACGTCGGCCCGCTCGTCGATCAGGGTGCCGACCTGCCCCGGGCGGATGCCGTCGGGCGGGGCGAACTCCACCGCCCCGTCGGGCCGGGTGAACAGCGGACGCACCTCCTGGATCTCGGGTTGGCCGGCAGCGGGAGCCAGCCCCGGCACCTGCCCGACGTAGCGCCGATCGCGTCCGCGGCTCCACAGCAGCCATCCGACCCCACCGGCGATCAGCGCCAGGAGGGCCATCAGGCCGCCGACCGTCTGTGGGGTGGTCGCGAAGGCCCGGGCGAAGGAGAACCGCTCGGCCAGGATCGGCTTTGCCGGGACGCTGCCGGGCGGGATCGCGGCCACGATGGTGAATGCCTGCTGGCTGCCCAACTCGGCCTGCCGGAAGGCCGCGGTGTGGCCGGAAGGGACGGCCGAGACACACGGCAACGAACTGCCGGCCGGCCCTGCGAAGCAGGCGACCTTCGTGATGCCGACGGGCGCTTCCACCCGGACGGTGGCGCGCGTGATCGGGACGGACCATTCGTCGCCGATCGCGTTCCAGTAGAGCTCCTCGTGATCGGCAAAGGTGTTGAGCGCACCGTCGACGGTGTAGCTGATGATGTAGACCTGCCGGCCGTGCACCGTGCGATTCGGGTCGCCCACCCGAATCTCGGTCCGCGTGCCCTTCTTGACCTTGGTCTGCGCGGGTGCGCCGGTCGGGCTGCTGACCGTGACATGCCCCAGCCGGTAGATCCGGTCGTACTTGTCGTTGTAGCGCAAGGTTGTCGGGATGGTCCGCAGGATCCCGTGCCGCTCTCCGGTGGCGAAGTCGTAGGTGATCTGCTCACGCACCTGCAGGGTGCCGTCCGCAGTGACCTTCAGCGACACGTCGTACGCCGGAATCGACTCGCCCGTGACGGCGCCCGCCGGAGGCGCCGTGAGGAGGAGCAGCGCCAGCGCTCCCAGGGCCGGCGCCAGGATCGGCAGCAGGCGCCGGCCGCGCCGAAGGGCACGCATGGGGGACATGGGGCGAACGCTACCGGCCGCCGTTCGCCTGGCGCCCGTCGCCGGTCGCCGCCCACGGAGCCGGCCGACCGGCGCGCTGCGGCGAGACGACCAGGCTCGCGCGCGAGCTTGACCGGGCCGCCACGGCGACGAGTCGGCGGCACTCCACCAGCAGCCACCCGGCGGCCGGCACCGTGAGCCAGTCGAGAAGCCTGATCACCGGAGCGGTGTCGGCGACCATGACCTGACTGGCGTAGGTCACCGCCCAGGTCGGGAAGAGCAGCGTCACCGCCAGCCCGGACAGCGACCAGCAACCCGCGACCCCGTGGCGGACCTGCTGGGCGCGCAGGAGATGCCAGCCGAGACCGACGAATGCCGCCGCGATCAGCGCGGGGGGCACGCCGGCGATGGTCAGTGCCGGATTCGGGCCGCCCGGGCGGTCCACCCAGGACAGGACCAGGATGGCCCCCGCCGCAAACGCGAACCCGGGGGGCAGCAAGGACACCGAGCCCGGGCTGCCGTGCAGGATGCGGTCGCCCGGACCGCCGAGGTAGGCCTCGTAACGCAGCCAGCAGAACACCGTCGCCGGCAGCAGGCCAAGCAGAGTCGCCGAGACTAGCGGCACCGAGCTGGGTCCTCGACCGACCAGTACGTCGACGCCGGCCAGCACCGCTCGGCTGCCGCCGGCGCAGGCAAGTGCGGTCAGTGCCAGGCCGAGCCCGCGGTGCGCGCAGCGCTGCCGGCCGGCGCTCTCGACGAGGGATGCGCCGCCGAGCAGGAGGTAGACGACGCCGATGACGATGTCCGCGGCGCCGGCCAGTAGCCTCACCCGTCCTCGTCCGGCAGGCCCAACTGGTAGGTCAGCTCGGCCAACATCGTCCGGCAGCCGCGTCCGGTCGCCCAACGTGGGACGGCTGCGGCGCGTACCCGGCCGGCATGGGCCGGCCGTCGCTGGATCTGCCGCTTGCTCCGCGCGTCTGCCCGCACCATCGGCTGTCCCGGGTCGGCGGACCACCGTCGGAAGGAGCCCCCCCGCCGGGCCGGCGTGAGCGGGAACGGGCTGGCGAGCAGGCCGGGGATCTGGCGCGGCGGCACGCCACCGGCGAAACGCAGCCCCTGACCGACGTGGCAGCCGCGCAGGATCAGTTCTCGCGACTGCCCCTCCGTCTCGACTCCCTCGGCGACGACGTACATGCCCAGCACGTGGGCCAGGCTCAGCACCGCGGTCACGATTCCCGCCGTCTCCTTGTCCGAGTCGACGCCGGCCACGAACGATTGGTCGATCTTGAGCAGTTCCACCGGAAGCTGCCGCAGCTGGGCAAGGGACGAGTGCCCGGTGCCGAAGTCGTCGATGGCCAGGTAGACGCCCAGTTCGTGCAGCGCCTGCAGCGTGTCGGCGACTGCCTCGGAGGAGTCCATCAGAGCGGTCTCGGTGATCTCCAGGCACAACGCGGGTGCCTCCAGACCGTACGTGTCGAGGGCGGCCGTGACCGATTCGGCGAAGCCGGCGACGCGCAACTGCACCGGCGAGACGTTGACGGTGACCACCGGTGGTGCCGTCCCGGTCGACCGCCAAACGCTCAGCTGCCGACAGGCCTCGTTCAGCACCCACGCGCCCAGCGGCAGGATCAAGCTGCTGCTCTCGGCAACCGGCACAAACTCCAGCGGCGAAACTTCGCCGAGCCGTGGCGAGGTCCAGCGCAGCAACGCCTCGACCGCCAGCAGGCGACCGGTGTCCAGCGACACCTGGGGTTGATAGACCAGCCGGAACTCATTGGTGCCGACAGCCGTGCCGAGCGCCCACTCGATCTCCGACCGGCGTACGGCTCGTTCGTGCAGCTCGGCCGAATACAGCGCGACGCCGTTCCTGCCGGCCTGCTTGGCCTGGTGCATCGCCTCATCAGCGTCGCCCAGCACCGATTCGGCCGACTCTCCCGACCGCAGGCGGGTGATTCGGCATCCGATGCTCACCGTCGTCACCAGGCGGCGCCCCCCCACGTCGTAGGGCGCGGTCAGCACGTCGTGCAGGCGCCGGGCCCGGTCCAGGGCCGCACGGGCATGGCCCGGCGCCGGGTAGAGCACCGCGAACTCGTCACCGCCCGCCCGCGCAACCACAGCCGGCCGCTCGCTGCCGTCGACCAGCCGCCGGGCCACCTCGAACAGCAGCGCATCGGCGACCGCCTGCCCATGGGCGTCGTTGACCTGCTTGAAGCCGTCGATGTCGACGTAGAGCAGCAGGTGCCGGCCCCCGCTACCGGAAAGCACCGCGGAGATCTCTGCCAGGAGCAGGTCGCGGTCGGCCAGCCCGGTGAGCCGGTCGTGCGTCGACTCGTGGCGCAGCCGTTGCTCGGCCCGCCAATTCGTGGTGACGTCAACGCAGGTGAGGACGATGCCGCCGCCGAACCGGCTGACCGCCCCCGCCCGGAGGCGGTAGGTCCACCCGGGTGCATCACCCGGTCCGGGCACCCAGATGTCGAGGGGCTCGGCGGTGTGTGGCCCGACCGAGGTGATGAGGTCGGTCAACTGCTCCGAGGCGATGCCGAGCTCGGCGATGACGCCACGCAGATCGCGCCCGGTGGCCATCGCCGCGAACAGGCCCCCGCCGCCGGCTCCCCGCTGCCAGGTCCGGTTGGCCGCCTGCACCACCCAGTGGGCGTCCAGTTGGACGGCCGCCACGCCCAGGGCGTCGAAGTCGGCCAGCAACTGCTCAGGAGCACCCGCCGGCTGGGGCGAGTCGGCCGCCAAATCGGCACCGAAGTCGGCACTGGAATCGGAATCGCCATCGACCCCGGCCGGGGCGACCGTG
Organism: Mycobacteriales bacterium; assembly: GCA_038237645.1. Classification (GTDB taxonomy): domain Bacteria; phylum Actinomycetota; class Actinomycetes; order Mycobacteriales; family QHCA01; genus QHCA01. The sequence goes on from JBBRYN010000029.1 coordinate 11,428, forward strand.
GTGGGGGGCCGGCCAACCACCATCGGGACACCTCCCCTGTTGGGTTTCCCGGCCCCACCCTAGTCAAGGATCGCCGGCGGTGATCCTCGAACGGACTACCCCGGGAAAGCAGGTGTCGCACCCCCCGCTCCGGTCGGACGGTTGGCTCAGGGCCGCCCCTTGAGCCGGCGGCCGAGCGCCTTGGCGATCTCGCGGTCGGAGTCTCGCCGGGCGAGGGTCTGCCGTTTGTCGTATGCCCGCTTGCCCCGCGCCAGGGCCAGCTCGACCTTTGCCCTGCCGTCCACGAAGTACAACTGCAGCGGGACGAGGGTCAGACCGCCCTCCTTGGTCTTGCCGATGAGTTTGGTGATCTCAGCCTTGTGCAGGAGGAGTTTGCGCTGGCGGCGCGGCGCATGGTTGTTCCACGTCCCCTCGGTGTATTCCGGGATGTGCACGCCGTGCAGCCACACCTCACCGGCGGTGATCACCGCATAGCCGTCGACGATAGAGGCCCGGCCGGCCCGCAGCGACTTGACCTCGGTGCCGGTCAGGACCAGCCCGGCCTCGTAGGTCTGCTCGACGAAGTAGTCGTGCCGTGCCTTGCGGTTTTGCGCGATGAGCTTGCGGCCCTGCTCCTTGACCATCTGCCGGCCGACTAGAGGCGTACGTAGAAGCGCAGCGTGACCCACGCAGTCACGGCTGACAGCGCAGCGGCGATGAGCAGCAACTGGGGAGCAACCGGCCAGAAGATGTCGCCGTAGCTGATCTTGGGGACGTTGGCCAGAGTGAACAGCCGGGACAGCTTCCCGTCGGCGAAAGCCACCTTGCCCCCCACGAGCATGGCTACCGCGAGCGCCGCTCCGGTGGCCCCCGCGACGAGCGCCTCGAGGACGAAAGGCAGCTGTACGTACCAGTTCGAGGCGCCGACCAACTTCATGATCTCGATCTCGCGCCGGCGGTTGAAGGCGGCGACCTGGATGGTGTTGCCGATGAGAAGCACGGCCGCGATCAGCACCACCACGGCGATGGCCACCGCCATCAACTGGATGCCACCGATGATGGAGAACAGCGGGCCGAGGATCTTGCGCTGGTCGATCACGTCGTAGACACCGTTGGCAGCTTTGTACTTCTCCGCCGCCAGGGCGTACTTGCTCGGATCCTTGAGCTTCACTCGGAAGGACTCCGGCAGAGCGGTCGGACTGGTGTTGTTGACCAGATCCGGTGAATCCTTGAACTGCTCGCGGAAGCGCTTGTAGGCCTCCGCCTTGCTCTCGTAGGTCACGCTCTTGACCAACGGGTCCTGCTCGAGTCTCTGCCGCAGGTCGTCGCGCTGGGCCTGGGTGACTCTATCGGTGAGGTAGATCGAGACCTCGACCCGGAAGTAGAAGGCCGTCTTCATCTTGTCGACCTTGTGGATGAGGATCAGCCCGGAGCCGAGGAGCGCGAGCGAGATCGCGGTCGTCAGGACGATCGCAACGCTCATGCTGATGTTGCGCCGCAGACCGCTCGTGACGCCGGAGAGAACGTAGTTGACGCGCATGGAGCCCTTCAGGTCGGAGGGGGGATGAGGTGCTCAGCCGTACACGCCGCGCGCCTGGTCGCGGACGATCCGGCCGTTGTCGAGCTCGACCACCCGCCGGCGCATGGAATTGACGATGGTTGCATCGTGCGTCGCCATCACCACGGTGGTGCCCGTCCGGTTGATGCGGTCGAGCAGCCGCATGATCTCGATGCTGGTGTCCGGGTCGAGGTTGCCCGTCGGCTCGTCAGCGAGCAGCACCAGCGGCCGGTTGACGAACGCCCGGGCCAGCGCCACCCGCTGCTGCTCACCGCCGGAGAGCTCGTGCGGCATCCGGTTGGCCTTGCCGTCGAGGCCCACCAGATCGAGCACCTCGGGCACGACCTTGACGATGGTGTGCTGGGGCTTGCCGATGACCTCGAGCGCGTAGCCGACGTTTTCCGCCACGGTCTTGTTGGGCAGCAGCTTGAAGTCCTGGAAGACGCAGCCGATCGACCGGCGTAGCTGGGGCACCTTCCACCGCGACAGCTTCGAGAAGTCCCGGCCGGCCACCACGATGCGCCCTCGCGTCGGCGGCTCCTCCTTGAGCAGCATCCGGATGAAAGTGGACTTTCCGGATCCGGACGACCCGATGAAGAAGACGAACTCCCCCTTCTCGACGAACACTGTGACGTCATCGAGCGCCGGCCGGCTGCTCTTGGCGTAGAGCTTGGTCACGTTGTCGAGGCGGATCACGGGAGCCGAGTCTACCGTCGTAGGTGTAGTGACCGGGTCCGCCGTGCTCCGTAGGAGGCGCCATGTGCTGTGAACACCTCATCTGTGCGAGGTGCGCCGCGCCGGTGGCAGAGGCACGCTGCACCTCGTGCCGGGCCGCGAGGGCCGGTCTGCATCGATCGCCGGCGACCGTCGGGCCGCCAGCCTTCGTGCTGCTGGCCGTGCTCGCTCTTGTCCTGTTGGCCCTGGCCATCCGTACGCAGCTCGGCTGACGGCACGCGCCTGAGCGGACCACCGAGCGGGCGGCTACCGGCACGGGCGCCAGGTGAATACGGCGCAGACGCAGCGCCCGTCTCGGACGTCAGCCTCCACCCATGGCGCCACGGACCGGTCCATGATCCAGGAAAAGTGACAGCGGCGGCGGGGACCGGAGCGATCTTCCCTGGACCTTGACCGGGTGGTTGCCGGCGATCAGCTCGTCGCGGGCAATTGCTACCACCCGTCCAACGGGTTGCCGGTCGCCGATGCCCCCACCCCGGCAAGCTGCCTCGACCGATGCCGGATGTGGGCGTGGCCGGACCGGCTATTCTGCCGCGATGCCTGTCTCCTTGAGCCATGTCACCTTCGACTGCTCCGATCCGCCGTCGTTGGCCGCATTCTGGGCAGCCGCCCTGGACCGTCCGGTCGACGAGGACGCAAGCGCGTATTTCGCCTCGATCGATCATCGCGAGTCGGGCCGGCCGTCGTGGTTCTTCATCCGGGTGCCGGAGCCCAAGTCCGGGAAGAACCGCCTGCACGTCGATCTGAGCGCGGACGACCGGGACGCGGAGGTTGCCCGGCTGTCAGCTCTCGGCGCCACCGAGGTCTCGGCCCACGACGAGTGGGGCACGGTGTGGACGGTCATGACCGACCCGGAGGGCAACGTGTTCTGCGTGGGACAGCGTCCCGTCGACAGCTGAGCGCCGGCGCGCCACTGTGGAGCCGCGCGCCGTGTCGCAGGTCCCGCCCACGATGCAGCTCAGCCGGCTGCCTCGAGGTCATCTCGCTGCGATGCTCCGCTCGGATGGTTGTCAACTCGCTCCGCGCCTCGCCGGCGCTCGGATGCTCACTCGCCCAATCGTCAACTCGCTCCGCGCCTCGCTGGCGCTCGGATGCTCACTCGCCTGGATTGTCAACTCGCTCCGCGCCTCGCCGGCGCTCGGATGCTCACTCGCCTAGTGGGTGCGCTTCCACCGGATCTCCGCCTCGATGAACCCATCGATGTCGCCGTCGAGGACCGCTCCGGTGTTTCCCGTCTCGTAGTCCGTACGCAGGTCTTTGACCATCTGGTACGGATGCAGCACGTAGCTGCGGATCTGATTGCCCCAACTACCGCCGCTGTCGCCGCGCAGGGCGTCCATCTCGGCCTTCTCCTCGCGTCGCCGTCGCTCAAGCAGCTTGGCAGCGAGCACGGTCATCGCACTGGCGCGGTTCTGGATCTGGCTGCGCTCGTTCTGGCATGACACGACGATGCCGGTCGGGAGGTGGGTCAGCCGGACCGCGGAGTCGGTGGTGTTGACGCCCTGCCCGCCAGGGCCGGACGAACGATAGACGTCCACCCGCAGATCACTGTCGTCGATGTCGACGTGGTCGCTCTGCTCGACGACCGGAACGACGTCGACGCCGGCGAAAGAGGTCTGCCGTCGGCTCTGGTTGTCGAAGGGGCTGATCCGGACCAGCCGGTGGGTGCCATGCTCCCCGGCCAGGGTTCCATAGGCGTAAGGCGCCTTCACCGCGAAGGTCGCCGACTTGATCCCCGCCTCCTCGGCGTAAGACGTCTCGTAAACCTCGGTCGGGTAGCCGTGCCGCTCGGCCCACCGCAGGTACATCCGCATGAGCATCTGGGCCCAGTCTGCGGCGTCGACGCCGCCGGCCTGCGACTGGATGGTCACCAGGGCTGCCCGCTCGTCGTACTCACCTGAGAGCAGGATGCGCACCTCGAACTCGTCGATGGCCTCACGCACCGCGGCAAGTTCCTCGTCGGCTTCCTGTCGGACAACCTCATCTGCCTCTGACTCGGCGAGGTCGAAGAGCACGGACAAATCGTCCAGGCCCCGGCGCAGCACCTCGACCCGCCTGATCTCGCTTTGCACGAACGACAGGCGGCTGTTGACCCGCTGCGCTCGCTCAGGATCACCCCACAGATCCGGGACAGCCGCCTGCTCGCCGAGGTCAGCGAGTTCGGCCTGCAGTTTGGGGACGTCGACAACGGCCTCGATGGAGCTCAGCGTCGCGTCGAGGGCCTTGAGAGTCTCGCGGAAGTCAGCGTCTGCCACGTCGCCCGAGCATAGTCGAGCGAGCATCGAGCGAAGCGAGGAGCACAGCGAGATGACAGTGCAGTCGAGCGAGCATCGAGCGAAGCGAGATGCGCCAGGTCAGGCCGGGGTGAGGGCGTCCAGCCATTTGAGCAGTGCACGCTCGTAAGTAATCGCGAAGGCGATGGTTGCTTTCGCGTAGGGGTCGTCGGTGACTTCGCGGGCCTGCGCCCGCAGTTTCGCCAACTGTTCCTCGTGCTGCTGATGCTCGGTGGCGAACAACTGCTGCCGCTGACGGGCTGTCTGCAGCGCGCCGAAGGAAGTACGCAGCAACAATTGATTGCGCTGGTGGTCGCGTCCGGGGGGCTGGGACAGCCACCGACCGAAGGCCTTTTTGCCTGCGGCGGTGATGGCGTACGGCTGCGAGGAGCGGGCGCCGGCCTTGCCCAGCCGGAGGTAACCGCGTTCGGCCAGGGCCGGCAACTCGCGATAGACCTGGCTGCGCGTCATCGACCAGAAGGCGCCTAACCGGGCTTCGCCGACGGCGACAAGATCGCCTCCGGTCATCGGTCCGCTGTGTAACAGCCCGAGCAACGCCGCGGCTGTGGAATTGAGCTCTGAGTCGGCCATGAGCCATACGTTGCCACGCCGCCGGCGCACGGTCCAGCCGTGTCCACATTGGATCATCCGGCGGATCGCCCAAGCCCGGTCAGCTCCGCAAGGGCGCCCGGGCGGTCGAGGAGGCCGTTCGGCTCAGCCCGGCCTGCTGGCCGAACACCACACCGAAGGGCACTTTGACCACCCGGTGGCAGCTGACCGTGACCTGCCGCCCGTCGGTGAGGACAGACATGGTGAGGGTGGGGTCGCCGGCGTATCCCGCCGCCTGATAGTCGGCGACCGCGGCCCGCACCGACGTGTCGGAGAGCGGCAGCGCCGTCAACGGCAGTGGTCCGGCATAGGCCCCCGGCTCGTCGGCGGCATCGGCGGCCCGCACGGCCGCCCCGTCACAGACGGCCTGCAGATCACGTTGCGCGAGGAAGGCGCTCCCGGCGGCCGTCGTACCCATGACCATGAGGGCGGCGATCAGGAAGCACATCAGGATCAGTGGGGTGATGGTGCCCCGGTCGGCGGCCGCCTTCACCGGTCGGCCCGGAAGTCGTCGATGTGCACGACGTAGCGCCCGGTCACAGTGTTGGCCCTGGCGTCGAGGAAACCGGGGATGCCGGGGATCCGGACCGGCTGGATGACGCAGACGGCGAACTCGGCCCCCGGAGCGAGCGACTGCGCGCCGGTGGCACCCGACCGGCAATCGGCAGAGACGGCGATGTATTTCAGGGTTCGCTGTGCGGGAACCACCCCTTGGTCGCGCAGCGCAAGGTCGGCAGAGTAGGCGGCCCGCACCTCCGCGCTCGCCGGGTCGTCCGCGGTCGCGTAGGCACGCCCGGCATCGCGGGCGGCCTGAGTGGCAGCGAAGAGGCTGCGCTCGAACGTCGACACGGCAATAACGAGGTACAGCAAGGGCATCAGGGTTAGCACACCAAGGAAGACGAACTCGATCACGGCCCGGCCGTCGTCCCGGTTCATCCGGCCTCCTTGAGCGCCCGACCGGTGACCTGGATCGGCAGCAGCCGGCCGAGCGGCGCGAAGAACACCGGGAGCGCCCCCCGGCAGTGCACCGCGACCTGGATCGGCCCGGCCGACGCCGGCTCGATGGCCGAAGTGCAAGGCACGGTGGTGGCGACCCGAGATCCCAGGGACCGGGTGATGATTTCGGTTGCCCGGGGGCCGCCGGCTGTGGAGTCGACGTCAGCGCTTGCCGCGTATCGGGCACCGTCTGCGGCGCTGGCGGCGACCACGTTGCGGACATGGAGGTAGACCCCGACCTGCAAGACGCCCAGTAACAACATCACCAGCATGACCGAGACCAGGGCGAATTCCGCCACGGCGGATCCGCGGTCGCCCGCCCGCAGTCGGTGGCGCACGATGTCAGGAGTTGGTTACGTCGCTCATCGCCTTGGTGATCGCGGCGACGATGGCGGACTTGAACGGGACGAGGATCGCCACGACCAGGGCCGCGGTCATCACCGTGATCATGACCCAGCCAGGCACGTCGCCGCGGTCGCGGTGCACGGTGCGGTCGCCCTGCTGCGCGTCGCCGGCCGCTGCGCCGGCAAATGGACCGGTCAGCCGGTCTCGAACTGCGTACCCACGGACGACCAACCAGGCTGAGACGGACTCGATGCTGATGGAACTACCTCCTTCATCAGATGTCCCCACTCGGGAACGCTCCAGGTGTCTCACGGAGTGGCCTCTTGCAGCGGTTGTCGATGCTCATTGGGTGAGCCGAACGATGCTGATCAGCCCCGGATATAGGGCGAAGACGACAGTGACCGGCAGCACGAGGAAGACGACGGGCACCATCATCGCGATCTCGCGTCGTCCACCGCTGTCCAGGAGCGCTCGCTTGCCTGCCTCGCGAACGTCGCCCGCCTGCGCCCGGAGCACGTCGGCCAAGGGTGTGCCCCGCTCTATGGCGATGACCAGCCCATCGACGAAGCGGGCCAGCGGGTCGAGCGTCGTGCGCTCCGACAACGAGTGCAGCGCCTGCACCAACGGGGCGCCGGCGCGCGCCTCACCCAACGCGCCCGCCAGGTCGCGTGACAACTCCCCGCTCGAGAGCCGGCACACCCGCTCTATCGCCGCCACCGGACCTTCGCCGGCGCCGACTGCCAGCGCGAGCAACTCGGCGATCACCGGGAACTCGGCCAGGATCGCCTCCTGCCGGCGGCGGACCCGAGCCGACAGCCACCAGTCACAGCCGAGCACCCCGCTGATGAGGCCGCCGGCGCTGAGCAGCAGGGCGGATAGGATCTCGACGCGGTGCAAGGCCAACGAGTAGCCGCCGGCGAGGACCGCGCCGGCGAGCAGGCCGACAGCACCCCAGACCACTTGTTCGACCCGGAAGTCCTCCAACCGCTGGCGCCCGCCCAAGGCGGCAAGGCGCCCGCGGACCGATCGCGCGCCGCCCAGCGTTCGGTCAAGGGTCCGGGCCAGGTCGCCGAGGAACGGCCCGAACAATCGGGCGATCGCCCTGAGCTGTGCCGAGACCAGGTCGTCGGCGTCGAGCAGGCGTGACCGGGCCGGCGAGTCGCGGAGGTAGGGAGCCAGCCGCTGCTCAAGCCGCGGCCGGCGCAACGGCGGCGCGGCCGACACCGCGAGCAACAGGCCGGCGGCCGCCAGCAGGCCCAGCAGCGCCCCGGTGACCAGCGGTGTCATTGCAGCACCCGCCGCTCCGCGGGCAGCCGGCCGATGCGCAGCATCAGGCGGTAGGCGAGGAAGCAGATCGCCCCACCAACGCCCAGGACGATCGCCCCACCAGAGGTGTCGTAGGCATCCAGAATCGTCGACTGGCTGGCCAGTAGCAGCAGGACCAACCAGGGAGCGGCCACCGCCAGCCGGGCGGCATTGACGGTCCAGCCTTGCCGGGTCTCCAACTCGGCGCGGGTGCGGGCGTCCTCGCGCAGGAAGGCCGACAACGTGCGCAGCAGCCGGCCCAGGTCCGTGCCGCCGACCTCACGGGCCATTCGCAGCGACTCACACACCCGGTCGCCCACCGGATCGGCGAGTGCCTCCTTGAGCCGGTCGAGGCACAGAGCGAACCGTCCGGTCGCCCGGTAGTCGACCGCGAAGCGCTGGAAAGCAGGCCGCAGCTGCTCAGGACCGCGGGCTCCAAGCGCCGACACGGCCTCGGGCAGCGAGAGCCCGGCACGAACCGCTGAGGCGAGGTTGTCCACCACCTCCGGCCAAACGTCGCGGAGCTCGACGACCCGCCGATCGCGCAGCCTGCGCGCCACAGCCGGGGGCGCCCGGAAGGCGATAGCGCCGAAGGCCAGCGCAACGGTGGTCGAGCCACTCACGAGCAGCACGATGACCGTCGCCGCCACGGCACTGATCAGCTGCAGCACGACGAATTGGGCGGTGCTTACGCCTTCGATGCCCGCCTGGCGGAGCAGATCGGTACGGCGCCGCCACCACGGACCAAGGCTGCCCGATGCGTCATTCTCCCTCGCAGGCCGAACCGCCGTGCCGCGAACGATCAGCAGCAATCCGACCCCGAGGATCAGCCCGATGACCGCGCCCACGGCTAGCGAATCCCCTCGCTGCGGCCGGTGCCCAGCACCGCGAGCAGGTCGATGCCGGCGCGGGCAAACCGCTCGGGATGGGGCGGGAAGCCATCGGCCCGGACCAGCCGCTCGCCCTGGGTGGTGAACAGGTCGGCCGTCTCGACCACGCTGCCCTCCACCCGGCCGGGCACAGCGACTATCTCGCGCACCCGCCGGGCGCCTGCTCCATCGGTCTCGGCATGTACCACGAGGTCGACGCTGCCCGCGACGGTGGGTACGACGAAGGCGTGGCCGACGTTGTCCCCGGCCAGCAGCGGAAGTGTGCACATCTTGGTGATCGCCTCGCGGGCGGAGTTCGCGTGGATCGAGCACATCCCGGGGAGGCCAGAATTGAGCGCGATCAGCAGGTCGAGACACTCCTCCTGCCGGACCTCACCCACGATGATCCGGGAAGGGCGCATGCGCAGCGCTTCCTTGATCAGCCGGCGCAGCCGGATCTCACCCGTGCCTTCGAGGTTGGGCTGCCGGGTCTGCATGGCGACCACGTCGGGCAGGTCGACCTGCAGCTCGAAGACCTCCTCGCAGGTGATTACCCGCTGCCCGCCCGGAACGGCCGCGGCGAGACAGTTGAGCAGCGTTGTCTTGCCAGCCTGGGTGCCGCCGGAAACAATGATGTTGAGACCTGCCGCAACCGCCGCCTCGAGAAAGAGCGCCGCCGGCGGGGTGAGGGTGTCCAGCGCGACCAACTGGTCGAGCGTGTTGGCCCGGAGCACGAACTTGCGGATGTTGAGCGTCCAGTGCTGCCTGGTGATGTCGGGGATCACCACATGCAGCCGCGACCCATCGGGAAGCATCGCGTCGACGAATGGCGTCGACAGGTCGACCCGGCGGCCGGAGGACTTCAACATCCGCTCGACCAGGTCCTCGACCTGGGCCGATGTCAGGATCGTGTTGGTCAACTCGCTGCGCCCGCGCCGGGCGACAAAGACCCGGCCCGGACCGTTGACCCAGACCTCCTCCACCTGCGGGTCGTCGAGGAACCGCTGCAAGGGGCCGAACCCGGCCACCGAGTCATGCACCACCCGGGCGATCCGTCGGCGGTCACCCAGCGCCGGCAGGGTGGCTGTGAGGGAGCGCATCTCGTACTCGCTGAGCACGTCGTCGATCAGGACGCGAACCGCTGCCGGATCGCGCGCCGGGTCGACCCCGCGGCGTCGGATCAGCTCGCGGACCTCCGCGTCGACGATGTCTACCGCAGTCAAGCGAGCTCCCCGTCCGCAGTCCGTCGCATCGATTCGCTCACTCATGTAACAGCGCCCGTGCGGCGAACCTTATGGGGCCACCTGTATCGGGGCAATCCGCATCCCATCGGTTGTGGAAAACCTCGGCTGTCGACAACCCATATGGTGGCGGACACCTCCATCCGGCACGTGTCATGAGGGTGGGCTCGGACAATCCGGAAAATCGGGAATCTGCGGACCGCGGATAACCTTGGCAAGGGCGCGAGCCGCACCGTGGAGAAGGGGTCAGCCGATGTCCGACCAGGGCGTGACCGATGCGGGAGCCGACCGGAAAGACGAGCACGATCAACTCGCGGGGCGCATGGTCGAAGTCGCCCGCGGCGGCTCGCGGCGGGCCGACCCTGACGTGCACCTGCTCATCCGAGCTCTAGCCCGACAGACGAGCAGTCCGGATGTGCTCGCCACCCGGCTGGCGCTGCTGGCCGCCGACGCCGAGGACCGGCTGGCCAGCGCGGCACGGGCACTCGGCGGTTTCGAGCACAGGTATGCCCCGGGCGGGCCCGCCCTCGGCCACCAGCCGGCGGACGCCGCGGAGCCACGAGATGTGCTGGAGGCCTGGCGCGAGGCCGCCGCGGTGCTGGACGCCGACGACGGCACACCGCACGGCCTCGATGACCACGACACCCAGAGCACGCTCTCTGTGTTGCTGCTCGACCTGCCCTTCGACGACGGTGCCGAGCGGCTCCGGTCGCGCGCCGACTGGATCGAATCGGGAGCCGATGCCGGGACGGGCCCATTGCACGCGCCGACAGCCGTGGCCGCTGCGCTGCGGAAGGTCAGCGAACGGGTGGAGCAGGTGCCCCCGGCTGATGGCCGGGGGCGTGCTCCGGGCTCGTGACGGCCCCAGGAGCCGACGACCACCCCTCCGGCCACTCGGCCCGTTCGGCACCTCGACCACTTCGGCACCCGGCCCACCTCGAGATGCGGCCACTCGCTCGGATCAGGTGCTTCGGAAACTGCTCGCAATGTGCCGCTCGGCGTCGGCGTAGGAGGTTCCGGCGCTGCCGAGCAGCTGGCTGATGCCCTGCAACGCGGAGTTCAGCTCCTTGGCCGAGCGCTGCCACCGCTCCCACAACGTGCTGAACTGTGTCGACGCGGCACCCGCCCAATCGCTGCCCACCAGCGGAGCGATCTGCCCGTGTAGGGAGGACAGCGAGTGGGCAATCGTGGCGGAGCCCCTGTGAACGTTGCCGGACAGCGCGTGCAGCTGCTCGGGAGTGACCTTGATGCCACCTGGCATGACCAACCTCCTTGAGTCCAGGGCCCGGCCAGCCCGACGCCCTGTCGACGACGGTAAGCGCGGATGCGCCGACCGGCGCCGACGACTTTGCTGCCTGTGGATGGTTGGCCGCCTGTGGACGAACCACGCGCGCCTCCGCGGCGAGCCGAAACAATCTCGGGCATGCGTCTGCGGCTGACGATCAGCGGTTCCACCGGTGTGGCCTACCAGAGCGGTCCGGACGACCGTGCCGGCCCGAATGGCGACCATGACCTGACCGACGTCGAGGTCTCCGCGCCGGCCGGCGAGCCGCTTGCCTCCGTCCTCGGACAGTTCCAGACGATGACCTGCAGCGACGGTCCGGCCTACGTCGCAGACTCACGGCTGCCCGAGGACGCGCAGCTGGGGCGGCCACCCCTCACCGAAGGCGCCCTGGTGACCATCGGCGGTCCGGGCCCGGCGGACGGGCCGGCGGCGGGGTTGCTCGCGCTGCACGTCGTAGCGGGCCCCGACGCCGGTGGTGTGCACGCGCTGCGCCCCGGCACGTTGCGTCTCGGTCGCGGCCCGTCCGCGCAGCTGCAAGTCGTCGATCCCGAGCTGTCTCGCGATCACGCGACCTTGGCGGTGACCGCGCGGGGGGTCTGGGTGTCCGACAGGCGTTCGACCAACGGAACCAGTATCGACGGGCAGCGGGTCGACGGTGATCCCGTTCGGCTGCCACCGGGGGCCCTGCTGCGCGCAGGCGAGTCGACACTGGTTCTCGACCGGCCGGAGGATCCGCCCGCTGCTGTGCAGCCAGACGGCCGCGGGCAACTCGCCGTCAACCGTCCGCCGCGGCTGCTCCCGCCGCCGCCGGAAGTCTCGGTCCGCCTGCCGACGGCACCCGCAACGAGGGACAATCCCAGGTTTCCGGTGCTGACGACCATGATCCCGCTCGCGATCGGCGCCATGATGGTGCCGGTGATGCACTCCTGGACCTTCGCGCTGTTCATGCTGCTGTCGCCGGTGATGCTGGGGGCCAACGCGGTCAGCGACCGAATCGGCGGTCGACGCGTCCACCGCCGGGCCCAGGCCGACTACCAGCAGGCCGAGCGCGCCGCCCAGGCCGAGGTGACGGCCGGTCTGGCCGCCGAGGCTGCCCTGCGGCGCTGTACGCATCCCGACGCGGCTACGCTCCTGTTGACCGCCACCGGGCCGCGCCGGAGGCTGTGGGAGCGGGGCTGCGCCGATCCCGATGCGCTCACCCTGCGGCTCGGTACGGCCGACCTGCCGGCTCGGCTGACCCTGTGCTCCGACGGCGTCGACGTCGGAGCGGCCGGTGCGCAGCAGCCCGCCGTGGTGACGGCGGTGCCGCTCACCGTGTCCCTCCGCGACGTCGGTGTGCTGGGTTTGGCCGGCCAGCGCGACCGAGTCATGGGATTGGCCCGGCATGCCATCGCGCAACTGGCGGCACTGCACAGCCCGCGTGAGCTCGACCTTGTCGTGCTGTGCGCACCCGCCGGCCAGGCGTCGCAAGAGTGGCGATGGGTGAGGTGGCTGCCACACCTGCGGCCGGTCACGGGACAGCCGTGCCAGCTGCTGGTCGGCCTCAGCGACGAGCAGATCGCTGCACGGGTCGCCGAACTGCTGACCAGCCTCGACGCCCGTACGGCCGCCGCCGAGGGAGCAGGTGCCGTTGCTTGGTCCGGCCCATCCACGGTGCTCGTGCTCGACGGCGCCCGGACCCTGCGTTCGGTGGGCGGCATCGCCCGGTTGCTCGACGAGGGACCACGGGCCGGGATCTACGCGTTGTGCCTAACCGAGGACGCGCTGGCGCTGCCGGCCGAGTGCGGCGCGACAGCAGTCGTCACCGGGGTGGTGGGCACCCGGCTGCTGGTGCGCCGCACCGGTCGCCCGCCGGTTCCCGACGTGGTGGCCGACCTGGTGTCGCCGGTATGGGCCGAGCGCTTCGCACGGGCGCTTGCGCCGCTTCGCGACGCCACTCCGGACGGTGGACAGTCCGCACTTCCGGCCAGCGTCCGGCTGCTCGATCTCTTCGATCTGCCCGACCGGCGGGTCGGCGCTCGGCCGATGGCAGAGCAGATCGCCGCACGCTGGAAACGAGGCGGTCATTCGACCGAGGCCCTCCTCGGGATGAGCGCCAGTGGCCCCGTCACCGTCGACCTGTGCCGCGACGGGCCGCACGCCTTGGTGGCCGGCACGACCGGCGCCGGCAAATCCGAGCTGCTGCAGACGCTCGTCGCCTCATTGGCCGTCAACAACCGGCCCGACGACATGGCGTTCGTCTTGGTGGACTACAAAGGCGGGGCGGCATTTGCCGAATGTGCGCGCCTGCCGCATGCCGTCGGGATGGTCACCGACCTCGACGGTCACCTGACCCAGCGAGCGCTGATCTCGCTGAATGCCGAGCTCAAGCGCCGAGAACGAGCCTTGCACGCGGCCGGCTGCAAGGACCTGGCGGACCTCGGCACGGTCGGCGTGCTGGGGAGCACTGGTTGCCCAGCCGGATCGCTGCCGCGTCTGGTGATCATCATCGACGAGTTCGCCTCCCTGGCACAAGAGTTGCCGGACTTCGTGACCGGGCTCGTCGACATCGCCCGCCGGGGGCGATCGCTCGGCGTCCATCTCGTGCTGGCAACCCAGCGACCTGCCGGCGTCGTCTCGGGCGAGATCCGGGCCAACACCAACTTGCGGATCGCGCTGCGGATGACCGATCCCACCGAGTCTCAGGACGTGATCGACAGCTCGGGGGCTGCACTGATCAGCCGCGGCACGCCCGGCCGAGCCTATTGCCGCACCGGCTCGGGCGACCTCGTCGCGTTTCAATGTGCCCGGGTCTCCGGCAGCAGGCCGCCCGACCCCGATGTCTCGCGGGAAGTGCGACCGATGACCTGGGAGACCGCGGGCGATGCACCGGCACACCGCCAGGTCCATACCGACGAGGCCGGTCCCACCGACTTGGCCGCGCTGGTCTGCGCCGTCGGTGAGGCGGCACACTCTCTGGGCATCGCGCCGGTGCGCAGCCCGTGGTTGCCACCGCTGCCGGATGTCGTGGCACTGAGTGACCTGCCCTGCGAGTCCCCTGGGTTGCTGCCGCTGGGGCTGTGCGATGTGCCGGCGGAACAGTCCCGGGTACCCTTCACGTTCGACCTGGCCGGCGACGGCCACCTGCTTGCCGCCGGCGGTCCTGGCAGCGGCCGCACCACGCTGCTGCGCACGGTGGCCGGCACGATCGCCGGCGGCGTGGAGACCCAGGACGTCCATCTCTACGTATTCGACTGCGCAGGCGGCGGCCTGTCTGCACTGGCGGATCTGCCGCACTGTGGCGCGGTGGTGGGGCGCGAGGAAACCGATCGCGGCGACCGCCTGCTGAGCCGGCTCACGGCCGAGATCACCCGTCGCCAGCAGATACTGGCCCGAGCCGGGTACGGGTCGGCCGCCGAGCAGCGGACAGCATCCGACGCCCCTGACCGGCTGCCGTGGCTGGTGCTGGCCGTGGACGGATGGGAAGGCTTCGTCGTGGCCTACGAGGATGTGGACTCGGGGCGTCCGATCGACCGGATGCTCGGACTGTTCCGGGACGGCGCAGCGGTGGGTCTGCGTGCGGTCGTGGCCGGAGATCGCAGCACGCTCACCGGCCGGCTCTCGTCGCTGATGAAGAGCCGGCTGATCCTGCGGATGCCCGACCCCATGGACTACGCGCTGGCCGGGCTGTCCACCCGGCAGGTGCCGCAGACCCTGCGCCCGGGACAGGCCCTGATCCCCGGTGACCCGCCACTGGAGGTCCAGTTGGCGCTCCTGTGCGCCGACCCGGCCGGACCGGCCCAGGCCGCGGAGCTTGGCCGGCTGACTCGGGTGGCAGCCCAGCGCGCAGCAAACATGCCGCCGCAGCGACGGCCGGTCAGAGTCGAGTCGCTGCCCGAAAGCGTGTCCTATCCGCAGGTCGCGGCGGCCGTCGGCGGTGCGCACGGGCCACTATGGACGGTCATCGGTGCCGGCGGCGACGACGTGACCCCGATTGGCACGGACCTGGCCGAGGACGGCCCCGCCTTCCTGGTTTCAGGGCCGCCGCGGTCTGGGCGGTCGACCGCCCTGCTCACCATGGCCAGGTGGTACA
Organism: Mycobacteriales bacterium; assembly: GCA_038237645.1. Taxonomy (GTDB): domain Bacteria; phylum Actinomycetota; class Actinomycetes; order Mycobacteriales; family QHCA01; genus QHCA01. Next base: position 26,695 of record JBBRYN010000029.1, read on the forward strand.
CCGAGCACGCCACCGCGATCATGGTGGTGACCCCACGGCGCTCCCCGCTGCGCGACCTGCCGGGCGTCCTCCGCCGCTACACCCCACACGAAGCGAGCGAGATGGCGGACGATCTCGCCGGGATCGCGGGGCCCCTGGTCGTCTTCGCCGACGACGCCGGAGAGTTGCTCGACACGGCGATGGAGGCCGTCCTCTGCGACATGCTCCACAGTGCAGCCGAGCGACCGGTGGCGCTCGTGTTGTCCGGTACGACCGACGATCTGATCACCACCTACCGCGGGATCACGGCCGAAGCGCGGCGGCACAAGGTCGGCCTGGTGCTCAGCCCGAGCGGACCCGTGGACGGTGACGTGCTCGGTGTCCGGCTGCCACGGGGGCTTGCGCCGCGGGTGGGCAGGGGTGTGCTGGCCGTGCGTGGGGTGGCGACGCCGCTGCAGGTGGCCTGCTGACGCCGGTCAGCCGGCCGCCGACGGGCGGGTTCGGCCGGCTCAGCCCAGCGCGGCCATGAACTGGGCGATGGTGGGGGCCCCGGCGAGGCCGTCCGGCGTCCGATAGACCCGGCAGGCCAACCCGCTCGAAACCGCCGCTGGTGCTCCCGGGGTGGCGAAGGGATCGCGCCCGTCGATCAGCACCGTCGGCGACCCGCGGAACCCCATTGCCTCGGCCTCCTCGGGCGTCTCGATGGCGTGACAGTCGACCGAGTCCGTGCGACCGAGCCTGCGCAACGCCTCCGTCAGGTTGTCGGCAGCGGCCCGCCACGACGGGCAGCCGTTGAAGTACAGCAATTGGACACTCACTTCCCCGCCCACTCATAGCGGAAGGTCAACCCCTGGCCGGCGACCGCAAATCCCATGACCTCTGGAGTGCGATCCTCGGGCCGCCGGGCGAGCCAGAGCTTCAACGCGAAGGCGCCGGGCTCCCCCACCAGGTCGGCTGCCGCGGTGAAGACGTCGACCGCCTCGGCCCCCAGCCGGCGGGCCGCATCCTCGACCAACGCCGCACGCATCAGCGCTTCGAGCGCGTTGTTGGCCAGGCCACCGATCACCAGCGCGACGAGGGCCCGCACCAGCCGATCGGGCACCTCGTTGCGCACCGCGATGGTCGCCGATCGCTCGGCGTAGGCCACCAGCACCTGCCGACCGCGCTCGGACACCTCGGCTAGCGCCACCTGCACCTCGTCGGCTCCCACGGATCGGACACCGGCCACGTAGAAGTTGATCTCCGCGTCGCGCGGGTCCGGAAACGGCGCGAGCCCGTAGCCCGCGTAACGGCTCTGCGACTCATCAGACGGATCGAACGGCATGCGGAGGATCTTCTCCTATCGCCCCGGCCACATATCTCCCTTTAGCCCATATGCGGATAGCGATGATCGGTCGGCGGCACGAACGTCTCCTTGATCGTCCGAGGCGACACCCAGCGCAGCAGGTTGAGCACCGAGCCGGCCTTGTCGTTGGTGCCCGACGCCCGGGCACCTCCGAACGGCTGCTGCCCCACAACCGCTCCCGTCGGCTTGTCGTTGACGTAGAAGTTGCCGGCCGAGAACCGCAGCACCTCGCTGAGCCGCTCGATCGCGTTCCGATCGGTCGCGAAGACCGCGCCGGTCAAAGCGTAGGCCGCGATATCGGCGGCCTGGCGGAGCACCGTGTCGCAGTCGCTGTCGTCGTAGACGTAGACGGCCAGGATCGGACCGAAGTACTCCGTCGAGAAGACCTCGTGGGTCGGGTCGCTGCACTCGACCACCGTCGGGCGGATGAAGTAACCGTCGGTGTCGTCATAGGCCCCGCCGGCGATCACCGTACAAGCGTCGTCCTCGCGGAACCGGTCGATCACCGCGGAGAGACGAGCGAAGGCGCGCGCGTCGATGACCGCACCGCCGAAGTTGGAGAACACGGCAACGTCGCCGTACGAGAGGCCGTCGGCAGTCGCGGCCAGCCGTTCGCCCAGGCCGGCGTCCCACAGCGAGCGAGGGATGTAGGCGCGGGAGGCAGCGGAGCACTTCTGCCCCTGGTACTCGAACGCGCCGCGGATGAGCGCCGTGTGCAGGGCCGCCGGGTCGGCGCTGGGATGGGCAAAGACGAAGTCCTTGCCACCGGTCTCCCCGACCAGCCGGGGATAGCTCCGGTAGCCCGCGATGTTGTCTCCCACCGTCTTCCAAAGCTGCTGGAAGGTGCCGGTCGAGCCGGTGAAGTGAATCCCCCCCAGGTCGCGGTCGGGCAGCGCCACCTCGGAAACAGCCCTGCCGTCGCCGGTGACCATGTTGACCACCCCGGGCGGCAGGCCGGCCGCCTCGAACAGCCGCATCAGGTAATGCGCCGACAGTTGCTGCGTGGGCGACGGCTTCCACACCACGGCGTTACCCATGAGGGCGGGAGCGAGGGCAAGGTTGGCGGCGATGGAGGTGAAGTTGAACGGCGCGATGGCCAGGACGAAGCCCTCGAGCGGCCGGTGGTCGAAGCGATTCCACGCCGTCGACGTGGACACCGGCTGCTCCGCGAGGATCTGCCGGCCGAAGGCGACGTTGTAGCGCAGAAAGTCGATCAGCTCACATGCCGCATCGATCTCGGCCTGGTAGACCGACTTCGACTGGCCGAGCATCGTCGAGGCGTTGATCGTGTCGCGCCAGGGGCCGGCCAGCAGCTCGGCCATCCGCAGCATGACCGCTGCCCGCTCGTCGTAGGGCAACGCCCGCCAGGCGGGAACCGCTTCCTTGGCCGCGCTGACCGCGGCGCGCACGTCGTCCGCAGTGGCCTGTTGCAGCGTGCCGAGGACGGCGCTGTGCCAGTGCGGCTGCACCACGTCGTACGCCGCGCCGCCGGCCATCCGCTGCCCGCCCCCGACGGTGATCGTCAGGTCGACCTGCTCGGCGGCCATCTCCTTGAGGCGGTGCTCCAGGGAAGCCCGCTCCGCGGTGCCGAGGGCGTATGAGCGGATCGGCTCGTTCACGGGCGTAGGGGGGTTGGTCACGGCGTCCATGGGCTTATGGTGGCATAGCGTGTCGAGTCAGGCGCACCGGGTAAACGGCCGGTTACAGCTAGTCAGGCCATAGCTCGAGCAGCAGGCCCAGCTCGCCGACGGCGTACCACGCCAACTCGTGGCCTTCGGCGCCGTCCACGGTGAACTGTGCATCGTCACTGCCCAGCTCGGCCTCCAGGGTGGCCGCCGCCGCTGCTCGCACGTCATCCTCCGCCTCGGCATTGTCTATGTGCAGCGACTCGACCTGGCTCAACGCCACCGGGACCATCACCCGCACAGCGTCCCGGTCGAGGTCGGACAGCACCTCGATGTCCGCGTCGGCCACGTCGGCAGCGATGACGACCCGGCGGCGTGGAGCCACGGGATCGGCGTCCAGCAGGCGCAGGGAGCCACGGGCCGCGTCACTGAAGGCGGCGTATTCGAGCTCCTCGGCGTCGCCGGAGGCGTACCACTCGCGCAGCGTCGGAGTGACGGCGAAGCCGGTGATCGGAGCCGCCAGCGAGCCGGTGTCACGCAGGCCGAAGAGCAGGGTGAAGGTGCCCGGGAGGTAGACCCGCATCACACCGCACTGGACAGGTCGCCGCCGGCTACGTGCCGCAGGCCTTCGGCGCTGGTGCGCAGCGAGGTCTGCAGCACCTGCAGCCGCCGGCGGGGATCCATCAGGTTGGCTCCGATAGCCGCGAGGTCCTGCGGGCCGGGACCCAGCATGATCACGTCCGTGCCGGCCGCGCGTACCTTCTCGGCCTCGCGCAGCAGCCGGCGAGTGACCATCCGGCGGAACTGCCGCTCGATCCGGCCCGCCACCGACCACGGCCGATCGAGCAAGAACGAGACCATCGGCGCGATGACGTAGACCTCGTCGAGCCCGAGTCCAGCCAGCAGGTCCAGTGAGGTCGAAGAGCACGCACCCCCGTCCACGTAGCGCCGGCCGTCGATCAGCACGGGGGCGTACCAGCCCGGGATCGCGCAGGAGGCCATCACCGCGTCGGGCAAGGTGGCTGCCGGAGCGTCCGAACGGCCGAAGGGGACCCGTCGACCGGTGGAGTAGTCCATGGCCACCACCCACGCGGAGGGGTGTCGCGTCCAGGGATGGTCACCGGCGATCGCGGAGACGATGGCCCGGACCGGCTCGAGGCTGGCCCGACCACGCGGCAGCACTGCCGAAACAGCGGCCAGCGGGGTCACCTGCCGCGGGTGCAGTGCCGTGTGGAGGAGCAGCGGCGCCGAGCCGAGGCCGAGCGCCGGCAATGGTGGCAGGGCACCGCCGGTGTCGGACTCGTAGTCGTAGTCGATCACCGGATCGGCTCCGCCGCGCATGCCACGCTGATGCCGCAGCATCGTCTCGACGCTGACACCGCTGCCGAGCAGGGCCGCGGTGATGGATCCGGCCGAGGTGCCGAGGAGGCACTCGACCTCGCGGCAGTCGAAGCCGTGCTCCTGCTGCAGGGCAGTCAGCGCCCCCACGGCCCAGGAGAACCCCAGCACCCCGCCCGCCCCGAGGACCAAGCCGCGCCGCGTCGTCATGTCACGGTGTCAACCAGCTCGGCCAGCGACTCCTCGATCAGCCGACAGAAGGTGTTCACATCGCCCATGGCGTCCCGGTCGGCGTTGAGGCCGTAGTAGACCCCGCCGTTGTAGGATGTGAGGCCGATCGATACCGCTTGTCCCTTCGCCAGTGGTACGACCGGGAAGACCTCGGTCATCGGCGCACCACCGGCGTACAACGGGAACTGCGGCCCCGGGACGTTGGTGACCACCAGGTTGAAGAGCCGCTTGGCCAGGCCGCTGGCCGCCCGGGCGCCCATGCTGTGCAGGGTGGGTGGCGCGAAGCCCGAGATGCGCACCAGGGCGTCGGCGCCGACCGACTGCCCGGCCTCCTTGTGCATCTTCATCTTGGCGCTGACGTGGCGCAGCCGCTCGACCGCGTCCGGCTCGCCGACGGGCAGGTCCACGAGATAGGAGGACACCTTGTTGCCGAGGGCGCCGTGCTCCTCCGGTGCGCGCACGGAGACCGGCACCATGGCACGGATCACCGTCTTGGCCGACACCGGCTCGTTGCGGAGCATCAGCCAGTTGCGCAGCGCACCTGTCACCGTGGCCAGCACCACGTCATTGACCGTTCCGCCGTGCATCTTGCGTACCCGCTTGTAATCATCGAGCTCGGTACGCGCCATGCCGAACCGGCGCTGCTCGCCGATGTCGACGTTGAGCGGGGTGCCGGTGACCGGGCGGGCGGCAGTGCGAGCGTAGGCCAGGCACCCATTCAGATGACCGGCCACCTTGAACGCCGTGGCAGTGGCGTCGTTCACGCCGTTGCGGACCGCGTCGATCAGCTCGGTGGGCTGCCGGACGAAGTCCGTGATCGCCTCGACGACGAGATCGACGGGGTTGGGCTCCGGCGCCGGGTGCCAGTCGTCGGAAGGCACCTCCCGCACCTCAGGCGTGAGGTCGAGCAACACCTGCCCGATATCGATGGTGCTGATGCCGTCGACCATGGCGTGATGGGTCTTGGTGATCACCGCGATGCGACCGTCGCTGAGCCCCTCGACGAGGTACATCTCCCACAGCGGACGGCAGCGGTCGAGGCGGCGGGACATCAGCCGGCCCACCAGCTCACGGAGTTGGTCGTTGTTGCCCGGCCGCGGGAGCGCGCTCCGGCGGATGTGGAAGGCCATATCGAAGCCGGCGTCGTCGACCCAGACCGGGCTGGCGATGTGGCCGGGCACCCACTTGATCTTCTGGCGGTAGCGTGGAACCAGGCTGATCCGCTGCTGAATGATCGAAACCAGCTTGTCATAGTCGAACGTTTCGTTCTGCGGCGGCCGGAAGATGGCGACACTCCCCACGTGCATGGGGGTAGTCGGCTCCTCGAGGTAGAGGAACGAGACGTCGAGCGGGGACAGCCGGTCTGTCATGCGATGATCATCTCCTCGCAGGTCGCTCCCATGGTGGCACGTCCGGGCGCATCAGCAGCATCGCAACCGGTTATCGTCCCCGCCACGAGCACCGGGACGCCGCACCGAGGCGGCCCTTGTCGCGTCCTGCGGCCTGCTGGCTGCCGCCCGAACCGCCACCCAGGTGTCGCCCAAACTGCTCGCCCAGTTGCTCACGAGCCCGGTCGTGTCCGGCCGGCCCGATCCGCCGTCCGGTCGTAAGGTGCGCGGATGGACTTCACGCGCAGCCGCCGATCGGCGGAGTACGCAGCCAGCCTGCAGGCCTTCATCGACGATCAGGTGCGGCCCGCCGAACCGGTCTACGCCGAGCAGCGCGCGCAGTTGCGGGCCATGGGCAGGGAGCATGAACTCCCTGCGGTGGTCGACGAGCTCAAGTCGCAGGCCCGGGCGCTCGGCCTGTGGAACCTGTTCCTGCCCGCCGAGTCGGGGCTGTCGAACGTCGACTATGCGCCGCTGGCCGAGCTGACCGGCTGGTCCATCGACCTGGCCCCCGAGGCACTCAACTGCGCGGCGCCGGACACCGGCAACATGGAACTCCTGCACAGCTACGGCAGCCTCGAGCAGCGGCAGCGTTGGCTGCAGCCGCTGCTCGACGGCGAAATCCGATCGGCCTTCGCGATGACCGAGCCCGCTGTCGCATCCTCGGACGCGACGAACATCTCGACCTCGATCGCCGCCGACGGCGACTCCTATGTGATCAACGGACATAAGTGGTGGATCACCGGCGCCGCCGACCCGCGCTGCGCAGTGCTGATCGTGATGGGGCGGACCGACCCGGATGCGGCCGCGCACCGCCAGCAGTCCATGGTCCTCGTGCCCACGGACACGCCGGGTGTGGAGGTCGTGCGCTCGCTACCGGTCTTCGGCTACGCCTCGCAGCACGGGCACTGCGAGATCCGGTTCACCGACGTACGGGTTCCGGCGGCCAACCTCGTCGGCGAACGGGGGGCCGGCTTCGCCATTGCGCAGGCGCGGCTCGGCCCGGGTCGTATCCATCACTGCATGCGGGCGATCGGGATGGCCGAGCGGGCACTGCGACTGATGTGCCAGCGAGCCACCTCCCGAGTGGCGTTCGGCCGGCCACTGGCCAGCCAGGGGGTGCTGCAGGAGCAGGTGGCCCAGTCGCGGATGGACATCGAGCAGGTACGGCTGCTGGTCCTCAAGACTGCCTGGTTGATCGACACCATCGGGGCCAGGAGTGCGCGGTCGGAGATCGCCGCGATCAAGGTGCTGACCCCGCGGATGGCCCTCGCGGTGCTGGACCGGGCGATTCAGGTGCACGGGGCGGCCGGAGTCAGTGACGACTACCCGCTGGCCGCGATGTGGGCGGCCCTGCGGACGCTGCGAATCGCCGACGGCCCGGACGAGGTGCACGTCCAGTCGGTTGCCCGCACGGAGTTGGCACGCTATTGAGCCGCGCGCACGGAAATCGGGCCGACTGCTGAGTCGCCGGCTCCGAATTGGGCCGACTACTGCGTAGTCCGGGTCGGCCGGCCGCCGCCGGCTCGCCGGCGCCCGCGATGTGTGCCGCTGCGCAGCACCCCCGTCACGTCGGCGGCCAGATCGCCGATTGCCCGGCGCAGCGGGGACGCCGGCGCGACGTCGGCCAGGGTCTTGCCCGCGCCGAGGGCACGGTCGAGCGCTGAGCGGTCATAGGGCAGCAACACCGGATTGTCCACGCTCGCGTGCCGCCGAAGTGCCGAGGTGATCTCCGCGACCGGGTCACCCGGCATGACACCCTGGCGCACCTTGTTGACCACCACGGTGCATCCGGCCAGCGTCGGCCCGCCGCGAAACTCGCCGTAGCCTCGGATCAGCCGGTGCATGCCGACCGGGTCGGCTGCCCCGACGACCAGGACGGTGTCGGCCGCGCCCAGTGCGGCAAGGGTCGCCGCGTTGCGGCGAGGTGCCGCCGTGTCGTAGACGATCTCCTCGTCCTGCTCGAGGGAGAACCCGCAGTCGACGACGACCAGGGTGGCCAGCCTGCGGCACAGAGCGAGGACCACCTCGACGCTGTCGCCGGTGAGCTCGGGCCACCGATCGGCTCGGACGATGCCGGTCAGCACGCGCAGCCACGGATCGGTGCCCCGGGCCAACCCGGCCAGCGCGGCCAGATCGAGCCGGCCGTTGGCTGCCAGCCGGCGGGCAGCGGCCAGCCCCGGTGACTCATCGAGGAAGCCGAGCACTTGTCCGATGCAGCCCCCGTAGGTGTCGGCGTCGACCAGCATGGTCGACACGCCCAGCCGGGACGCCTCGTCTGCCAGCCCGACGGCCACGGTGGTGCGGCCCGGTGCTCCGGTGGGGCCCCACACCGCCACGACGCGACCGCCGCCCCCCGGCGGCCGCGGGTCGATCGGCGGCTCGGCCAGCACCGGCAGAGCCGCCAGGGGGTCGGCCAGCGGGTCACCCTGCAGTTCGGTCCGGCCGGACACGACCGCTGACTGCAGCGCGCTCGCGATGGCCGCTGGGCCGGCGTCCGTCGCGAGGACGGTGGGAACGCCCAACTGGCGCAGTCGCCGCTCTGCGGCATCGTCCCCCGGCTCGACGAGGGCAACAACGGCGACGCCGGCCGACGCCAGCCCCGCCAGCGCCGAGCGGTCCAGCCGGCGCAGGTCGGCGGACAGGACGACCGCCTCGGCGGTGCGGGCGGCGGCAGCGGCGAGCAGGTCGGCAACGTCGACACAGCGCCGGACGACGGTGACGCCCAGATCGGAGCCGGCGAGCCCAGCGACGAGTTCGGCCTCCCACGAGGCGTCGGTGACGGCCGTGAGAATCGGCAGCGTCATGGAGTGCCCGTAACCACCGTCACGTCGATCACCGCGGTGCGCAGCGCGGCGACCACGGCGCCGACGCCATCCGGCGGCACCAGGACGAGGACCGCATAGTCGGTGCCGCCGCCGCTCAAGCCGGCCCGCGGCGCGCGCACCGCCTGGACCGGAACTCCGGCAAGGATCCGCTCGGTGCCGCCCGGACTGCTGGAATTAGCCGCCCTCGTCGTCGCGTAGACGTCGATGCGCTGGCCGCGGCGCAACGAGTCCGGCACGTGCATCGCAGATACCGGCAGGCTGACCAGCCGGCCCGGCGGCTGGCTGACCAGGGCCGCCCGCGGGAGCAACTCTCCCGGGCCGAGCGATCGCGACAGCTGGCGCCCGGCCGGCGATGCCGTGGCGGCGAGATAGCGGTCGGCGTCGTCGAACAGCCGGACCCGGACGACCGTGACGTCGTCGCGGCCGAGGGTCGTGCCGGCGGCCAGGTCGCCGGTGACCGCCCAGACCCGGGTGGACGAATCAGCTGCGGCGACAATTCGCGCCCCGAGCACGACCGAGACCACGACGAGGAGCACGCCTGCCACCAGCCGCGCGTCCAGCCAGGAAGGCTGCCGCAGTCGGCGGGCCGGGGGTGAGCCGGGCAGGTCGGCGGTGGCCGACATCGGAGCCGCGCCACGCGAGCCTTCCGGGTGCGTCAGCATGCGTTCGGCCATGTCGGCGGCTCCTCTCCCCTCGGTAGGCGCCGGCCGAGCCGGCGTGCTCTAACCCATCGCCATCAACGCTCGACGTCCAGTCGCAATCAGGCGCCCGACGTGCCGGCTTATCGTGCCCTATCGGACGGCAGCGGCCGAATCGTCATCCACAGGGACTGGCGGACCTGGGGACGATCGCCGATAGGCGACCGGCTGACCGTGGCAGACTGGCGCCACCACAAGCCACATCAGGAGAGCGACGGCAAACATGGCCGAGCGAAGGTTCCTGCTGTTGTCCGACGTGGCCGAGATCCTCAACATCTCGGCAGCCCAGACCTACGCCCTGGTCCGCAGCGGCGATCTACCCGCGGTCAAGATCGGCGGTCGCGGACAGTGGCGGGTGGAGCAGAGCAAGCTCGAGGAATACATCGCGCGGCTCTACCAGCAGACGCGGGAGTTCGTCGACCATCACCCGTTCGGCGGCGATGACGGCCTCCCGCCTGGGTAGCGCCGGGGCCGCGCCGCGACAACGTCCCGTCGGAGTAGGGCCGGACCACCGCCGAGGGCAGCGGCGGTCGCCGTCCGGTGCCTCGCGGGATCAGGCCGAACGTAGGACGCTCAGGGCCGCGATCGGGACCGCGCTGACCTGGCGGACCGCCACGGCACGCCTCGGCTCGTCCACGGGGTGCTCCGCGATCTCCACGAAGTCGGCGCCGATCCGGTCGAGCGTGCCCGACAAGGTGCTCCCGTCGACCACGCTGACGACCACGGCGGCCCGATCGCGGGCGAGGCGGCGCAACGCATGCCGCAGATCGAGGGCTGCACCCACCCGACCCTCACTGCCAGGCGCCGCGGATCGGCTGCCCAGCCCACCGATCGCGGCAACCTGCCGTAGCGGAACCAGGGCGGCGACCGCACGCTCGACAACCAGCAGCCAGTCGGCGCCCACCTCGACCAGCTGACCGCTCACGCCGCCGCCGGTCACCAGCCGCAGCCGTACACCGTGGCCGACGACCGGGCGCAGCCGGTCGACCAGGCGCAAAGCAGCGTATTCCCGGCGGGTGCGGTCGGCGACCTCAGCCCGGAGATCGGCCGCGCCGGCCCCGGCCAGCTCCGCCTCCAGCTCGCCGAAAAGGGCCTCCCACCGATCACCGTGCATCGGTACAGCCTGCCGCATGCCGCCGACGAGACGGGCACAGCCATCCACAGATGGCCCAGCACTGTTGACTCGAAGGCAAACGAGCGTTTAGACATGTAAACGTGAGCAAACGAAAGATTATGAAGGGGTCTGCGATTGTGCTGAGCCGCGACGGGTCTGGACGGCAGGCCGACCACGATCGCCGGGCCTTGTCTTCTTGGGTGCCGGCGGCGCCGGCCATCGCGGCGCTGGCCGGGCTGTTCGGCATGCTCACCGTCGCCGCACCGCTGCCCCGCGTGCTGGCCGACCTCGGCGCCCTGCCCACCGTGGCACGGGTGTCCGGGCCGGACGCGGCGGTGGCGGCGCTCGCCGGTGCCGGCTGCTGGGCGGCGACCGGATGGCTGGCGCTGAGCATCGCGGTCCTCGTGGCCGGCAGACGACCCGGCCGGTGCGGCCGGGTCGCCCGCGCGGTCGCCGTGGTCACCGTGCCACCCGCGCTCCGTCGCATCGTCGCGGTCGGGATCGGGCTGACGGTGATGACGTCCGCGACGGGCCCCGCGTTCGCCGTCGTGCCGGCCGGCCGGCACGCGCCCCCGGGCGGAGCGGTGGCAGCCCCCGGACCAGCCGATCCCCGC
>JBBRYN010000030.1:0-37468 GCA_038237645.1 Mycobacteriales bacterium
CACCGAAGCGATCAACGGACGGCTCGAACACCTACGCGGAACCGCCCTCGGATTCCGCAACCTGGCCAACTACATCACCCGCGCCCTACTCGACACCGGCGGCTTCAGACCCCGAATACACCCTCTTCTGCGATGAGCCGGAAAAGCCGCACCACTACCATCGCCGGCTTGTGGCGGAATACCTTTCGCGGCGATGGGAGGACCTTAACGTGGAGCACCTCGTATGACACCTCGCGGCTCGACGTTCTCGTCGGCAGATTCACAGGCAGTGGCTACGTCGGCCACCTGAGGCCGACGTACGTATCGGTCTCACTGGTCGGCACTGCTCGGGTGGAGTTGTTGAACCGGGCGAAGAGCACCCGCTCGGCCTTGCTGATCGTCGCCCACACCGGCTGGCTGTGCCGGGCCACGTCGACTCGGCAGATCTGCTTGCCGTCGTGGACCACGATGCGCGCACGGACCCGGGTCACCGGCGGGTGGCCGAGTGCGCCTATCAGGTGGGTGGTCAGCCAGTTCACGAAGCCGTCACCGTTCTTGGGCTTGACCAGGTCGTAGTCGTGCTCCAGGCCGAGCACCGCACCGGAGTCGGCGACGCCGATCAGCAGGGTGCCGCCGTCGGTGTTGAGGAAGCCGGCGATCGTCTTGACGACGGCGTCCTCCATCGCCCTGCTCGGCCTGCCCTCCCGCAGATCCCAACGGGCGGTCGACTTGAACTCGACGGTGAAGTCCTCATCGTTGGTCAGGATCTCCTCGACCGTGCGCAACGCCGCTCCACCCGGCAGTCCCAGCCGCTCGGCGACCAGCGAGGCGAACTCGGCGTCGGTGCGGATGCGCTCCACCACACCGTCGGTGATGGACGCGATGTCGGGTGCGGTGAGCGTGGCGACGCCCGCGCCGGTGGTCGCCGCCTCGACCCGATCTCCGGAGTAGACGCTCGATCCGTCGTCGCCGTAGGCGGTGATGACGTGGTCGAAGACGGCCTGGACCTTGATGTCGAAGATCTCCGGCGGGTACGGGTCGGCGGGCAGGTCGGCGTCGAGGACATCGCGAATCGTCACGCGGACGTCGGCGGTCGTTGCCGCCCTGCGGCGCCAGTCCAGCACGAGCTTGTCATGCAGGTGCGCGAGCAGCCGCTTGGCGCTGGCCTTCACCAGGTCACGTTCGGGGTCGGTGAGAATCGGCTCCGGCTTGGTGAGCAGGTCGAAGACGGCTAGCTCTTCCTGGGTCAGCCCTTCGTTGACGGCCCGCTGTTCCTCCCCGGACAGGGTCTTCGACAGCTCGATGAGCCGGCGCAGATATTCGTCGATGTTGACGCTGCCCGCGTTGTAGTCGGCGATCAACTCCTCGATGCGCTGCACCAGGTCATAGCGCGTCGGGTTGCGGGTTGCCGCCGCGACGGCGCGTTCGCGCAGCAGTGCTGCGAGACGGTCGGTCTCGGCCCGCTTGCGGCCGGCGAACTCGGCGACGAGTCCGTCGAAGTCGATCCGGGACAGGTCGATGAGGGGGTCGGGCTCACTGCCTTCGGCCGCGGCGCGGATGACGTACTCCTCGGCGCCGACCGATCGGTCCAGCAGCGCGTCCACCGCGTCGGAGAGTGCGTCGAGATCAGCCTGGGGCGATCGGGAGACGTCCGCGACGCGCTCTGCCAGAACCCGGATGGCCGCGACCGTGTGCTGCGGGGCGGCGGCCTTCGGATCCGGTAAGAGAGCCTTGAACAGCCTGCGCACCTGCCGCGCCGCGCTCAGATACGTGGTGCGGGTGTCGTCATCGGCCAGCAGGCTCTCGACGGCGGCGTCGCGCAGGGCGATGTGTGCGAAGCCCGTGGCGTCGCGCAGGGCGATCAGGTCCACGCCAGTTGCCGCGCAGAGCGCGACCAAGGCCTCGACGGCGCCGGCCAGCGCTGCGACCAGCGCGTCGATGTCCTGGATAGGGGCGTCGGCTTCGGTGTTGGCCGCGCCGTAGATGGCGAGGGCCTTCTCCAGATTCCTGAACACCCCGACGTAGTCGACGATCAGCCCGTTGTCCTTGTCCGGGAACACCCTGTTCGCGCGGGCGATGGTCTGCATGAGGGTGTGGTTGCGCATGGGCCGGTCGAGGTAGATCGTCGACACGCTCGGCGCGTCGAAGCCGGTCATCCACATCGCACAGACGAACACCAGCCGCAGCGGATCGTCGGCCGCCTTGAACTTCTCCGCCAGGTCCTCGGTGTTCATGCGCGCGCGATGGGGGCGGATGTCGAGGCCCAGCTTGTCCAGGGTGCCGATCTCGTTTTGCCCCTGCGAGACCACCACAGCCATATCGGTGCTCTCCATCAGCGCGATGCGGCTGGCCAGCCACGGCCGCTCCAACACCGGCAGGGCGTCGTGCTCCACCCGCAGGTCGGCGAGGTGTTCGGCCCAGGCCGCGCGTACGTAGTCGTACATGCGAACTGCTGCTGCCTTGTCGAGACCGACGTACATGGCCTTGCCCGTGAAGCCGCGGCCGACGAAGTGCGCGACGAGGTCTGTGGCAACCCGGCGCAGCCGCTCCGGCCTGGTCAGCAGCGTGTACTGCCGGCCGAACCGCCGAGCCAGCTGACCCTCGGCGTCCTCATCGAGCTCGGCCGATTCCAGCAGGTCCGCGAGGTCGTCGGCGAAGTCCTCGTTGACCAGCTGCAGCTCGGGGATGCGGTTCTCGTAGTACAGCGGGACGGTGGAGCCGTCCTCGATCGCGTCGCGGAAGTTGTAGGTGCTGACGTAGTCGCCGAAGTGCTGGCGGGTCAGCTCCTCACCGACGATGAGCGGTGTGCCGGTGAACCCCATGAAAGATGCGTTGGGCAGGGCTTTGCGCATGTTCAGCGCGAGCGTGTCGTACTGACTGCGATGCGCCTCGTCGGTGATGACGATGACGTCCGACCGGTCCGACAGCACCGGCATCGAAGTCTCGCCGGCAGCCGCGTCGAGGCGGAACTTGTGGATCAATGTGAACACGTAACGGTGATCCGCGGCGAGCAGCTCACGCAGGTTGGCGGCCGATGACGCATGGACGTTGGCTTCGCGCGAGATCGCACCCGCGTCGGCGAACTCCCCGTGCAACTGCAGATCCAGCTCGGTGCGGTCGGTGACCATCACGAAGGTCCACGCACCGGGGATGCGGCGCAGCACCTTCTGGGTGAACCACAGCATCGACAGCGACTTGCCGGAGCCCTGGGTGTGCCAGAACACCCCGAGCCGCGTGTCGCCTGCCGCCCGGATCCGGTAGAGGTTGTCGATCGCCGCGTCGACGCCCAGCATCTGATGGTTGCGCGCCACGACCTTGATCAGCCCGCCCGGCCGTTCGATGAACGACACGAAGTTCTCGATCAGGTCGAGCAGCCGGTCCGGCGCACAGGTGCCGCGGATCGCCGTCTCCAGCGCGACCACGCCGCGGGCACCCTCGGCGTCGATCACCTTCCAATCCCCGAAGAACTCCCACGGCGCGTACGTCGAGCCGACCTTCGCCGCAGACCCGTTCGACAGCAGCACGAACCCGTTCGGGACGAACAACTGCGGGACCGTGTCGCGATAGTCCGCCAGGTTCTCCTCGTACGCCGCCTTCACCGGCCGGTTGGGGTCCTTGAACTCCATCAGTACGAGCGGGATGCCGTTGACGAACAGCACCGTGTCCGTGCGACGGCGGTGCAGGTCACTGGCCACCCACACCTGCGACGCGGCGAGCCAGTCGTTCTTCGCGGAGTCCCGGAAGTCGAGGTACTGAACGGTCGCGTACTGCCGCTCGCCGGTATCGTCCTGCCACTCGGCGTGGTAGCCGTCGCGGACCAGGCCATAGACCTCGCGGTTGGCCCGCACCCGATCCATCACCGACCGATCCTTCGCAACCGCCGCCAGCGCTTCCTCGCGAATCGCCTCGGGCACCTCGGGGTTCAGCCAACGCAGGGCATCGCGCACCCGGTGGGTGAGCACGACGTCGCGCATCGAGTCGCGCCCGAGGGTCCCGGCCGGACCGAACGTCTCGCTGAAGGCGTTGACCACCGTCCACCCGAGCTGCCCGAGCAGCTCAAGGGCAGGCCGCTCCACCAGCCCGCCCTCGGTGTACGGCGACGGCATCTACGGCCCCGAGTTTCCGACGAGGGTGTCGAGGTCGAGGGACGACACGTCGATCTGGCCGGTGACCAGTTTGGGCAGGAGAAGATCTCGAAGTGCGGCCAAGGTCCGGACCTGCTCCTCCAAATTGCAAATCTCGCGCTCGATCGGGTCGATTGCTGCTCGGTGAGCGTCGAGAACTTCCTGCGCCGGCACTACAAACGGCACCCTCTTGAAGGCGCCCTTTGTGATCTCCTTGAACGTCGCACCGGTCGCGATTGAGGCGAGCTCAGGCGCATGTTGGTCGAGCCACTCAAAGATGAACGCAGGCGACCACCGCTTGTCAGGCGGAATCACGATGAACCCTTGATTGGTCGTTGCCTCGGTGGTCGCGATGGCCAGCACACCGAGCGTCGCTCGGCTCGTCATCAACACAGATCCTGCCGGAAACAACCGGGCTGAGCTTCTTGCGAGCCCAGCTTCCGTGATCCGAAGTGCAGGCTCGACGGCGTACCGACACCGACCCTTGGTCAGGTCACTAGGCGTGTACCAGCGAACCGTGCCGCCGTCCCAGTACGTCGGTTCGCTCTTCGACGGCGTACCACCTCCGAGGCTTGTCAGCTCGTCGCCACAGTTACTCACCACCCAGCCCTGTGGAATCGGGCTGAGGGCCGAGTCGATGAGGGTGGCGTTGTTGTGGCCGGGGTAGCGGAAGTGGACGAACCACTCCCGGTAGATTGCCCGCGCCATCTCCTCCAACACCTCAACCCGCCGCCGATTGTTCTCGATCAGATAATCCATGCTGCTCAGCAGTTGCCTTGCCGATCTTTGATACGACAGGGATGGCAGCGTAAGACGAAGGTTGCCAAGGTCGGAGCCCTTTATGCCTGAGACAGCCGTCCTTGAGGCAATCGAAGCCATCAGCGCTCGGCCTTGGTGAGCACGAAAGAAGTAGTAAAGAAAGGACGGATCGGCCCGTGCCGGATCGACTCGCGCGCGAATCATCGAGGACTCGAAGACCGTCGCCTCGCTCGGATGTGTTACCAGGCTACACTTTCCGGCGCCCTCCAAAACGAACGACCGGCGAGCGAACAAGAGGTCCCCCGGACGCAGCTCGAATCTCGAAAGTTCGATAGCGGACAGGTCCACGCGAAGATCGGGCTGATCATCAATCCGATCGTGAGCGAAGAGTTCTTTCATGTTCACGACCTTGACGCCGTGACCATGAAATTCCTTGGACTTGTAGACCCCGTTGCGCAGTCCCTCGCTCAGCAAATCACGGAAGGACGCTTCTCCTTCCTGACCGGCCGTTTCGCTTGTGCGCCGAGTCATGCGCCGAGGACTCCTTGCACGGCCCGATCGACCTTGGCTCGCAGCGCATCGGCTTCGTCGCTGAGGCGGGTAAACTTGTCGTAGAGGTTGGCTAGTTTTTCGGTGAAGTCCTCGCCGTTGTCGTCAAGCGCGGCCGTGCCGGTGTACCGACCCGGGTTGAGGCTCCAGCCCTGGGCCTCGATCTCGCCGCGAGTCGCGACCTTGCAGAGTCCGGGCACCTCTACGTACGCGCCGTCCGGGAAGCGTTCCTTGAGCAGTGTGTCGCTGCCGTCGATGATCTCGACCTCTTCGCCGCGATATAGCCGTACGACGTTGGCGAGCAACTCGATCTGCTCGGGCAGGAAGTCGCGGTGCGCCCGGTCGATCTGGCGGTAGAGGTGCCGGGCGTCCAAGAACAGCACCGTGTCCTCACGCTCGGTCCCGCGCTTGGACTTGTCCAGGAACCAGAGCGTGACGGGCAGCGTCACCGTGTAGAAGAAGTTCGTCCCGATCGCGACCATGACATCGACGGCACCGGACTCGATGAGCTGTCGTCGGATCTCGCGCTCGGAGTGGCCCGCGTCCCCGGCTGAGTTGGCCATGACGAAGCCGGCACGTCCGCGATCACTGAGCGCCGAGTAGAACTGCTGGATCCACAGGTAGTTCGCGCTATCTGGCTTGGGAACACCGAAGGGGAAACGCCGGTCGCCGGCCACCTTGCCCTTGTCGACCTTGTCCACGTTGAACGGCGGGTTGGCCATGACGAAGTCGAACGTGCCGAAGGCGCGATGGGGGTCCTCGTAGTAGCTGTTGGCGAGGCGCATGTCGCCGGACAGGCCGTGCAGTGCCAGGTTCATCTTGGCGAGCGGGACGGTCCCTTCCTTCTGCTCGACGCCGTAGATCGACAGCTCGCGGGTTGGTGACCGGTTGTGGCGATCGACGAACTTGGCGCACTGGACGAACATGCCGCCTGATCCGCAGGCCGGGTCGTACACCTTGCCGTGGAACGGCTCGATGATCTCGACGATCAATCGCACGATGGAGTACGGCGTGAAGAACTCGCCACCGAGGCGGCCCTCACTCGCGGCGAAGTTGGAGAGGAAGTCCTCGTAGATCAGCCCGAACGCATCGCCGGAGAGTTGTCGCGGCAGCGGAGCGAAGAGCCGAAGCAACTCGCTCAGGGTCGACTTCTCCAGTCGCTGGTAGCCGCGGGGGAGGACGTCGCGCAGCTCGGGGTTCGAGCCTTCGACGAGCTTCATCGCGTTGTCGATGGCCTTGCCGAGGTTCTCGCCCTCCGGCAGGTCGACCAGGTGCGACAGCCGGGCGCCCTCCGGCACGAACAACACCGAGTTGGCCTTGTAATCGTCCGCGGTGACCGGATGCCGGGCGGTGGCCTTCCCGGCCAGCTCGGGGCGCAGCTGGTCAAAGCGGTGCTCGGCGTAGGCAAGGAAGATGAGCCCGAGCACGGGTCCGCGGTATTCCGCGGGCGACAAGGTGGAGTTCGCTCGCAACTCATCTGCCGCGGCCCACAGGGTGCGTCGCACTCGTGCCAGCTCGTCGGTCTTCACTCGTCGCGCCCGCAGTCGATCACTGCGTGAGATTATCCCGGCTGCGCCTGCAAGTCAGACTCCGACAGCCCTATCAGTACCTGCTCCGGTCCCACGTCGCCCGGAATGCGTCCTCGCCAAGTCGGGTGTTCCAGATCGGCCTGTCCCGGGTCGTTGGATGAAGCTGGAAGCCGAGCCGCTGCTTGGCGTCATACCAGCAGAACGACTCGACCTTCGCAGTAGCCAGCCGCTGTACCTCGTCCAGCGCCGGCGCCAGGTCAGAGTCCGACGACGCGAGGATCACCAGGTCGACAGATGGATCCCGCGCTTCGCGCACCAAGGCCAGGGCGCACAGGACGTCCACGCCCTTCTCCTGGGGTTGGCCGATCAGGATCTTCCGTCCTGTCAAATCGGTGGCGGGACGTCCTCCCGCATCCCGCTCGTACCGGTATTTCAACGGCCGAAGCGTCACCCGTACTCGATCATCGCGCTCCCAGTGTGCCTTCTGAGCCTGGTTGCGCGCGTAGCCGTCGGGATCATGTTCGGGCGAGGGCTCCCCGCGGAAGACCAGAACCCGATCCAAGACGGCGGCCGAAAAGCCTTCGCGTTGTCCCTTGTTGCGTGCATCGAGTAGCACGTTCGCGAAGAGCAGCGGATCGACGAGCGTCTCGTGCTTGGGTAGGCACTTGGTCGTCTCGAACAGGCCGTGCCCGGTTAGATGCAGATTCTGGTAGTCGATCACAACCGACGTCCGCAAGTCGGCAGTCACGCGCCCTCCACGAAAATGCCCCACCAGTCCCGGGGGACGGTGGGGAGCTAGAACCCAATTGTTGCACGTTGACGAGCGGCGGCCAAGCCCGGGGTTACGCTATCGGAGTGGTCCGGTCCGCGACGGATCAGGATGCCGCCTTGCCGAAGGCCGGCGGTAGGTGCCAGGGGGCACGTCGCGCCGCCGGCCGAAGTGCAGCCGCAGGGCCGCAGCGGTGCCGAACCCGGCCAGCCGGGGCACGGCCTCCACCGGGAGGTCGCCGGCTTCGAGCAGCTCCTCGGCGCGGGCAATCCGCAGCCAGAGCACCCACGTGTGCAATGTCGTACCCGTGGCGGCCCGGAAGTGCTGGGCGAAGCTGCGCGGGCTCGTCGCGGCGGGCTCGGCCAGGACGCCGACGGAGAGGTCGGCGTCGAGGTGGCCGCGGGCCCAGTCGAGGGTATGCACCAGGTCGGCCGAGCCGCTGACGACGGGCACCGGCGGCTCCACGTAGTGCGCCTGCCCGCTGTTGCGGTGCGATGGCACGACCATTCGCCGCGCGACCGCGTTGGGCCACCCGGGGCCGTGCTCGCGGAGCAGGACGTAGCACAGCCGGGCGCCCTCCGGCACGAACAGCACCGACCTGGCCTTGTAGTCGTCCGCAGGTGACCGGACGCCGGGCGGTGCCCTTCCGGCCAGCTCGGGGCGCAACTGGTCGAATCGGTGCTCGGCGTAGGCGAGGAAGTTCAGCCCGAGCACGGGTCCGCGGTAGGGCCTGTGCGAGAGCGACTTCGCGAGTGTGCGCCGACGTCGACCGCCGGCGGGCCCGCCGCGTTCCAGGCCGAGCTGGCCGTGCTCGACACCTTGCCGAGCTGGCGTCCCTGCCCGGCCACACCTTCGGCGTGATCCCGTTTGGGGCGGTCGTCCCCATCGAGCCGGTGTCGGGCTTCGTCCTGTATGACCAGGACCTGGTCGGGATCGACCACGCCGGCGGCGACCTCGAGATCACCGACCCCGACCAGACCGCACGTTACAGCCGCTGGCTCGACCTGCTGCTCGCCGTCGCGGTCACCGGCGAGGACGCCGCCGACATGTGTCGCCGGGTGGCGGGCGAGCTTTCCGATGACGGGACCGATGTCCCCCACAGCTGAACCAGGAACACCCGATGACGTTGGCTCCTGCGGAGATCGATGCCCACCGGAGTCACCAGCGCAGGCCGGCGGCCGCCAGGGCCGCTTCGGTCCGCAGCCGCTCGTCGCTGGACAGGGGAGTGGCCGCGGATGCCGGCTCCACCTCCAGCGCACGGCAGGCATCCAGCAGTACGTGGTCGTAGGCGGCGACCGTGGAGCGCACCCGCATGATCCGGCCGGGCACCGGACCGGAGGTCACCAGCGCGTCGAGGTGGGCGGAGATCCGCCGCAGGTCGGCCGCGATCCGCTCGATCGGTGGCCCGGCCGGCTGCTGGGCGGGCGGGTGCACCTGCTTCACCACCCGGGCGGCGAGCGCGATCATCTCGGGCAGGTGCTGGAGGGCGCAGACGACCATGGTGGGCAGAATCAGCAGGGCAATGAACTCGATGACGACCATGGCCGGGGCCTCCACCGTCCATGATGCGCCTCGGTAGTTGCCGCGGCCAGCCGGTTGCCTACTCTCGGGGGCGATGACCGCCGATCCCCCCACGCCCACGCCGGCCGACGAGCGCCGGGTCGTTGCCGCGGTCAGCCACCAACTGCTGATCGGCGGTGAGCGCCGGTCGGCTGCCTCCGGGGCGACGCTGCCGGTCGAGGATCCCTCCACCGGTGCCGTGCTCGCGGAGGTGGCCGACGCCTCGCCCGACGACGCGATGGCGGCGCTCGATGCGGCCTGCGCGGCCCAGGACGCGTGGGCGGGGACGCCGGCCCGGGAGCGCGGCGAGATCCTGCGCAGGTCGTACGAGCTGATCACGTCGCGGGTCGACGAGCTGGCGTTGCTGATGACGCTGGAGATGGGCAAACCCCTGGCCGAGTCGCGCGCGGAGATCAGCTATGCCGCCGAGTTCTTCCGCTGGTTCGCCGAGGAGGCCGTCCGGGTCGCCGGGCGGTTCGCGCTGTCGCCCGACGGCACCTCGCGCATGCTGGTGATGTGCCAGCCGGTGGGGCCGTGCGTGCTGATCACGCCGTGGAACTTCCCGCTGGCCATGGGCACCCGCAAGATCGGCCCGGCCGTGGCGGCCGGCTGCACCATGGTGGTCAAGCCCGCGCAGCAGACGCCGCTGTCGATGCTCGCACTGGGTGACCTGATGACCGAGGCGGGCCTGCCGGCCGGGGTGCTCAACATCGTCACGGCCGGCCGGGCGGGCGAGGTGATCGAGCCGCTGCTTGCCGACAGCCGGACCCGCAAGCTGTCGTTCACCGGATCCACCGAGGTCGGCAGGGTGCTGCTCCGGCAGGCGGCGGACAACATCCTGCGGACGTCGATGGAGCTCGGCGGCAACGCGCCCTTCCTGGTCTTCGCCGATGCCGACGTCGATGCGGCCGTCGAGGGGGCGGTGCTGGCCAAGATGCGCAACATCGGCGAGGCGTGCACCGCCGCCAACCGCTTCCATGTCGCCGAGACGGTGGCTGCGGAGTTCGGCGCGGGCCTGGTGAAACGGCTGGCCGGCATGCGGGTGGGTCGTGGCACCGAGCCCGGCGTCACGGTAGGTCCACTGATCGACGGCAAGCAGCGCGCCAAGGTCGCTGCTCTGGTCGCGGACGCGGTCGAGCGGGGGGCCACCGTGCTCCTCGGCGGCGAGCCGATCGACGGGCCGGGTTACTACTACCCTCCTACGGTGCTCGGTGACGTACCGCGGTCGGCGCGGATCCTGCGGGAAGAGGTCTTCGGGCCGGTCGCACCGGTGGCGACCTTCAGCACCGAGGACGAGGCGATAGCGGAGGCCAACGACACCGAGTTCGGCCTGGTCTCCTACTTCTACACCCGCGACCTGGCCCGCGCGCTGCGGGTGAGCGAGCGGCTGGAGACCGGCATGATCGGGCTCAACCGGGGCGTGGTCTCCAACTCGGCGGCGCCCTTCGGCGGGGTCAAGCAGTCCGGCATCGGCCGGGAAGGCGGCGCGGAGGGCATCGCGGAATACCTCGAGGTGAAGTACGTCGCGATGCCTCGATGACAGCAATCGACCGCCGATGACGGCGAGCGACGCCGGTGCAGGCTCGTGACCATCCTCGTGGCTCTGTCGGCGGCCGTCGTCTTCGGGGTTGGTGACTTCCTCGGCGGCAGTGCATCGCGCAAGTCATCCGCCATCGGCGTGGTGCTGCTCACCTCGCCGGTCGGCCTCGTGCCGCTGCTGGCGCTGACCGCTGTGGTGCACGGGCGGCTCGGCGGCGCGGCCCTTGCGTGGGGCGGTGCGGCCGGTGTCGCGGGCGGGCTGGGCGTGCTGCTGCTCTTTCGCGGGCTGGCCACGGCGGCGATGAGCGTCGTGGCCCCGCTCACCGCCGTGATGTCGGCGGTGGTGCCGGTGGTGGTCGGTGTCGTATCCGGCGAGCGACCGGCGGTCGGTGCCTATGCCGGGATGGTCCTCGCGCTGTCCGCGGTAGCCCTGATCAGCCGCGGCGAGTCGCACGGGGCGGGGGACACCCGGGTCCTTCCCATCGTGCCCGCCGGGGTGCTGCTGGCCCTGCTGGCCGGGGTGTGCTTCGGTCTGTACTTCGTGCTGCTCAAGCACGCACCAGGTGACAGCGGCCTGTGGCCGATCGTCGCCGGGCGGGTGATCGCCTTCGCGGTGTTCGCCGTCATCGCGGTGGCCATCGGCGGGCTGCGGCTGCCCCGGGGTCGGGCCGCGCTTCTCGCCGTCCTGTCGGGGGCCTGCGACACGGTGGCCAATGTGCTGTATCTCGTCGCGGTGCGTGGCGGGCTGCTCAGCCTCGTGGCAGTGGTCATCGCGCTCTACCCGGCGAGCACGGTCCTGCTGGCCAGGGTGATCTTCGCCGAGCGACTGGCCCGGCCACAGCTTCTCGGGCTTGCCTGCGCGGCTGCGGGTGTCTCGCTGATCGCCGCCGCCTGATTCCGGCACCGGGCGCCGCTGACCCTTGTTACCGGCGCGTCAAGACGTTACCGTCAGTGCTCCTTACGGTTCAACCGGTAGCCGGTCACCCCAGCTTGTCGGCGTCCGGCCGGCCTTTCGGGCCGGAGCAGGAGAGCTGATTTCCGGGAGGTCAGAGATGATTTTCACGCGTGACGAGGGCGGCGACCAGGCTCAGGCGACGCTGGTCCTACACGGCGAGATCGACATCGCCACCGCCCCCGCCCTGCGCCACCTCACCGAAAATCTCCCTTGTCGGAATTGCGCTGCCTGACTGTCGACCTGCGCGACGTCTCTTTCATGGATTCCACCGGGGTGGCCTTTCTGGTGTCGCTGCGCAGGCACATGCCGGCCGGCACGGAGATCGTGGTCGCCCATGCTGCGCCGATCGTGCACCGGGTGTTGGAGCTCTGCGGAATGGACACCGTCCTCGACCTGGCCGAAGCGTGGGACACTCCCGCCGGTCCGCCGGACCGACTCGACGCCACGGGCTGAGCCGCACCCTCGCGAGCCCGGGCATGGTGTGACCGTACTAACCAAGTAGTCGGCTTGGGAGGATCTGACTAACCGAGGCCTGCTCGACGTGCAGACACTTGCCGCGAGGAGGTCCCATCATGGCGAGCACCCGCCCGACCGCTGACGAGCTGCAACGGCGGCTCGACGGCTTGGCCGTCAAGCACGGCGTGCCGGGCGCGACTGTCGGACTGCTGATCGACGACAAGATCACCGTCTGCGCCACCGGCGTCACCCGCAGGGATTCCGAGGGTGTCCCCGTCACCACCGACACGCTGTTCCTCCTTGGCTCGATCGCCAAGGTCTGGACCGCCACGTTGGTGATGCAACTCATCGACCAGGCTCGCATCGGGCTGGACGATCCGGTGAACCGGCATCTCGATCCACCACTGCACCTCGCCGATCAGCAGGTCGCCGAGGCGGTGACCGTCCGGCAGCTCCTCACCCATACCGGCGGCTTCTACGGCGACGGGGAGGACCCGCTGGAATTCGGTGACGATGCCGTACAACGGACGGTGGCGAGCTACGCCGATCTGCCGCAACTGCACCGACCGGGTCGATTGTTCTCGTACTGCAATGCCGGCTACAACGTGCTCGGCAGGCTGATCGAGTGCGTCTCCGACAGCACGTGGGACGCCGCCCTGCAGGAGCGTGTGATCGCCCCGCTGCGCCTCGAACGTACCTTCACCGTGCCGCACCGGGCGATGGTCCATCCGCTGGCAGTCGGGCATGACCCGCGGCCGGATGGCCACGAACTGGCCCCCGTGGACGTCTGGTGCGACCCGCGCGGATCGGGTCCGTGCGGGAGCACCCTGGCGGCCCGGGCCCACGACCTGCTGAACTTCGCCCGGGCGCACCTTCTGGATGGCGAGGGACCCGACGGGCAGCGACTGCTCAGTGCGGCCGCCGCCCGGCAGATGCGTGAACCGCAGGTCTCCATGGTCGATGCCGGCGAGGGAGAGGCCTGGGGCTTGGGCTGGGAGGTGCTCCGCACGGCCGAGCCGACGGTCGTCGGGCACGGTGGAAACACCAACGGTCAGCTGAGCCAGCTGTACCTGGTGCCCGACCACGGGTTGGCGATCTGCGTGCTGACCAACGGTGACGTGACCGGCCAGCTGCGTGCTGAACTCTGCGATGAGGTGCTCTCACAGGTCGTCGGCGTCACCGTCACCCACCGGCCGGTGCCGGCCGCGCCGGGCACCCGGGTGGACCTTGAGCCATTCGTCGGCAGCTATGGACGGGAGGACCTCCGGTTCGCGTTCCGAGAGACTGACGGCCTCCTGGCGGCGGACTTCCTGCCGGGCCATGACGCGGAGCGGCTGGTCGGCTCGTTCACCGCGGCGATGCCGTACGTCTCGGCCGCCAGCTTCCTGCTGGCCGTCCCGGGCTTCGAGGAAGTGCCGCAGTTGTTCACGTTCGTCCGGGAGGACGGCGGTGACGGGGCGGCGACCCACGTCTCCCTGGGCGGCCGAGTGCTGCCCCGGCTCCCCGCCGGCGACCGCAGTCCCCAAGGAGGAACACCGTGAGAACGACGACCACCCTCGTCACCATCCTGCTGGCACCCTTGCTGGTATCGGGTTGCACCGGGGGAGGGACGAAGAACACCGAGGGGAAGAAGCTCAAGTACGCCAACGGGGGCACGTACACGACAGCTATCTCCGCGGACGCCGGCAACCTCGACCCGCTGCTCACGAGCGACCAGACCAGCAACGCGCTCGGCGCTTTCGCCTACGACTCGCTGATCAATATCGACAAGCGGGGAAACCCGGTCCGGCAACTCGCGACGAAGTGGCAGATCAGCCCGTCCGCCGTCACGTTCACCCTGGACAAGCACGTGACGTGTGCCGACGGCAGCAAGCTGACGGCCAGTCAGGTAGCCGCGAACTTTGACTTCGTCAAGAACCCGGCCAACCAGTCGACGGTCATCGGCAGCGGGCTGCCGGACACGAACTTCACGGTGCGTGCCGACGAGGCCGCCGGCACGGTCACGATCACGTTGGCGAAGCCGTACGGCTTCCTGCTCACCGGAGCCGGCTTGACTCGGATCGTGTGTGCCAAGGGCACCGCCAATCGCAAGCTTCTCGTCCGTGGCACGGACGGCACCGGCCCGTTCAGGCTGGTGGAGTTCGTCCCCAGTGATCACTACACGTTCGTCGCGCGCAAGGATTACCGTTGGGGTCCGGGCGGCGCCGGCACCAATGTGCCCGGCTTTCCGGACAAGGTGGTGTTCAAGGTCGTCCAGAGCGAAACCACCGCGAACAGCCTGTTCCTGAACGGACAGCTCAACGACGTCGGTGTGGTGACGGCCGACCGCAAGCGCCTGCAAGGACGCGGATTCTATGAAGTCAGGGAGCCGGGCGCGATGATCGAGTTGTTCTTCAACGAGCGGTCCGGCCACCCGGGAGCCGATCTGACGCTGCGCAAGGCGCTCGCGATGGGCGTCGACCCCAGGCAGCTCAGCGCTGTCATCACCGAGAACAACGGCAAGCGGCCCACGGACCTCGAACCCAACCAGCCGAAGCCCTGCACCATCGCCACGGTTCCGGGCAACGTCCCCGGCCACGACCCGGCGGCCGCCAAGGCGGCGCTCGAAGCGGCCGGCTGGCACGCGGGCGCGGGCGGCGTCCGCGCCAAGGGTGGCACGAAGCTGGCCGTGCGATTGCTTTACCCGGGCGGCACCCCCTCGGTGGACGCCGGGCTGGAGCTTCTCGCCAAGTGGTGGAAGAGCCTGGGCGCTCAGGTCACGCTCAGGTCGAAGGACGCCAACGGCGTGCAGGGCGAGTTGTTCGGCACGGGAGAGTCGTGGGATGTAACGGCGCTCGGCATCGGCGTCAGCAACCCGTCGGAGCTGGTGGCGTTCTTCGCCGGGCCGACCCCGCCGAGGGGGCAGAACTTCGCGGCGATCGACAACCCGGACTACAACGGGCTCAACGTCCAGGCGAGCGGCACCCCGGGCAAGGCGGGCTGCGACCTGTGGGCGAAGGCAGAGAAGGCGTTGTTGCGCCGGGTCGACGTGCTGCCGATCTCCATCAGCACCGTGTTCGAGTTCGGCAACAAGGCCCGCTTCACCATCGGTGTGGCCGGTCTGGAGCCGACCAGCCTCCGGCTGCTCGCCGGCTGACCGGATGACGAGCGGGCCGTCCGCCGGCCAGCAGGCGTGGTTGGCGCGGCGACCCCGGATCCGCTTTCTGATCCGCCGCCTGGGCCACCTCCTCGGCTCCCTGGCGGTGCTCGTGACGCTCTCGTTCGCGATGATCCACCTGATTCCCGGCGATCCGGTCCGGATCGCGCTGGGGCCCAAGGCGCCGCTGGAACTGATCCGGGCCCGGAAGCACTCGTTGTGGCTGGACCGGCCGCTGCCCACGCAGTTCGGCCATTACCTGCAGGGTCTGCTGACCGGCGACCTCGGCACCTCGATCAGCGCCAAGCTGCCGGTTTCCGGCATCATCGCCGACCGGCTGCCCAATACCGTGCAACTGGCCGGCATGGCGTTCGTCGTCATCATGGCGCTGTCCGTCCCACTCGGCATGGTCGCCGCCGTGCTCACCCGGGACGGCCGGCGGGGGGGCACCGAGCTGGCCTTCACGAGCCTCACCGGCTTCTTCGCCACCGTCCCGGAGTTCCTGCTCGGTGTCGGGCTGGTGGTCCTGTTCGCCGTTCAGCTGCACTGGCTGCCGGTGGCCGGGAAGGGCGGTCCGGGTTCCTACCTGCTGCCCGTGGCGGCGCTGTCGGTGGGAGCCATCGCGGGGCTCGCGCGTATCGTCCGGGCGGAGACGCTCACGGTGCTCGGCGAGGACTACATCCGGGTGGCCCGCAGCAAACAACTGCCCGCCCGCCTGCTGTATCTGCGACACGTGCTGCCCAACATGCTCACCGGCACGCTCACCATCGGCGGCCTGTTGCTGGCCGGTCTGGTGGGCAGCACGGTGCTCGTGGAGAACGTCTTCGCCTGGCCGGGGCTCGGCACCATCGTGGTGAGCTCCGTGGTGCAACAGGACTACCCGGTTGCCCAGGCGATCATCCTGATGCTGGGCGCGACGGTGCTGATCATCAACACGGCGATCGACCTCATCCTCGGGATGCTCGACCCGCGGTCGACCATATTGGACTCATGACGAACCGCCGGAGGCGAGGACTGGCGACCGCCCTGCGCACGCCGACCGGGTGCACGGCCGCGTTGGTCCTCCTCGCCCTGGCGGTGCTTGCCGTCATCGGCCCGGCCATCTGGGGCGAGAGCGCCGCCCGCATAGATGTCGCACACATCCTCGAGGGCTCCTCGGCGCGGCACCTGCTGGGGACGGACAACCTCGGTCGCGACATTTTCTCCCGACTGCTCGTCGCCGCCCGGCCGTCGCTGACCCTGGCCGTCCTGGCGACTCTCGTCGCCGCCGTCGTGGGCGTCCCGTTGGGCGCGATGCCGACCGTCGTGGGCCGGCGAACCGGGCGCATCGTCAACGCCGTGATCGAATTCTCGGTCGCGTTTCCCGCCATCCTGCTGGCGATCTTCGTCGCCATCATCGTAGGCGTGGGTGCGCGCGCGGTGGTCCTGGCCATCGGGATCGCCTCGGCGCCCGGGGCCGCGCGGTTGACCCAGACCCTCGCCGCCTCGGTGGCCGGCTCCGACTATGTCGCCGCCGCCCGACTGGTCGGGGTGCGCCGCTGGCGGCTGCTCTGGCGGCACGTCCTGCCCAACATCGCCGAGCCGCTCATCCTCAACCTCACCCTGGCCGTCGGTGGGGCGCTGCTGGCGCTGTCCAGCCTGAGCTTCCTGGGCCTCGGCGTTCAGCCGCCGGCCTACGACTGGGGCCGGATGCTCGAGCAGGGGCTGGGCCGGATCTTCGTGACCCCTGTCGTCGCCCTCGCCCCCGGAGCAGCCGTCGTGATCGCCGGCCTCGCGTTCAACGGGCTCGGCGAAGCACTCGCGCAGGCGGTCGGTGCCCGGCCGATGGTCGGCCGCCGGGCCGGCCGCTCGGTCGGCGGTCCGGTCGGCAGTCCCATCCGTCCGGCCACCCGTCCGGCCAGCATGGCCAAGGCCGGCGTCGCCGGGCAGGATCCGGTGGGCAGCGACACCTTGATCGTATCGGGTCTCACGGTCAGCTTCCCCACCCCGGCCGGGACGGTGACCCCCGTCCGAGACGTGACCTTCACGGTGGCGAAGGGCGAGATCGTCGGGATCGTCGGTGAGTCCGGCAGCGGCAAGAGCCTGACCGCCCTTGCGATCTCCCGACTCGTGCCGGCGCCCGGCGTGGTCACTGCCCGCCGGCTGCAATTCCTGGGCGGCGACGTGCTCGAGCGCCCGAGCCCTGCGCTGCGGCGGCTGCTGGGCACCTCGCTCGCCGTCGTATTCCAGGATCCCGGCAGTTCGCTCAACCCGTCGTTGCTCGTGGGCCGGCAACTCGCCGAGGTCGCGGAGGTGCACCAGGGGCTGCGCCGGCCGCAGGCAATGACCCGCGCCGTGGACCGGTTGCGCGCGGTCCGGATCCCGGACCCGAAACGCCGCGCGCGGCAGTACCCGCACGAACTCTCCGGCGGGATGCGGCAGCGGGCCATGATCGCCATGGGGTTGATGGGAGATCCGGCGCTCGTCGTGGCCGACGAGCCGACGAGTGCCCTCGACGTGACGGTCCAGCAGCAGATCCTTCGGCTGCTGCGCCGGGTGAACACCGACACCTCGGCCGCGGCGCTGCTCATCACCCATGACATCGCCGTCGTCGGCGAACTCTGCCACCGCGTGCTGATCATGTACGCCGGCCGGATCGTCGAGGACATCGACGTGGTGACGCTGGCCGCCGGCCCGAGCCATCCGTACACGCGGGCGCTCATCGCCTCCGTTCCGGACATGACCACTCGCCGCGGCGAGCCGCTGGCCACCATCCCCGGCCGGCCGCCGCAGCCGCACGAGATCCCCGACGGCTGCCCCTTCGCGCCGCGTTGCGCGCACGCCACCGACCAGTGTCGCGTCGAGCTACCGCCGCTGCAGCCGGCCGGGTCGGGGGGTCGGGTCGCCTGCTGGCACCCGCAGGGCACGGCGCTTCCGTCGCGTTTTTCCGCGAACGGCTCCCGCTCGTGACGACGCTGGAGGTCCGCGACCTGACCGTGCGCTTCACCGCAGGGAAGCGGGGCCTGACCGCTGTCGACGCGGTCGACCTTCGGGTGCCGACCGGCGAGGTGCTGGGGCTGGTCGGCGAGTCCGGTTCCGGGAAGTCGACCCTGGCAAAGGCGCTCGTCGGCCTCGTGCCGGTCATGGCGGGACGGGTGCTTCTCGACGGGGTCGACCTCCTGGGTGCCAGGGGCGCCCGCCGCCGGGCCGCGCGCCGGCACGTCCAGATGGTGTTCCAGGATCCGTACGGGTCACTCAACCCGCGGATGACGGTAGGCGAGGCCCTCGGCGAGGCGGTCCGGGCCAACAGCCGGGGCAGGCGACGACGCGGGGCCAATCGAGTGGCCGGTCGAGGGGGCAGTCGAGGCAGTGAGGTGCAGCGGCTGCTGGACCTGGTCGCCCTGGACCCCGACTACGCCCGCCGGTTGCCCCGCGAACTGTCCGGCGGGCAGCGACAGCGTGTCGCCATCGCGCGGGCGCTGGCTGCCGAGCCCCAGGTGCTCGTCGCGGACGAGATCACCTCGGCGCTGGACGCCTCGGTCCAGGGCGCGATCCTCAACCTGCTGCGTGATCTGCAGGCCCGGCTTGGTCTGACGGTGCTGTTCATCTCGCACAACCTGGCCGTCGTGCGATATGTCAGCGACAGCATCGCCGTGATGTACCTCGGTCGGATCGTCGAGGTCGCTGCTACCGACGAGTTGCTGGACCGGCCGCAGCACCCGTACACCCGAGCCCTGCTCGACGCGATCCCCCAGTTCGGCGCGCCCCCGCTGATGGATGCGGCCGCGCTGCTGGACGCGGAGCCACCCGATCCGCATGATCCACCGCCGGGCTGCCGTTTCCACACCCGCTGCCCGATCGGCCCGCTGGCCGATCCAGGTCGCACCATCTGCCTTACCGACGACCCCGACAGCGGGGCCGCCGGCCGGCTGCATCGAGCCGCCTGTCACTTCGCGGACCGCCCGGCCGTCGACCATGCACCGCGCCGGACGAAAGAGGCGTTGCCATGACGACCCAGGCGGTCGACGAGTTCGCGCCGGCCTTCGAGGGGGCGTCCGCCGGCTATGTCCATGCCGTCGACCTGCGGTCCGGCGTCGAGATCGGCCACGGCGCCGACGAGCCCGTGGTTCTCGCGTCGGTGTTCAAGGTGCCCGTGCTCGTTGAGCTCTTTCGCCAGGCGGATCAAGGACGGCTCCAGTTCACCGAACAGGTGACTGTGCCGGTTGCCGGGCGTACCGAAGGACCCTTCGGGCTGTCGGTCATGCGCGACCCCGCCACCATGTCGTGGCGGGACCTGGCATGGCTGATGATGAGCCTCAGTGACAACGAGGCGACCGACGTGATCTGCGACCGCATCGGAATCGACAGCGTCAACGACGCGCTGCGCGACCTGGGCCTGTTCCAGACGGTGCTGGTCGGCAACTGTCGCGACCTCTTCCAGTCCGTCTCCGTCGACCTGGGCCTGCCGGCCGACACGGACCTGGACGCGATCGACGTCACCGATCCGGCGGTCGCCGACCGGCTGCGACTGGTCGATCCGCTGTCGACGTCGCGGTCGACCCCGCGGGAGCTCACTGCACTGCTCGGCTTGATCTGGGCCGACCAGGCGGCGTCGGCGGATTCCTGCGCGGCGATGCGACGCATCCTGGGACAACAGGTGTGGCCACATCGATTGGCGGCGGGATTCCCGGAGGACGACGTCTCGACGAGCGGAAAGACCGGGACCCTGCCGCTGTGGCGCAACGAAGCGGGAGTGGTGGAATACCCGGACGGCGGGCGCTATGCGGTCGCCGTCTTCCTCCGCAGCCGGCGGCACACCCAGAAGGATCCGGCAGCAGACTCCGCCATCGCGCGTTCGGCGCGCGTCGCGGTGGACGCCCTCCGCGAGATCACTCGCGCGACCGCTCAGCCCGGCGGTCCGCCGTCCAGCATGTAGCTGCCATCGGCAGTGACCCCGAGCACGCGGTGCCCCGCATCGAGCGCTCGACCGAGCGTGTCGCGAAGCGCCCGGCGCCACGCCCGCGCCAGGTCCGGATCGGTACACCTGATGTGGACGATGTCTGTGGGCAGCCGGCAGCACAGCAGCGGGCCGCGGGCGGCACCGATGAGCGGTGCGCCGTCCGAACCGACGTCAAGCAGTGCGGCAGCTCCCACGGGGGACAACGTCGCGGGTTTGAGCACCAGGGCTGTGCCGTCGCAGGCGGCGGTCACCCGGTCAGCAGTCAGCCGCCACGTCAGCAGCAAGCGATCGCTTTCGTCCCGCGCGTTGACACCGTCGAACATCGGGCCGTAGAAATCGGGGAGGTACGACACCACGTCGGCGCCCAGCTTGGCGAGGTTGAAGAACGCGTTGCGACGGACAAGCGGATCGACCGTCCAGGTCACTTGCCGGACGCCGTGGGCCAGCGCCCAGGCCCGCTGGTGCAGCTTGAGGGTGAACCCCACCCCGCGGCCCTGCAGGTCCGCGGCAACACCGGAGATGTGGGAGTGCAATTCGGCCGGCCGATCGCCGGTGAAGAAGGCCACCGAGACCCCGACGAGCCGGCCGGCGAGATAGGCGCCTGCGACGTAGTTGCCGGTCAGCCCCATCGCCCGCATGAGGTCGGAGTTCACCGGGGCACCGCCGGCGGCGACCTGCCAGATCGCCGACAGCAGCTCCGCTGCCTCCCGGGTCGCCTCGGGTGTCTCGAGCTGCCGTACGTCGACGCCGACTCGGCCGGCCACCGCCCGGGCGCCGGCCGCGGCCCGCGCGGTCACGACGCCGGCCGCCGACGCAGAGGTTGCCTGCACGACGCCATGCTCCGCCTGGACCACCGATTACACCTCGTCCGGGTTAGACAAGTGCGGCGGCGAGGTTGGTCCGGGCCGACCATCCTCGGGCGGCCTGGTCGGGCCGGGCGGTGGGCGCAGATGGAGTTGTAGGTGAAGAATCAGCCGCTCCACCGGATCGGAGAGGTCGATCCCGGCCAGTGCCACGAGGCGCCGCAGCCGGTAACGATACGTGTTGGGATGAACGTCCAGTACCCCGGCTGCGACAGGAATCTGGCCCAGTGCATCGAGGTAGGCGCGCAGAGTGGCCAGATATGACGTCCGGCCCTTGGCGTCGAGGCCTGCGAGCACGTCGAGCTTTCCGGCCAGCAAGCTCGGCTCGCGCACGGCCAGATCGCGCAACCGGAGCAGGACGACCACGGGGCTGATGTCCTCCAACGTCGAAACGGTCACCAGGCCGCCCTGCTCGGTCAGCGCCCGCAGCACCAGGTCGGCGTCCCGTCTGCTCGCCGGTGCACCCTCGACGCCGGGCACCGCCGGGCCGATCCCGGCATGCACGCTCATCCTGAGCGACTCGCGGCTCTGTTCGACGATTGCCGTCGCGAGCCGGCGGAGTTGCGCCGGGTCGGGCGTCATCACGTCGGTCACCAGCATGTAGACAACCCGGCCGATTCCGGTGCACACGACCCGATGCCGGTAGGCCTGTGCGTACAACTCGATCAGACCGGCCAGGCGCTCGCCCTGCACGGCAAGATCCGCCGGGCCGGCGTCGCGGAGTTCGAAAGCGATGACGGTTGCAAAACGGTGCCCGGCCG
The DNA here is from genome assembly GCA_038237645.1 of Mycobacteriales bacterium. Lineage (GTDB taxonomy): Bacteria > Actinomycetota > Actinomycetes > Mycobacteriales > QHCA01 > QHCA01. Next base: position 21,919 of record JBBRYN010000030.1, read on the forward strand.
GGCTCGACAACTCGGTGAGCAACTCCGGCGGGCGTCGGCCCTCGAGCACGGAGCGGAACAGGTCGCTGCCGCGACGACGCTCCAGGTCGTCGCCGACCTGATGCCGGACCAGGTGCAGCGCCGCGATCCGGGCGGCCTCGCGCAACGCTGCCTCGGCCTCGTCGCCCAGTGGGACCCGACCCTCCGCCACCCAGATCGAGCCGAGGATCTGACCACCGGCACGGACGGCTATGGCGAGCCTGGTCCGGAACCCGCTCGGCTCGGCATAGGTCAGCCGCACCACGTCGTCGCCGCTCCACAGGCGCCGGAAGACGCCATCCTCCTGCAGGCGGTGCAGCCAGGCGGCGGGGACGCGCCGGCCCAGGATCGTCTCACGGCGTGGCTCGTCGATGGGCTCGTCAAGGCTGGAGTAGGCGAGCACGATGGACTGCGGATTCTCGATCGTCGTCGGCCCGCCGACCATGGCAGCAACCGCGTTGGCCAAGGTGAACAGATCGCCGACCGCCACGCCGCCCGGCCCATGGGCACCCTCCACCCCGAGGCTGGCGGTGGCAGTGCGCAACAAGGTATATAGGTGACCCCAGGCGACGTCGCGGTCGATGGCGAGCAGCGCGACGCCGGCCTCCCCGGCGGTGGTCAGCGCGATCTGCGGCGCAGGTCCGTCACGTAGTTTGAGCACCACCGCCGCAGCCCGCCCCGCTCCGGCCGCCTTGATGAGGCCGACCGCGTCCGGTCGGGTTACATCCACCCCCACGGCGAGGACGATGTCTCCCGTCTCGATGGCCGGGACCTCGACCGGGTCGTGGACGACGAGGCCGGTGACCTGCGTCTCGAGCCCGGCGGGCGCCAGCACTACCCGCAGAATCTCCAGGTGGTCCATGACGCCGCCAAGGGTGGCAGCCACCGTGTCGTCCTCCCCACCTGCCTGCTGTCGGCTACGAACGCAGCGTTTCGATCGAGGTCGTCACGTCGGTGAGGACGTCCGGCAGCACGTCCACGCCCAACCCTGGCCCGGTCGGCACCCGGATGTGGCCGTCGGCCAGGACGAAGGGCGCCGTGATGTCCTGCGCATAGAACCGGTCGGACGCCGACACGTCGCCAGGCATCGTGAACTCCGGGCACGCCGCCAGTGCCGCGTTGGCGGCCCGGCCGATGCCGGTCTCCACCATCCCGCCGCACCACACCGGCAGGCCGTTGGCAGCCGCGACTGCCGCGATCCGCCGCGCCTCGAGGTAACCGCCGACCCGACCCGGCTTGATGTTGATGATCCGGCAGGCGCCGAGTGCGATCGCGTCAGCCGCCGCACGAGCCGACGTCACGGACTCGTCGAGGCAGATCGGTGTCGTGATCCGCCGGCCCAACTCGGCGTGGCCCCGCAGGTCGTCCTCCGGTAGCGGTTGCTCGATGAGCAGCAGGCCGAACGGATCGAGCCCGGCCAGGTGCTGGGCGTCGCCGAGGGTGTAGGCGGTGTTCGCGTCCACCTGCAGCGGGACGTCGTCACCGAAGCGCTCCCGCACCGCGCGTACCGGCGCGACATCCCAGCCGGGCTCGATCTTCAGCTTGATCCGCAGGTATCCCTGGTCGAGGTAGTCGCCGACGCGTTCGAGCAGTTGGGGGATCGAGTCCATGATCCCCACCGACACCCCCGACGGCACCCGGTCACGCGTGGCGCCGAGGAACGTCGCCAGCGACTGCCCCGCCTGGCGAAGCTCGACGTCGAGCAGTGCCATCTCGAGCGCGGCCTTCGCCATCGGATGTCCCTTGATCGGGGCCAGCAGATGGGTCACCGCGCCCGCGGTCACCTGGCCGGCCGCGAACAGCCGCGGGACCAGGAACCGGCGCACGACGTCCTGAGCCGCGTCGACGTACTCCGCGGAGTAGAGCGGCTGGGCCATCGCGACGCACTCGCCCCAGCCCTCCCCGTCGGGCGTGACGGCCCGGACCAGCAACGCCTCCTTGGTCACTTCGGTGCCGAAGGACGTGCGAAAAGGTGCGACGAGCGGGATGCGCACGCGCCGTAGCTCTACCGCAGTGAGCTTCACGGGCAGCCTCCAGGAGTCATTCCAGCACGCTAAGCAATGACCGTACGCCGGTGATCATCTGGCGGTACGACGATCAGTACTGGACTTGGTGTCGCGGGACGAATTCACGCGATCGGGCGAGGAGGACGGTGGTGCGGGACATCTACTCGGAGGTAGCCGGTGGTCCAGCACAGGGAATTCTCATGACCACCTCGGCCGGTGTGCTGGTGGAAGACGTTGCCGCGCTCGTGACGTGCGAGTCGCCGTCGCAGGATTGCGCTGCGGCCCTGCGGTGCGCCGATGCGGTCGACAACCTGGCTTGCCGGCGCGTCCACCGGGGCGCCGAGCGCGTGTTCGCCGGTGACCGGGTCCACCTGCGCTGGAGATTCGGGGAGCCGCGGGTAGTCCTCTTAGGACATCTCGACACCGTCTGGCCGTTGGGCACGCTCGCCCGCTGGCCGTTCGAGGTCGACGGCGACCGGATGACCGGCCCGGGTGTCTTCGACATGAAGGCCGGCCTCGTCCAACTGTTCGCCGCGCTGGAACGGCTCGGCGACCTCGACGGCGTCGCGGTGATCGTGACCAGCGACGAGGAGATCGGGTCGGCAACCTCCCGGCAGCTGATCGAGGAAACCTGCCGTCGCGCGCGCGCTGCGCTGGTCCTCGAGCCCAGTGCCGGCGGAGCGCTGAAGATCGCCCGCAAGGGTGTGGGCATGTTCCGGCTGGAGATCACCGGCCGGGCCGCCCACGCCGGCCTGGAGCCGCACAACGGGATCAACGCAGCAGTCGAGGCCCTCGTGTGCCGTCTGCTGGATGGCCCAACTCGGCGCGGAACACCCTGAGCCAGTTGTCCCCGAGGACCTTGCGAACGTCGTCGCCCGGCCATCCGCGGCGTAGCAGCTCAGCAGTCACGAGTGGCAGTCCGGCCGGTCCCTCCAGCCCGGCGATGGTGCGCGTGCCGTCCATGCCGTCGGACTCCACATCGCCGGCCGGCGGCGTCAGCTGTTCGTATACCTCCTTCACGAAGTCGGGGCCGAGCCCGACATGGTCGATGCCGGCCACCGACGCGACGTGTTCGATGTGGTCGACCAGCCGCTCCAAGGTCGGATCATCCGGGTCGATGAACGCGTAGAAGAAATTGACACCGACGACGCCTCCGGTAGCCGCGATGCCGGCCAGCCGCTCGTCGGTGAGATTGCGGTGATGGCGGCACAGCGAGAAGGCCGACGAGTGGCTCGCGACGACCGGCCGGGTGGCCAGCGACAGGACGTGGTCGGTGCCGGCCGCCGACAGGTGCGAGACGTCGACGAGCACCCCGAGTTCCTCGAGCAGCGCGAGCGCCTCGAGGCCGGCGCCGCTCAGCCGGCCGCCGGTGCCGTCCTCCGCCGAGCCGTCGGCCAGCGCGGTGCGACCGAAGTGGGTGAAGGACGCCATCCGCACACCGAGGCGCGCGAGCGTGCTGAGGAGTTGCACGTCCGTACCGACCGCCTCGCAGCCCTCGAGCGCGAGGACGAGGGCCAGCTGTCCAGCCGCGAGGGCTGCGTCGACATCCGCGCCGGTGCAACACAGGGCGACCTCAGCGGTGTTTCCCGCTGCGATCCGGTATCCGGACTCGATCATGCGCAGGGTCTGTCGCAAGGCGCCTTCCGGCCGGAAGTCGTCGTCGATGAACACCGGCAGGACCTGCACGTCGACCCCACCGGCGCGCAGCTGGGGCAGCCACCGATCACGGAAGTAGGCCGCCTGCTGCATCGCCGGGCGCTTCGCGACCAGCATCAGGAGGTCGTTGTGGGTGTCGACCACGGTCGCCGCCGCGTGCACTGCGGCGGCGTCCCCGACCAGGTTTCTCACGGCGTTTCCCCCGGTGCTCACGCCGGGACGGAGGCGACCCGGGTAGCCAGCCGGCCGCCGATGTGGATGCCGTCCACCTGCCCGTCCGCGCCACGGGAGAAGTAGCCGCGCATGCCCTTGCCGGGTCCGGTCGGCACGATGTAGCGGTCCGGAGTGCCGGCGAGCAGGGCCAGCGGCACGGGTGGCTCGTCCTCGGGAATCTCCTCGCCGGCCTCGCGGAGGGTCTCGGCCATCTCGGGCTTGACCTCGATCTTTGCTGACAGCCGGCCGGCATCCCGGCTGATGTCTATCTGAGCGACGATGGTCTCGTACCGGCCGACGAACTGCTCGATTGCTCCGTCACCGAGGCTGATCTGCTCCGGCTCGACGTCGAGCAGGCCCGCGTAGTGTTCCAGCGCCCACTTTTCCAGCGCTTCGTTGAATTCCGACCCGTTGGGCCCGCAGTTGGTCATCGAGATCAGCGCGAAGCTTCGTTCGGGCACCATGACGAACGCGGAGTACTGCCCCGTAGTGGTGCCGCCGTGGCCGACGAGGCGCACCCCGTCGATGTCGCGCAGCAGCCAGCTGATGCCGACGTAGTCACCCAGCGCGCTGCCGGCCATCTCCGCGGTGGGCTGCTTCATCAGGTCGAGCGTCTCCTGGCTGAGCAGCCGGGTGCCGTCGGCGGCGGTGCCGTCACCGAGGTGGAACTTCGCCCAGGCGAGTTGGTCCCCCGCGGTGGCCGACATTCCGCCGGCCGGGAAATTCCCCCGCGGCAGCGCCCACGGCCGGGCCACGGTGATCCGCCCGTCGTCGTGCCTGGTGTGTCCGACGACGAACCGCCGGGTCATAATCTCGTTGGGGAAGAAGCGCGTGTCGGCCAGACCCAGCGGCTTGAGGAGCAGGTCACCGATCGCCCGCTCGTACGTGGTCCCGGTGATCTTCTCGATGATCCGCCCGGCCACCGACAGCGACGCGTTGTTGTAGGACACCACGGCGCCCAGCGGCGACACCTGCCGGAGGCGCACCATCCGGGCGACGTACTTCTCGAGGGAGTCGTCACCGTCACCGGTGTTGTCGAACAGGTCGCCCTCCCACCCGGCCGTGTGGTTGAACAACTGCAGCACGGTGACCCGCTGGGCGACGTCGTCGTCCTTCAGTGTGAACTCGGGGAGGTAGCTGCGCACCGGGGCGTGCAGGTCGACCCTGCCCTGCTCGACCAGCCGCAGCATCGCGGTCGCGGTGTAAGTCTTGCCGGTCGAGCCGAACTGGAAGTAGGTCGTGGCATCCACCGGCAGCGGGTTTTCGACGCTGGTCACGCCGTGAAAGGCGTAGTGCTCCGCGCCGTCGGCCAGCACGGCCGCCACGACGCCGGGAACGTCCGACTCGGCAGCAAGCCGACTGACCTGCTCCTGAAATGCGTTGTCCGCCATAGCGGTGCCTTCCGGCTAGACCTACTTAGTAGGAACCTACTTAGTAGGTGTACCGTACGCCCAGGAGACCTGTCAAGGGAGGCCGATGTGACTGTGACAGCGCCCCGCACGCCGTTGAGCCATGAGCGGGTCATCGCCGCCGCGATCCGGATCGCCGACGACAATGCCGGCGACAAAGGGGCTCATGCGGTCACCATGCGGCGGCTTGCCGATGCACTCGGCGTGCATCCGACGTCGATCTACAACCATGTCGCCACCAAGGACGCGATCCTGGACGGCATCGCCGATGCGCTCATCGCCGAGGCCCGGCTGCCCGCGACCGTCGGGTCATGGCAAGCCTGGGTCCGGGCATTTGCCGCTGGCCTGCGCGACGTCGCCCGCGCGCATCCAGGCGCCTTCCTCGTCCTGACCCAGCGGGCGGCGTCGGGGGAGGTGGCCAGGGAGGTGGCCGAGGTGGCGCTCGACGCGTTGCGCCGCGGGGGGTTGAGTTCGCTGCAGGCCGGACAGGCGTTCATCGGCATCAACCTGGCGCTGCTGGGTGTGGCCCTCAACGAGTGCCCCCCCACGGCGCCGCTGGCCGACTCCGGGCCCAGTCAAGTCTCGAGCGAGCGCTATCCGCGACTGCACGAGACGTCGCTCGCGGTTGCCGGGCTGGGGGACGGCGTGTGGGACCTGGTCGTGGACTGGCTCATCGCCGGGGTCGGCCAGTACGCGCCGACTCGGGCGGGAACCGGCCACCCTGACCCGGACACCGGAGAAGATCAGGGGTCGACCAGGGCTATCCCCGATGTGCCAGGTGACCGGACGGCACATGCTGGACAGGTCAGCAACTCGCTGCGCACCGAAGGGAACCGCAAACGATGAATGACATACACGAAACGCTCCGGCGCGAAGGGCTGGTCCGGCCGGCCGGCGGCCGAATCCTCGGCGGGGTATGCGCCGGCCTCGGGCGGCGCTTCGGGATCAGCCCGTGGCCGGCCCGGCTGCTGTTCGTGGTGCTGCTGATGCTGATCCCCGGCAGCCAGATCCTGATCTATCCGGTCCTGTGGGTCCTGATGCCCGCCGAGACCGCGCCGGCAATGCTGCCCGGTTCGCCCCCGCCGGCGGCCTGACCGGGCTGGGCTGTCAACTCGCTCCGCTCCTCGCTGCGCTCGATGCTCACTCGCCTGGGCTGTCAACTCGCTCCGCTCCTCGCTGCGCTCGATGCTCACTCGCCTGGGCTGTCAACTCGCTCCGACGGTCACGAAGTCGATCAGGCGCTCCACGGCGCCGAGCAGCGGGACCTCCAGGTCGGTGTAGGAGTGGACGGACCGCAGGATGCGCCGCCACATGCCGGGTGCGTCGGCCTCGCCGAGCGCGGCGCAGATGCCCGCCTTCCAGTCCTGCCCGCGGGGGATGATCGGCCAGGCAGCGATCCCCACGGCCGCCGGTCGCACCGCCTGCCAGACGTCGACATACGGATGGCCGACCACCAGGACGTGCGGGTGGCGCACCGTCGCGACCGTGCGGCTCTCCTTCGAGCCCGGCACGAGGTGGTCGACCAGCACACCCAGCCTGCGCTCAGGTGCCGGCCGGAATTCCGTGACCAGCCGGGCCAACTCGTCGATCCCGTCCAGAGACTCGACGACCACCCCCACCTCGCGCAGATCGTCGCCCCACACCCGTTCCACGAGTTCGGCGTCGTGCCTGCCCTCCACGTAGATGCGGCTCGCCGAGGCGACCCGGGCCCGGCCGGTCGGCGCGGCGATCGAGCCGGAGGCGGTGCGCCGCGGCACAATCGGTGTCGTCGCGGCGGGCCGGACGAGGGTGACCGGCCGGCCGTCGATCAGGAAACCGCCCGGCAGCAGCGGAAACACCCGCTGGCGGTCGCCGCGGCCCAGCAACGTGACGGTGTCCTTGCCGGTCCCGACGATCTCGCCGGTGAAACCGCTGTGGGCGTCCTCGACCACCTCACCCGGCTCGGCCGGCACGAGGGGCGGAGCGGCCGGTCTGCGACTGCCGCCGGCCAGGACGTCCGGACCGTAGCGGCTGCTTTTCATGGGCTCTCGACGATAGCCCCGGATCGGCTCAATGCAGCGACGGCGCACCGGCGCCGGTCAAAGGTCGTCGAGGTCAGTCGTCCTCGACGACGGACAGTGTGTTGCCGTCCGGGTCGCGGAAGCCGAACATGGGCGGCACGCGCCGGCCTATGGTGATCTGCGGCGCCGGCGGCTCGGGCCGGACAGCGGGCCACGTCCGCACTGGAGACGGGAAGCTGACATGACCGACGATGCACCGCGGGTGGACCTGTGGGTGGACCCGATCTGCCCGTTCGCCTGGATGACCTCGCGCTGGCTGCTGGAGGTCGAGCGGGTGCGCGGAGTGCACGTCCGCTTCCACATCATGAGCCTCTCGGTGCTCAACGAGGGACGGGAGGGCCTGCCCGAGCGATACCGCCGGCTTCTTGACATCGGCTGGGGGCCGGTACGCGTGGCGGTCGCCGCCGAGCAGGCCGGCGGGCAGGTCGCCCTGCGCGCGCTCTACAACGCCCTGGGTGCCCGCATCCACGTGCAGGACCGCGAGCCCGATCGGGCGCTGTTTGCCGAGGCGCTGGCCGAGGTCGGCCTGCCCGCCCACCTGGCCGATGCCGCCGACAACGCCGACCTCGACGTGGCCCTGCGGGCCAGCCACCACGCCGGGATGGACCCGGTCGGGGAGGACGTCGGGACGCCGGTGATCCATACGGCCGGTGCCGACGGCGGCCAGGTCGCCTTCTTCGGGCCCGTGGTCATCCCCGCACCCAAGGGGGAGGCCGCCGGCCTGCTCTGGGACGGGGTGCTGCTCGTCGCGGGTACGGACGGATTCTTCGAGCTGAAGCGGACCCGCACCCGGGAGCCGGTCTTCGACTGAACGGGGGGATTCCCCTCAAGGGGGAGTGCGGCGGCGTCAGGCCAGCAGAGCTGCCACCGTCGCACGGGCGCCGTTGACGTGCAGCGACTCGAGCGCAGAGGTGTACGCGGCCACGAAGCGCCGGTCGTCCACCAGGTCGCCGAACAGCTCCCGGTCCTCGATGAACGCCGTAGGTCGGCCGCGTTGGTGCCGGGCCCGCGGCCATCAACGTGTCGCGCCGCGGGTCGGCAACGTCGATCGGCCGGCCCTGCTCGTCGATCCCCTCGGCGTAGCGCGCCCAGGCGGCGATCACCAGGGCGGTGCGGTGAACCTCGCCGCCGGCCGCGAGTTGGTGCCGGGTCACCGGAAGCACCCACTTCGGGATGCGGTCGGAGCTCTCGGCGCACAGCCGGGCCAGCGGGTCCCTGATCTCGGAGTTGGCGAAGCGCTCGAGCAGCGTCGACTTGTACGCGTCGAGGTCGATGCCGGGCACCGGCAGCAGCGTCGGGGTCGCCTCGTGATCCATGTAAGCGCTCAGGAAGGACCTGAATGGCGGCTCGTGGCAGACCTCGTGTGCATACCGGTGGCCGGCCAGGTGGCCCAGGTAACACATCGCCTGGTGACTCGCGTTGAGCAGCCGGAGCTTCATCAACTCGTACGGTTCGACGTCGTCGACCACCTGGACGCCCGCGTCCTGCAGTGGGGGCCGGCCGCCTGTGAAGGAGTCCTCCAAAACCCATTGGGCGAAGGGTTCGCAGACGACCGGCCACGCGTCGCCGATGCCGAATCGCTCGGCGAGCACGGCGCGGTCCCGGTCGCCGGTCATCGGCGTGATCCGGTCGACCATCGAGTTGGGGAAGCTCACCTCGCTCTCCAGCCAGGTGGCGAGCTCCGGATCGCGCAGCCGGGCGAAGGCGCCGAACGCCCGGCGGGCGACGTCGCCGTTGCCCTGGATGTTGTCGCAGGACAGCACCGTGAACGGCGCGAGGCCGCGCTCACGGCGGCGCGCCAGCGCCTCGGTGAGGAAACCGAAGACGGTGGTCGGCGGGGTGCCGGGCCGCAGGTCCTCGACAACGCCCGGTGCCTGCTCGTCGAACTGCCCGGTCACCGGGTGGATGTGGTAGCCGCCCTCGGTGATCGTCAGCGAGACGATCCGCGTCGACGGCGTGCTCATCTTTTCCACCACGGCTACGGGGTCCTCCGGCGCGAACAGGTATTCCACGATGGAGCCGACGACCCGCGCCGAAAGGCGACCGTCCGGGTGCTTGACCAGCAGCGTGTAGAGGCAGTCCTGTGCCTGCATCACCTGCTGCATCCGCCGATCGCCGGGCAGCAGGCCGACGCCGCAGATTCCCCAGCCGCCGGCCGTGCCGGCGGTCAGCAGGCGGTCGAGGTACATCGCCTCGTGGGCGCGGTGAAAGCCGCCCACCCCGACGTGCACGATGCCGGTGGCGATGCGGCTGCGGTCATACGTGGGTACGGGCAGTGTGCCGGCCAGGGATGCCAGGGCAGCGGTGGAGAGCGGGGTGACCACGGCTGCGTTACCTGCCGACGGTGGTCTCGATGAGGTCTCTGCTGCGCCGGTCCACACCGGCAATCACGGGCGACCCGGGGTTGGCTGTCAACGTCGGTGACGTCGACTTCCCCGGGCCGCCTGTCGTGCCGAACGGTTATTTCTCGCTCGCGGTGCCCCAGTTGGCGCCGGCCCAGGTGCGGCCCGACCAGCCGAAGCCGTGCCAATCGGAGCCGACCCAGTTGGTCGAGGCCCAGGTGCGCCCGTTCCAGGTGCCGGTTGCCCAGGTGCGCCCGGTCCAGGCGCCGCCCGCCCAGGTGCGTCCGGTCCAGCTGTCCGCGGCCCAGCCGCTCGCGGTCCAGCTGCCGCCGGCCCAGACCGACCCGTTCCAGGTGCCGCCGGTCCAGCTGGTCCGGCTCGCCTCGGCCGTCGCCATCGGTCCGGCGTTGAACGCCTTGCCGAAGATGTCGATCTCGCCGGTGAGGGTGACACCGTCCAGCACGAGGTGGTTGCTACCCCGGGAACCTTCCAGCGTGCCGGTCCCCGTGGCCGCCGTGGTCGGCAGCGGGACTGCGCCGATCAGTCCGAGGATCGACGTGACGCTGCCTAGCTTGAGCAGCCCGCGCCCCTGGGCGGTTGCGTCCCCGCCAAGCAGCTTGATCGACATGGCAGCCAACATGTACTTGAGCTGCTCCGGCGTGCTCGAGGGGCGCATCTGCAGGAGCAGCGCGACCTCGCCGGTGGTGAAGGCGGCGGCCTGTGAGGTTCCGCTGCCGCGGAAGAACCGGTCGCTGACCTGCCCGGTCGACCCGTACGTCGCGTCGATGTAGGAGCCGGGGACCCGCAGGGACTGCAGGGACAGGCCGGGGCTGACCAGATCGGGGTTGCGCACCCCGTCGCCGCGGCTGGACCAGGTCGGGACGACGTCGTCGGAGGTCGCGGACGTGCCCTTGAGGTCGTCTGCCCCCACTGCCAGCAGGTTCGGGTTCATCGCCGGGTCGGCCAGCCGCCCGTTTGTCAGGCCTGAGTTGCCGGCCGCGTTGACGACGACGATTCCGTTGCGCCAGGCCACCTCGGCGGCGTAGGCGAGCGGGTCGTAACGGAAGCTCTGGGCCGAGTCGGTGCCGTAGGAGAGGTTCAGCACCCGGATGTTCATGCCCGGGTCGTGGGCATGCTGGACCACCCAGTCGATTCCGGCGATGACCTGTGAGACGTCGGTCGAGCCGTGCGCGTCGGCGACCTTGACGCTGATGATCCGGGCACCCGGGGCGACACCGAGGAACGGCGCGCTGCTGCCGAAGGACGCGACGGGGTTCACGCCGGTGTCCCGGCCGGCGATGATGCCGGCCATGTGCGTGCCGTGCCCGTAGGTGTCGAGGTAGCGGGTGGCGCTGCTCTGCGATTCCGGAGTCAGATCGGGCCCGTTGACGACCTTGCCCGCGTCGGACAGGCCGCTGACGGGAGCCACCCCGGAGTCCAGCAGGGCGATGTCGATCCCCGCACCGGTGTAGCCCGACTTCCACAGCCCGCGGACGCCGGTGAGGGTCTCGAGGCTGTAGAGCGAGTTCGCATCACTGGTCGGAGAGTAGTCGGCGGGCGCCGAACCCCAGCCGCCGGTGATCGGCGCGAGCAGGCTGTTGACGACGGTGACCAGCGTGTCGACCACCGGGGTGAGAAGGCCGTCGAGCAGGCCCATCGGCGCGACGCTTGAGTCCGCTGTCACCTTGGCGACCCTGGGGTTGCGGCGCAGCGCGGCGACCGCCGAAGCGGAGAGCCGGCCGGTGACCGAGTCGAGCGCGGGCAGCCGGGTCGTGATGGTGCCCCCGTGCGCCAGCACCTGGTCCGCGACGGCGTTGAGGGAGCCCGGCACCGCCCGCACGATGTAGCTCTGCTTCGCCTGGGAGGTGGCGCCGGCGAGGTTCGAGACGCCGGCGAGCGACTTCACCTCGGCGGCGGCTGGCACGGTGGCCAAGCCGGTGACGGTGCCGCTGACGGTGAGGGCCACGGCTGCTCCGGCAACGATGCGGGTCAGCCACGCCACGCCATCAGCGCGCCGGCCCGATGCCGCCCGTGCGGTGCTGGGCCGGCCGGCCGGAGGTGCGTTCCGGGTCCAGGTGCGGCCCTTGGTCGCGGCCGGTGCCCGCGCCGGCGTGGCACCGGCCGCTCCGGTACGGCCGACGCCCACCATGCGTAGGAGGAAGCCCACCCGAGTGGTCGATGACGCTCCGAAACGCTGTTCGGTCACGAAAGTCCCCAGTTCTCGGGCGTCTGCCCGACTAGGCGAACCGGAGCTATACACACCGTGTGTCAGCAGGCCGCTACAGAAGTGTGTGGTCTGCAGCGCGGCGCGTCTATGGCCCGGAGCCCTGCTGGCTCGTACGCGCCGCAATTTAGTCAGTTGTGGCTAACCCAAGCGAGTGCAACTGCACCCTGCGGGGCCTTGAATACTGCTTCGGCGGCCCTGGCGCCGGACTGTAGCGGGTGACGTGGGCAACTTCTGCGACGGTCCGGCAACGTGCGGTCAGGCCCGTCGCCGGGAAGTGACGCAATGGTCGCCCTTGCCGGGGTTTCGGATCAGTCCTGAACGAACAACACGCGGTCGCTGTCCGGTGCGCCGCATTCGACAAAGCGACGTGCGCACTCGACGGCGTGATCGATGGGCACGGTCGCTTCGCCTGGCGCTTCGCTGTAGGAGCCGAAGTAGTCGTACACCAGGGCAGGGCCTGGTCGACCTCCGACGCTATGGGCAGACTCGTCCAGAGCGTTGACCCAGACGAGCAGGCACCGCTGACCGTCGGTGACGACGCCCAGTGTCGATCGTCGGGTCGGCCGAGCAGCACGGTCGGATGCCTGTTGTGGGCGCCTTCGAGCATGTCGACGGCCTCGGCGAGGATCGCGTCGAGATGATCAACCGCGGGGAGATTGTCGATGACGACGGACTGCGTACGCTCGCGCCATCTCTCGACCCTGATCAATTGCGGCTCCGGTGTCGGCTCGGCACTCATTCACCGGCGTGGACGGCGGCTGGTCCGAAAATCAGGTGGACAACAGGTAGTCGCGGTGGTCGTGCCGCTCGGATAGCGTGGTCGCGCTATGCACGATCTTCGCGCGGCGCCCGCGGCGCCCCTGACCGTAGTGGCTGGTCAAGCGGCCTGCGAGCCGCTGGACATCCCGGCCAATGTCGCCGTCGCGGCCGACCTGGTCCGCCGCGCCGCCGACCTGGGGGCCGATCTGCTGGTCCTCCCCGAGTTGTTCCTCACCGGCTACGAGCTGGCCGCGATCGTGGCCGACCAGCAGGAGTGCACCGTGGGTCCCGCAGACACGCGGCTGGAGCCGCTGTCGGCCGCGTTCGCCGAGGGCCGTCTCGCGGTGATCGCCGGAGCCCCCACCCGCGACCCCGAGTCCGGCGCCCTGCACATCGCTGCGCTGGTGCTCGGCCGGGACGGCCGATGGGCCGGGCAGTACGCCAAGCAGCACGTCGCCCCCGCCGAGCGGGCCGCCGGCTTCCGCCCAGGCGCCGGTGGCTGCACCGTCACCATCGGCGGTTGGCGCCTGGGTCTCGGCGTCTGCTGGGACTCGAGCTACCCCGAGCACGCCCGCGGTGCCGCGCTGGACGGGTGCTGTGCCTACCTGGTCGGCGCGATGTTCGCCCAGGGCGGCGGAGCCCGCAAGCGTGCGATCGTCGGCTCGGCGCGGGCAATAGACAACGCCGGCTATGTGGTCTTCGCCAACCACAGCGGCCCCAGCGGCCCCTATCTCGGCTGCGGCCGCAGCGCCGTCTGGAACCCGGTCCGCCTGCTGTGAAAGCGCCTCCGTGTGGACGCGCGCCACTACACCGCGGGCTAGATTGGTCGGATGGCCGATCTCCCCGCTGCCGGGCCGGCGTCTCTCGCCGCGGATGTCCGGCGCCGGCTGCGGGCCCGCTACGACCGGGCGGCCTTCGGTGGCGACGAGGTGGCGACGACAACCGGTCTGGCCGAACTGGCGGCGCTGCAAGCCACCCTCGACGTTGCCCGCGGCAAGCTGCTGCACACATTGTCCTTGCGGGACGGGCAGGACCGACCCGAGGAGCTGGCCTGCTTCGAACAGGCGGCGCCGGCGTTTCGTGAGGTCGGCGACGTCAGTGCCGAAGCAGAGGCGGTGTTCTGGATCGGCATCTACCACCAGGTCGTGCGGCACGACGCCGAGGCCGCGCAGCCGCCGCTCGACAGCGCCCGGGAGCTGGCTGCCGCCGCCGGCGACCTGCTCACGCTGTCCTATGTGGAGCGTCACCTGGGGTTCCTCGACGCGGAGGCGGGGCGGGCGGAGGAGGCCCGGTCGCGCTTCGAGCAGTCGCTGAAGCTTCGGCGCGAGATCGACTTCCGACCGGGGGTCGCCGCAGCCCTGCTGGCCCTGGCGGAGTTCCACGCGGAGCAGGGCGACGCCGACCGAGCCGCTGGCTACCTCACCGAGGCCAGGCAGATCGCCGAGGCGACGGATTCGCACGGCGTCCTCTACTGGATCGACCAGGCGGCGTCAAGCTGACCGCCCCGCACGCCGGCCCGAGCGTTCGCATCGGGACGTCGGGCTGGAGCTACGACCACTGGGACGGCGTGCTCTATCCCCGCGGCACGCCGGCCGGAGAGCGCCTACGCCACTACTGCCGGCGGTTCGACACGGTCGAGCTCAACAGCAGCTTCTATCGCTGGCCGAAGCACTCGACCTTCGCCGGTTGGCGGGGCCGGCTGCCGGAAGGCTTCCAGTTATCGGTCAAGGCGCCCCGCGGTCTCACCCATGCAAAGCGGCTCCATGCACCCGAGGTGTGGATCGACCGGATGGCGTCCTGCTGGCATGAGCTGGACGGCAGGCGCGCGGTGCTGCTGGTCCAGTTGGCGCCGGGGCACATGCGCGACGACGCCCGGCTACGGTATTTCCTCGAGCGACTGCCGACCTGGCTGCGGGTCGCCGTGGAGTTCCGGCATCCCAGCTGGCACGACGATGACGTTTTTGCCCTGCTCGAAAGCCACGGGGCTGCGTACTGCGTGATGAGTGGTGCCGGGCTGCCGTGTGTGCTGCGGGCGACGGCGCCGTTCGTGTACCTCCGATTGCACGGCCCGGATAGCGAGCACCTCTACGGTGGGTGTTATTCCGACTCGGACCTCGGCTGGTGGGCTGAACGCATCCGGGAATGGTCTGCCGGCGGCAAGGAGGTGTTCGTCTACTTCAACAACGACGGTCACGGGCATGCCGTACGCAACGCCGAGACACTCCGGCGGTTCCTCGACAGGTGAGCCGGCGGCTACCGCCCGAGACCGAACGAATGCGTGGACAGGATCAGCACGGTCAGCGCGGCGAGACTGGCGGCAGCCCCGACCGCGATGGCGAAGATGGCGCGGCCGCGGCCGTGGGCACCGTTGTCGGCGGAGGCCCTGAGCGCCCACACGCCGAGGCCCAGAGCGACCGGCCCCAGGAACCAGATGAAGGCCGCGAAGATGCCGACGTATCCGGCGGCGATCGACTGCCAGGTGCGGCCGGTCGGCAGCAGCCAGTGCATCGGGTCGGACGGGTGGGCTCCGAGTGCAGTCGCCGGTGGCGCGGGTCCGAACGCGCCGCCCGGTGCCGGCGCGACGTGCTGCGTCCAGGCGATGCCGTCGAAGTACCGGCAGCTACCCGGGGAATGCGGGTCGCCGTACCAGCCGGGCGCCGATGAGGTGCCTGCCGGGTTGCTCATGTCTGTCCTTCGGTGTCCGGCAGGTGGAAATAAAGGGCTCCTCGCCGTTCCGTGTGGGTGACTGAGTTGATCTTCGGCCATTCTGTGGTTGTTCCTGGTGGCGTTGCCGGGACGGTCGACGGGGTGGTGGGCAGGGGGGTGTCAGGGGTGGATTTGAGTTCGATGTTCGGAGCGG
>JBBRYN010000031.1:0-35255 GCA_038237645.1 Mycobacteriales bacterium
ACGACCAGGAACACCACCCCCTCGACCCGGCGGAAGTCTCGAGCCGCGAGCAGCTGGCCGAACAACGGATGGCTCGGCGCTGTCACTCTCACCTCGCAAGGCAACGCCGCACGAAGATGTTGCAGTCTGTCGCCATCACTGACGGAGCCGGCAAGACGCACTTCGCGACCGCGCTTGGACACATCGCGATCCGGCGCCGTCACAGCGTCCACGCCGCCCGCGCCGACAAGCTCTTCACCCGACTCCGCGCGGCACGATTGGATAACACCCTCGATACCGAGTTGCGCAAGCTCGCCCGCGTCGACCTACTCATCCTCGACGACTTCGCGCTCCGCCCGCTCGATCCGACCGAGACCAACGACTTCTACGAACTCGTCGTCGAGCGGCACCGCAAGAAAGCCACCGTGGTGACCTCCAACCGCGAGCCGGCGGAATGGATGTCGATGATGAGCGACGCCCTGCTCGCCCAGTCCGCCATCGACCGGCTCACCTCCGGCGCGCACACGCTCGTCATCGAAGGCCCGTCCTACCGGCAACGAAACCGGCTCAACCCGCGCGTCGCCGTTGACACCGAAAGCGAAGCACTGTGATGCTCACCGACACCTCCAGGTGGTCCCATGCTCGTGGCAACGAGGTGGTCCCATCACGCTGGCAAGCGACAGTTCAGGTACTTGATGCCTACCGGTTCACCGACGCGCTCATGGACACGATCACCGATCCGCAGATCAAGGCGCTCCCGCGCGTCGGCGCGATCGACCAGTACGTCGACAGCACCGATATGACCGACCGCGAGGCAGCAGAGGTCCGTCGGCAGTACATCAATGGCCCGGCAAAAGACATCGACCGCTGATCAACGTGGGGCCACATTGAGCGCGTCGGCTGGACTGCGGCGCCTTAACATCGGCCAGTCGCAAACAACTGCCCGGTGGTGAATCGTCAAGCGGAATCGATCCGTGGCAGCGGTTCCTCCGCCGCCGAACGATGTGTCGGTGATCTAGCCCTGGCCCTCGATTCAACCGACGATGCGATCTCCAATGCCTCAAGGTCTCGCGAACGGCTGTGCTCGTCAGCTTTCGCAAGGCTGGCCGGATCGGCTACTGCCGCTTGAGCGAGCCTTCCCCCGCGAGCTCCTTAAGCATTGTTTGCGTCAGCTCCTGACGATCGCGGCGCCGGAGAATCGCTACGGACTGCTCGGTGTCTTCGGCAGTTGTTAGGCAACGCGCGGCGGGGCCTCGCAAGCCGCGTTACGCCTGGCCGGCGGCTCGGTTGGTCACCCGGATGCGGTGGTCGCGCTACGCCTGGCTGGCCGCCAGCTCGGGGGGCCGGATGCGGTACTCGCGCGGGCTGACGCCGCGCACGCGCTTGAACGCGGCGCTCAAGGCGAACGGGCTGGCGTAGCCGACCTGGTCTGCCACCGCACTGATCGTGGTGTCGGTGTCGCGGAGCAGGTCGGCGGCCAGCGCGAGGCGCCAGCCGGTGAGGAAGGTGATCGGGGGCTCGCCGACCAGGTCGTGGAACCGCCGCGACAGCGCCGCGCGTGAGGTGCCGATCTCGGCGGCCAGTTTGGCCACCGTCCAAGGATGGGCTGGATTGTGGTGCATCATCCGCAGCGCTCGCCCGACGATCGGGTCGCGATGGGCGCGGTACCAGCGCGGGGCGTCGGTGTCCGCACGATCCAGCCAGGTGCGCAGGGTGGCGATCAGCAGCAGATCGAGCAGCCGGTCCAGGACCGCATCCTGGCCGGCGGCGTCCTTGGCGATCTCCTCGTTGAGCAAGCCGATGAGTGGGCTGTCCCCGCTTCGGCCGGGGACGACGAGGGTGGCCGGCAGCGCGCCCAGAAGGCGCTCGCTGATCTCGCCGCTGATCTGATAGGTGCCGGTGAGCAGGATCGTCGGGCCGTCCGGATCGTTGCCCCAGGTCCGCACGCCGAGATCGCTCATGTGGGTGAGAACTTCGCCCTCGGCCGTGGTGCAGCGCTGGCCGGGATGGACGATCACCTGCGGCGCAGTGGCCGGGTCGTCGGACACGGTGTACGGCTCGGGGCCGCGCAGGATGGCAAGGTCCCCGGGACCGAGGTCTAGTGGGTCGGCCTGGTCCGGCACGATCCAGGCCGACCCGCGAACGACGGCCACCAGGGTGAGCGGTGCCTCGTCCTGGATGCGTAGCGACCAGGGCGGGTGCAGCAGAGATCGCAGCAGGAAGGCGTCCCGTGCGCGGGGTCCGTCCAACAATGCGGCAAGGGCGTCCACAACTGCGACGGTAGACGATTGCGCATGTAAATGGCGAGCCCTGGCTATGGATTGTCTTCAGATTGGTCGGTTGACTCGCGGCATGACAACGACAGGCAACAACGGACAGATTCTCGTGCTCTGCGGCACCGGCACGGTGGGCCGGCGGGTGGCGACGCGACTGGTCGGGCGCGGCGCGGCGGTCCGCGTCGGCTCGCGCTCGAAACAGCCACCGTTCGACTGGGAGGATCGCCAGAGCTGGGCACCGGCCCTCGCCGGCGCGCGTTCGGCGTTCGTCGCGTACTACCCGGACCTGGTGGTCCCCGGCGCGATCGAGGCGGTTGGTGAATTCGCCGCGCTGGCGGTCGCCAGTGGCACCCAGCGACTGGTACTGCTCTCCGGGCGCGGCGAGGAACAGGCGCAGGAGGCCGAGCAGGCGTTACAGGCGTCGGGATCGGACTGGACGATCGTCAGATCCAGCTTCTTCGCGCAGAACTTCAGCGAGAAGTTCTTCCTCCAGCCGATCCTGCAAGGCACTTTCGCCTTCCCGGCTGACGAGGTCACCGAGCCGTTCATCGACGCCGGCGACATCGCCGACGTTGCCGTCGCCGCGCTCACCGGGGAGGGGCACACCGGGCAGGTGTACGAAGTGACCGGCCCGCGGCTGATGACCTTCGCCGACGCAATCGGCGAGATCGCAAAGGCCGCAGACCGCCAGATCGACTACCAGCCGATCTCGGTAAACGAATACGCCGCCACCCTCGCCGCCGACGGCCTGCCCGACGACTACATCACCGCGTTGACAGACGTCGCCAAGGTGGTGCTCGACGGCCGCAACTCCTCCCTCACCGACGGCGTTCGACGCGCACTCGGCCGCGAGCCCCGCGACTTCGCGGACTACGCCCGCGACGCGGCCGCCACCGGCGTGTGGAACAGATGAGGGGCCACTGATGACAACGCCTACCCAGCCACAAGAGATGCGCAGCATGCATTTCGTCACCAGGCCGACCGGCAGCCGCGACACCGGCGGGATCGTCCTCGGCGCGGCCGCGGTCACCACCGGCCTCGTCGCCGGCCTGTACTTCGCGTACTCCGTCTCCGTCATGCCCGCTCTGCGCCATGCCGACGACCGTACCTTCGTCGAGGTGATGCAGCAGATCAACAAGTCGATCCAGAACCCGGTGTTCTTCGCGGCATTCTTCGGTGCACTGGTACTGCCTTCGGTCGCGGCAGCGCGCCAACGCCGCGAGAATTCGCGCGCCGCGGCCACCTGGACCTGGATCGGGTTCGCGCTCTACGCCGTCGGGTTTCTGATCACCCTCGGCGCTAATGTCCCGTTGAACGACCAGCTCGCCAAGGCCGGCGACCACATCGCCGACTTCGCCGTGGTTCGCCACGACTTCGAGACGCCGTGGACGATCTGGAACGCACTACGAACCGTCGTCTCCACCGCCGCCCTCGGCTGCCTCTCCCGAGCCCTCTTGCTGCACAGGCGCTACCGGTGACGGGTCATTTCGACACCGAAATCCAGGGGCCGCGGACGTGGCGTCTGTCGGACGACCCGCAGACCAGTCTCGGGAAAGGATCACCACGCTGGTCTACCGCCCAAGTTGCATGCCAGACCCTGCGAGCGGTCTCCGACGCGGTGTGGGGGTGAAGCGAGGTGTGGATGCCGCGGTTGCAGGAGCCAGCCTCGCTGCGCCGGTAAGGACACCCCGACTGTCGGTGCACGGCGCGGGTCGACGAGCAATAGGCCGGGCGGACTTCCTGCGGCTGGGAGTGCTGGTCGCCGGCGGCGTGATTCTCACCGGCAAGGTGCCGGCGTTCGCCCAGCAGGAGGCCGACTCCGCCCAGTCGTGGGTGGGGAAGAATCCGGGTCGGCTGCCGCAGACCTACCGCGAGGTCGTGTCCTATCCGGAGTCCTATCGCAAGGCGATCTTGCAGGCGTCGTCGCCGCGGTTGCGCAGCCAACTGTGGGTGGAGCATCTCAACCGCTACCGGGCGGCCCACCCTGACCTGTCGGCCGCACAGTCCTCGGTGATCGACCGGGCCACGAAGCTCGCGGCGAAGGAATCGACGTTCGACTGGGAGCACGCCGATCGTCCCGCCATTCGGCAACAACTCGATGACCTGAAAGCCGCCGCACTTCAGGCCTTCGGTCACGACGAGGCCTATGCGCTCGGCGGGGTGCTCGGCCCGTCCACTGGGCCCCCCACTGCGCCGCAGACACTTGCGGCGCAATACGACGGCGGAGATTGCAACTGCAGCTGGGACGATGACTGGTGCGATCACGATCACGGTTTCTCCTGCTCCCTCGGAGGCTGTGACACCGTCGGGGGCTGCGGCTGGTTCGGCGCAAGCCTGTGCAACGGCCTCTGCATGGGTTGGTAGCCCTGGCGGGTCAGTCCAGGCCGTTGGCGTGCCGCACGACGTCGACGATCGCCTCCATGATCTCCGTCAACTCGTAGTCCTTGGGGGTGAAGACGCGCGCGACGCCGTAGTCCAGCAAGGTCCGGGCGTCAGCGGCCGGGATGATGCCACCGACCACGACCGGCACGTCGAGGCCGGCCGAGCGCAGGCCGTCCATGACATCGGGCACGACACCCAGGTGCGATCCGGACAGCACCGACAGTCCGACGACGTGCACGTCCTCCTCGATCGCAGTGGCGACGATCTGCGCCGGGGTAAGGCGGATGCCCGGATAGACGACCTCGAATCCGGCGTCCCGGGCGCGTACGGCGATCTGCTCGGCACCGTTGGAGTGCCCGTCCAGGCCGGGCTTGCCCACCAGCATCTTCAGGTGCACGCCGAGTTCGGCGCCGGTTGTCGCCACGCGCCGGCGGACCCGGGCCAGCGCGGCACCACCCTCACCGCCACTCCCGACCCCACCGGGCACCGCCGCCGAGACTCCGGTGGGTGCGCGGTATTCCCCGAACACCTCCCGCAGCGCCTGCGACCACTCCCCCGTCGTCACGCCGGCGCGGGCGCAGCACAGCGACACCGTCATCAGGTTGCCGGCGGTCTTCGCCTCGTCGCGCAGGGCGCGCAGCGCAGCATCGACCTGGTCGGCATCCCGGCCGGCCCGCCAGGCGGTCAGCCGGTCGATCGCCGCCTGCTCCCCCGCGGGGTCGACCGTCTGGACGGCCGTGTCGAGGTCGGCGACGAGGGGGCTCGGCTCGCTGGTGGTGAACCTGTTGACGCCGACCACGACGTCCTCGCCGTCCTCCACCCGGCGCCGGTGCTCGGCCAGCGAGGCCACGAGTTCGGTCTTCATGTAGCCGCTCTCGACGGCCGCGACGGCACCGCCCATCGATTGCACCCGGTCGATCTCGACCTGGGCTCCCGCCATGATCGACGCCACCTTGGCGGCCACGACCGGCGAGCCGGCGAACAGGTCGTCGTACTCCAGCAGGTCGCTCTCGAAGGCCAGCACCTGCTGCATCCGCAGCGACCACTGCTGGTCCCACGGCCGGGGCAGGCCCAGCGCCTCGTTCCACGCCGGGAGTTGGATCGCCCGAGCGCGGGCGTCGCGGGAGAGGGTGACGCCGAGCATCTCCAGCGCGATCCGCGCGACGTTGTTCTCCGGCTGCGCCTCGGTCAACCCCAGCGAATTGACCTGCACGCCATATCGCAGCCGGCGCTGCGCGGGATCGGTGACGCCGTAGCGCGATTGGGTGAGCTCGTCCCACAGCGCGACGAAGGCGCGCATCTTGCACATCTCCTCGACGAAGCGCACCCCGGCGTTGACGAAGAAAGAGATCCGGGCGACGACCGAGCCCATGCGGTCGGCCTCGACCTGTCCGGAGTCACGCACCGCGTCCAGCACCGCGATCGCCGTGCACAGTGCGTAGGCCACCTCCTGCACCGGAGTGGCACCGGCCTCCTGCAGGTGGTAGGAGCAGATGTTGATCGGATTCCACCGCGGCATCCGGGCGATCGTGTACGCGACGGTGTCGGTGATCAGCCGTAGCGACGGCCCCGGCGGGAAGGCGTAGGTGCCACGGGAGAGGTATTCCTTGATGATGTCGTTCTGCGTCGTGCCGGCCAGCGCCGAGACGTCGGCGTCCTGCTCCTCGGCGACCACCTGGTAGAGGGCCAGCAGCCACATCGCCGTGGCGTTGATCGTCATCGAGGTGTTGGTCCGGGCCAGCGGGATGCCGTCGAAGAGCGCCCGCAGGTCGCCGAGATGCGCCACCGGGACGCCTACCTTGCCCACCTCGCCACGAGACAACGGGTGGTCCGGGTCGTATCCGGTCTGGGTGGGCAGGTCGAAGGCGACGGACAGGCCGGTCTGGCCCTTGTCGAGATTGCGCCGGAACAGCGCGTTGGACTGCGCTGCCGAGGAGTGCCCGGCGTAGGTGCGCATCACCCACGGCGGGTCGCGGCCGTCGGGCGGGGCTGGAGGGGGCACGGCGAGTCCTCCGGTCGGGGCTACCAGCCTACCGGCGGGTAACCGTCGGTAGGCGGTCCGTCAGCCGACCGGGACGCCGGGCTGGGTGTCCTCGTGCAGCACCCGGTTGAGCCGGGTGACGCGCAGCAGCCGGGCCACCCGGGCGGGCACAGCGCGCAGCACCAGGTCCCGGCCGGCCCGCTGCGCCCGCCGCCGGGCGCCGATCAGCATGTTGAGCGCAGTCACATCGATGGTGTCCACGTCGGCGAGGTCGACGACCAGCCGGCCGGCCCCACTGTCGACAGCAGCATGCAGCCGGTCGCGCAGAACAGCGACCGTGGAGGCGTCAACCCGGCCGCGCAGGATCACCAGGCTGGCCGATTCCTCAGCGGTGCTCGACATGAGGACCTCCCCCGATGACGCTGCCTTCGATGACGACGGTAAAACGGCTGACCCGGTTCTACCATCCCTTCGGGTGTCGGATACCCGACTTTGACCGAATGGCCGAGACGACATGCCCGGCCGACTGGTCAGTCGATGAGCTCCGGCGCGGCCCAGCCGAACTGCGTGTAGGCCGCCTCGTGGCTGGTCAGGCTCAGCATCTGGCGATATCTCGTCCAGGTCAGGCAGGGCAGCCGGTAGTGCTTGGAGTACGGCGGGACGGTCACCTGGTAGCCCGCCAGCCAGGTGTAGGGAACCGTCCGGCCGTCCATGGCACGTGCCCAGTTGGGGAAGTGCGCGGCAGCCGCGAGCACCTCGGCATGCGCGGACGCCGGGCCCATCACACTCAGAGCGCTGACGTGCTTGCCGGGCCTCCAGTGCGCGCCGAGGTCGAGGGTCACCCGGCGGATGCCCGGCCGGTGCACGATCCCGCCAGCCAGCCGGACCGGCTTGAGACCGCTGCCCGGCTGGTCCCAGTACCAGTCGTCCCAACACCACGAGTTGGGCTGCTCCAGAGCGGCCAGGAGCCACAGGTCGTCGGCGGTGTGCCGGACTGCATCGAGATCCCCGCGGCCGGGCAGGTAGACGGCAATGAGGTCCACCATGAGCGGCCGGCGATGGGTGCGCGGGGTGAGGTCGACAGCGTCGAAGTCCTCGCCGGTGAAGTCCCACCGGCGCATGGCATTCCACTCCCGCACCTTGTCGAGTTGCTCGTCGAGCGACGTGAACATGTCGTCCGGCGGAGCGTCCGACAACCGGGGGAGCTCATACGCCTCCCAGGTGGCGTCCTCCACCGATCGATGATCCCTGCCGATTGCCGGTTAGGGCAAGGCCGGGCTCAGCCCGGCCGGCTCGGCGGTGCCGCTCAGTTGTCGTAGGAGTAGAAGCCCTGGCCGGTCTTGCGGCCGAGATCACCCGCGCTGACCATCCGGGCCAGCAGTTCCGGTGGGGCGAACTTCGCGTCCCGGGTGTCGGCGTAGATGTTGTTGGCGGCGTGCACCATGATGTCGATGCCCGCCAGATCCATGGTCCGCAGCGGTCCCATGGCATGGCCGAAGCCCAGTCGGCAGGCCGTGTCGATGTCATCCGCCGTCGCCACGCCACTCTCGACCAGCCGGACCGCCTCGTTGGCGAGTACGGCGACGAGGCGGGTGGTGACGAAGCCCGCCACGTCGCGATTGACCGTGACACAGGTCTTGCCGACGCTCTCGGCGAACTCGCGGGCAGTCGTCAGCGTCGACTCCGCGGTCTTGAAGCCGCGCACCAACTCACACAGGGCCATCATCGGCACCGGTGAGAAGAAGTGCGTCCCGACAACCGACTCCGGCCGGCCGGTGAACGCGCCGATCTGGGTGATCGGGATGGCGCTGGTGTTGGAGGCCAGCACCGTGTCGTCGGCGCAGATCCGGTCCAGCGCGGCGAAGACGCCCTGCTTCACGTCTGCCGACTCGTACACCGCCTCCACGACGATGCCCGCGTCCGCGACCTGATCGAGGTCGGTCGTCGGGGTGATCCGGTCGAGGGCGTCATCCGCGGCGGACGCGGAAAGCCGGTCCTTGGCGACGATGCGGCTCAACGAGGTGCGCACAGCCGCTACACCCCGCTGCAGCGCCCCCTCGTCGACGTCGCAGAGAATGACGTCCCACCCGGCCTGGGCGGCGACCTGGGCGATGCCGGATCCCATCAGCCCGGCGCCGACTACCGCCAGCTTGCCTGCCACGTGGTTGCGCTCCTCACTCGGGAAGGGGGGTCGACGACGGGTCACCATCGACCCTAGAGGTACATCCGCATGATCGGCCGATCCGGCCTGCGGGTGACCATCACCTGGAAGCCCTGGGCGGCGAAGGTCGATGCGACACCGGGGAAGAGGTTGCGGGTGTGGCCCGGCACAGCTGTATCGATCGGATACGCCTCCAGTGCCGGTGCGCCGACGGATGTCGCGTGGCGCACAGCGGCCGCGATCAGTGCTCCCGTGACGCCGCGTCCCCGATGACTCCGCCGTACGTAGAAGCACGGGACGGACCAGACAGGCAGCTCGTCGACGGGTTCGAGGTGGCGGGCGCGCGCCAGCCAGCCGAGGTCGGCGCGTGGCGCCAGCTCACACCAGCCGACGGCCAGGTCGCCGTCGAACGCGAGTAGCCCGGGAGCCTGTCGGGCCGAGGCCAGGTGCTCGAGGTCCTGCCGGTTCTGCTCGGGGGCGCGTTCGGTGTAGCGCCGGCCGATGCGCCAGTACATGCACCAGCACCCGTTCGAGGCGCCGGACTTGCCGAAAAGGTCCTCGAGCGCGGCCCAGCGTGCGCGGGTGAGCGGTCGGACCGAGAGGTTCATCGTGCAGGATAGAACGGCAGGGACAGGTCGAGGCACCGGATCCCGACACTGTCGCCCCCCGGCAGCGCGACCTTCGCCTCGCCGGTCCGGGCGAGCAGCGGCCCGAGGACGCAGATCGAGGCGCGCATCCGGCGGACGAGGTCGTAGTCGGCCTCCGAACCCTGCTGTGCCGGGCAGTCGATGGTCACCGTGCCCGATCCGATGGTCACCGCACAGCCCAGCCGCCGTAGCACCTCCCCCATGACGGCCACGTCGTGGATCTGCGGCGCATTGGTGAGCACTGTGCGACCCTCTGCCAGCAGCGCGGCGGCCATCAGCTTGAGCACGCTGTTCTTGGCGCCGGCGACCGGCACGTCGCCGAGCAGTCGGGCACCGCCGACGATCCGGAATAACTCCACCGAACGATCGTAGGGCGCGGGCCGGATCGGCTGCTGCCGAGCAGCGGCGCAGGGATGGGTCGTACGCTGCTTTGCATGGCAGTGCACCTCACCCGCATTTACACCAAGACCGGGGATGTCGGCACGACGGCACTGGGCGACATGAGCCGGGTCGCCAAGACCGATCCCCGGATCGCCGCCTACGCCGACGTCGACGAGGCCAATGCCGCGCTAGGAGTGGCGCTGGCGCTGGGCAACCTGCCGGCGGATCTGGCCGCGCTGCTCCGGCAGGTGCAAAACGACCTGTTCGACATCGGCGCCGACCTGTGCACGCCGGTGACCGACGACCCGCCATACCCTCCACTGCGCGTCACCGACGCGTACGTGACCCGGCTCGAGCACGCCTGCGACGAGTACAACGAGCGGCTGGAGAAGCTGGCCAGTTTCATCCTGCCCGGCGGCACACCGGGCGCAGCCCTGTTGCACGTGGCCCGGACCGTCGCGCGACGCGCGGAGCGGACCACGTGGGCGGTGATCGAAGCCGATCCGGAGCGCACCAACGTCACGCCCGCGGTCTACCTCAACCGGCTGTCCGACCTGTTGTTCATCCTCGCGCGGGTGGCCAATCCAGGCGGCGACATCCTCTGGCGACCCGGTGGCTCGTCCGCGTAGTGGTGCGGGCCAGAGGGGCTCGGCAGAGGCCACCCTGGACGCCTCGTACCTCTCCGACGCTCTCGGTGACCTGCTGGAGCAGCTACTGCGGCTGCACCTTTACGAACAGACCGTGCAGGTGTCGTGGCCGTACGAGCCGGGCGAGCATCGATGGATTCTCACCCGGCAGGCCGATCAGCTACGCGTGCAGATCTTTCGGTTCGAGTCCTGGCCCTCCACTCGACCCGGCGATCACGGCACGCCGGTCCTGTCGGCCGGCTGCCCGCTTCGCGGGTTCTCCCACGCGGTCATGACCGCGACTCGCCGCGTCCTTGATCAGGTCGACGAAGCCGAGTACGAGCAGCGGTGGGGACATCCCTACCCGGCTGGTTGCCTGGCCAGGTTGACCGAACTCTACCGGCACTCGGCTCAGCCGCGACCTGTCGCCAGCTTGTGTATGACTTGCCGCGACGGCAACTCCCCGGACCCGGCAGAGCCTGTGGGCGCGGGGAATTCCGCCGGTTCAAGCTCCCGGAAGAGGAGCCGGAGCCTCAGCCGGCCAGGCTGGTGCCGGGGGCCGCGGACTCCAGCCAGGAAAGGAATCCGGTGAGCGCCGACTCCCCCATGGCGACTTCCACCGACCCGGTCGCACTGGTGCATTCGAGCACGATCATCCCGCGCTGCAGGGTCATCTGCTCCGGCCTGCTCGGCTTGCGCCGGCCCACCACGCTGAGGTCTCGCCGGTTGAGCGTGCGCCGTGGGCCGAGCGACATGCTGAAGACTCGGAACCACTGGAGGTCGTCGCCGACATAGCGGCCGGTGCCCAGCACCCATCCACGGCCGTGAGTCCGCTTGTGCAGGCGCAGGCTCATCTCGACCGTCCCCCCGCCGCGGGCGAGCAGGGCTCGGCGCAGCGCGAGGATTCCGAAGGTCAGCACCGGCACGAAGGCGATCAGGACCAGGACGCCCGCCTCGCCGTAAGACCCCATTGGCCCCGCCGCCTCGCCGTGGGATCAGACTGTCTCGCCGACGGCACGCAGGCGGCTGAGCGCGCGTTGCCGCGCCGCCTGCGCATCCTCGTCGTCGCGGTCAGCCTCCGAGGTGCTCTCGTACGCCCGGCGCGCCCGCTCGACGTCGACGTCCTCGGCCAGCTCGGCCACCTCGGCGAGGATGGACACCCCCTCCTCGGTCACCGAGAGGAAGCCGCCGTGCACTGCCGCGGTCAATTCCTCGCCGTCCTCCCGCTGGATCCGGACGACCCAGCCCTCGGCCAGCTCGCCCAGCAGCGGCGCGTGACCTGGCAGGATGCCCAGCTCCCCCTCGGTGGTCCGGGCGATCACCATGGTCGCCTCGCCCGACCACAGCGGGCGCTCGACCGACACCAGCTCCACATGCAACGGATCAGCCAAGATCAGCCCCTCCAATCCGACAGTTCCAGCAGTCTATCCGGGCAGGCCTTCCGCTGCGGACAGTAGACACACCTGCACGTGCAGGGAGTACGCCCAGATGCGCGATCAGGCGTGCGCTGTGCCGCCGTACCCGGCGAGTGCATGCGCCACATGCCGACCCAGGGCATGCCAGTCAGATGCAGGCAGTGGCGGCAGGACGTCCATCCACTCCGACAGGCACGAGCCGCGCAGCTGCAACACGCCCGCGGGCCGGACGATGAACCACACGTGTAGGTGTGCCCCTCCGTCGCCCCACTTGTTGACGTGGACACGTCCGACACCGGGCACCGCGGAAAGGATGCGGTCCAGGCGCGCGGTGAGCAGCCCGAGCTCGGCGGCCAGGTCGTCCGGCAGGTCGGCCAGGTCATGGTGAGCACGTGGCATCAGCAGGTAGGCCGGGACACCCGCCGGCTCGGCGAGGGTGCCCAGCCGCCAACGCTCGTCGGTCCACAAGTAGCTGCCGTCAGCGCGCTCGCGGCAGTCACAGGTAGCCGGGTCGTGCCCTGCCTGGGCGGTTCGGGCAGCACCGGGTCGTCGAGTCGCTTGACCAGCAGCTCGCCTTCGAACGGGAAAATGTCCCAACCGGTCACCGGCGGCGTGGCCAGCCGACCCTGCGGACCGTACGCGTCCCGCACCCGGGCGGTGAACCGCACCGCGTCGAGCCCCGGGACCGCCGAGGGCTCAGCCCCGGTCAGCTGTTGTCGCCGAGCTTCTTGGCGTTGGCCTCGACGTCCTCGATGCCGCCACAGAGGAAGAACGCCTGCTCGGGCAGGTGGTCGTAGTCGCCGTCAGCGAGCTTCTTGAAGCTCTTGACGGTGTCCTCGCGCGAGACGAACGAGCCCGGCTGGTTGGTGAACTGCTCGGCGACGAACAGGTTCTGGGACAGGAAACGCTGGATCCGCCGAGCCCTGCCCACGAGCACCTTGTCCTCCTCGGCAAGCTCGTCGATGCCGAGGATCGCGATGATGTCCTGCAGGTCCTTGTAGCGCTGCAGGATCCGCTTCACCTCTTGCGCGACGTTGTAATGCTCCTCGCCGACGTAGCGGGCGTCGAGGATCCGCGACGTCGAGTCCAGCGGGTCAACCGCGGGATAGATGCCCAGCTCCGAGATCGGCCGGGACAGCACCGTGGTGGCATCGAGGTGGGCGAACGTCGTGTGCGGCGCCGGGTCGGTGATGTCATCGGCGGGTACGTAGATCGCCTGCAGCGAGGTGATCGAGTGGCCGCGCGTGGAGGTGATTCGCTCCTGCAACTCACCCATCTCGTCGGCCAGAGTGGGTTGGTAGCCGACCGCGGAGGGCATCCGGCCGAGCAGGGTGGACACTTCCGAGCCGGCCTGGGTGAAGCGGAAGATGTTGTCGATGAACAGCAACACGTCCTGCTTCTGCACATCGCGGAAATACTCCGCCATCGTCAGGGCCGACAGCGCCACCCGCAGCCGGGTGCCCGGCGGCTCGTCCATCTGGCCGAAGACCAGGGCCGTGTCGTTGATGACACCGGACTCCGTCATCTCACCGAACAGGTCGTTGCCCTCGCGGGTCCGCTCCCCCACCCCGGCGAACACCGAAACGCCACCGAAGTTCTGCGCGACCCGGCGGATCATCTCCTGGATGAGGACGGTCTTGCCGACCCCGGCACCGCCGAACAGCCCGACCTTGCCCCCGACGACGTAGGGCGCGAGCAGGTCGATGACCTTGATGCCGGTCTCGAAGATCTCGGTCTTGGATTCGAGTTCGTCGAAGGGCGGCGGTGGGCGGTGGATCGACCAGCGCTCCTGGATGTCGAGTTCGCTCTCGTTCACGTCCAGCGGCTTGCCGAGCACGTTGAAGACGTGGCCCTTGGTGACGTCCCCGACCGGGACGGTGATGCCCGAGCCGGTGTCGGTGACCTCCGCACCACGGACCAGGCCGTCGGTCGGCTGCATGGAGATCGCGCGCACCATGTTGTCGCCGAGGTGCTGGGCGACCTCGAGGGTCAGCGTCATCTCCTGATCACCCAGGACGAGGTCGACGTGCAAGGCGTTGAACACCTCAGGCATCGAGTCCCGGGTGAACTCCACGTCGACGACCGGGCCGATCACGCGGACGACGCGGCCGACCCCGCCCTGCGTGCCGTCGTCGGTGGCCCCGCTGTCGTCGGGTCGGGCTTCGGTCTTTGCGGTCATGTCGCGTCACTCCCTGCCGCGGCCAGCGCGTTGGCGCCACCGACGATCTCGCTGATCTCTTGGGTGATCTCCCCCTGGCGGGCGGAGTTTGCGGCGCGGGTGAGCGCCTTGATGATGTCGTCGGCGTTGTCGGTGGCGGCCTTCATCGCCCGCCGCCGCGCGGCCGACTCCGAAGCGGCCGACTCCAACAGCGCCGCGAAGATCCGGGTGTTGATGTACTTCGGCAGCAGCGCGTCGAGCAGGGCCTCGGGCTCCGGCTCGAACTCGTATTCCGGCAGGTAGCCGGCCGGGGCTTCCTCCACGTCGACCTCCTCGACGACGAGCGGGGCAACCCGCCTGGCCACGGCCCGTTGGGTCAGCGCCGAGACGAACTCGGTATAGACCATGTGGATCTCGTTGACGCCTGCGACCACCTTGTCGTCGTCGGCGCCGGCGTCGGTGTCGTCGAGGCTGCCCTGGCGGAACGCGTTGACCAGCGTGTCGCCGACCTCGTCGGCGTTGACGTAGCGCGGCTGTTCGGAGAAGCCGGTCCACTCGCCAGCCATCTCGCGGCGGCGGAACCGGTAGTAGCCGACGCCCTTGCGGCCGATGACGTAGAGAACCGCCTCCTTGCCCTCCTCGCGAATGAGCGCCATGAGCTCCTCGGCGGTCCGCAGGACGTTGGAGTTGTAGGCGCCGGCCAGCCCGCGGTCGCTGGTCACCACAAGGACTGCCGCCCGCTCGGGGTCAGGTTGCTCGCTCAACAGCGGATGGTCCAGCGAGCTGCGCGAGGCCAGGGTGGACAGCACGCGGGTGATCTCGTCGGCGTACGGCTTGGACGCGGTCACCCGCTGCTGGGCCTTGACGATCCGCGAGGCAGCGATGAGCTCCATCGCCCTGGTGATCTTCTTCGTCGACTGGACCGAGCGGATCCGGCGGCGATAGATGCGAAGCTGAGCGCCCATGGACTAGCTGCCAGCCGGCTTGGCCGCTTTTTTCGCCGGCTTCTTGGTGTACTTCTTGATCTTCTCCTGCTCGACCTCGTCGGCTTCCATCGCCTCCACGTCGGCCTCGTTGACCTGCAGGCTGTCGCCGTCGCCGGTCTCGAACTGCTTCTTGAACTTCTCTATCGCGGCCTTGAGCTGCTCGATGGTGTCGTCGTCGAGCTTGCCGGCCCCCCGGATGCTCTCGTAGATGCCCTTGTGCTCGTGGCCGAGGTAGCCGAGGAACTCCTGCTCGAACCGCCGGACGTCGCCGACCGGGACCACATCGACCTCGCCGGTGGTGCCGGCCCAGAGCGAGACGACCTCGCGTTCGACGGGATAGGGGGTGTACTGCGGTTGCTTGAGCAACTCCACCAGGCGCTCACCCCGGGCGAGCTGGGCCTTGGACGCCGGGTCGAGGTCGGAGCCGAACGCCGAGAATGCCTCCAGCTCGCGGAACTGTGCCAGGTCGAGCCGCAACCGGCCGGCGACGGACTTCATCGCCTTGATCTGCGCGTTGCCACCGACGCGGGAAACGGACACGCCGACGTTGATGGCCGGGCGGACGCCGGAGTTGAACAGGTCGGTCTCGAGGAAGATCTGGCCGTCGGTGATGGAGATCACGTTGGTCGGAATGTAGGCCGAGATGTCGTTGCCCTTGGTCTCGATGATCGGCAGCCCGGTCATCGAGCCGCCGCCGAGGTCGTCGGACAGCTTCGCGCAGCGCTCCAGCAGCCGCGAGTGCAGGTAGAAGACGTCGCCGGGATAGGCCTCGCGGCCGGGCGGCCGGCGCAGCAGCAGTGACACGGCGCGGTAGGCCTCCGCCTGCTTGGACAGGTCGTCGAAGACGATCAGCACGTGCTGGCCTTGATACATCCAGTGCTGGCCGATGGCCGATCCGGTGTAGGGCGCGACGTACTTGTACCCGGCGGCGTCGGAGGCCGGGGCCGCGACGATGGTGGTGTAGTCCATCGCGCCGGCGTCCTCGAGCGCGCCGCGTATCGCGGCAATGGTCGAGCCCTTCTGGCCGATCGCGACGTAGATACACTTGACCTGCAGCTTCGGGTCGCCCGTGGCCCAGTTGTCGCGCTGGTTGATGATCGTGTCGATGGCCACCGCCGTCTTGCCGGTCTGCCGGTCGCCGATGATCAGCTGGCGCTGCCCGCGGCCGATGGCGGTCATGGCGTCGATCGCCTTGATCCCGGTCTGCAGGGGCTCCTTGACCGGCTGCCGCTGCACGACGGAAGGCGCCTGAAGCTCCAGGGCCCGCCGCTCGGAGGTCTCGATATCACCCTTGCCGTCGATCGGGTTGCCAAGCGCATCGACCACCCGGCCGAGGTAGTCGTCGCCGACGGGGACGGACAGGACCCGGCCGGTACGACGGACCTCCTGACCCTCCTCGATGTGGGCGTAGTCACCGAGGATGACCACGCCGATCTCGCGGACGTCGAGGTTGAGGGCGATGCCGAGCACGCCGCCCTCGAACTCCAGCAGCTCGTTGGTCATGGACGAGGGCAGCCCCTCGACGCGGGCGATGCCGTCACCGATCGCCGTGACCAGGCCCACTTCCTCCTTGGCTGTCTCCGGGGTGTATGAGGAGACGTAGCGCTCGATCGCGCTCCGGATCTCCGCGGCGGAAATGGTCAGCTCAGCCATGGTCAGCGTCCTTTGGGTGGGCGAGCGGGGCGGTCGGAAGGGTCAACATGATCAGCCGGCCAGAGCACCGCGGACCTGCTTGAGGCGGCGTTCGATACTGCCGTCGTAGAGCTCCTGGCGGACGCGCACGGTCATTCCGCCGAGGATCGATGGGTCGACCGTGATGAGCAGCGACATCTGCCGGCCGTAGGTGCGCGCCAGTGCGGCTCCGAGCTGCTGCTCTTGCTCGGTCGACATCGGCGCCGCAACCGTGACGTATGCCACCTCGCGGTCCCGTCGCGCTGCGGCGTGGCCCACGAGTCGTTCGAGCGACGGCTCGAGTGTGCGCCCGCCTATCCCGCCGAGAGCCATCTTCACCAGGGCGACGGTGACCGGTCGGGCCTTGCCGGCGAGCAGGTCGTCGACCAGCCCTTCCCGGCGCCCGATCGCCGCGGTCGACTCGCCCAGGGCGGCACGCAGCTGGGGATCGCCGGCGACAAGACGGTGGAAGCGGAAAAGCTCGTCTTCCACTTCAGCCAATGCGTCGGCCGGCGCGTCGTCGACCTGGGCGGCAGTGAGAAGCGCCTGGACGGCCAGCAGCTCGCACGCCTCGACCAGGTCGTTGGCATTGGCCCAGCGGGAAGCGACCATGTCGTGGAGCAGGTCGACCGTCGACCGGCGCAGGCCGGTCCCGACGACCGCGTCGAGCAGCTCCACCCGAATGCCGGCCGGCGCGGCCGGATCGGACAGCGCCCGCCGCAACACCGGCTCTCGGACGAGCAATCCACGAACGGCCAGCAGCCCGTCGGCAGCCTTCGTCAGCTCCGCGGGCGACGCGGAAGACTCGTCGAGCTTGGCACGGACGGCCGCGAACGAATCGCGGCTGGCGGTCTGCATCAGCCCCGCCCTGCTGTTGGTGCCGGCTCGGCCGCCGGGGCGGCGAGGTCGGCGAGGAACCGGTCTACGGTGGCCGCCCGGCGCGCCTCGTCGGCCAGCGAGCCGACCACGATCCGGCCGGCCAGCTCGACGACGAGGGTGCCCGTCTCGGCGCGGATGCTGCGGATCAGTGACTCGCGGTCGGCCGCGAGCTGCTGCTGGCCTCGCTGGATGATCCGGTCGGCCTCGTCGTGAGCCTTGGCCTTGAGCTCTTCCACGATCTGCGCTGCGAGGCTCTCGGCGCTCTCGCGGATCTCGGCCACTTCGGCCTCGACGTCCTTGGTCGAGGCGCGGAACCTGGCCTCCGCTGCCTCCGCGTCCTCCTTGGCCTTGCCGGCCTCCGCGAATTCGGCCCGGATCGCCTCGGTGCGTGCCGCCATCGCCTTGCGCAGCGGCGGCACGACGTAGCGGTAGATCACCGCGACGACGACGAGGAAGGCGAAGAACTCGGCGAGGTAGGTGATCACGGTGTGCCCACCCTGGCCGGCGCCTCGGCCGAACGCTGGTCGAGCTCGTCCATGAACTGCTCGACGATGCCGCTGCGGCGCGTCTCGTCGGCCAGCGACTCGCCGACGATACGGCTGGCGAGCTCGACGCCGAGGGTGCCGATCTCGGCGCGCAGCTCGGGCAGCAGCGCGGCGCGGCTGGCCGCTAGCTGCATCCGGCCCTCGGCGGTGATCCGGTCGGCCTGCTCCTGCGCCGTCGCCTTGAAATCCTCGATGACTTGCCGGCCCTTGGCCCGGGCATCCTCGCGGATGCGGGTCGCCTCGGCCCGCGCCTGCGTCAATGCCTCCTGGTAGGCGCCCTCGGCCTCGGCAGCCCGCTTCTTGGCCTCCTCGGCGTCGGCGAACTGGCTCCGGATGACTTCCCGTCGCCGGCTGATCGCCCCCTGGATGGGCGGGACGACGAATCGGCCGATCACCGCCAGGATGAGGAGGAAGATCACGAGCTCGACGACAAACGTCCCGTTGGGGATCAGGAAATTGCTGCTGTCGGCGAGCACGATCGTCGGCATTGCTATGGCCTACTTCTTCGCCAGGACGAAGACGAATACCGCCATGAAGGCCAGGTTGATGAAGTACATCGCCTCGACCAGACCGACCGTCAGGAAGAAGATCGAGAACAGCCGGCCCTGCGCCTCGGGCTGGCGGGCGACACCGGAGATCGTCGCGCTGCCGGCCAAGCCGTCGCCGACTGCTGCGCCGATGGCGCCTCCGCCCAGGGCGAGCCCGCCGCCGATGAAAGCACCGGCCACCTGAATCGCTGTGCCTGTGTCAATTGACGCCATGTCTCTCCTCGGGTTGTGACTGAGCCGTCAGGTCTGCACCGCAGCGCGCTCGTCGGTGGATGAGTGGTCTGACTCTTCGTCGCCGTGCCCGCCGAGGGCGAAGCTGAAGTACAGGATGGTCAGCAGCGCGAAGATGAAGGCCTGGATCACGCCGATACCCATTGAGAAGAGCTTCCAGAGGGCTTCGGGCAGCCAAAGGATGAAGTACGGCATCAGACCGAACAGGGCGAGCATCACGCCGCTGGCGAAGATGTTGCCGAAGAGTCGCAGCGCCAGCGTGACCGGCTTGGCGACCTCCTCGATGAGGTTGATCGGGGCGAGGTAGGCCGGCTTGAAGAAGTGGCCGACGTAATCGGAGAATCCGCGTTTGCGCAGTCCCGTCACGTGCATCAACACGATGACGAGAAGGGCCATGGCAAGGGTCAGGTTGACGTCGGAGGTCGGAGACGTCAGGCGGTCGTGGGTGGGGATGACCTCGAGCCAGTTGGCGATCAGGATGAAGAAGAAGAGCGCGGTCGCGAGGGGCACCACGAAGGGCGCCACCCGTTTGCCGATCGCCGCCTCGACCTGGTCGTCGATGGCGGCGACCACGGTCTCCCATACCAACTGAGCACCCGTCGGCACACCGCTGGTCGCGCGGCGGGCGATCAGCAGCCCGAACAGCACGACGATGGCGCCGGCGACCAACGAGGACGTGACCGTGTCGGAGTTGACGGCCAGACCGGCGACATGCCACTGCGGGTGGGTGCCGATCTCGTCGACACCGGCGGCGAGGACGGCGGTCATGCCTTGCGGAGCTCCCTGATCAGCGGCATCGATGCGCTGGCCAGCATGAGGATCTGGAACGCCGCCAGTCCGCCCAGGACGCCGAGCCCGTCAGGCAACAGGAGCAGGCACAGACCCAAGGCCACCAGACTGATGATCGCCAACCGGCCGAACACCCCGCCGATGAAGCGCCGCTTACCCCGCCCCGCGGTGGCGGCAAAGCGCACGACCGAGCGTTGCACCAGCCAGCTGTTGAGGCCGCCGAGGGCCAGGCCGACACACACCAGCAGCCCCGCGATCGGATGCCCGACCAGGGCCAGCAGGCCGATCGCGACGATGCCGAGCGGCACGGAGACGATCAGGCAGCGCCGGAGGTTGGCGGCGGCATGTGCCGGGACTTCGGGCACGACACTGTCGGGCGAATCTGCCCCGGTGTTCACCAACGTGGTCCTCTCAGCCGCGCAGAAACTGTCGAATCCGCAGGAACGCCACCGCGCTTCCGCAGCCGATGCCCACGGTCAGCCCGATCAGCGTGCACACCGGGAGCGAGTCCAGTCGCGCGTCGAGAGCCAGCCCGCCGAGGAGGCCGACGACCAGGCAACCCACGCTCGTCGCCCCCAGCGTGACCAACTCCCACACGCCCAGCGGCCGTCGCGCCATGGCTGTTGACTAGCGCGCCAGCCGCTGTTGCATGCCAAGATTCAATCACACGAGGGGCTCCTCGCTGGTCGGCGGGTCGCCCGCCACGGGCGCTTGCGGACCCCGCCAAGTAGCCGTCAACCCCGGTGACCGACCTGCGGTCGGCGTCCTCCTGAGCGGGCTATTCCCGCGGATAGGCGGGGTGTCGGCTCACCAGTGTCGAGACCGTCTCGGCCACCTCACCAGCGGCCGTGCCGTCGGCGTCGCGCACGGCGCGCCCGATCAGCAGGGCCACCTCTTTCATGTCGCCCTCGGTCATGCCCTGCGTGGTGACCGACGGCGTGCCCACCCGTATCCCGGAGGCCACCATCGGCTTCTCGGGGTCGTAGGGAATGGCGTTCTTGTTGAGCGTGATCCGCGCGGCGTCGCAGCGGGCCTCGGCGTCCCGCCCGGTCACGCCGAGTTCGCGGAGGTCGATGAGCGCCAGGTGAGTGTCGGTGCCACCGGAAACAGGCCGCATCCCGTCGGCCGCCAGCCCATCGGCGAGGGCCTGCGCGTTGGAGATCACCCGGCGGGCGTAACTGCGGTAGGACGGCTGGAGCGCCTCGGAGAGCGCGACCGCCTTGGCGGCGACCGCGTGCATCAGCGGCCCACCCTGGGTGAACGGGAACACGGCCTTGTCGATCTTGGCCGCGAGCTCCGCCGTGCACACGATCATCCCGCCACGCGGGCCACGCAACACCTTGTGCGTCGTGAAGGTGACCACGTCGGCGTAGGGCACCGGCGACGGGATCGCCTGGCCGGCGACGAGGCCGATGAAGTGTGCGGCGTCGACCATCAGCCTGGCGTCGACCTCGTCGGCGATCGCCCGGAACGCGGCGAAGTCGATGAGGCGCGGGTATGCGGTGGCGCCACAGATGATCATCTTGGGCCGGTGTTGCCGCGCCAGGTCTCGCACCTCGTCGTAGTCGATCAACTCGGTGCCCCGGTGCACCGAGTAGCCGATCGTGTTGAACCATCTCCCGGAGAAGTTCACCTTGCTGCCGTGGGTCAGGTGGCCACCGTGCGGCAGGGCCATCGCGAGCACGGTGTCGCCCGGATCGAGCAGTGCGGCATAAGCGGCGAGGTTGGCCGAGGCACCCGAATGCGGCTGCAGGTTGGCGTGCTCGCAGCCGAACAGCTCCTTTGCTCGTGCGATGCCGAGCTCCTCAGCCTTGTCGACCTCCTGACAGCCGCCGTAGTAGCGCCGGCCGGGATAACCCTCGGCGTACTTGTTCGACAGCGTCGAGCCCAGCGCGGCCAGTACGGCGGGCGAGGTGAAGTTTTCGCTGGCGATCAGCTGCAGGCCACCGCGCAACCGGTCGAGCTCACCCAGCACGATGTCGGCGACCTCGGGATCAGCCTGTTGCAGGGCGGCGAAGTCCGGTCCCCAGAAGGGAGTGCTCATGCGGGATGGCTCCTTCTGCTAGGGCGCGCGGTTGCTGCCGCCACTCTACCGACCGGTCGGCTCCTGCACGTCGGGCACGACCTCACGCAGAACGTCGATGCCGATGGCGCCGGCACGCAGGAGCCGGGGCACCGGCCCGGTCACGTCGATGATCGTCGAGGCGACCGGCTCGCCGCAGCTGCCGGCCTCGAGATAGACGTCGACGGAACCGGCGAGCTGGGTCCGGGCCTCCTCGGCCGAGGTGGCCGGCGGCAGACCGCTGACGTTGGCACTGGAGACGGCCAGCGGACCGGTCGACGCCAGCACCTCGAGCGCGACGGGGTGCAGCGGCATCCGCACCATCACCGTCCCTCGGCTGTCGCCGAGGTCCCACGACAGTGACGGCGCCTGTTGGACGACCAGGCTCAGCCCGCCCGGCCAGAACGCCTCGACGATCTCGCGGACCGACGGCGGGACGGAGACCACGAGGCCGTCGAGACCGCGCCAGGATCCGACCAGGACGCCCACCGGCATGTCCCGGCCGCGCATCTTGGCGCTGAGCAGGGCATCGACCGCGGGCGGGGTGAAAGCGTCGGCACCGAGGCCGTAGACGGTGTCCGTGGGGAGCACGATCAGGTCACCGCGGCCGATGGAGTCGATCGCGGCCGAGATGCCCGCGGCACGTTCGGCGGGGTCCCGGCAGTCGAACATGCGGCTCAACCGGCAGCCCTCCGGGCGGTCGCGAAACGGTCCCGGCCATTCAGGTCGGGGTGGTCGGTCACATCCTCCCAATCGCCCGCTGCCCGCAATAGCGCCAGCATCGAGGCCCCCTGCCGATCACCGTGCTCGACGGCCAGCGAACCGCCGGCGCGCAGCAACCGGCCCGCCCGGGCAACGACCCCGCGCACGATCTGCAGCCCGTCCGGGCCTCCCCACAGGGCAGCCGGCGGGTCGTGCTCAGCCACCTCGGGCTCCACGACGCAGCCGAGCGGGACATAGGGCGGATTGGCCAGCACGAGATCGACCTGCCCGTCGAGGTCGGCGAGCACCGCTGCGTCGGTGCCGTCGCCGGCAACAACGCGCACCGCGGTGCCGTCGGCGTTGCGGCGCAGCCAGGCCAGCGCCAATGCCTCACATTCGACCGCGTACACGGTCGCGCCCGGTGCCTCGTGGGCGATCGACAGAGCGACCGCGCCCGACCCGGCGCAGAGATCGACGACGACCGGGGCGGCGTTGCCCGCCAGCCGGCCGAGCCCCCAGGTCACCAGGACCTCGGTCTCCGGGCGGGGTACGAAGACGCCCGGGCCGACGGCCAGGTCGAGGTAGCGGAATCCGGCCACCCCGGTGAGGTGCTGCAACGGCACCCGGCGGGCCCGCTCCGCGACCAGGTCGTCGTAGGCCCGCACGCTCGAAGCGTCCCAACCGGTCGCCGTGCGCAGTGCCGAGCGAGGCACGCCCAGCACGTGGGCGGCAAGTACCTCGGCATCGTGCCGCGGGCTGGCCACGCCGGCCTCCGCGAGACGTGCCGCGGCGCCGGCAACCGCGCCGTCGACGCTCACGCCTGCGCCGCCGGGCCGGCCAAGGCGGCGGCCATGTCGGCGGCGACGAGCGCGTCGATCACCGCGTCGAGGTCACCATCGAGGACCTGGTCGAGGTTGTAGGCCTTGAAGTTGACCCGGTGGTCGGCGATGCGATTCTCGGCGAAGTTGTAGGTGCGCACGCGCTCGCTGCGATCGACAGTGCGCACCTGGCTGCGGCGTGCGTCCGAGGCGAGCGAGTCCGCCTCCTCCTGGGCCAACGCGAGCAGCCGGGCACGGAGCACCCGGAGACCGGCCTCCCGGTTTTGCAACTGACTCTTCTCGTTTTGCATCGCCACCACGGTGCCGGTGGGGACATGGGTGATGCGTACGGCGGAGTCGGTGGTGTTGACCGACTGGCCACCGGGACCGGAGGAGCGATAGACGTCGATGCGCAGGTCGTTGGGGTCGATGGTCACATCGACGTCCTCGGCCTCCGGCAACACGAGTACGCCGGCGGCCGAGGTGTGGATCCGGCCCTGTGACTCGGTCACCGGCACCCGCTGCACACGGTGGACGCCCCCCTCGTACTTCAGCCGCTGCCACACGCCACCCGCCTTGCCGGGTCGGCCCTTGACCGCGACAGACGCCCCCTTGTATCCGCCCAGGTCACTCTCCATGGCGTCGAGGATCTCGGTGTTCCAGCCTTGCCGCTCGGCGTAGCGGAGGTACATCCGGAGTAGGTCACCGGCGAAGAGCGCCGACTCCTCGCCGCCCTCACCCGCCTTGACCTCCAGGATCACGTCCTTGCCGTCATTGGGGTCGCGCGGCAGCAGCAGGGCGCGCAGCCGGCTCTCCACCTCGGCGACCCGATGCGACAGCCCTTCGGCCTCGGTGGCGAAGGACGCGTCGTCGCGGCCGAGATCGCGGGCGGCGCCGAGATCGGAACGCAGGGTCTCGAGCTCACGTGCGGTCTCGACGACCGGTCCCAGCTCGGAGTAGCGCTTGCCGAGCTCGCGGGCCCGTGACTGGTCGGCGTGCACGGTGGGGTCGGCCAGCTCACGCTCGAGTTGGGCGTGCTCGGCCACCAGCGATGCGAGGGCGTCCGGCGGGTCGGTGGTCATCGTCTCGCTTCCAGCCATCGGGGGCGGGCACGTTGACGGCGCCCGACCCCTCCGGGGACGGGCGCCGTCAACGTAGCTACTTGGTGCGCTTCCCAAACCGCTTCTCGAACCGGGCGACCCGCCCACCTGTGTCGAGGATCTTCTGCTTGCCGGTGTAGAAGGGATGGCACTGGGAGCAGACGTCGGCGTGGATGACGCCGTTCTTGGCTGTGCTGCGGGTGGTGAAACTGCTCCCACAACTGCAGGTGACCGTCGTCTCGACGTAGTCAGGGTGAATGCCGGACTTCATGCAGGGTCCTCTCCTCATGGCCGCCGGGTCGCCCGAACCGCACTGGCGTGAACCGGAGCCGGATCTCACCCCCCAGTGTGCCAGGTGGGCGCCTGCCCCCTCGAACACCGTCTGTTGAGGCCGGCATTCCCGCGGAGTCAAGCCGTGGGAGCGGGCCCGACGACGGCGAAGGTGGCGCCATTCGGGTCGGCAATGGTGACCATCCGCCCGAACGGCGTGTCGACCGGCTCGCCCAGCAGCTGGCCGCCCCGGGCAGTCGCGGCCGCCGCCGAGCCATCGGCGTCGGCCACGCTGAAGTAGGCCACCCAGTGCGAAGGCGTGGCGTCGGGGGTGCCCATCATGCCGCCGATGCCGCCGACCGGCTCGCCGTCCCTGGCCTCATCGAAGTGGATGGTGGTGTAGTCCTCCGGCGCGCCCTCCATCGGCTGGTAGCGCCAGCCGAACACGGCTGAGTAGAACTCGCGGCCGGCGTCCGGGTCGGCGGTGCGGACGTCGGTCCAGGCCAGCGCGCCCGGCTCCATGTAGACCGCTGCACCGTGCATCCCGGCGGACTGCCAGACGCCGAACGCCGCACCCTGCGGGTCCGTCGCGATCGCCATGCGACCGCTGCCGGGGATGTCCATCGGCTCGACCAGCACCGTGCCACCGTTGTCTTTGATCAGCTTGACAGCGCCGTCGGCGTCGTCGCTGGCGACGTAGACGGTCCACGACGAGGTCTGGCCGTCGAACTGCAGCGGCCCGATGGCGCCCGCCGCCCGGCCGTCGACCTGGCCGATGTTGTAGTGACCGTAATCGGCGCCGGTGTCGCGGAAAGCGGACCAGCCGAGCACAGCGCCGTAGAACTCCTTGGCTTTGTCGACATCGGGCTCTGAGACGTCGACCCAGCAGGGCGTGCCGTTGGGCCAGGGATCAGATCGGGTGGGCATGGCAACCTCCACGTAAAGGGGAAACGGACGAGCCCAAGCTAAGCACCGACCACCGACAGTCCGCACCTGCTACGGGATAGCGGCAGGTGCCGGGCCGGCCGACTCAGGACTCGGGCCCCACTGTCGTCTTCTGGATCTGCATGAGGAACTCGGCGTTCGTCGAGGTCTTGCGCATCCGGTCCAGCAACAGCTCGAGGGCCTGTTGCGGGTCCAGGGCGTGCAACACGCGCCGCAGCTTGATGACGATCGAGAGCTCCTCGGGTGAGAGCAGGAGCTCCTCCTTGCGCGTGCTGGACGGGTCGACGTCGATGGCCGGGAAGACCCGCTTGTCGGCGATCTTGCGGTCGAGTTTGAGCTCGGCGTTGCCGGTGCCCTTGAACTCCTCGAAGATGACCGTGTCCATGGTCGACCCGGTCTCGACCAGCGCCGTCGCCATGATCGTCAGCGAGCCGCCGTTTTCGATGTTGCGCGCCGCGCCGAGGAATCGCTTTGGCGGGTAGAGCGCCGTCGAGTCGACACCACCGGACAGGATTCGCCCGCTGGCCGGGGCCGCCAGGTTGTAGGCCCGACCCAACCGGGTGATCGAGTCGAGCAGCACCACGACGTCGTGGCCCAGCTCGACCAGGCGCTTGGCCCGCTCGATGGACAGCTCCGCGACCGTCGTGTGGTCGGTCGGGGGCCGGTCGAAGGTCGAGGCGATGACCTCGCCCTTGACCGACCGGGTCATGTCGGTGACTTCCTCGGGTCGCTCGTCGACCAGGACGACCATGAGGTGACATTCCGGGTTGTTGGTGGCGATCGCGTTGGCGATCGCCTGCAGCACCATCGTCTTGCCGGCCTTGGGCGGGCTGACGATCAACGCCCGCTGCCCCTTGCCGATCGGCATCACCAGGTCGATGACCCGGGTGGTCAGCTGCCCCGGGTCGGTCTCCAGGCGCAGTCGCTCCTGCGGGTAAAGCGGAGTCAGCTTGTGGAACTCCGGGCGCTTCACCGCCGACTCGGGGTCCATACCGTTGACGGTGTCGAGGCGGATGAGGGCGTTGTACTTGTCCTTCCGGTCGCCCTCACGCGGCTGGCGCACCGCCCCCGTGACAGCGTCGCCGCGGCGGATACCGTATCGCTTCACCTGGGCCATCGACACGTAGACGTCGTTGGGGCCGGTGAGGTAACCAGAGGTGCGGATGAAGCCGTAGTTGTCGAGGATGTCGACGATGCCCGCGACCGGGATCAGAACGTCGTCATCGGCGAGCACGGGCTCTGGCTCGGAGCCGAAGCGGTCACGGTTGCGATTGCGGTTGCGCTCACGGAACCGACCGCGACGACGGCTGCGACCGCTGCCATCGTCTTCCTCGTCACGGTCCGGGCCACGGTCCGGACCACGATCGCGGCCGCCCTGGCGATCCTGACCGCCCTGCCGGTCCTGACCGCCCTGGCGATCCTGGCCGCCCTGCCGGTCCTGACCGCCCTGCCGGTCCTGACCGCCCTGGCCACCCTGCCGGTCCTGGCGATCCTGGCCACCTTGGCCGCCGCCCTGCCGGCCCTGTCCGCCCGGCCGGTCGCCGAGCTGGCGCGGCTCCTGCTGCTGCTCGCGAGCCGGTCGCTCCGTAGTGGCCGGGTCGACGGCCGCCGGCTGCTCCTCGCGGGCCGCCGGATCGGGGGCGTCGGTATCGACGGCCGGCGCGCCGGTCGGCCGGCCGGCGGAGCGTCGCTGGCGGGTACGCGGTCGATCCGTAACCGGCGCGGCGATGTCCGGCGAGGCCACGGTCCGGTTTTCGGCGGCGTCAACGGCTTCGGCCGCCACCGGCTGAGCTACTGCACCGTTAGCGGCCGCCGGGCTGCCGGCCTGGCTGGCCTGGATTGCCGCGATGAGGTCGCTCTTGCGCATCTTGGCGGTGCCCCCGATGCTGAGCTCGGCCGCGAGGGCCTGCAGCTCCGTCAGCACCATGCCGGACAACCCGCCGCGACGTCGCGCCTTGCCGGGAGAAGCAGTTGTGCCGGGTGCGTCGGGCTCGCCACCAGCGGCGCTCGTCGCCTCCGGCAGGAGTTCGTTGATATCGGACAATGGGGAATCCTTCCCTGAAAACAGCCGGGGCAATGGGCTCCGCGGCCGAGATAAAGCTCCCGACCAGTCAGTCGGGGTTT
Organism: Mycobacteriales bacterium; assembly: GCA_038237645.1. GTDB lineage: Bacteria > Actinomycetota > Actinomycetes > Mycobacteriales > QHCA01 > QHCA01. Next base: position 27,677 of record JBBRYN010000031.1, read on the forward strand.
CCCGCCTCAGGGCGGGAGTGTGGAGATTCAACCGCCTCAGGTGGCCGCCGTTCTTGCCGTACCCCGAAGTGAAAACCCTGGAGAACTGGCTAGAACGCCGACCTGGATGGAGTCGACGACCGATGCATAAGGGATCGGCATTCGATCGGCGCGCCTTGAGGCGGCTGTGCCACCGAGGGTAGAGCAGTCGGGGCACTCAGAGCAACACGGCACCTTCCCGGCGTGTTCCCGGGCTTGGGCCCACGTCGGGTCAGCCGTGCAGCGGCAGCACGGTCGCACCGGCGCTGTCGATCGGCAGTCGCATGAGCTGCCACGTCTTGCCGGCGTAGGAGGGGAGATCGGCACCTTCGGCGGCCAGGACGAGCACCGTGGGACCGGAGCCGGAGAGCACTGCGGGGAGCCCGTCGGCCCGCAGTTTGGCCAGCAGCGTGGCAGTGCGCGGCATCGTTGCGCCCCGAGCCGCCTGGTGCAGGCGATCCTCGGTGGCGGCGAAGAGCAGGTCGCCGCGCCCGGTGGTTGCCTGGGTCAGCAGGGCGGCCCGCGCGGCGTTCGCGGCGGCGGCGGACATTGGCACCTCGGCGGGGAGCGCCCTGCGGGCGCGAGCGGTCGACGAGCGGTTCGAGGGTACGAACGCCACCGGCGCGAGCCCGACCGGCTCCAGGCGCAGCGCCTGCACCGACCCGCCCTCCGTCCAGGCCACGGTGAGGCCGCCCAGCAGGCAGGCGGCGGCGTTGTCGGCGTGCCCCTCGAGCGAGGCGGCGAGCGCCAGGAGTGCCGAGTCGTCGAGCACCTCCTCGCCACCGAGCACCAGCGCCCGCGCGGCGACGACACCGGCGACGATGGCCGCGGCCGACGATCCCAGGCCGCGAGCCTGGGGGATCCGGTTGGCGCACACGACCTGCAGGCCGCGTGGCTGACCCCCCAGCGCGTCAAAGGCCGCCCGCAGCGACCTGACCACCAGGTGGCGGGCGTTGCGCGGCAGGTCGTCGGCTCCCTCGCCGGCCACATCGACACTCAGCCCGGTGTCGTCGACACGTACGACCACGTCGTCGTGCAGGCCGAGGGCCAGCCCGAAGGCGTCGAACCCGGGCCCCAGGTTGGCGCTGGTGGCCGGGACACGGACCCGTACGGGGGCGGCCCGAAACGACGGTCTGACCATCAGATCAGCCCGAGCGACGCCGCGGCGGCCTTTGCCTCCGGCGTGATCGTGATCGGCGCGGGAGCACCGGAGATAGCCCATTCCGGGTCCTTCAGGCCATGCCCGGTGACCGTGCACACGACCACCTGCCCCCGCGCCACGGTGCCTCGCTCACTCGCCTGGAGCAGGCCGGCGACCCCCGCCGCGGAAGCCGGCTCGACGAACACCCCCTCCTGCTGGGCGAGCAGCCGGTAGGCGGCCAGGATCTGCCGGTCGGTGACCGACTCGATATCGCCGCCGGACTCGTCGCGAGCGGCCAGCGCCAGCTGCCAGGACGCCGGGTTGCCGATGCGGATGGCCGTGGCGATGGTGGTCGGGCTGGTCACCACCTGGCCGGTGACGATCGGTGCCGCACCGGCCGCCTGGAAGCCGCGCATCGTCGGCCGTCCGGCCGCCCTCCCGTCGCGGTGATACTCCACGTAGCCCCGCCAGTAAGCCGTGATGTTGCCGGCGTTGCCGACCGGCAGGCAGTGCACGTCCGGCGCCCGTCCGAGCGCGTCCACCACCTCGAACGCCGCCGTCTTCTGGCCCTCGATGCGGTAGGCGTTGACCGAGTTGACCAGGGACACCGGGTAGTTGCCGGCCAGTTCGCGCGCCACGTCGAGGCACTCGTCGAAGCCGCCGTCGACCTGCAGCAGCTTCGCCCCGTGAACCAGCGCCTGCGCCATCTTGCCCATCGCGATCCGGCCGTGCGGCACGAGCACCGCACACGTCATCCCCGCCCGGACGGCATAGGCCGCGGCACTGGCGCTGGTGTTGCCGGTCGAGGCACAGATGACGGCGATCGACCCTTCCTCCTTGGCTTTGCTGATCGCCAGCGTCATGCCGCGATCCTTGAAGGAGCCGGTCGGATTGGCGCCCTCGACCTTGAGGTGCACCTCGCACCCGGTCCGCCGGGACAATTCGGGGGCGGGCACCAGCGGCGTGTCGCCCTCCCCCAGGGTCACAACCGGCGTGGCGGCGCTGACCGGCAGCCACTCGCGATACTCCTCGACGACACCACGCCATGCCTTCATCGGGCCCCCATCCCCTCCACCCGCATGACACTGCTGACGCCACGCACTGCAGCAAGGCCGCGCAAGTCCTCGACGGTGTCCGACAGCGCGGCGTCGGTCGCCGTATGCGTGACAAGCACCAGCGAGGCGTCGTCGCCGTGGCCCTCCTGGCGTACGGTCTGGATCGACACGTCGTGCGCGGCGAAGGCATGGGCCACCTCGGCGAGCACGCCGGGCTGGTCGGCGACCTGCAGGCTGACGTGGTAGCGGGTCAGCGTCTCCCCCATCGGCCGGATGCGCAGGTCGGCGTAGGACGACTCACCGAAACCCCGCGCCCCCGCCAGCCTGTTCCGCGCGACCGCGACAAGATCGCCGAGCACGGCGCTGGCCGTCGGTGCACCCCCGGCGCCCTGCCCGTAGAACATCAACTCGCCGGCCGCCTCGCCTTCGACGAAGACGGCGTTGAAGGCGCCGCTGACCGCGGCCAGCGCATGGGTTCGCGGGATCATCGCCGGGTGCACGCGCACACCGATACTGCCGTCGGCGGTCTCGCAGATCGCGAGCAGCTTCACCACGCAGCCCATGGCCCGCGCACTGGCCACGTCCGAGGCACTCACGTCGGTGATTCCCTCGCGGTGCACGTCGGCCACCGTCACCCGGGTGTGGAAGGCCAGCGCGGCGAGGATCGCTGCCTTGGCAGCCGCGTCGAAGCCTTCGATGTCTGCCGTCGGGTCGGCCTCGGCGTATCCCAGGGCCGTCGCCTCGTCCAGTGCCTCGGCGAAGCCGGCGCCGGTCTCGTCCATTTTGGACAGTACGAAATTGGTGGTGCCGTTGACGATTCCAAGGACCCGGATCACCCGGTCGCCGGCCAGGGATTCCCGCAGCGGGCGCAGCAGCGGGATGGCCCCGGCCACCGACGCCTCGAAGTACAGGTCAGCCCCGTGCTCGCGCGCCGCGGCGTGCAGCGGCACCCCGTCGGCGGCCAGCAGCGCCTTGTTGGCCGTGACCACCGACTTGCCCGCCTTGAACGCCGACAGCAACAGTGATCGGGCCGGCTCGATCCCGCCGATCACCTCGACGACGACGTCGACATCGTCACGGATGACCAGGCCGGCAGCATCGGTGGTCAGCAACGCCGGGTCGATCGGGAGGTCCCGGCGACGCTGCGGCCGTCGGACGGCAATCCCCACGAGCTCCAGGGGGGCGCCGACCCGACTGGCCAGATCGTCGGCATGCTCGTGCAGCAGCCGGACCACCTCCGATCCCACCACGCCGCAGCCGAGCAGCGCGACGCCGACACTCACCTGACTATCTCCCATCTCGCTCCGCGCCTCGCTGCGCTCGGATGCTCACTCGACCTCCAGCCGGAGCAGGTCGTCGGCGGTCTCGCGACGCAGCACCTCGCGCGACACCCCGTCGCGGACGGCGACGACCGGCGGCCGCGGCACGAGGTTGTAGTTGCTCGCCATGGCCCGGCAATAGGCACCCGTGGCGGCGACGGCAAGCAGATCACCCGGTGCGACGTCACCGGGCAACCACGTCTCGCGTACGACCACGTCGCCGGACTCGCAGTGCAGCCCGACGACGCGGGCCAGCATGGGCAGCGCCTCGCTCGCCCGAGAGGCGAGCGCGCAGGTGTAGCGGGCGCCGTAGAGCGCGGTGCGGACGTTGTCGCTCATGCCGCCGTCGACGCTCAGGTAGGTACGGATTCCGTCGACGTCCTTCACCGTGCCGACCTCGTACAGCGTGATCGTGCCAGGCCCGGCGATGGCCCGGCCGGGCTCGACCGACATGCGCGGCACGACGAGGCCGGCTGCCGCGCACTCGCGTTCGACGATGCCGCGCAGGGACTCGGCGACCTGCTGGGGATCCAGCGGGTCGTCCTCGGCGGTGTAGGCGATGCCGAGCCCGCCGCCCAGCCCGACCTCGGCCAACTCGACGCCGTGTTCGTCGCGGACGGCGGCCAGCAGCGCGACCACCCGATGCGCGGAGACCTCGAAGGCTGACGTGTCGAAAATTTGCGACCCGATGTGGCTGTGCAACCCCACCAGCTCCAGGGAGGGCAACATCAGGACCCGGCGCACCGCCTCCAGCACCGCGCCGGATGCCATCGAAAACCCGAACTTCTGGTCCTCGTGTGCCGTGGCGATGTATTCGTGGGTGTGCGCCTCGACGCCCACAGTGGCCCGGATCAGCACCTTGACCCGCCGGCCGGCCCGCGTCGCGGCGTCGGCCAGCCGGACGATCTCTTCGTACGAGTCGAGCACGACCCGGCCCACGCCGGCGGCCACCGCCTCGGCGAGCTCCGCCATGCTCTTGTTGTTGCCGTGGAAGCCGATCCGCTCGGGCGGGAAGGCGGCCCGCAAGGCGAGGGCGAGCTCACCGCCGGTGCACACGTCGAGCCCGAGACCCTCCTCGGCGATCCATCGCGCGACCTGCGTACAGAGGAATGCCTTGCCGGCGTAGAAGACGTCGGCCGTGCTGCCGAAGGCCGCGCGGTAGTCGTGGCAGCGGGAGCGGAAGTCGCGCTCGTCGAGGACGAATGCGGGAGTGCCGTGCGCCGCCGCAAGGTCGCGGACGTCCATGCCGCCGATGGTCAGCACACCGCCGACCCGCACGGCCGACCGCGGCCAGACCGACGGATGCAGCGCGTTGAGATCGGCGGCGGCCGGCCAGGCCGGGGTGTCGCGTGCCATGTCGGCGTGCAGTGGCCCAGCGGGGTGGGCGCTCACATCCGCTCCGGAGCGCTCACACCCAACAGGGCGAGCCCGTTGGCGATCACCACGCGGGTCGCCTCCACCAACTCGAGCCGGGCGAAGGTCAGTGGCTCGGCATCGTCGTCGCCGTACGGCAACACGCGGGAGCTGTCGTAGAAGCGGTGATAGATGCCGGCCAGCTCTTCGAGATAGCGGGTCACCCGGTGCGGCGCCCGCAGCTCGGCCGCGCTCGCCAGGACGCGGGGAAACTCGCCGAGGACGCGCAGCAGGTCGGTCTCACGGCTGGTCTGCAGCAGGCCGAGGTCGGCATGCGGGTCGCGATCGAGCCCGAGGTCCGCGGCGTTGCGCAGCAGGGACGCGATCCGGGCGTGGGCGTACTGCAGGTAGAACACCGGGTTGTCGTTGGTCGCACGCGTCCACAGGTCGAGGTCGATGTCGATCTGGGAATCGGTCGACGAACGGGCCAGCGCATAGCGGGCGGCATCAACGCCGATCGCGTCGACGAGATCTTCCAGCGAAACGTACGTGCCCGCCCGCTTGCTCATCTTGAGCGGCTGGCCGGCTCGGGTGAGGGTGACCATCTGGCCGATCAGGATCTCAAGCGTCTTGTCGGGGTCGTCACCGAAGGCCGCCGCCAGGGCACGGTAGCGGCCGATGTAGCCGTGATGATCCGCCCCCAGCATGATCACGACCCGGTCGAAACCACGCTCCCGCTTGTCGAGGTAGTAGGCGGCGTCAGCGGCGATGTAGGTCCATTCCCCGTTGGACTTGACCAACGGGCGGTCCTTGTCGTCGCCGAAGTCGGTGGTCCGCAGCCACACGGCGCCCTCGGCGTCGAACACGTGACCCCCGTCGCGGAGCCGCTTGAGCGCGGCGTCCAGCTCTCCCCTGTCGTGGAGGTCCTTTTCACTGAAGTAGACGTCGAAGACCACGCCGAAGCCGGCCATCGCCCGCTTGATGTCCGCGAGCATGAGCGGGACACCCTCGCGCCGGAAAACCTCGACGGCCTCGGCGGCCGGGCCCCCACGGACGTCGGGATGCAGCGCGACCACCTGAGCGGCGATGTCGGCGATATAGGTGCCGGCGTAGCCGTCCGCGGGCGTCGGTGCGCCGGTCGCGGCGGCGTAGAGGGATCCCACGAACCGCGAGATCTGGGCTCCCGCGTCGTTGACGTAGTATTCCCGGGTGACGTCTGCGCCGCTCGCCGTCAGCAGCCGCCCCAGCGCGTCGCCGACGGCGGCCCACCGGGTGTGCCCGAGGTGGATCGGGCCGGTGGGGTTGGCCGAGACGAACTCCAGGTTGATCCGCTGCCCTGTCAAGATCACCGAGCGGCCGTAGTCGGCCCCGCCGGTGACCACCGTCCGGGCGATGTCACCGAGCGCCTCACCGGCCAGGGTGATGTTGAGAAAACCAGGACCGGCCACCTCCACGGCGCTCACCCCGGCGTGCTCGGACAGCTCCCTCGCGATCACCTCGGCCACCTCGCGGGGCGCCCGGCCGGCCGCCTTGGCCAGCCGCAGCGCGACGTTGGTGGCGTAGTCGCCGTGCTCCCGGGCCTTCGGCCGCTCGACGCTGACCCGCTCCGGCACGCCGACCTGCAGGTCGCCCCGCTCGACGCATGAGCCGACGGCACCGCGAATCGCCTCGGCAAGATCGTCGGGAGTCACCGACAAAGGCTATCGCGGCACCGGCAGTCTCCCCGCGCAGTTAGTCTGGAGGCCACGGCGTTCGTACGCTTCAGTAGCCGGACAACCAACTCGATCGCAATCCACTCTCAACCAGCAGGGACACCGAATGACGTCCACCAAAGGCAGCCCGCCGGGCAAGCCGAGCGGCAAGGCCGCCACCCGCCCCGCCGGCAAGTCCGCCGCCCGGCCGCCTGCGAAGGGCAGCGGCGGGAAGGGCGGCAACCGCCCTCGGGGCAAGGCGGCCGCGGCTCCGATCAAACCCGGGCCGCCCTGGGGCCTCATCGCGATCGGCGTCGCGATCGCGCTGTTCGCCGTTGCGGTGATCGGCACGGCGATGTATCAGGTCAACGAGTCGAAGAAGACCGCCGTACAGCGGATCGCCGGCATCATCGACCTGCACAAGACGAAGCTCAGTCGCAACCACGTCACGACCCATGTGAAGTACGCGCAGTCGCCGCCCGTCGGGGGCAACCACAACCCCCTCTGGCAGAGCTGCATGGGCAACGTCTACACGGCACAGATCGCCAACGAACACGCCGTGCACTCCCTTGAGCACGGCGCCGTGTGGATCACCTACCGCCCGGGGCTCGAGCCTGCCGAGATCGCCAAGCTCGTCTCGAAGGTGCGCGGCAAGACCTACTTAATGCTGAGCCCGTATCCGGGGCTGAAATCGCCGATCTCCCTGCAGGGCTGGGGATATCAGCTGCGGGTGAACTCCGCCTCGGACAAGCGCATCGCCTCCTTCATCGCCGACCTCAGCAACAAGGGTGCACCTGAGCCCGGCGCAGACTGCTCCGGCGGGGTATCGAAGACCGGCACCGACTTGAAGACCAAGGCGGGATAAGGACACGTAGCGAAATAACCCAGCTTTTGTGTTTGCGGTGGCTACGGTCTGTGCTATGTCCGTGGTCAAGGAGTCTCTCGTCCGTCGCTACGACACGATCAGGCCTCATTTGACCGAACGGCAATCTCGGATGTGGC
>JBBRYN010000032.1:0-35163 GCA_038237645.1 Mycobacteriales bacterium
TCATCAAAGACGCCGCCCGCGTGGCGTTCGGGTTCCGCAACCTCGACAACCAGCGACGCCGGGTACGGTACGCCTGCACCAGGCGACAACGCCTGGCAACCGTCACATGAGGGTCACTTCCCCCTCAACTTCGAAGAGCCTCAAAGGGGGTACCCGCTGAGATATCGCAGAAAGTGTGGGCTGATGACGGCTCTTCGCAGTTGAGGGTGCGGGTCAGGTCGTCGACGTTGGCGATGCCGCCGCCGTGGCGAGGCAGGTGCCGGTCACGGTAAGGACGCCGAGCCCCAGGGCCCTGGCGGGCCAGGTTTGGTCCGGCAGTGGTCACGACGCCCGACGGGAGGCCACGACCTGCACCGGTTGGCCGACCTCGAGCGTGTGGAAGTACTTCGCGGCTGCGACCCGGGACAGGTGGATGCACCCATGCGACTGCTGGCTCAGACTGCCGGCATGAAAGGCGATGCCGAGACCGCTGAAGAACACCGAATACGGCATCGGGGCGTTGCCGAACTCCCGGCTGTGGTGGTCGAAGTCCTTGTACAGCACCTGGAACAGGCCGGTCGGAGTCGCGTAACCTGACCGGCCGCTGGTGATAGGCACCGGCCCGTACACCACCCGGCCACCGTCCAGTAACCAGGACCTGCGGGCCGACAGGTCGACGCAGGCACCCGCCGGGATGGAGCAGGGTGTGCTGGTCGCGGGCCGGCCGGAGGCGCGCTCGGCGAGCGCCAGCGTCCGCTTCCGCGCACTGCCCGCGACAAGTGGCGTCGGCCGCCTTGTCAGCGGTGGGTTCGCCGCCCTCGGCAACGGGTCCACCGCCACCCTGTCCTGATAGGACGGTCGCGCGAGGACCGCCCCCCCGACCGTCAGACCGATGGCCGACAACACTACTGCCGCCACCACCGCCACACCCGACAGACGTCTGACCAGCATGCTGCACCGTCCTCCCGTTCACCGGCGGTACGTGTCCCTGCCCGGATGCGCACCCGCCGTGACCACGCGCCCGGGGCACGGTAGGTCGGCGGCTTTGAAGATCCGATGAAGAAGCCGTGCGCTGCTGGTGGGCCTTGCGACCCCCTCTGCCGGCGGTCAGGCCCGCGGGCCGCCGACGATTTCCGGCGTACCCAGGGTCAGCGCGTCCGCCACGACCTGGTCAAGCTCGGCATCCCGGCCGGCGTCCCACGCTGCGCTGCGTACCGACTCGTCGAGGCTGTCCGTCAACCGCCTCAGGTGTGCCTCCCAGTGGCGTTGCCACACCGGCGGCCGGTGCAACTGATGGCGCTCCCGGAGCGCCTCGGCGGCGCCGAAGAGGCGGGCCGCCAGCGCGGGCGTCGTCCCGATCATGACCCCGGCCAGCCCCTCCAACGAGTCGGCCACACTCTGCCGCTCCTCGATGTCATGGCGCAGCGAGAGGGCCGCGGTGAACAACTCGGCGGCCTCGACCTCCTTGCCCTCGAGCTCGGCGACCATGCCCAGGTAGTGCAGCGACCACGCCTCGCTGCCGACGTCCCCCACCTCCCGGCTGAGGGCCAGGCCCTGGTCGAACATCGGGCGGGCCGCCGCGGGCTCGCCCTGATACAGGAAGATCTCTCCCAGGCTGGATATGCAGCAGAGGATGGCGAGCGTGTCGCCGAGGCTACGGAAGATCTTGAGGCTCTCCGAGACGAGCACCTCGGCCTCGTCGAGGTTGCCGAGCCGGATCGCGTTGTCGCCGAGGTCACCCAGAGCACTCGCGATCCCGTCGTGATGGGCCTCGGCACGGGCCAGGGCGAGACTCTCCTCGTGCAGGGCGCGGGCGCGCTCGTAGTCTCCGGTGATGGTGCTGATCCGGCCGAGCAGGCGCAGCGCCTGAAGCATGGCGACCCGGTCGTCGATCGCACGGGCGCAGGCCAGGCTCTCCGCCATGAGCCCGACGGCGACCCGCACGTCTCCCTGGTCCACCGCCAGGCATCCAGCGGCGTAGAGCAGCCTCGCCAGCAGGGGGGGCGGCAGCCGGTCCCGGATGCCGAGCACCCGGTCGACCCAGTCGCGCCCCTCGTTCATCTGCCCCCGGCAGGCCCAGAACGGCCAGACCTCGGCCGCGATCCGGCCGGCCGTCTCGCCGTCACCGCGATCGAGCGCCCACACCAGCGCGGCCCGGATGTTGTGCTGCTCGCACCCGATCAGGTTCAGGCAGGCCAACTGGTCAGGTCCGCGCAGCCAGGACTTGGCCTCCTCGGCGAAGGCAGCGTAATAGGCGGCGTGCCGGGCATGCCCGGCCCGGCCGGCTGGACTCTTCGTGAGCTGTTCGGCTGCGTAGGCACGGATCGTTTCCAGGAGGACGAATCGCGGCTCGCCGTCCGGATCGGCATCGACCTGGACGAGGCTCTTCTCCACCAGGCCGGCCATCCGTTCGGCCAGCCGGTCGGTGCCCGAGACGGCCTGGATCGCTGCCGCGCGGCAACCGCCGGCGAAGGCGCCGAGAGCGGTGAAGAGCCGACGATCCGTGCTGTCAAGCAGGTCGTAGCTCCACCCGATGGCCGATCGCAGGGTCTGCTGCCGGGCCGGCAGGTCCACCGGACCGTCGCCGAGCAGGTCGAGGCGGCAGCTCAACCGGGAGAGCAACTCGTCGGGGATCATCGTGTCGATGTGGGCGGCGGCCAACTCGATGGCCAGCGGCAGCCCGTCGAGGAGGTGGCACAGCTCGCTCAGGGCGGGCAGGTTGCGGGCGGTGACCCGGAAGTCGTACGCCACCCGCTGGGCACGGGCGACGAACAGGCCGAGCGCCGAGGACCGGGCCACCGCGAGGGCGACGGCGCCCGGGTCCGGCGATCCGCCGACCCGCTCCGGCAGGCTCAGCGGCGGCACGGCGTAGACCCGCTCGGCGGACAGCCGCAGCCGTTCGCGGGTGGTGAGCAGCACGGTGAGCCCGGGAGCCTGCGCCAGCCAGCCGGCCAGTTGCACGGCGGCCGGCCGGACCTGCTCGAAGTTGTCCAGCACGAGCAACAGCTCACGGGCGGCCAGTTGCTCGCCGATCAGGTCGGCCAGGTCCTGGTCGGCGACCTCGGTGATGTGCAGTGCCTGGGCCACCGCGGAGTTGACGTGATCAGCGGTGGTGGCCTCGGCCAGCGGCACGAAGACCGCCCCGTCTCCGTACTCATGCGCCACAGCGCCCGCCACAGCCAGTGACAGTCGGGTCTTGCCGATGCCGCCCGGCCCGACCAGGGTCACCAGCCGCTCGCTTGCCAACAGGCCGATCAGCTGATCGATCTCCTCCCCCCGCCCCACGAGCTCGGTCAGCGGCTGCGGCAGCGGGCGCTCGGGTCGGCTGCGGCTGCCCGCCGTGCCGGTCAACGTCCACCCACCGGCGTTACCCCGGATGCCGTCACCGGCGACCAGCCGCGCGACCAGTCGTTCCGCGCGGGCCGGCAGACCACCGCTGTGCGTGCTCACGAAGGCGACCAGGTCGGCCGAGGGCTCCCCGCGCAGCCGGGTCCGCAGCCAGACCCGGACGGCGATCGCCGACCAGGCACCCAGCTCGACCACCGTACGCAGTGGGAACTCCGCGTCGGTGGGCCCGACTCCCGCGCCGGGACCGGCCAGCACGAGCCCGGCCCAGGGTGCCGTGGTCAGCCGGCCGCGGGCAAGCTGCGCCGCCGCTGACCAGTTGGCCTCCCCGTCGACCAGGACGAGCACACCGGCAGCCGCCTCCTGCTGCGGACGCGTCGTCACCGTGCCGCTCCGGTCGATCCGGACCACCGCCGTTCCCCGCAGGTCCGCGATCTTTCCCAGCTCGTCGAGGAACCGGGTGTGCCCGCCGCCCCGCTCACCGGCCACCCGCAGCACCCCCGACCCCTCGACCGGCAGGCTGCCGAGGAAAGCGTGCGCGGCGGTCATCGCCGCGTCGCGTTCGAGCAGCCGCGGCGCGCCGGCCACCACACCCGTCGTTGCGTCGTCGACGACGGCACAGCCTCGGCCCCGACTCTTGGCCAGGTAACTACGCCGATCTGCCACCGAAACCAGCCCGGCCGGGTCGTCGGCATCCTCGGGACACGAGGCCACACCCAGACTGATCGTCACCTGCAGCGGCGGCTCACCGTCGAAGGTCCCCTCCCCAACTGCCGCCACGACCCGCGCGCCCACCTCGGCCGCCTGGGCACGGCCGGCGTCGGGCAGCAGCAACACGAACTCGTCGCCGCCGTACCGGAACACCGCGTCAGACCCACGCAGCAGGCAATTGATTCGATCCACGACCTGGCGTAACACCTGATCACCACGTACGTGGCCGAACGCGTCGTTGACACTCTTGAAGTGATCGACGTCGAAGAGGCACACCGAGAAGTCCAGCCCCGAGCGGCGGACCCGGTCCGCTTCCTCGCGCAGCCGCACCTCGAAGAACGCGCGCGAGTATGCCCCCGTGACCGCATCGGCCAGCACCTCGGCCGGCGACGCAGCAGGCATCTCCTCAGATGCGTTCACGACAGCCTGGCCTCCCGGTGGGCCCGCGCCCCCTCTCCTAGTCGGCCAGTTGGTCACTCCGGTTGAGCCGAGGCAGGTAACCCACGCGGTCACAGTAGAGCGGGAGGGGCGGCCCTCGGCACGGATCAGCGCAGCGCGCCTGTTATCCGCGGCACAAATGCGGGCGGCCGTGGCGAAAGCCCCGCGGCGCGCCCGCCGGATGATCGCTGCCCGCCCGATTGTTCCCGGATGGAATGCCAGCCGCCGGACGCGCCGCGTAACGGTCATCACCCGGAGGAGGACCCGGCATGCCGACCGCGCCACAAGCGGATCGACCGTCCACTACCAGGCCCACGGCAGCGGTCCGGGCCTGGTCATGGTCCACGGGACCGGCGGCAGCGGGCTGGGCGACTTCGGCGGGATCATCGCCTCCTTCACTGATGTCCGGACCGTCATCACACCCGACTATGCCGGCAGCGGTTCGACCACCGATCCAGGCGGGTAGCTCACCCTGGATCTGCTGGTCGACCAGGTCGCAGCGGTGGCCCAGGCCGCCTCCTGCGGTCCGGTCGACGTGCTGGGCTGCTCCCTGGGTGCCGTTACGGCGGCTGCACTGGCGGCTGCGCATCCGCGGCTCGTCCGCCGGCTCGTTCTCGTCGCGGGATTTGTGACCAGCTCCGATCCCCGCATCCGGCTCGGCTTCGACCTCTGGGCACGGCTCCCCGCCACCACTCCGGACCTCTACAACCGGTTCTGCCTGCTCAGCGCCTACAGCGCCCGGCATCTCGGCTCGCTGGGCGTGGACCGGGTTGCCGAGTTGCTGGCCGCGCCGATCGGGCCGGGTACGTCGCGCCAGATCGACCTCGACACCCGGATCGACATCCGGCACCTGCTGCCCCGCATCACCGCGCAGACCCTTGTCGTCGGCTGCAGCCGCGACCACCTGGTCCCGGTCGAGAACCATCGCCGGTTGCACGAGGCGCTCCCGGGCAGCAGGTATCACGAGTCGGACAGCGGCCACGTCGTCGTGGAGGAGCAGCCCGCGGAGTTGACCAGACTGGTACGCGCCTTCCTTCTGGCCTGAGAGCCGGTCCGACCCCTGCGGCGGTCAGCGCGCGACGAGCAGGGCGCGGACAGCCGGCCAGTCGTCGTCGGTCATCGAGAACTGCACGCTCGTCCGCCAACTACCGTCGCGGCGCAGCCGATGCTTGCGCAGCAGGCCCTCCGCCGTCGCGCCGAGCGCTGCGATGGCCGTCCGCGACTGCAGGTTGCGCTCGTCGGTGTGCCATACGACCCGGACCGCGCCGAGGGCATCGAATGCGCGGGTGAGTAGCAGCAGCTTGGCCTCCCGGTTGATCCCGGTGCGCTGGGCCCGCTGGGCCAGCCAGGTGTATCCGATGGCCAGCGACCGGTTGACCGGGTCGACCTCGTAGTAACTCGTCGATCCCAGGAACTCCCCGCTCTGCGCGTCGAGTTGCGCGAAGGCAAGCCGGGTCGGTGCAGCCATGGCGGCGCCGACCTGCTCGGCGGCTCCCCCCCGGTCGGCCGGCCGGCCGTGGGACAGATGCCTGAAGACTTCGTCGGCGTCGGCGGCCGCCAGCCAGCCGTCGACGTGCCCCTCGTCCAACGCGGTCAGCCGGACTCGCTGCCCTTGCATCGTCGGAACGGCGAACCAGTCGGCCGTCAAGCCGGTCCGATGTCCCGACGGGGCCTAGTCTCCTGGGCGGGTCGGCTGCCCACCGGCGGCTCCACGTCCTGAGCAGCCCCTGCCTTCTGAGCAGCTTCCCGGGATTCAGCGGACTCACCCTCCTCAGAGGACTCTGTGGATTCGCGGTCCTCGGCACCATCGTCGTCAGCGGAGGGGGCATGCTCACCGTCCGCACCCGACTCAGCCGACTCCTTGGATCCAGCGGGGACAGTGGACCCGGGGTCCGCACTAGGCACGGGGTCCACAGTGGGCACGGGGTCCACAGTAGGCACGGTGTCCTCGATGGCCCCGCTGTCCTCAGCGGACTCGAAGACGAACCGCACGCTCAGAGCGACTCTCCCGGTGGCCGGGACGCTGGTCCGAACGGTGCCCTGCGGCACGAATCCGACGTGCCGGGCAACGCTACGGCTCACGGCGTCGCTCGGCAGGATCAGCGCCTCCACCCGGCGAGCCGGGTCCTGCTCCGCGAGCCGGTGGGCGATCAACCGCAACGCCCGCTGCGCGTAACCCTGACCTCGGTGCGGCGGTGCCGTGCCGTACGTGACCTCGGCGGAGTCCGGCCGCAGGTAAAGGCCGAGGTAGCCGATCATCGCGTCGTCACCTCGACGTTCGACGACCAGGCCGAGGCTGTCTTTCGGGTGTTGCCCGCTCCACGCGCGCGACCAGGAGTCCACGACCGACTTGCACTCGGCAAGAGTGGGGTGCTCGACCACCGGAACCCAGCCGCCGTCCAGCCCGCCGGCACTCTCGGCAAAGCCGTGCAGGGCCACCGCGTCGCCGGGGCGCGGCAGCCGAAGCCGGACAGTCCCGTCGGTGAGCCCGGTCGGGGGGATTCCCAGCGCTGCGCCGTCGGGTGGACCATCGGCGGCCGCCGGGCGTGGGGAGCCAGCTTGCAACCCTGCTGATGGGCCCTCCGCGCTCGGCGTGCGGGCATCGGACTTGACCGGCACCGCGCCGGTGGCCGCGACCGGGCCGGGGGCAGAACGCTCGCCCGGCGGAAGTCTCGGCGACCGCACCTCTCTCGGGGACCGCGCCGGTTCGGGGAGTCGCACGGGTTCGGCGCCGGCAACCCGCTCGGGAGCAGCGACGGACGCGGCGGACAGCACTGGCTCGGCCGCCCCGGCCAGCCGTACGTGTCGCGTTGTCAGGGCGGACCCCGCGTCCGGCTCCGGGTCCCTCCAGGGCGGTATGCCGGCGGCGTCCCCCGTGGACAGCCGAAACCTGCGACGACCTCTGGCCTGAAGGAGCGCCGCGGCGCACGCGGCAACGATCAGCGAGAGCCCGAGTAGCCGCACCAGCAACGCTCCGGTCGACGGGCCGCCGGTATCCCCGGTCTCCGCCACGGCCGGTACGGAGGACTTCTGAGAGGCGAGAGCGCCTAGGGCACCGGCCGGCAGCAGCACCTCCGCGCCAGCGTGAACGCCGGTGGAGTCGACCGTCACCGCGACCCGAGACGGCTGCGCCGCCGCCGGGACGGTGAGCAGATACTGACCGAGGAGATCGTAGGCCACCGCGTCCACCGCACCGGCCAACTGGCCGGGCCCGGCCGCCACACGGGACAGTCCGCCGCCATATCGCGGCCATGGCAACGGCTGCTGTCGCGGGGTGCAGGCCCGGCCGTAGCCCAGGACATCGAGCTGGTTGATGCCTCGGCCCAAGGTGGTCCCGACCGGGCTGAGGGCGGCTGCGGAGCGACGGCACGACGTCATCAGCACGACGACGTGGCGGCGGCCGTCGGACCGTCCTGCCGAGATCTTGCTCAAGATCCGGTCCACTTCGGAGACCGAGCTCATCTGGGCCGCCGCCAGGGCCACCAGGGCGGCGGTATTGCCCAGCTCAGGGGCCGGGATCTCGGCCGGGGACGTCACGACGGCGGTTCGCACCGTAAACGGCACGCGCTGCAGCAGATCCGCGGCAGCGGACTGCAGCGCCGCCAGCGACCTCCGGTCGGCCGCGGTGTCAAGCGCGATATAGACGTCCAAGCCGACATCGGCCATGTGCTGCACGGTGAGGGGCAACGGGTGGTGATCGCGCCGAACGCCGAACGCCGACTGGGGCAACGGCATGTTGGCGAGGGCCGGCGGCACGACCACGAGGACGCCGGCCTGCGACCCGGACACCTCGGTGCCGACGATCCGCAACGGCACCCTGGCGGCGGCCGGTCCGGCCGGCCTGGCGGCCGATCTGCTGGGCGCGGTGGCAGTGGCGGTGCCGATGGGCAGGCAGCACGACAAGATGGCCAGCGTCACGCAGACCGTCCCGGCTCTCCGCACGAGCGACACCTGCCGTCACCTGGCCCTTCGTCCCCTGTCAGGCGGCACGCTACCGTCGCGGTGCACGAACCGATACAGCTCTAACGACAACCACGGCTTCTGGCTACTGCGCGTCTCGGACTGCCGCAGGATTGGCGACTGTGCGACACACTTGATCACCGTCAGTAGGGGCCGGCCGGTAGTTGTACGCATTCCTGGACGTGGGCCACGCGACCCCCTACTCTCTCCCCTGCCAGCTGACGCCGACACATCGTCCGGTGGCCCGCTCTTGGAGGCTCACATGACAATATGGCGTCGGCCGCGACTGCTGGCCGCCTTCGCGCTATGCGCGGCGGTCTTCGTCCCCGCAGTCCCGGCAACCGCGGCTACGCGCCCGGCATCGCCGTCGGCTCAGGTCAGCGTCGTCAATGGACTGCGCGGGCTGGTCGCGGACGTGCGCGTCGACGGCAAGCTCATGCTCAGCGGCTTCGCGACCATGCGCGTCTCCGATCCGATGGCGCTCCCGGCAGGGCCACACCGAGTGCTTGTCTCGACAGCGGGCGCGGGCAAGATGAAGAAGCCGGTTTTGGACACCACTTTCAGCACCACCGCGGGGTCGCAAACAACGCTCAGCGTCGGTCTCAACTCGGCTGGCACTCCGCAGATCACCACCTTCGACGACAACCTGCCGCCGGCCGGCACCGGGGCGACGCCGTTGGTCGTCCGCAACATCGCCGCCACGCCGCCGGTACGCATCACCGTCGACGAGGTGGTGCTAGCGACAGCCAGCATCGCGCCCCAGCAACGAGTGACGGCCGTGACGCCCGGCAACCACACCCTGGGCGTGCTGCCTGCCGGGGGCGCCAGCCCGCTTCTGCCGGCGCAGAGCGTGCCGGCGATGGCCGGCCGAAGCATGGCGCTCTACCTCATCGGCTCGGCGAAGGACCGGAGCCTGGAGTGGGTCGACCAGTCCCTCGGCGCCGCCGCACCGACCTCCATGCAGGCCGGTGTCGGCCCGGTCGACGAACCCGGGCTCGGCCACCGCTCTGCTGTTCGGCTGGGCCTGACCGGCCTGGTCGTTGTCGGCATCCTGGGGATGGTCGCGTGCGTCGGCCGGGCACGCCGTCGGCACTCGGCTGACACAGCAGACCTGCCCGCCTGCTGATGGCCCGGCGGCGCGGCGGCGGCTGCACCGCGTTGGTCACGGCGATCGTCATCACGCTCCTCGTCCTGCTGTGTGGCTGTGGCCGCGGTCGGTCCGGCGCACCGTTGCGCGCAGGTGCCCTGCCGACGCCAGCCGCGCGCGGAGTCTCCGCACATCCCCCGGTCGGCGGCCCTACCGGATCGGCGCACGGCCTGCTCGGATCCCGGCCCGCCACTCTGCAGGCGGCGCGGACCGAAGCCGGGCATCAGCCCGTCGCGGTCCGCATACCGGGCTATCCGGGGTTTTCGCCGGTCCAGCCGTACACCACCGACCCGAGCACCCGCGGGCTCGCCCTGCCGCCGGACGCCCGCACCGTGGCCTGGTGGAGTCCCGGCGCGTTGCCCGGCGACCCGAGAGGCACCGCGGTGCTGGCCGCCCACGTCTCCTACCGGGGACAGCACGGCCCGTTCACGCACCTCGGCCGGATCCCGGTGGGGTCCGTGGTGAGCGTTCGCCAGGCCGACGGTGCGGTGCTGAACTTCCGGGTCGTCGGTGTCGACCAGGTAGTGAAGTCAGCCTTCGACCAGAAGGGCCTCTTCCGGACGACGGGCACACCTCGGCTGGTTCTGGTCACGTGCGGCGGCATCTACGACCGGGCCACCCACAACTTTGCCGACAACGTCATCGTCTACGCGGTGCCGCTGCGCTGAGCGGCGGCTGCACGTACGCGCGTCGACAATAGTCAGCAACCATGTGATTTCTCGATGTGACCGATCGGGAGGAACGTCGGGGCAGCAATGGGTCGGGCACTGGCGAGGCCTTCTCGGCGCGTCAGAATGGCCGTATGCCCACTGGGGAACAGCTCGTCGGCGCCATCGCTTTGCCCGACGGCACCCTGGTCCGTGGGCGCGGCCGCCGCGAACCACTCCCCACCGGGCCCCTTCCGGAGTTCGGGCTCTACCTCGGCCGGCCACCCCGTCGGCGCCACCCCCCGCTCACACCGTTCGGCGCGCTAATGCCGCTTCGCGGTGAGCTGTGGGAACCCGCCTGGGACGCCACGGGGGTCGACTGGCCGGACTTCCGCGCGCCGCGCGACGACCGGCTCGCCGCCGCCGCCCTCGGGCACGCCTATCTGCTCGCCCGCGCGGGGCGCCGTGTCGAGATCGCCTGCTGGGGCGGCACCGGACGCACCGGCACCGCGATCGCCTGCCTGGCCGTCCTCGCCGGCCACCCGGTCGACGACGCCGTCACCTGGACCCGGCGCAACTACCGGCCCCGGGCTGTCGAAGCCGCCGGTCAGCGCCGCTGGATCGGCTGGTTCGCCGGGCAGGTGCCGTGAGCCGTACCGGCGCCCGGCGGCGGCCATCAGGGCCATCAGGACAGCAGGTAGGTTTCCGTCATGACCGACTCTGCCACGCGCGCGCGTACCCTGCTCGACCTGCACACCGCGCCGGAGATCCTCACCCTGGCCAACGTCTGGGATGTCGCGTCGGCGAAGGTCGTCGCCGCGACGGACGGGGTCCGGGCACTGGCGACGGCGAGCCACTCGATCGCGGCGACCTTCGGCTACGAGGACGGCGAGAACATCCCCCTGGAGTTGCACCTCGACATGGTCGGGCGCATCGTTAGGGTGGTCGACCTGCCGGTGAGCATGGACTTCGAGGCCGGCTACGGCGACCCCGGTGAGACCGCCCGCCGCGCGATCGCCGCGGGCGTGGTCGGGGGAAACCTGGAGGATCGCCGCAAGCCCATCGACGAGGCGGTCGAGGCGGTCGAGGCGGTGCTCGCCGCCGGGCGGGATGCCGGCATCGACTTCGTCCTCAACGCGCGCACCGACGTGCTGGTGGGCGCGGCCGCCGCCGACCGGGCCGACCTGCTCGAAGAGGCCGTCCGGCGGGGCCGCGCGTTTCTGGCGGCGGGGGCTCCGGTGGTGTTCGTCCCCGGCGCGATCGCCCGCGAGGAGATTCAGACCCTCGTCGACGCGCTGGGGCCACGCAAGCTGTCCGTCATCGCCGTACCCGGCAGGTCCCTGCCCGTCCGGGAGTTGCAGGGCATGGGGGTCGCCCGGGTCTCGACGGGCCCGTTCACCCAGCGCCTCGCGCTGACCGCACTGCAGGACGCCACGGCGGAACTGCTCGCGGGCGGCACCCTGCCGACCGACGTCCGAGCCCTGAACTGAGCAGGTCGCTCGCCCGGGTCAGGCCGTGATCGTGATCTCGTGGACGTGGTCGGCCCGGTGACCGGCCCGCTCATGGACGCGCTGCACGGCCTCGGCACTGGGCGCCTCGGACAGGCAGAAGACGTGTCCGGTCGTGGGGTCGGCCCACGCGCGCTGGAAGTCGACACCTTCCTCGGACTGGATGTCCAGGTCGGCCTGATGTGCGGCGGCCAGTTGTTCAGCGGTCACCCCGACCATACCGGTGTGTACGTCCATGAACTGTGCCATCTCGGGCCCCTTTCCGGCATACCTATCTATCGAAGTCTGCTGGCTCCGCAACATTCTTACCGGGTCGGGCGATCGAAAGACAGCGATTGGGTGGCGCCCAGGTGACTTGGCGCTCTCGGACCGGGTCGAGGGCAAGGGGAATCGACTGTCCCGGTGGGCGGTCGTCGGGACATAGCCTGCCGACGATGCAGATCCGGGGATTGGCCGAGGACGACTGGGCGCAGGTGTGGCCGATCGTGCACCAGGTAGTACGGGACCAGGAGACGTTCACCTACGATCCGGACATGACCGCCGCGGCGGCGCACGACACAGTGCGCCTTCTGACCGTGGTACGCCGGCCAAGTCCAGCAGTGTGGAAGATCCTGCACGCTATGGCGTGGACAACTTGACACACTCTGTGGTGCCGGCTGATTCTCCTCAATGGACCGCCTGGCTCGGGCAAGTCCACCCTCGCGCGGATGTACGCCCAGGATCACCCGCTTCGATGAGATCGTGCTGCTCGACAGCAAGGCGGACTCCATCCGGCGGTTCGCGGAGCGCTCCGCCACATCCCGCGATCCGGCGCATGTCGAGGCCCAGCAGATGCTCGACCTCGCCGGTGGCCGGGACGAGCTCGGCCGGATGTACGAGCGACTCGAGGCCGTGCTGCGAGCCCGGCCCCGGGCCAGGATCGTGCGAACCGAGGACGGCAAGGTGGCAAGGGCCTATCGGGACTTCCTCGGCCAGCCCGGCTAGGTTGTCATCTCGCTTCGACGCGCCACGGGAGGTCGACGTGGCAGCGAAATCGGGAATGCAACCCCCGCGAGCTGCCACCACCCGGCACGCGCTGTCCGATGATGGTCTGCCTGAGGAGCCGCCGATCTCTACGACCGGCTCACTCGCCGATGAAGGAGACCTCGGACGCTTGGGATTGGCTCAGTGCTGACGCCTGGCGGAGCTCCCGTCCTCCCGGTGACGTCGATCCGACCACCGTCATGACGTCGCCGGGCACGAGGCGGTCATGCAGCGTGGCTACCGCTGCATGCGACGATCGAGGAGCTCGAGGACGGCGGCTCGATCGACGTGCTGGTGCTCCTGTTGCGCGCGGGAGCCGACATCGACGGCTGGTACGTCAACCCTTGGGACGACAGCCCGGGCGCTACGCCGCTGCTCGTGGCATGTTTTCGCGAACAGCGCGATGCCGTGCGGATCCTGTTGTCGGCGGGCGCCGATCCCAGCTTCCGCGACGCCGAGGGCGACACGCCACTGACGGCAGTTGTCTGACCACTCAGCGCAGTCCGAGGACCGCCAGGCTGGCCAGGCCGGCGACGGAACAGTAGACGGCAAACGGCGTGAGCGTCCGCGTCCGGAAGTACCGGGTCAGGAACCGTACGGCGGCATAGGCGCTGAGGAACGACGCGGCGCTGCCGAGGAGGACCTGACCGCCGATCCCCTTGCCTAGGGGGCCGAGCAGGTCGGGGATCTTCAGCGCGCCGGCCGCCAGGATGACCGGGGTCGCCAGCAGGAACGAGAACCGCGCGGCGTCCTCATGGGACAGTCCGCGGAGCAGGCCGGCCGCCATCGTCACGCCGGACCTGCTGATCCCCGGCAGCAGGGCCAGCACCTGGGCGGCGCCGATCAGGGTGCCCTGCCGGAAGGTCAGCGTGGCCAGCCGCCGATCGGCGGCCAGCGCCAACTCCACCTCCGGCTGGCCTGCTATGGACGCCACCGCTGCATCCCCCGCCGCCGAGCCGCGCCGGCGCAGGCGCTCGGCGCCATACAGGATCAGCCCGTTGACGGTCAGGAACACCGCGGCGGGGATCGGCCGTCCCAGGGTGGTCCGGAACAGGTGCTCCAGCAGCAGGCCGCTGATGCCCACCGGGATCGTCGCGAGCACGATCAGCCAGGCCAGCCGCTCGTCGGCGGTCTCGACCCGCCGGTGCCGGATCGAGGTGAAGAAGCCGCCGATGATGCGCAGCCAGTCGCGCCAGAAGAAGGCCAGCAGAGCCAGCGCCGTCGCGACGTGCAGGCCGACGATGAACGCCAGGTAGGGCGATTCCGGTCGGGAGACGCTGAGGTCGCGGGCCCACCGGCCGCCGACCAGCGCGGGGATCAGGATGCCGTGCCCCAGGCTCGACACCGGGAAGAGCTCGGTGACCCCCTGGAACAGCCCGACGACCAGCGCTTCGGGGTATGTCAGCGCAGAGATGGCCGACCCTCCTTGCTCACCGGTCGCCGCTCACAGGTCACGCAGGGCACTGGGGCCGGCCCGGCCGGCGATCCGTCCCAGCACGACGAGGACGATCGCCGTGGCTGCCACGACGCTGGCGACGAGCACCGCCAGATAGCCCAGCGGGACGGTGAGGCCGGTCGGTGCCGGGTCGAAGATGCCGGTCAGCACCTTCACCAGCAGGTACGCGATCGTGGTCCCGATGGCGACCCCGCCGAGCAGGCCACCGAGCAGCAGCGCGCGGGCCTCGGCGGTGAGGAACCGGCCGCGCTGCCGGGCGGTGGCACCGAGTGCGGCGAGCAGGACCAGGGCGCGACGGCGCTCGACGATCCCCAGCGCCAGCGCCAGCCCGGAGCACGCCAGCGCGAGCAGCAGGCCGAACCCGAGCTCCAACCGGGACAGGCCGGAGAGGTCCGCGCTCGCCAGGCCGGAGGCCGACGTGACCTTGCTGCGGTCGGTAATGATGTCGTGCACCTGCACCG
This sequence comes from Mycobacteriales bacterium, assembly GCA_038237645.1. Classification (GTDB taxonomy): domain Bacteria; phylum Actinomycetota; class Actinomycetes; order Mycobacteriales; family QHCA01; genus QHCA01. The sequence goes on from JBBRYN010000032.1 coordinate 14,676, forward strand.
ACGGGCCGAGCCTGGCCTGCAGCGTGTGGGCGGTGCTCAGCGGAGTCCTCGACTTGATCAGGAAGGTCCCCACGGCGGCCGAGCCGGTGGCCTTGGTGAGGTAGCCGGCGTTGGCGATGATGAAGCTGTCCTTGGGGGCGGTCGGAAACTCCTTCACCACCCCGACGACGTGGAACTGCACCGGGTGGTACGTACCAGCCGCGCCGGTCTGCAGCCGCAGCCGGATCGGATCGCCCGGGTGCAACTGGTAGTCGTGGATGGTCTCCGCCGCGAGCAGCACCCCGTCCGGGGTGTCGGTGAGGGCGCGCAGGGCGGCAGGCATGGTCGAGCCGGGTACGAAGGAGTCCAGCAGCGGGGCCACCCGGCCGATGCTGCCCGGCCGGATGCCGTAGAGATCCTGCAGGTCGGCGCCCACGTAGGCCAGCCGGTGCTGCAGCGGCTCGACAGCTTGCACGCCGGGCACGCCGGCGAGCGAGGCGGCGCCTTGGGGCCCGACGTTCGATCCCGGCGGCTGGACGACGGCCACGTCCGCGCCGACGGTGAGCGAGACGTCGAGGCGGGCCTGCTCGTCGTAGGTCGCGGTGAAGATGGCGGTGGAGGACGCCAGGCCGAGAGCCACGGCGAGGCCGGCGGCGCCGCGGGCGATCACTCGCCGGCGCCGCCGCACCGCCGCCGCTTCGAGCTCCGGGGCCCGGCCGGATTGCTGCCGGGCCAGCCGGCCGGTGCGCCGCGAGAGCACCAGCGCGCTGATCCGCCAGACCAGCAGTGCCAGGCCGGGCCAGGCCAGCGCCGGGCCGAGCAGGGCGGCGTAGTTGACGGTGGCGACCGGCACGCCTTCCGGTACGACGACCACCTGGTAGCCGCCGCGGGCGGTCAGCGCGAAGACGATCCCCGCGCCGGCCAGCAGGAAGAGGTCCAGGCCGAGCCGCAACGGCCACGGCGACCGGGTGGAGGGCAGGCCCGCGGCAGCGGCGGTGATCGGGTCGGCGTAGGGCCGGACGACGGTGCGCAGCGCGGGCCCGAGTTGCGTGGCCGCGGCGAGCAGCACGCCGGCACCGACGGCCCCCCACGTCCAGCCGAGGGACAGGGCAGCCCCGGCGGGCAGGGCGAGGCGGACCGCCAGCAGCGCCAGCGGTATCCCGAGAAGCACGCCGAGGCCGCCGGTCATTGCGGTCTCCACGGCGAGGAGCCGGAGCACGGCGGCCGGCCCGGCCCCCCGAAGCCGCAGCAGGGCCACCTCACGCCGGCGCCGCTCGCCGCGCAGCGCCACGACGAGGGCGGCAACAACGGCGGCCAGGGCCAGCCCGGGGACCCCGAGCAGGAGGATCAGCAACTGCGCATACAGCGCGTCCTCACGGGCGGCCGACAGGGCAGCACCGAGGTTGTTGCCGACCAGCGCGCCGCCCGCCACCAGGGCCTGGAAGTGGTTGGCCCGCTGGGTCTGCTCCGCAGCGGCGGCGGCCGGGTCGTGCGGCAGCCCGGCATGGTCGAAGACGGCGTGGAACTGGTGGATGACCGTCGCGCCGGTGGTGAGCGCGGCGAAGCGGGCCGGGGGCACGAGCAGCACGTTGTCCGGCGGGGCGGTGGCACCAGCACCCGGCGGGGCGCCCACGACCTGGAAGAAGTTGTCGGCATTCGGCAGATCGACAACGCCGTCGACGCGCACGACGCTGCGCCCCCCCGAGGGCAGGATCACCATCACGCTGCTGCCCGGCCCGGCGGCGAGGTTGGCGGCGGTCTGCTGCTGGAGCAACACCCCCTGCCGTGCACCCACCAGATAACGGATCTCCGCCGGAGCCATCGCCGGGTAGCCCTGCGGCAGGGCGACGACGAAGGCCCGGCCGGTGGTCCGGGTGCCCGTAGCCGACGTCGATTCCAGTGCCGGCACCTGAGCCATGTCGATCGGCAGGGCCTGGCGCAGACCGGGGACCTTGGCTGGGCCCTTGCTCAAGGCAGCGGCGACCTCGGCGGGCCGGCCCTGCGGGGTGACCTGCACCTGCCAGTCGACCGGCACCGAGGCGGCCGCCCGCGACGACAAGCCGGCCGAGCTGTCGGTGATGAACGCGCCCAGCGCTGCGATGAACGCGACGGCCACGGCGATGCTGGCCGCCCCACCGAGCAACTCGACCGGACGGCGCCGGAGGAGTCCGGCGAGCCAGCCGAGCGCCCTCATGATGTCGCCCCGATCTTGAGCCGGCCCTGCTCGAGTACGGCCTGGTGAAACAACAGGGCAGCCAGGTCCTCGTCGTGGGTGGCGACGACCAGCGTGCCGCCGTAACCGGTGGTGTGGTCGCGCAGCGCCGCAAGAGCGGCGAAAGCGCTGTCGCGGTCCAGGGCACCGGTCGGCTCGTCGGCCAGGACCAGCCGTGGCCGACCGGCCAGGACGCGGGCGATCGCCACGCGCTGCTGCATGCCACCGGAGAGTTGCGCGGGCATCGCGCCGGCAGCATCGGCCAGCCCGACGGCGGCGAGGGCGGTGTGCGTCGCGGCCTCGGCCTCCGGCCGGCTCTGTCCGTTCAGCCGCAGCGGCAGGGCGACGTTCTCCGCCGCGGTGAGCTCAGGCAGCAGCGACGGGGCCTGGAAGACCAACCCGATCTGAGCGCGCCGCAGGCGCGGGTCCGAGTCGAGCCCGGGCCAGCGCACCGTGCCCGTGTCCGGCCGGAGCAGCCCGGCGAGGACGAGCAGCAGGGTGGTCTTGCCGCTGCCGGAGCGCCCGGTGACAGCGAGTTCGGCTCCGGCCTCGACGGTCAGGCTGGTGTCCTGCAGCACCGGCGTGTTCCGGTAGCCCAGTCCGATTCCGGTGGCGACCACCAGCGGCATCGTCGGGTGCATCGCCGGGTGCGTCACCGCTGCTTCCCGTCGACGAGTTCGATGACCCGGTCCGCCGCGGCAGCGACGGTCGCGGAGTGGGTGACCACCACGGTGGCCCCGGCCGGGGGCCGCACCCGGCGCAGCAACGCGAGGATGTCCGCCTCCTCGTCCCGGCTGACCTCGGCGGTCGGCTCGTCGGCGAGTAGCACCCGCGGGCCGCCGGCGAGTGCTACCGCGAGGTTGGCCCTGGCCGTCTCGCCGCCGGACAGGGTGGAGGGCCGGGCATGTTCCCGGCTGCCAAGGCCGAGGCCTTCGAGGATGGCCCTGGGGGGCTCGCCCTCATTGCCGCCTCTGCGAGCCCCGCCGCTACCGCGGAAAGATGCGGCCAGACGTACGTTGCCGAGCACCGACAGGTGGTCGTGCAGCCCGCTGGCCTGGGTCAGCACGCCGATGTGCCGGCCGCGCATCCTGGCCTGCTCCGCCGGACCGCGGTGGCTGAACCGTTGGCCGCCGATCCACACGCTGCCGCCATCGGGATCGTCGAGACCGGCCAGGAGGTTCATCAGCGTCGACTTGCCGGATCCGGACGGGCCGACGATCGCGATCATCTCGCCGGGGGCCACGCTGATCGACACGTCCCGCAGGGCCGCGATCTCCTCGTCACCACGGCGGTAGAAGCGGTGCAGACCCCGCGCTTCGAGCACGAACGGCAGCGGACCGGCAGTGCTTGCGACGACCGCGGCGGTCACGCCAGCCGCAGACTCTGCGCCATGATCCGGTACGGGTCGACGTTGTCCGAGCCGACAGGTCCGAACAACTCGAGGATCACCTCGTGGCCGTTGCCGTAGATCTCGTAGCGCTGCACCTCGTCGCGGAACACCTTGCCGGTGACCGGGTCGGGTGCGGAGTTGCGGTGGTAGACGATCAGCACGCCCGAGCCGGCCAGCAGGGCCGCCGGGGTGACCCGGCGCTGCTCGAAAGCCGGCTGGGTGGCCCGCAGCTCCGGCACGTCCTGCGCGTTGGCGGCTGCGACGGTCGGCGCGCTCCGCTGCAACCCGGGGCTTGCGTTGACACCGTTGAGCTTGTCGGTGAAGGTGACACTCGCGCCCTTGACCACGCTGGCCCAGCCCTCCGGATGCTTGAACGTGTAGCGGCCGGCCGGGTTGCGGTAGCTGACGTAGGCGATGTTGTCCGGGATGTCGCCGGGTGGGTTCTTCTCCACCGGGGCGGCCTGCTGGCTGGGCACACCGGCGGACGGCGACCCGGTGGCCGGGGGGCTGCCGGCCGACGACCTCGCGGCCGGCTTGGAGGCGGCGGCCCCGGGCGGTCCCGCCTTGCTGCTGCAGCCGGCAAGTGGGGTGGCGCAACACAGGGCGATCAGTGTCGCGGCAAGCACTCTCCGCATCCATCGGGCCATGCCGTCAGGCTAGATGCCGCCGGGTTATCGCCGGCATCGCAGCGGGTTAACGGACGGATTACCTTGCGGGCGGCAGAATCGACCCGATGAGCGGTGCGGGCTCCGCAGACACGTCGGTCTCCGATACCGGGCGGCCGCTGCGGCGACGCATCCGTACCGGCATCCTCGGGGTCACCGCAGTGGCGGTGCTGCTCTTCGCCCTGCCGCTGGGCTTCGCGGTCAACCGGCTCTACCGCGGGGAGGAGGTGGCTCGGCTCCAGCGCGACGCCACCCGGGTGGTCGCCTTGGTGCCGGACAACCCGGTCACTCCGGACGGTCGGCTACAGCTCCCGGCGGCCGCGGCGGCAGACCCGCGGGTGGGGATCTACACGCCGGGCGGTGCTCGGGCCGGCGGGCACGGTCCGAGCCGCTCGGCACTGGCCGCCGCCGCCCGCGACGGGCGCGTGCACCAGGCAACCGAGGACGGCCAGCTCGTCGTCACGGTGCCGGTCCCCTCGGACACCGCCGTCGTTGCCGTCGTCCGCGCCGGCGTCCCGGCGATTGTGGTCACGGATCGCACCAGGCGCAGCTGGGCGGCGATGGCGTTGCTGGGGCTGGTCGTGCTGGGCGTGGCCGGCGTGCTGGCCCGCCGCGAGGGCCGCCGGATAGCGGCCCCGCTCGAGCGGCTCACCAGCGCGGCGCGCTCGCTCGGCGACGGCAACTTCGCGATCGCGGTCGACCGGTCGGGCATCCGGGAGGCGGATGCGGCCGGTGAGGCACTGCGGGACACGGCCGCGCACATCGGCAAGCTCCTGGAGCGGGAGCGGGCCTTCAGCGCGGATGCCTCCCACCAGCTACGGACCCCGCTCACCGGGCTGCTCCTCGGCCTGGAATCCGCCCTCGACCGCCCCGACGCCGACCTGCGGGCGGAGGTCACCACGGCCATCACGCGCGGCCGACAGCTCGATGAGACCATCGACGACCTGCTCTCGCTGCGGCGCGACGGCAGCCGGGTGAGTGCCCTGGACCTCGACGTCGAGGTCCACGCTGCTGGTGAGCGCTGGCGGCCGCACCTCGCGGCCGAGTCCCGAAGTCTCGACGTCGACGTCCGGCCGCGCACCCGCGCCGTCACCACGGCCGGGCCGGCGGTCCGGCAGATCCTCGACGTGCTCATCGGCAACGCGCTCGAGCACGGCCGTGGCACTGTCAGCGTGACCGCTTCGGACCTCGGCGGCGCGGTGGCCGTCGAGGTGGCTGACGAGGGGGCCGGCCTGCCCGGGGACCCGGAGGCGGCCTTCGTCCGCCGGTCCCCCGACGCCAGCGGGCACGGGATCGGGCTGGCGCTCGCGCGTTCGCTGGCCGAGGCAGAGGGTGGCCGGCTGATCGTCCGGCGGAGCGGACCGCGACCGGTGTTCGCGTTGCTGCTCCCGGTGGCCGACATGGTCGTCGTCAGTCCGGCCGCCGATCAGGCGTCGAGTTCGTAACGGTAGCCGTGCCCGCGCAGCGTCTGGATCCGATCCGGGCTCTCGCCGCGCTCAGCAAGCTTGCGCCGCACCGACGAGACGTGCACGTCGAGGGTCTTGGTGGAGCCCAGCCAGTTTTCGTCCCACACCTCGTCCATCAGCCGCTCCCGGGAGACCGCCCGCCCCGCGTTTGCCACGAGCAGGCACAGCAGGTCGAACTCCTTGGGCCGCAACGGCAACGCGACGCCGTCGAAGGCGGCCTGCCGGGCGGCCACATCCACGCGCAGCCGCCCGGCCACCAGCTCGCGCGGCTCGTCGGCAACCGGGCGGCGGCGCAGGTGCGCGCGCAGCCGGGCCAGCAACTCGGCCAGCCGGAACGGCTTGGTCAGATAGTCGTCTGCTCCCGCGTCCAGCGCGACGATGACCTCGAACTCTGCGGTGCGGGCAGTCAACACCACGATAACGGTGTCCGGTGCCTGCTCCCGCAGGTCGCGGCACAGCCGCACCCCGTCGATGTCGGGCAGCCCGAGATCCAGCAGCACCAGATCCGGTGCCGCCTCCCGGCAAGACGCCAAACCATCGGCGCCAGTGGCGGCCCAGACGGCGGCATAACCCGAACTCCGTAGCGCCTGCAGCAGCTCGGACCCGATCGCCTCGTCGTCCTCGACGATGAGCACCTGGGCAGCCGTCACCGTCCCAAACTACGGAACAGCTGCCGGCCGGTCGCGTCACAACACAACCGCACGCCGGATTCCACCGAACCTTTCGCGAAGGTGCGCCCGGCACCTGTCTTTCTCAGCGCTTTCCTGAGACGACTTCGACGAGAAGAGGGTGAGAGATGCGGTCACGGATCTACGCAGCAATCGGGACGCCGCTCGGCTGGGAGCGGACTCGCCGCTGGCGTCATGCGGCAGTCACCGTCCTGGTGGCGGCGCTGGCCTCGTGGTTGCCGCTGGGGCCCTCGACCGTGGCCCTGGCCGCCCACGGTGCCGCCACGTTGCAGGGGTCTCGAGCTGGCGACCCGGGCGCCGGCTATCCGATCCGTCTCGCTGCTGCGACCGCGACCATTGCCGTCGGCAGCCCGGCCTCCGGGTCGCCGCGGCAGGCCCTGGCAACGGCCTACACCACTGCCGGAGCCGGCGCCGCCGCTCTGATCGCGGTCGCCTACGCCCGGGCCCAGTTGGGCCTGCCCTATCAATGGGGCGGCAACGGGCCCGCCAACGGCGACAGGGGCTTCGATTGCTCCGGCCTCACCACCGCGGCGTACGCGGCTGCGGCGATCAGCATCCCGCGTACGGCTCAGACGCAATACGACGCCGGCCCTCTAGTCGCACCGTCGGTGGCGCCGGAGCCCGGCGACCTGGTGCTGTACGGCACCCCGCGCCGAGTGCACCACGTCGGGCTCTACGTCGGCGGCGGTCAGATGATCAACGCGCCGACGTTCGGCCAGCCCGTGCGGATCGCGCCATACCGGTGGAACGGCGACGACTACCTGGCTGCCACCCGGCCCACCGCCGACTCCACCCAGGCGCGGGGAGGTCAACGGCCGCAGCAAACGACGTTCTCGGGCACGTCGCCCGCCCGCGGCAGGAAAGCGTCGCCGGGCCCGAATACGTTGTCGCGGCCGGACTCACCCCCGCCCTCCCCCACCCCGGTGCCGTCGAACAGCCCCGCCCCGAGCGGCAGTCCCAGTCCCCGCCCGAGCCCGTCGCCGACCCGCCGGGAGCCCGCTCCGGCGGCGTCCTCCTCACCGGCCTGCCCGGCGCCGCCACTCGCCGTCCTGTGCGTGGACATCCTGAACTTGGGGCCCGCCGATATTTGTCTCGCTCGTTCGGAATGCCGAGCAGTGGCGACATGATGCCCGACGCGGCTGACCTCCAGGGGGGCCGGTCCGTTACGGCCGAACCACACGCAGAGCCACAGAGCCCCCCGGCCGACCGGATGCTATGACGGGTACAGGAATGGACGCAGGAGACGGGTGACGGCCGGCATGACCGCATAGCTCATGACCGGCGTCAGTAGGACGCTCAGCACGATCGGCTGCGCGACCGGCGGCAATGCTGCAAGGTAGCGCCCGCCGAACAGGAGGGTGACCTCCGGACGGGCACGATGCCCACCAAGGTCGCCAGCCCTACCTTCCAGCGCGGCGGTGGCACCATCACCGGCCGTCCGGGCTGCCGCACCCACCCTTGCAGTTCGGAAAGGGCCTGCACCTGCAGACCGTCGGCGGCGTACCGGTCGGCCTCAGCGATCAGGCGCGCCCGCTGCCTGTCGGCCAGCCAGGCGTCCGCCGTCACCTGGTCGTCGAGCCGGGCGAGGATCGTGTACGGCGCGGCGCTGCCGCGCTGCGGGCGCATGATCGTCAAGGACCGCGACTACTACCGCCCACTCATCGTCATCCCGCCCGCGCGGTAGGCGTGCGGCAGCGCCAGTTGTGGCGGGCGCCGATCCCGATTATCTGACACCGCTCATCCAGTCCACTCCTCGCCTCGCTCCTCCCGCATCCGGCGCAGGTCGTCGGCGAAGGACCGGTGCTTCTTCGGCCGCGGCATGCCAGGACTGTGGCGCACCGCGGCAACGTCGCGCAAGAACAGGCGTGCTCAGGTGTGGCCGAGCACCGGGTGGGGTTGGTACGGCGCCTCCAACCTGTCCACCTCTGCCTGGTCGAGCGACACGTCGAGGGCGGCGACCGCATCGTCGAGGTGGCTGATCTTGGTCGCCCCGACGATCGGCGCGGTCACCGCGGGCTTGCCGAGCAGCCAGGACAGCGCGATCTGCGCGGGCGGAAGGCCGCGTTCGGCCGCGATGGCACGCAGGACGTCGACCACGTCGAAGTCGCAGTCGCCGTACATCGAGTCGGCGAACGGATCGTCGGCTGCCCGAGCGGTAGGGCCGCCGCCGCCGCGCACCCGGTTGCCGGCCAGCAGCCCGCGCGCCAGCGGGCTCCACGGGATGACGCCGACCCCCTGATCGCGGCACAGCGGGATCATCTCCCGCTCCTCCTCCCGATAGACGAGGTTGTAGTGGTTCTGCATCGAGACGAAGGTGGTCCGGCCGGCCGTCGCGGCGGCGTGCTGTGCCTTGGCGAACTGCCACGCGTACATGCTGGACGCGCCGAGGTAGCGCACCTTGCCCGCCTGGACCACGTCGTGCAACGCTGCCATGGTCTCCTCGATCGGCGTTTCGTCGTCCCAGCGATGGATCTGGTACAGGTCGACGTAGTCGGTGCCGAGCCGGCGCAGCGAGGCGTCGATCCCGGCGAAAATGTGCTTGCGCGACAGGCCGCCGTCGTTGGGGCCGGCCCCCATCGGGTAGAAGATCTTCGTCGCGAGCACGTAGTCGTCACGGTGTCCGAACAGCTTGCTGAGCAGCCGTCCGGTGATCTGCTCGGTGAGCCCGTCGGAGTACATGTCGGCGGTGTCGAAGAACGTGATCCCGGCGTCCACGGCGTGCCGGACGTGCGGCTCCGCGGCGTCTTCGGTGAGATGCCACTTACGTTCTGACGTGGCGCCGTAGCTCATCATGCCCAGGCAGATGCGCGAAACCTTCAGGCCCGAGTGACCCAGCCTTGCGTACTGCATTCGATCTCCCTGTGTCGGACTGTCTGTCTTCGGTGTACGTCAGCCGGTCGGCTGACGTTGGTGGTGCAGGGCGACGCCGGCGATGACGAGCGCAACGCCGCCGAGGTCCTGCACCGTCGGCACCTGGGCCAGGACCAGCAGGCCGACGACGGTCGCGGTGCCCGGCAGCAAGGCGAGCATGAGGGCGAAGGTCGCGCGCGGGAGGCGGGCCATCGCGAGTTGGTCGGTCACGTACGGGATGACCGAGGAGCACAAGCCGACGCCGATCCCCCAGACGAGCCAACCGGGATGCGCGAACGCGGGTGCTGCCGCGACGACGCCGAACGGGGTCGCGGCCACGACGGCGACCAGCATTGCGGCGCCGAGTTGGTCGATGCCGCTCAGCACCGAACCGGACGCGCCGGTACGGACGCCCGCGGCGGTGTTGGCGACCCGGTGACCCAGGACGACATAGAGCATGAAGCCGGCGCAGTTGGCGAAGGCGAAGGCGAAGCCGGCCGGCTCGCCGCCCAACCGGACGTCGGCGAGCAACGCGACGCCGCCGACCGCGAGCAGCAGCGCCAGCAGGTTCCGGCGCGTGCGCGCACCGGCCGCGGCAAGGATGACGACGCCGAGGAACTCGATCGCGCCGACCGTCGACAACGGCAACCGGTCCACGGCGAGGTAGAACAGCGAGTTCATCGCCGCCAGTACGACACCCAGGCCGACCAGCACCCGGCGCTGTGCGGGTGTCGCCGCCGCAACCACCCGCCACGGGCGGCGCCACCCGGCGAAGAATGCCGCGGCGGCGGCGATTCGTAGCCACGCGACCCCGAGCACGTCGACCTTGGCGAACAGCAGCACCGCCAGCGAGGGGCCCAGGTAGTGGAAGATCGCGCTGGTCACGAAGAAGGACGTGGCCGGCAGAGCACCCACCACGGCCGCGACGCCGCCCGGGGACGTCGGGGCTGCCACGTGTCGTACATCTGTTGAGGCCATGGTGTCCATGGTGCAAGGCAGGTAGGCTGCCGACCATGGCAATCTTAAGGCGCAGATAGCGAAATGCCTGCGAAAGCTGCAGCCGACGCAGCGGTGACCTCAAGAGTCCCATTTGAGGCGTTGGATCCGGTCAACGTTCGGCTGCTGCAGGAGTTGCACGCCGATCCGCGGATGGCCATGTCGGCGCTGGCCCGGCGGGTGGGGATGTCCTCGCCCGCGGTCACCGAGCGAGTGCAGCGGATGCAACAGTCCGGTGTGATCACCGGGTTTCGGATGGATGTCGACCCCGCGGCAATCGGACTGCCCGTGACCGCGTTCGCCCGGGTCCGGCCCTCGCCCGGTCAGCTGGCCAAGGTCGCCGGGCTGGCCCGGGAGTTGAGCCAGGTCAGCGAGTGCTACCGGATCACCGGCGAGGACTGCTTCCTGGTCAAGGTCCACGCTCCGACCATCGAAGACCTCGAAGAGATCCTCGACCGGTTTCTGTTGTACGGGCAGACGGTCACCTCGATAGTCGTGTCCAATCCGGTCCCGCCCCGGCCACTTCCACTCGCCACCGCGAGGTAGCACATGCCGCACAATGTCTTGATCGCCTTACACGCGCTGGCCGGCATCGGCTGCTTCGCCGCCGGCACGGTTTCGCTTCGCCGCCAGGCGCTCGAATCCTGGTGGTTTCGCGGCTACGCCGTGTCCCTGGCCGCCCTCGTCTCCTTCATGGTCGCGGTGATCGCCGTCGACTGGCCCCACCTCGACACGTCCACCCGGCTCATCTACGGCGCCCTGCTGGCTCTCGGGCTCTACATGCTGTTCCGTGCCTGGCAGGCGGGCAATCGGCTGCGCCGGCGCGGCCCGGGTTGGCGGTCCCGCTACGTCGACGACATCGGCTTCACGCTGATCTCGCTGTTCGACGGGTTCGTCATCGTCGGCGCCATCGACCTGCATGCACCGGGCTGGCTCGTCGGCGTCATCGCGGTGGCCGGAGTCGCCAGCGGGATTCAGGCCATCAAGCTGGTCAAGCGCCGATCGGAGCCGGAGCCCGCCGCCGCGTGATCTGCCCGGTGGAGGGCGACCATTACCGGGTCGCCGGTTGCAGCGGCGGCGGTCAATCCGGGCCTTCCGCCGTGGCGGCGTGCGGTACGACGACGTCAGCCGCGCCGTTCGCAGCGTTCGGGTAGAGGGCGAGCAGCAGGCCGAGTCCGACCAGGCCGCCGGCAACCTCCGCCCCGAGGAAGCCCGGCACCGAGGCGGGGGCGATACCGGCGAAGGTGTCGGTGAACGCCCGCCCGATGGTGACCGCGGGGTTGGCGAAGCTGGTGGAGCTGGTGAACCAGTAGGCGGCGGCGATGTAGGCGCCGACCGCGGGCGCGGCGACGGACCCCCGCCGGGTGCGGGCCAAGGCGAAGATGAGGAAGACCAGGCCGGCGGTGGCGACCACTTCGCCGAGGAGCAGGTGCCCGGCGGAGCGGTCGTGATGGGAGAACGCCACCGCGGGGACGGCGAACATGGCGTCGGCCAGCACCGCCCCGCCGACCGCCCCGACGGTCTGGGCGAGGGTGTACCCGACCAGCTCGGCGCCGGTCAGCCCGGTGAGCGACCGGCGGCCGAGCCACCAGTCCACAGCGGACACGACAGGATTGAAGTGCGCCCCCGACACCGGCCCGAACGCGAGGATCAGGACCGCCAGACCGAGGCCGGTCGCCAGCGCGTTCTCCGACAACTGCAGGCCCACGTCGTGTGGGGACAGTCGCGCCGCGGCGATCCCCGAGCCCACCACGACCGTCACCAGCAGCGCCGTACCGACCGCCTCGGCGAGCAGCCGCCGCCACAACGTCGGCAGCATCACCCGGCGGCCCGCACGGGCTCGGCGACCGGCGCGGCCAGCAGCTGCGCCAGCACCGCCAGGCCGCCGGGCTGCACCCGGTAATACACCCACGTGGCGCGCCGCTGCGAGGTGAGCAGCCCCGCCTCCCGCAGCACCTTCAGGTGGTGGCTGATCGTCGGCTGGGACACGTCGAACTCCCCCGTCAGATCGCACACGCAGGCTTCCCCACCGGCATGGGAGGCGATCAGCGACAGCAGCCGCAGCCGCACCGGATCACCTAGAGCCTTGAATGCACCGGCCAGCCGCGCCGCCTGCTTGGCGGACAGCGGCTCGCGGACCATCGGCGAGCAGCATCCCAGATCCAGCTCCACGGTCGTCCCTCCGATCACTGGTCCTTGTTTCACTATCTGTCTATGTTGACAGTCATCTATCTTTCTGGCAAGGTAGCGAGAGTATTCACACCTATCTATATGAGGAGAAGCCATGTCCCGTGTCCAGTTGGCGTTGCGCGTCGCCGACCTGCAGAGCTCGATCGAGTTCTACTCCAAGCTGTTCGGCACCGAGCCGGCCAAGCGCCGGCCCGGCTACGCCAACTTCGCCGTCACCGAACCACCGCTGAAGCTCGTCCTGCTCGAAGGCCTGGCCGGCGAACCCACCCGGATGGATCACCTCGGCGTGGAGGTTGCCAGCACAGCGGAGGTGGCCGCCGCCACCAGTCGGCTCGCCGAGCAGGGCCTGACCACGGCAGAGGAGAGCGACACCAACTGCTGCTACGCACTGCAGGACAAGGTCTGGGTCTCCGGCCCCGGCGGGGAGCCCTGGGAGGTCTACACCGTCAAGGCCGACGCCGACACCCTCACCAGGGCCCCAAACAGCGTCTGCTGCGCCCCGGACGCAGACGGCGAGCAGTCCCCGGCAGCCGTCGGCACGGCCGCGGCCTGCTGCTGAACCATCGCTCCCAACGGGAGGGGAGGAAGCGCCCGGCCTCAGCCCGTCGAGGCCGGGCGTTGCGGCACAGTCCGGGCGCGCCGATATCACCTCCGCAGTCAGCCGTACCCCACGGGCCATAGCCGGCTGACTGCGAGACTCGCGATCATGGCGTCGGAGACGATCACCGCAGCGGCGGCGGGAACATGGAGACTCGGTGATCTGACGGTCAACCGCCTCGGCTTCGGTGCGATGCGCCTGACAGGCAGCGGCGCCTTCGACCGCGGCACGCCAGGCGACCGTGGGCAGGCGATCAGCCTGCTCCGCCGGGCGGTCGATCTGGGCGTCAACCACATCGACACCGCCGCGTTCTACTTCTCGCGGCTGCGCTCGGCCAACGAGTTGATCAACAGGGCACTGGCCCCGTACCCGGAGGACGTGGTCATCGTCACCAAGGTCGGGCCGGGCCGGGATCCGTCGGGTGCCTGGCTACCGCTCGCCGCCCCCGAACAACTTCGCGGCCAGGTCGAGGAGAACCTCCGCCAGCTCGGCCGCGACCACCTCGACGTGGTGAACCTCCGCGTCCATGGAGCCGGTCCGATCGCCGAGCGCTTCGGCGCGCTTGCCGATTTGCGTGCCGCCGGCCTGGTCCGCCACCTGGGCGTTTCCAACATCAGACCCGAGCATCTCGCGGAGGCCGAGGCCATCGCGCCCGTGGTCTGCGTGCAAAATCGGTACGGCCTCGACTCGCGAACCGCAGGCGCCGACGCGTTCCTGCGAACCTGCGGCGAGCACGGCGTCGCGTTCGTCCCCTTCTTCGCGATCGCCGGTGAAGGACGCGAGGCGGGCCCGGACGGCGCCGACAGCGAAGGGTTGCTCGCCGTCGCTCGCGCACACGGCGCGACACCCGCGCAGGTCCGCCTGGCGTGGACGCTGCAGCAAGGGCCGCACGTACTCGCCATTCCTGGCACCGGCAACCCCGACCACCTGATCGAAAACGTGGCCGCCGGTGCCCTCCGCCTCTCGGCAGAGGAGATGGGTAGGCTCGCAGGTCGTGATTGACCTTCCCCTGCAACGCTTCCACGGTCGCGATGGCGTGCGGCTCGCCTACCGGGAGACGGGGCTGGGCGGGCCGCTGGTGCAGATCCACGGCTACTACTCGACCGGGGAATACCGATGATGACGTCCCGTACGGTCGCCGTCACAGGGCCACGATCCGCAGAGGACCGAACATGAGCGAGACCGCGTACCGGATCAACGTCATCGGCCGGGTCGAGTCGCCGCTGGCCGACCGCGACTCGGCCCCGAACCAGGGTGGCGAAGGAGCACCGGAGGCGACGCTGGTGTTCACCCGAGGCGTACGCGACGGCATCCGCGACCTCGAAGCAGGGACGGACATCCTCGTCCTGACGTGGCTCGACCGTGCCCGGCGCGACGTCCTGGTCGTGCATCCCCGCGGGGACGGGGCCAGCCCCCTGCGCGGCGTGTTCAGCACGCGCTCGCCCGACCGGCCCAACCCCATCGGGCTGCACCGGGTGCGGATCCTGGCGGTCGACGGCAACCGGGTGCGGGTACGCGATCTCGAGGCCATCGACGGGACACCAGTCATCGACGTCAGACCCGTGCTCGACCCGGTCGGCGAGCGCTGAGCCGTCAACCTGTCGGGTGAATGGGCTCGTGCGTCATGCTGGACGGCTGGGGTCACCCGGCGAAGGGCCGAAGGCGGTTGGCAGCCAGGCCGCCCGGCGGGTGCTCGGGGCTGGGAGCGCGCAGCCGGCACCGCGCAGGAGGCGCTGCCGGCGTGGCTCCGCCCGAATCTCGGCGAGCAACGGTGGTCGGTGGACCCGGAGTGGGTGTCGCTGCGGGCCCCCGTCGGCCCTGACCGCCGTGAAGGTGACATCGAGGACGGCGTGCAGTTCCATGCCGTTGGGCACCACACTGGTCTGCCCGTGCAGGAAGTCGAAGAACCCGACGCCGGTCACCGTGACCGGCACGTTGGCGGTCTGGAACCTGCCGGTCGCGGTGTACCTCGCGTCGAACGCCGCCCGGGCGTCGCTGATGCTGCCGGCCAGCGGGCTGCCCGCCCCGACACAGACCGGGTCGGGGATCTCCGAGATCAGCGTGTGCCCGGCGCCGTCGGACAGGATCAGGTGAAAGTCGGAGTCCTCCTCCAGCTTGTACTCCGTCAATGTCGCCGCCAGCCGGAACACCGTCGTCTCCGTGGGTGCGAATCGGCTGTCGGCCGGCAAGGCACCCGGCGCGGCCACTGCGGCGTTGGGCACGACGCTCTCGACTTCCTCAGAATCCGGGGTTCCGCTGCGGCGGTGGCTGCCTGCCTCCGCCCCCGTCACCGAAGCGGCGATGACGATCACCGACACGATCGCTGCGTACGTGACTGTCCGTCGGCTGAGCACCTTGGCCTTCACCGGGCCTCCCGACACCGAAGTGAGTTGCCACCCATAGTGACGCCACGCCCGCCCATTGGTGGCCAACAGCCGGCACACTCCATGCAACGTACGGGAGAACGCCGCGAGGTCGGAGTCGAACCGATTGCCCGCTCGATACGTGTCCCTGGCATGAAGACTCTCCTGCGATGCCTGCTGATCGGGATACTCGTCGTGGCTCCGGCGGCGGCCTGCGGCAACAAGGACGGCGGCGGCGGCAAGCCCAAGCCCGGTTCGAGCAGTTCACCGAAGGCCCCCGGCGGCTACTGAGCCCGCTGCCAACTGAGACCGGAGCGGAAGTGGCCACGCTGCTCAGTGCAGTCCCGATTCGGAGGTGACGCGCGTAGCTCGCAAGGAGCCGCCCGATGCTCTCGCCGTGTGAGCACGGCTCGGTTGACAATGCGGCGTCGCAGACCAAGCAGCAGAGCTGCTGGCTCTCCGTCCGGCCCCGAAACAACCGGCGCACGCCTGGGCGAGCTCGGATCGATACTCTTCAGCAGCGTCCGCTCATTCCACCTGTCTCAGGTCTGCCTCGAGGTCGTCGTGCTGGAACGCGTTTCCCACGGCCGCGTATTTCCGGAATGGTGCACATCGCCGGCGACCGAGTGACCAGTCGAGGAAATGCGTCCGCCACGCCGTACAACGTGGAGTGGTCGTGCATGCTGCCCAGGCCCGGCACGATGTCGCTCCAGTTCGCACTTGAGCGGCTGCTCGAAGCGCCCTCATACCACATGACCGAGATGATCGGACATCTCGATCAGGCGAAGACCTGGCGGGCGGCACTGCAAGGCCGCTCCCCGGACTGGACAGCGTTCCTGACGGGATATGCCGCCGCCCTCGACCGGCCAGTCGTGCAGATGCGACGCGAGCTATCCGCAACCTACCCCGATGCGGTTGTACTGCTGTCGCGACGCGACAGCGCTGCGGCCTGGTACCGCAGCATGGAGAAGACGGTGTTGCTGGTCGTCGCGCAGGCGCGACAGTCTCGTACGGCTCCGGCCAGGACGGCTCTGCGGGGGCGCAGTCGACGCGCTGGATGTCTGGCGCGACGCCAGAACAACGAGAGTCGTTCGCTGAGATGGTCACGCTGCAAAGCGATGCGACCTTCGCCGATGCCGATGACCGCGCTGGGTTCATGGCGGCCTACGACCAGCACCTGGCCGAGGTTCGCGATGATGTCGCGAGCGACCGGCTGGTCGAGTGGCAGCCGGGTGACGGATGGAAGCCGCTCTGCTCGGTGCTCGGTACGCCGGTGCCCGAGGAGTCCTTCCCGCAGGTGAACACGACCGCGCAGTTCACCGCGCATTTTGCGTTTACCTAACGGGAAAATGGATGATGGGTGGGTAGGTGAAGCTCCTGGCCTAGGGCAGGCGTAGCCGGGACGGGGTTGACGGGCGGGCGGCGGTTGGGCGGCTGGTCGAGGGTGGCCTGGAGCCGAGGGCTTCGGGGTGGCGGGTGTGGTTGCGCTTGGCGCGTTCGTTGCCGAGGGTGACGTGTTCTTCTACTACGCACGCCGATGATCTCGACGATGTTCAGGTGTTCCAGCCTTCCATTCAGGTGCGTGTGGCGCGCAGCATCGGCAGCAACAACGCGGTGATGGTCCCGACCACCGCGAATCCGGCACCGACGAGGAATGCCTCGTGAAACACGCTGGCCCGCGCGGTGAGTATCAGCGCCGAGTTTCCGTGGGAGGAGGCGGTCAGCTCGGGCACCCGGCTGAAGGCGATGGTCGCGGCCACGGCAACGCCGAGCGCCCCGCCGGCTTCCTGGCTGGTATTGATCAGCCCGGCGGCCACTCCGGAGTGGGACTTCTCGATGCCGGCGAACGCAGCAATCTGCAGGGGTACGAAGGACATGCCCAGGCCCAGCCCGGCAATGAGGAATGCCGGCAGCACGTCGACGGCATAGGCCGCGTCAACGGGGGTGCGCCACAGCAGCAGCAGCCCGGCGGCGCCGAGCAGCAGGCCCACGACGAGCACCGGCTTTGCGGCGACCTTGGTGACCAGCTTGGCGGAGACCCCAGCGCCGACCGCAGTGACGAGTGCGATCGGGAGATAGGCGAGCCCGGTCTTGATCGGCGAATAGTCGAGGACCTGCTGCACGAACAGGCTGGCGAAGAAGAAGAGCGTCACCAGCGTGCCGAAAAGCAGCATTGCCACGATGTTTGCGGCGCGCAGGACCGGCAGTCTGAAGATGTCGAGCGGCATCAGCGGCGAGGACGTCCGCCGCTCGATCGTCACGAAGGCGATCAGCAGCCCGACGACGAGAATCAGGCTGCCGATCGTCCGCGCCGAGGTCCAGCCCGCGTCGACGGTCTGCCCCAAGGTGTAGATCAGAAGGACGAGCGCGGCGGTGAGGGCGCCCGCCCCGGCGACATCGAAGCTCTTGCTCCTTTGCTCGGACCGGCTCTCGGCCACGACAAGCGGCGCGGCCGCCACCAGGACCACCCCGATCGGCACGTTCACGAAGAAGATCCAGCGCCAACCGGGTCCTTGGGTGAACAGGCCACCGAGGATGACGCCGAACACCGCCGCGAGCCCGCCGAGCGCACCCCACACACCGAGCGCCTTGTTGCGTTCCGCACCCTCCGCGAAGTTGCTGGTCAACAGGCTCAACGCGGCCGGGGCGATGAAGGCCGCGCCGAGACCCTGCAATCCGCGGGCGACGATGAGCATTGCGGCACCTTGGGAGACCCCCGCCATGAGGGAGGCCCCGGCGAACACCGACAGCCCGATCCGCAGCAATCGGCGGCGGCCGGCCGTGTCGGCAAGCCGTCCGCCAAGGAGCAGGAATCCGCCGAGCACGGTTCCGTACGTGGTGATGACGTACTGCAGATAGCTCTCCGAGATGCGCAGGTCGTGTTCGATCGTCGGCAGCGCCACATTCACGATGGACACGTCGAGAAACGTCATGAACCCGGCGGCGCACAGGAACGCCAGGATGAGCACGGGGCGCCGGCGAGCATCGCCGGGCGATGCGGTTTTCGCCGTCAACTGATTGCTGGCGGAGTTGGGGACCGACACGGCGCAGCTCCTGACTGGATGAGGGGCAATGTCCGTCAGCGACGCTACTGGTATGGATATAGTAGGTACCTAGCAGAAAGTGACTATGCCTGAGGGAGGCACTTGAGCAGGCGTGCAGGCAGGACACCTGATGTGACGGTCGGTGCAGAGCAGGCCTGCCCGATCGCCCCCGTGGTCGAGATCGTCTTCAGCCGATGGACCACGCCGATTCTGTGGACGCTCAACCAACATGGCCGGCAGCGATTCGTCGAGCTCGCACGGCGGATCGCCACGATCAGCCCCAAGGTGCTGACCCAGCGGCTCCGGCAGTTGGAACGCGACGGTCTGATCCTGCGGACCTACCACCCCGAGGTTCCACCGCGGGTGGAGTACGAGATCAGCGATCTCGGCCTCACCCTGGCGCCGCTGTTCGCCACCCTCGCGAAGTGGTCCAGTGCCAACCTGGACAGCGTGGCAAGAGCCAGGGACGACTACGACAACGCCGCGGGGCGGCCCAAGGTGATCAACTCGGCCGTGCCTTCGGTGCACCCCGCCTGAGAATGAGCAGTCCGATGCAGCAGTCCGGTGCCGAGCGCAGGCAGCGCTTCGAGGCATCCCAAGGGCCGCGCGTCGTCGGCCCGCAGGATGGGCAGCAGGGCGACCTCGGCGGGTGCGGGGTGCGGTTCATGGTCTGGGGTGAGGAATCCGGTGGCGGCTTCTCCCTCGTAGAGCACCCCATCCCGCCACGTCACCTCTGCGCGCCGCTGCACCGGCATGGCCGCGAAGATGAATACAGCTATGTGATCGAGGGCCGATTGGGAGCGCAGCTCGGCGACGACGTGGTCTATGCCGACGTCGGTGATCTGGTGTTCAAGCCGCGCGACCAGTGGCACACGTTCTGGAATGCGGGCGACACCACCTGCCGAATTCTCGAGATCATCTCACCGGCGGGCTTCGAGCACTTCTTCGACGAACTCATCACCTGCCGCATATCTCCGGACGAGCAGCAGGTGCGCTACGGCAGTGAGGCGGACCCGGCCAGCATCCCGCGACTGTGTCAGCGACATGGACTGGTGTTCCCGGCGCCTCCGTGATCACCGGCGCAGCGATCCGGTTTGCGGCGACTACTCGTCGTCGATCGCCTGCCGTATCAGGCGGACCGCCTCGCTCGCTTCGGCTCGCACCGACCACCAGCCTGGCACCACCGCATCATCGGTACGGGCCAGCCGCTCGAGCTCCGGCAGGGCACGTGGGTCCCGCAGGCCGCCCAACGCGAAGGCGGCCCAGAAACGGACGTCGGCCGACTCGTCGGCAAGTGTGCCGATGAGGGGTGCTACGGCTCGGCGATCCGCCAGATGGGCCAGCGATTCCGCGGCCTCACCGCGCAACCTGGGGTCTTCCGCAGCGCTGCTCACCACATCGAGCAATGCGGGTACGGCTCGATCGTCGCCGAGGACACCAAGCGCGTGAGCGGCGGCGGTCCGCAGGTCCAGGTCTCCGGTGCTGAGCAGTGCTTGCACGAGGGGCGCCAGCGCGCGGGCGTCGCGCCGCAGCCCGAGTGACCTGGCCGCCTCCCATCGGAGGGCTGGATCCGGCGCATCGAACGCGGCCAGCAGCGGAGCAACCACCTCGTCGCCACCCACGCGGCCCAGCAACCACGCGGCGATCCCGCGCAAGTGGCCGGGCGTGCTCAGGTCAGCGAGCATGGCGATGCAACTGTCGGTCGACCGCACACCGGCGCCACGCAGCAGCCCGACGTCTTGCTGCACCCTGCGGCGTAGCTCATCCGGCAGCCGCTCGAGCACGGCCGCGACGTCGGTCTCGAACGTGTCGCTCATACCAGACCCCGATCCGGCGAACGGTCTGCTGCCGATCCGGCCACCAGCATGGTCATGATGCCGAGGAGGGGCAAGGTGATCAGAAAAGCGGCTCCTCGCTAGATCGTGTGGATTTGGGGTAGCGGGAGCTTCCCGGCGATGAGGTAGATGATGGTGATCATCTTGGGTTTGGAGCGGTAGCCCCGGGCTCGGCGTTTCGCGGCCTGGATGAGCGAGTTCGTGCCCTCGA
>JBBRYN010000033.1:0-34118 GCA_038237645.1 Mycobacteriales bacterium
CAGGGCCAGGGCACGGTCCAGGGCCAGGGCACGGTCCAGGGCCAGGGCACGGTCCAGGGCCAGGGCACGGTCCAGGGCCAGGGCACGGTCCAGGGCCAGGGCACGGTCCAGGGCCAGGGCACGGTCCAAGGCCAGGGCACGGTCCAGGGCCAGGGCACGGTCCAGGGCCAGGGCGCACCGCCCGGCGGCCAACCGCAGCACCAGGCCACCGACGGTACGCAGCCCGCCCACGTCGGGACAGACCAGCCGGCCACCTCGACACCGACCAACAGCCACGGCCAGGACCCGCCCGGCCGGGTCGTGCACTCCTTCGGCCGGCCACGCCGCACGGTCGTAGCCGCCCCTCCCACCCATGAGACACCCTCCCGGTCCCCCAACGCACCGGAAGACCACCGGCCGCCGGCAGGCCCCGGCGGCCGGCGGTCGACCAGCAGCCTCCACAACCAGATCGCGGACCGGTTCAGTACCGATCCGGACACCGTCGGCCAGCTGCTCCTGGCCGCGGCCAGCATCAGCGACACCGGCAGCCAACGCCTACCAGCCGGCTTCATCGCCCTCCTGCGCCGGGCGATCGCAGACAACCCCGACCTCTACCGGTTGATCGCCCTTCTCGCCAACCTGACCATCCAGCAGATCCTGGCCCTCGACCTCGCCGGGAGCCCGGACGCATCCACCGACGACATCGCCCGTCAACTCCACCTCGCCCCGGCCGACGTCCAACGGGCCCTGGCCGACGCCCTCGCCCAACTCCAAGCGCCCCACCCCCCCGCCGGCAGCCCAGCGGTCAACCTCGACCAGATCGCCGGCCGGCTCGGCACACACCCCGACATCCTGCGCCGGGCCCTGCTGACCGCGGCCAGCATCGCCGCCACCAGCGACGGACGACTGCCAACCGGCTTCATCCCCGCCATGCGCCAAGCACTGGCAGACAACCCCGACCACCACGAACTGATCGCCGGACTGGCCGATCTGACCCCCCGACAACTCCTGACCCTCGACCTCGCCGCAGGCTTCGGATCATCCATTGTGGACATTGCCGGCCAACTCCACATCAACCCAGCCGACGTCCAACACACACTCGTCGACGCCCTCACCCAACTCCAAACACCCCACCCAGACGCCGCGAGCCCAGCCGATCCGGCACCCGAGGAAGACGACCGGGGCGACCTCGGCCAAGTCGCCGACCAGCTGTGGGTGGCAGAGCAAACCGTCAAGGACGTCCTGGCAGCGGCGGTGACCCTCGCCGAAGAACAGCCGGGCCTCATCGACGACGAGGGACTGTGGACAGACGCCTTCAGCACGGCCATGGACCAGAAACTCGCCGGCCATCTTGAACTCGCCGCCGCCGCACCGCTGATCGCCGGCCCAGAGGGGCCGATCGGCGGCCCGCAGGTGGCGACGGCCATGGAGCGGGACGGGCTCCGCGTGGGGCGTGCCCCGCACGAGCTGAAGCTCGACGTGTCCGAGGTGTCGCAGGCGGCCCCCCTGGTAAGGCAGCGGGACTTCGGGCCGGCCTCGGTCTTCCGCGAGCTGGTCATCAACCCCGAGGACGGCACCGGCCTGCTGAAGACAGACGGGGGCGACCTGCTGGTGCAGGTCGACGTCGCTGCGCTGCAGATGGTGCCGGCCACCGAAACCCAGCCCGCCCGGCAGAGGCTGGCCCAGACCGTCCTCGACACCGGCCGACCGGGCAGGCCGATCAAGATCACCCTGCACCAGGGCGACGAGGTCGCCGACGGCATACCGGGCCACCTGCTCAGCGGACTCCTGGTGCACGAGGTCGCCCACATCCTGCAGGCTCAGGCCGCCGGTGAGCTCGGCTTCGGACCGTTCGAGGAGGGCCCGGCCAGTTGCCTGTTCGCCCAGTACGCCGAACTCAACCACCTCGTCCGACTCTGGGACGGAGCCGATCCCGGCGGCCCCGCACAGGCCGGGCTGGACGGCCAGATCGTCCACCTCGGCGAACACCTGCTGGGCCACGACCGGCTGCCCGTACCCCTGGCGACCTGGCTCAGCCGCCGGCTCAACACCCTCGGAGAGCTGTCGCCGACCGAAACCGCCGACCAAGTAGACCAACTACGCCCACTGGTGGCAGCATTGGCCGCCGGCTGGGATCCCGGCATCCTCAACGCCGTCGGCCTCGACGCAACCGGCAGCGCGTTGTTGGGGCAACTGACCGATACGACACCCGTACCCGCACCGGCCGCGGGTGACCTTACCGCTACCGCTCCTAGCGCCACCGACCTCGCGGATCTCGCCCAACTCGCCGGGGTCGCCCGGGTCGAAGCCACCGCGACCCCGGGCACCTACCTGGTCTGGACTCTGGGCACCGAGTCCTTCCTGCTGCCACACGCCGTCTCCGACCGCGCAGCGAGTCCGATCAACCAGCGACTCGACCTGGCCACCGCCGTCGCCAACACCGCCGGGACGCTGACCGACGGGTCATGGAGGGCGGCGCTGCTCGCCCGCGCCACCGTCATCGACGAGATCCGCGGCGCCCTGGCACAGGCACGGCCGGACAGGGAAGAGCAGATCATTCTGGTGGGTCGCCAAGGCGCCCTGCTCATCACCGGCGACGACCCCCAGGACCCGCACCGGGTCACCTACGGCCTCCCCGACGCGGATCCGGTCGAGGTCTACCGGAGCCCGGCGGCGATCATGTGGGACGGCCTGCTCGTTGCGCAGGACCTGCCGCCCGGCTCGCTCGCCGAGGCGGTCCAGGTGCCCGCCGCCGAGCGGGTGCTGGGGGGGCTCGTCCGGGAATACAGGTCGCCGACCCGCGATGAAGGCAGCCCGGAGTTGATGCGGGCGCTGGACGCGGCGGGCGTCGGGTCGATCGTCCTGCTCTCGACCGGCGGCCCCGACCGGTTCTACGCCATCGGCGTCTACCGCGGCGACGGCCGGCTGACCACGTACGCGCTGCCGGCCGAGCGACGGGCTCCGCTGGTGGCGGACCTCGGGACCGAGGGCCTCTGGGCGCTGATCGTCGGCCCGGATGGCAAGGCATACCCGACTCCCCAGCTCAACGTCTCGTTGACGGTACAGCCGCGGTCGGGGGCCGGCGATGAGTCGTGGATCGAGCTGCCCTTCACCGCCGCCGACCTGGCCGGCGCCGGCATCCGGGACCTCGTCTCGGTGCGGAATACCGGCGAGTTGCAGGTGCTGCCCGAGCACGGCGACCCGTTCCACGTCTCCGCCGTGCCTGGCCTGGACGGGTCGACCGAGGTGATCCGGCACGACTCGCCGAGCGGGCGGCGAGTGCTGCTGGAGGTCCCGCCGTCGCTGGACGCCGAACGGGCGGCCAGAGCGGTGCTCGAGGCGATCGCCGGGGCAGTGCCGGACTTCGACACCCGACTCGAGCCGGGCCTCGACCCGCAGTTGCTGCAGGCCATGTCGGCGGCGGCACTGGGCGCGGATCTGGCAGCGCGTGACGGGCGATCGCGACTCGCCGGCGGGCTGAACGCGCTCGCCCCGTTCCGGCGCGGCCCGGCCGCCGGGCAGGACGCGGCGATGCAGACCATCCGGGTGATGCTCACCCCGCTGGTAGACCCCACCGCCGATCCTCTGATCATGCCCGAATTGGAGGCCGAGTTGGAGCAGGTCGTCCCCGAGCTGGCCAACGACGCCGGCTGGCTGCTGGACCGGGTGCTGGCCGCAGTCGGGGAGGGGCCGCCGGCAGGCCTGGATCCCGGCACGCCGATCCGCGTGGAAGGGGACTTCAGCTACTTCGCCCTGCCACCGTACAAGCGGATTGCCATCGCGTTGTTGAGCGGCCTGGACGATGAAGAGGCATTCGGGCTGCTGCCGGCAGAGCTGGCGCTTTCGGCGGCCGAGCATCCTCTAGGGGCCCCGCTGACGCCGTTCACCAGCGTGCACATGCTGCTACGGCAGTCGGCGGCGCTGGAAGCGGGCCAGACGACGCCGAAGACCCGGGCGGCCAGTGCAATACGCACCATGATCGGGGATGCGCTGACGCGGGCCCGCCTGGGCGAGCACGAACTACCCGGCGACGGCGAGCTGGTCACCGACTGGGCCGAAAAGGGCCTGCCGCAGCCGCTGACCATCTACCGCAGCTGGGCCGCCTCCGTGGAGGAGTCCGTCGATGACGAGCCCGGGAAGCCGGACCGCGTCGTCTTCGAGGGGGACCCGAAGCATCCCGACGCGATCTACTACCTGTCGCGGGAGGACACCCTCCCGTTGTACCGGGGGCGGATCCACGACGAAGTCTCGGAGCTGAGCAGCGCTGCGGCGGCCGGCGACTTCACCGCGGCGAGAAACCTGGCGACGGCACTGCGGACAAACCTGCTCTGGGTGGGCACCACCGGCGCGGAAATCGAGCAGCAATATCTGGCGCTCTTCGCGCACTTCGCCGCGCCCGCAGCGGCCGACGCGATCGACGCGACGGTGAAGGCGGCCGGCCCGAACGCCTGGGCGGTGGTCGCGGTCGGTGACCCACATGACATCACGCACGTCGTGGTCAACGCGGCGAACGAGGCCCACTGGTCGACGCTCCTGCGACCGGCAGACGGCCGGCCGCTCTGGGCGATGGTCTTCACCGCCGCGGGCCAGCCGGCCCGCCGGGTGCAGCAGGAGCTCACCATGATGGTGCAGCCGGCCACCGGACACGGGCCGGCGCGGGAGGTCCCGCTGCCCGACCTGACCCGCGACCCCCGGCTGGTCGGCCTGCTGCACGACGCCGTCCGGCTGCCCAACGGCGACCTGCGGCTGATCCTGGGCAGCGGCGGAGCCATCACGGTCACGGCGGCCTTCGATCCGCAACGGCCGGCCGGCGGCGAGCCGGCGGTGCATCGGCTGGTCTCGCCGGACGGGCGCCGGATCATGCTCGTGGTCGGCCGGCCCGACAACGAGCAACAGTGGCTGGACAACCTCGACCGGCTCACCGCCGCGATGGCCGACGAGGTCGTCGCGGCGGTGCAGGAGCTCGGCGAAGGACCGGCCGACGTGGGCAGGCCGCACCTGCTGCACGCCTATGCCGCCGCGGGGCTGGGCGTGCGGCTGGTCCACCGCGAGGACTCCGGTTCCCCGGCGCAGATGCTGGCCAGCAGGCTGAACGCGCTCGGCCACTTCATGGGCATCTCGTCGCTGCCCGAGGCCCGGGCGGTCGAGCTGGCCGCCGAGTTGCTGGCCGAAGATCCGATCGGACCGGTCGATCGGGGTCAGCTGAACGCCGCCGGGAGGCGGCTGGTCGCCGCGGTCGAGAGCCGCCGGGGCCGCCCGGACACCGGCGAGGACCTGGTCGGGTCGCCGGAAGGGCCACCGGAGTCGGCCTACCGGGCCGACGGCCGGCCGTGGCATCTCGACGACCTGACGGTGGAGACCGCCGAGGCGATGATGGCGGCCGACATCAGGGCCGCCGACATCCCCGGCGTGGAAAGCATGGAGATGCTCGCCGACGGCCGCACGCTTGCGGTCAAGGTCAAGAACAGCGGCGTCCAGCACTTCGTGATCGCCGGCGTCAAGCCGCTGCTGGTGCGCAGGCTGTTCGGGTCCAGGCGCCTGATGGCGCAGACCGAGGTGCGTTCCGGTACCACCGCCAGGCAAGCACACGGGATCTGGCTCGGTTCGCGCATCGCCGACGACCAGGTCCCGCGGGCCCTGGTCCACGAGATCGCCCACACCATCGCGGACGTGCAGGCCGGGGGGCACGAAGGACGGCCGGGCATCGTGCGCCGAGCATGGGCATTCCTCACTGGACGGTCCACTGTGGACGCCGACCTCGGGCACTGCCTGACGGCACAGGAGGCGGAGCTCACCCACCTGCGCCGCTTGTGGCTGGAGGCGCTCGGCGCCGGCCAGAACGACGCGCAACGGCGCTATGCCCACGAGATCCAGATCGTGTCGGCGGCACTGGCCGAGCACGGTCGGACCCCGCCGCCGCCACCATGGTCGGATCCGGCGGCCGTGGCACAGGCAGTACAGGACGGGCTGCGGGCCCAGCGCGGGCGACACCCGACAGCAGGGCCGGCGTCCCCCACCGCTCCGACCCCGCCGAGACCGCCGAGCCCGCCGAGCATTCAGCGGCCCGCCGAAGAGGGGACCAGGGAGCCGTCGGCCTGGCTCGTCGTCGAGGAAGACCCGGCCAGGGGGTTGGTCGCGGGTTCCCTACCACATGTCCTCGACCTGACCGACGCGCAAGCCGATGCCGCGATCGGGCGCATGGTCGAGCAGATCCGGCAATCCACCCTGCCGGTCGGTGTTCTCGACCTCACCTGGTCCGCGGAGACCCAGCGCATCCGGGTGGTGACGGAGAACGGCGTGGAGCACATCCGCCCCGAGGCCGCTGCGCTGCGGAGCGGGCGGCTGGCCGAGGTCGGCGTACGGTCCGGCAGTGCGGACGAGCCGCACGTGCTGCGGATCGACCCGCCGCTGCGGCACTTCGACCCGCAGACCGACTGGTCGGCGCTGCCGCAGGTGTGCGTACGCGCCGTCTCCCAACTGCTGCAGTACCAGGCAGCGGCGGCGCAACGGGGCGTCATCCGGCACCTGCTGAGCATGGCGAACCCGCTCGCCCGGGCATCAGAGCGTCGCAACCACACCATGAGCGCGCTCTACGACGAACACCGTTACCTGGCCGGCCGGTTGGCGACGGCGACCAGTGACAACGACCGGATACGCCTGGAGCGCGGGATGGCGGCCATTGCCGCCAAGCTCACCGAGGCGGGCCCACAGGGCACCCCCGCGACCGTTACCACCGCCGCAACGACTCCCGGCCAGCCGACTCCGTCCACTCCGGTCGGACCGGCCACCACGGCTGGCACAGGCGGCCC
The DNA here is from genome assembly GCA_038237645.1 of Mycobacteriales bacterium. Lineage (GTDB taxonomy): Bacteria > Actinomycetota > Actinomycetes > Mycobacteriales > QHCA01 > QHCA01. The sequence goes on from JBBRYN010000033.1 coordinate 6,789, forward strand.
CGCGCTGCTGGAGGTGGTCGGCGGCTCGTCGGCGGTGGAGGAGCGCCTCGGCGCACCGCTGCAGACGCTGGCCGATCTGCGGGAGCGGTTGGCCGCCGCGCAGCGGGAGAAGGATGGGGCTGACCAGGCGCTGATCGCGGCCAGGGCGGCCCGGTCGCCGCATCTGGGCGAGCCGGTACATCCGGTGCGCTTGGCACGCTCCGCCGAGGTCGCGCTGAACGACACGCTGGCCGCCACTGCTGCCGCCGTTGACGCCGCGATGGACGAGGTCGAGGCGGTCGTGGGCAACACGCAGGCGATCGCGATCGCTGAGGAGGCCGAGCGTGAGGCCTCACGGCAGGTGGCCAGGGCCGAGCGGGAGCTGACCGACGAAACGGAGGATGTCAGGAAGGCTGAGGAGGCCCTGCGGATCGCTTCGAGAGCCGGCCGCTCCAACAAGGCCGTCGTGACCACAGCCTTGGAGGCGCTGAAGACGGCCAAGAAGGTCAGGAAGCAGACCGCCAGTGATTTGAAGCAGGCGAAGAAGCTCCTGCAGGATGCGGAAGAAGGCGTCGTCGCGGCCAGGAAGGCCGGTTACGGACGCCGGGCGGATCAGCTCGTGACGTGCGCGGACGGCACCGTTCTGGTCAGCTCGGTGGTCAACGACCGCGGCACTGTCCGCCACGTGGACTTCGTCACCGGCGAGCGGCTGTCCGGCCCCCGCGACGGTGGGAGGCAGCTCGTCGCGGTGGAGGCCGGCGTGACGACGGCCGAGGGCAAGCTGCTGCCGTTCGCCGGCCGGGCGTTGGGGATCAACAGCAGCGACGACGTCATCGGCCTGGTCTCCGCCGATCTACTACCCCACCTGCCCGCTGAGGAGCAGCAGCGGATCCTGGCGGCGCTGGCAGACGTGTCGGTCTCGATCCCGGGGCGCCCGCCCGCCGATCCCGGCCTGGCACAGGTGTACGCCCATGCGATGCGGATCGCCGCAGACACGGAAGGCGTGCTCAGCTCAGGAATCGACGCGGACGGCGTGCTCAGATCAGGAATCGAGACGGTCGGCGCCGGCTGGTTGCGGGTCACCACCGAAGGTGGTCACCGGATCGTCGTCGGTCTGAGCCGGAGCGAAGCTGGCGACGGGCAGGTCGCGCAGACCGTCCGGCTCGGCACCGCCCAGCATCCCTGCTTCGTGATCAAGGTGGACGGGAGTCGGCTGCGCAAGGGCGCCCATGACATGGCCCAGGTGCTGGTCGACTCGAGCATCGATCGCGCCGTGCGGAAGGACCAGCCCAAGCGCGTACGCAAGATCATGCGTCGCCGGATGCGCAACGAAATAAAGACTCGGCGGGCAGAGCTGCTGCTCGGTGTCGGGCTCACCCCCCAGCAGGCCCGGGACCTGGGGGAGGTGTTCGTTGCCAGTCAGTTGAGCGAGCTGACCAGAAGAGTGGATGCGGTGGCTCCGGCCGAGGCTGCCTTGGGTCGGGCCACCCGGGTAATGGCCGGGCTGGGGCCCATGTTCGGGGCCGAGACGATTTCGGAACGGGATGCGCACGGCTTCGAACGCGAGGTCAAGCTCTCGGACAAGGTCGCATGGGCGCTGGCCACCGCCGAGGTGGCATTGCATGACCACAAGGTCACCGCGGTTGCCGCGAAGTCCGCAGTGGACGGTCTGCGCGCCGCCGCGGCCAGTCTGACCGAAGTGAGCCGGACGACCGGAGGTCTGCCCACTTGGACGCATGTAGACGGTGCGGCAAACCGCCTGCGAGATGCCGCGTCGGCGCTGACCGAGGCATGTGGGTTGTTGACCGCCCCCAATGCGCTACGGCGGGGGCACGGGGTTCCCGGCAATCTGTCGAAAATCGGCGATGACCAAGGCGTGACCGAGTTGCGCGTCCTCGACCGGCTACGGACGACCTCGACGGGTCGCGCGGCGCGGTCGCTCACCGGGATGCTGCGGGCAGGACTCATCCGGAGGGGCCTCGACAGCAGGGCGAAGGGCGTCGACGAGCGGCTTCCGCTGCTGCCGCCGGATGTGGCGGGGATCGCCCGGGAGCTGGGGAAGCACCGGACACTGGCGCCCTGGTGGGCCCCTTGGGGGCCGCCGCCAGTCCAGCCGGAGGGCGTGGACCGCGGGTGGGTGAACGCAACGGTGCCGGGGTTGGCGGCCGCGTGCGATGTCAAGGAGATCGTGCCGGTCGGCGACGGCGGGTTCACGGCGAGGCTGCACACCGGCGGAGAGTTCAAGCTGGCGATCGCACTTGTGGGCGAGGACGGCAGCGACGGTGGGGTGACGCCGGGTGCCGCGGACGCCGATGTCGTCATCGAGCTGGAGGCGGGAGGCGAGACGCAGGAGTCCGAATGGGACCTAGCCGGCCGGATCACCATTCCGGTGATCCTGCACCGGCGGGCAGCGGGTCTGGGGATCCCGCTCCGCCAGGTCGATCCACTGGTCTCGAAGATCGACCGTCTTAACGAGCTAGTCTCCATGGTCGGGAGTTGGCAGGACCTGGCCGACCACCTGGCCCGTCCCGGCGCGCTGGCCAAGCGGGTTGACCTGGCCCGGTGGAACGATCTGGCCGAGCTGAGCGCGCTGGTCGAGGCGATCGGCGTGCCCGCTCTGGCCGCTCTGGGCGGTATCGATGCCGCGGGCCTGATGTCCAAGCTGGGGATGAGCGATCCGCCGGTGCTCGTGCGGGGTCGCCTCGGCGAAGGGGTGCCGCCGGTCCCGCCGCGGTTGGCGCTGGCGGACTGGGGCAAGGTCGGCGCGGGGCGAGCACGCCACGAGACCTGGAAAACGGCGACGTGGCGGGAGAAGCGGGCGCTGAAGCCCAAGTACCGCGCCTACTGGAATGACAGCGTTGGACTCCAGCCGACCGCAACCGGTGAGCGCCGGAAGTCCGGGACCGGCTGGTGGTCCGGCAGCCCCGATTGGGATCGCAAGATGAAGGCGCTGGAGTGGGAGGCTCCGGGGCTCGCTGAATTCGTGGCGAGCACCGGACGGCAGGGCCTGCGCCCGCGTCCGGCCGCGGAGCCCGGCGCCGACCCTCGGCGGCAGTACGACGCAGCGTTCGACGTGGCCAGACTGCCGAAGTTGGTCGAGTTCCTTCGCGACAACGAGACCGAGTTCACGGGCGAGCTCGACGCGGACAATGCCGCCATTCTCCGCGTCATCCTGCCCTCCGGGCAGCCGCTCGCCGTCGCCTTCGAGGTCGGTGACCTGCCGGGGAAGTCACACGGCCGGGTGTATCCGGGCAAACCCGAGCTCGGCTACGACCGCCTGGTGCGGATCAAGGCGGGCCTGCCCGACTACCTCGGCGACCTCGCCGTCGTCGACCGACTCCACGCCGTCGTCAACGACCACATCTTCAACCGCGGCGCCAACACGCTGAACACGGCAGCAGTGAGGTTGCTGCCGTGCGCGGTGACGTCATTGCGGCTCCGCGAGCAGCAGATCCTGGCGGCCGGCGGGTGGCGGGCCAAGCGCGTCCACAAGGCCGACCTGCGGGCTCACCTGGCCATCCTGCGCCGCAACGGGATCGACGTGCCGGCCATGCCCCGAGATGTCAAGGACTTCGTCGGCACGTACGGCCACGGCCGGCGGCCGGACGCGCCGTCGGAGAAGGCCAACGGCCAGCTCACCCGCGACATCCGCGCCGGCAAGCCGCGACCGTCGCGGGTGCCCGATCTGTCACAATTCCTGAAAAGCAAGGCCATCGACCGCATGCTGGTGGCCGCAGCCACCGTCTTCATCGCCCGCATGTTCGGCGTGCCGTGGCCCCAGGCGCTGGCCACGCTCGGGTACGAGGCGTTCAACGCCTACGGCCAGGCTCGCACCCAGCACTCCAACGAGGAGGCCTATCAGAAGTCGGACGACGCGACGATCAGGGACAAGCAGGCGCAGCGAAAGGCCGAGCAGGACAGGGAAGCCAAACGCACCGGCGAGTTGGTCGAAGGCGCGATCGGTCCGGTCGTGGCGTCGCTGGGTACCGTGCAACCACCGCCGGTCGGCGCGCCGCCGCGGCGGGCCGATGTCGAGGTGTGGGCCAGCCGGGCCGCCGATCCCTCCAGCGCGGCGGTGTCCTACCGGCAGGCGATCGTGTCCGGCTTCGCGCAGTACCTGATGATGGCCGCGAGCCTGGGCTTCGAGAACTTCTCGACCAGCCAGTACGCCCTGCTCGAGGCGTCCGTGCTCACGGCGATCTCCAGCCTGTTCCTCAGCGCGTTCGGCCAGCGGATCATCTCCGCGGCCACGGTGGGCGGTTACAACAAGGACCGGCAGCACAAACGCGGGCAGAAACGGCGGACCCAGCGCGCCACTGTGGAGGCGCTGAAGGCCAAGCTGGGCCAGGACTCGGCCGATGTCTACACCCACGCCACCGGCAACCGACCCCCGGCCGGCAGCAGCAGGACGGGCCGGCGGCCGCTGAGCGATCTGGTGAACACGCCCACCTACGACCCGAATCCGTTGCGGATCCCGTCAGTGGTGGCGCAGGTGCAGTCGAAGTTCTTCCAATGGTTCCTGCCCGGCCTTGTCGGCTCGACACCGGTGGCCTTCGGCCTGGGGACCGATCCCAACATGACGGCGGCGATCGGTAACGGCGCCAGGGTCACGTTCCACTGGCTCGGCGGGTCAGCGTTGATCCAGGGCTTCGAGACCCAGACCAACCGCAATGCGGACCAATCCATCGCCTTCGCGAATCAGCTCGAGGATGTGGCCCTGGAGCAGGCCGTCGACGGTTACGCTCGCGAGCTCTACGAGCACGTCAGGAGCACTATCGGGTCGGTTCCCGGCGGGGCCGAGGGCCTGCCGCGACTTTTCACCGAGCCCCTGCTGCCTGACTACACCTCCCCCGAGCTGGCTCCCCGCGGCCAGCCATCGGCGGCGGACTTCGCCCTCCGCCTGGGCATCATCCCCGCCCTGTCCTCGCTGGGCCTGACAGTCGGCTTCGGTGAGCTCGCCTCGCTGCACATCCCGGCCATCGACACCGTCCAGCAGGCCCTCCACGTCGCCGACGGTGCCGCCCAAGCCGCCGACGGTCACGCCGACGACCCCGCCGCGGTAGCCCTGTATCACGACGTCCGCGACGCCAACATCCACTATGCCGACGCCCTGGCCGGCGGCGACCCTGCCACGATCGCTCACGCCCACGCCACCGCCGAGACCGCCAACGTGTCCATGGCCAGGTTCGAGGCCGACGAGACGCAGCTCAAGACGAACGCCATGGCCTGGGAAAGCCTCGTCTCACCCATCGGCGCCAGCGTCATGAACAAGGAAGAGGTAGCCCGGCTGGGTGGACAACGAGCCTACGAGGCCCGACAAGAGCGGCTCCTACGGACGGACGTCTACCGCGAGGCCTACGAGGCACGACAAAAACGGCTCGTGCGGGCTGACGTCTGCCGCAAGGCCTTCCAAATCGCCAAAGACTGGATCGGCCCGCCCCCCACCACGCCAGCCACCCTGACCGCGCCGCCCACTGAGGCTAAGCAGGGTGAGCGGGGGGAGTACGTGCTCGCCGACACCGAACAACAGATCGACCCGGTCGCGGCGGGTGCGGACCTGGCCGTTCGGGAGGTGGCGGCGCTGCGGCGCCTGTCGAACCAGCCGGATCTCGATCCGGACGTGCGGGCCACGGTGGAAGCGCGGATGGCGCTGCTCGAGCGGTACCAGCGGGCCGCGACGGAGGCGGCCCAGTTGGCCGGCGCGGCGGCCCGGCCGGTCGCGGAATACACCCGGGCCGGGGACCCGAACGCCGACGTACCTCGGGTGTTCACCGCCCTGGTCGCCGCCCTCGGCCGGCAGCACGACCTGGCCCTGGAATACAACGCCCTGCCGGCCCTGCCGGTCGACGGGTTCACCTCCGTGATGGGCCGAGCAGACCCGCTGCACACCGGCGCCACCCGCACCGACCTCACCTCCGGCCTGTTCGACGTGCTGGAGCCGGCCCGGGTCCTCGCCCTGATGAGGGCGGTGGAGCAGGCCGACGCCGACGGCGGCAAGGCCGTCCGGGGCCAGAGGTTCACCGTCGACACGCTGCTCGCCGGGCGGGTACTCACCCTGGTGCCGCTGACCACCGAGGGGGCCAGGGCGGTCGGCGGTGACCTGCTCGCCGCCCGGCTGGCCCAGCAGATCGCCGATCCCCACCGGGTGGCGTTGTTCGACCCGCAGACCGGCCGGCCCTTCGCGGTTGCCGGGACCTCGGCGCCGGCGTTGGCCACGAACCTGATCCACGAAGACACCCACGGCCGGCTCGACGTCGGCTCGCGGCAGCAGAACGGAGACCGCCGCGCCGCCACCGCCCTGCAATGGGCGAAGGATGAGGCGACGCTGGCCGGATACCGGGAACCCACCGACCGGCACGCGGGCGAAGCAGCCTCCATGCGCGCCGAGCAACTATGGCTGCAGGCATTCGATCGCTACGTACAAGACCAGGGGATCACCGACCCGGGCATCCCCCAAGCCGACACCTGGCTGGTCCACGCGCCACCCGTCGCCATCCTCGACCGGGTCGCCGTCCACGACCACGACCACGCCGCCGAATCAGGCGAGGCCGAACTCGGCCGCGCTGATGCTGGTCAGGTCCCTGCCGATTCCCTGCCGGAGGCCGTCGTCGGCGAGTTGGACCGATTCGTCGAGGCGGCCGGGCGGCTCGGACAGCTGGCCGCACCGTTGGTGGGTGGCCCTCGGGAGGGGGATGCAGGTCTCCTGATGGAGATGGCCAGGTCGCCGTGGATGGTTGACGGGGCGGCGGTTCGGGCTGTCGCCGATCAGTTGTGCTGGAGCGAGGAGGGTCGGCAGGGAGCCCTGGAGATCGCACAGGGATCGGACGACAACGTGTTCGCGATCGGCGCCTCCCTCCTCGACTCGGCTGACGAGGTCGGACTGGCCGATCCGGCGGAGATCCGTGACCGGCTAAGCCGGCTGGCTCCCTCACTGTCCTGGCTGGGCTGGACCGCCGAGGCGACGGGGCTGTCGGGGCTGTCGGGGCTGTCGGGGCTGGGCAGGTCGGCGTCGGTTGACGCGGCGGCGGTTCGCGATCTTGCCGGGCGGCTGTGCTGGAGCGTGGAGGGCCGGCGGGCGGCGGTCGAGATGGCGCAGCAGCGGGGCCGGCCGGGGAGCAGCGTGTTCGCCACCGGGGCCGCCCTGCAGGAGTTGGCCGGTGATCTCGAGACGCCGTCGCTGCGGGGTTGGCTGCACCAGACGGTGCCGGCCGAGGGCCGGACCGGGCCGGTGGCCGAGTTCGCCGACCCGGGCCCGATCGGTGAGGTGCGCGACGGTCTTAGCGGGGTCGTCGGGCGACTGCTGCACCTGGGCCTGGACGCGGCGGCCTACCGGTTGTCCGTGCTGGCCGGCGAAGGTCGCCTCGACGTCCCGGCGATCCGCGAAATGTCCGAGCCGGTACTCCGCCGGGCCGAGCCGGGCGGCCCGGTCGAGGCCGCCGCCGCGGAGTTGAGTGCACTCGCCGACCGGATCGCCGACTACCGCCGCGGTGAGCCCGAGCGGATGGCCCCGCAGGACGCCGGCGGATCGGTCGCCGCCGTGCAGTTCGCCGTGCGCGGCGCCGACGAGGAAGCCTGGACCCTGCTCGCTGCCGGTGACAGCGCCCGGTCTCCCTATCCCGAAGGCAGCCGGCCCGAGCTCGTCGCTGCGGTGAGAAACGCCGACGGCAGCGTGTCCTGGTCCGAGCCGACCAGCCTGCCCGACGAGCACACATACAACGTCGGGCCGCTCCCCGAACGCGCCGTTGTGCACTACCACCGGGAAGACGGCGACTACGACGGCTGGCACATCGTCTTCGACGGCGACGTCGCGGCCAGCGGCCCGGTCACGCTTGTCGATGACGGTCTCGGCGGCCGGGTCGCTTCGGTCCCGTTGAGCACATCGAGCGACCTCACGAGCCGAGCCGGCGAGGTGCGTTACATCCTGGTACACGAGGACGGCAGGACCGACGGGCACGGGTCGTTCAACCCCCGCAACGCTGGACCCTGGCGCAAGAACGACGACCGGCAGGTCTACCACTCGATCGCCGCGCTGCGGGGTGGGGTGACCGTCCACTGGCTGGGCACACCCGACTTCGGGCTGCACGTCGACGGCCCCCTCGTACGCCTGGGGCATCGCACGTCCTGGACAGAACCCCTGCCGTTCACCGGACCGAACGCCGACGGGAGCTACTCGGTCTTCGTCCCCGCCTCCCCCGGCCTCCCGGACGAGCACGCAGACCGACCAGGGCTGGTGAGGCTCGTCGTCCACCGCGGTGACGAAAAGCACACCGCTGCCGACCACGACGTCCTGCCCGACCGGCTACCCCAGGGTGACGTCTGGCTCGTCCCGGGCCGGGACGCCATCTTCACGACACGAGCCGCCGCCGAGGCCGCCGCAAACGGAGTCCCATGGGTCGCTCCGGACCTGGCCGGGCCCGTCGTCGCCACCCGCGGTCGCGACACGTGGTGGCACGACGCGGTGACCTACGAGGTCTACCTGCGCAGCTTCGCCGACAGCAACGGCGACGGCGTCGGGGACCTGGCCGGGCTGCGTGACCGGCTGGAATACATCAAAGACCTTGGCGCAGAGGCGATCTGGGCGACCCCGTTCTACGACTCACCGATGGTCGACGCCGGATACGACGTGAAAGACCCGCGTGCGGTGGCCCCGATCTTCGGGGACATGACCATCTTCGAGAGCCTGGTCAAGAGGGCGCACAGCCTGGACCTGAAACTGATCATCGACCTGGTGCCCAACCACACGTCGGATCAACATGACTGGTTCGTCCAGGCGCGGAAGGCCGGGCCGGGAAGCCCGGAGCGAGCGCGCTACCACTTCGCCGACGGGCGCGGCGAACACGGCAGCGAGCCACCGAACAACTGGAAGTCGGCCTTCGGTGGCTCGGCCTGGACCCGGGTGAGAGAAGTGGACGGCCGACCGGGACAGTGGTATCTGCACATCTTCGCAGAAGCGCAGCCCGACCTGAACTGGGACCACCCCGACGTCGCCGCAGACTTCGAGGAAACCCTGCGGTTCTGGCTTGCCAAGGGCGTCGACGGATTCCGTGTCGACGTGGCGATGGGCATGGCCAAGCGCCCGGGATACCCCGACAACGCCGTCGGGTACTGGGAATGCTACCCGGACGACCTCCGCTACGACGCCCCCAGCGTGCACGATGTCCACCGGCTGATCCGCCGGGTCACGGACGACCGCACCTACGAGGGCGACCGGATGGTCGTCGGCGAGACGATGCTGCACAGCGACAAGCAGATCGGCAAGTACGTACGAGCCGACGAGATGCACCAGGCATTCAACTTCCAACTCCTCTTCGCCGAGTGGTCCGCCCAGCAATTCCACACCGCGATAGACCGCTCGATCACTGCCATGGGCGGCAGCGGCTCCGCGGCGTCGTGGGTGCTGGGCACCCACGACCGGCACCGGCTGGTGAGCCGCTACGGCGCCGACGTCGCACTCGACGTCGCCGACGCCAATCCCCACATCGAGGTCACCGTCGACGTCGAGCTCGGCAGGCAACGCGCGCGGGCAGCCACACTGGTGAAGCTGGCCCTACCCGGCGGCGCATACATCTACAACGGCGACGAACTCGGCTACCCCGACATCTTCGTGCCGAAGGGAAAACGGCAAGACCCCCAGGAGAGTCCGAACCGGGACGCCTTCCGCACTCCCATGGCGTGGGATCGGAGCGGGGCGCGGCTCGGTTTCACCACAGCCGATGCCGAAGAACCCTGGCTGCCGATGCCACCGGAGTTGGCGCAGCTCAGCATCGAAGCACAACTGGAGGATCCCGGCTCGACACTGTCGTTCCACCGGCGGGCACTGGAACTCCGCCGCACCCACCCGGCATTCAGCGGCGAGCAGATCGCGTGGTACGCCGCACCCAACGGCTGCCTCGCCTTCACCCGCCACACCGGCGACACCGCCAACCTCATCGTCGCCGTCAACGCCGGCACCGACCCCGTATCCCTCCCCACGGGGCAGGTACTCCTCACCAGCGCCCCCCTCACCGACGACGGCCGGCTCCCCCCCAACGCCGCCGCCTGGCTCCTCCCCACCAACCCCACCAACCCCGACGGCCCCACCCCAGCCCCAGAGCAAGCTCAGCCGCCGACGACCGACAAGTCCGCCCTGGGCCCAGTCGGCCTCCGCACCGACGGCGGGCAGCAAGCCACACCGGCCGCTGGCCCCAAGGCCATCAGCGCCATCATCAACTTCACGAACGAGCCGGTCGCCGCAACTGATCCCGGGACCCATCGACCGGAGCCGGCGCCGCAGTTGCCGGCTGGGGAGTCAGCCCCGGAGACCGGCGGCCTAAAGGACGCGACTGGCGGAGCAGCTTCCGACGGTCATGGTGTGGACCACAAGGGCGGTGAGCGGCGGCTGTTCGGGGTGATGGGCGGGGGTGGGTTCGCGGAGGCCGTCGCCGAGGGCAGGACGCTGGCGGAGGCGGAGCTGGAGCGGCTGACGGCGCTGCAGCAGACGCCGGGTGTGGATCAGGCGGCGGTCGCAGCGCGGATCAATCTGGTGCGGGCCTACCTGCGCGTCGGGGATCAGCTCGACAGGTCGATCGAGCTGGCAACCGATCCGGTGGCGGCCTACCGGCAGGCCGGAGACGAGAGAGTCGCCGTACCCCGGGAGTTCACCGATCTGGTCCACGCGCTCAGGACGCAGAGCGGGCTGGCCGGGGACTACCGGCAGCTGGCCCGCTCCGACGGGCTCGCGAACACCTCGCTGATGGACCGGGCCGACCTGCTGCACCCGGTCGGGATCAACCAGGCCGCCGCCGCCGAGGCCGACGCAGCCGAGTTCGACATCCTGCGGGTCGCCCGGGCGATGGCTCACCTGGAATCGGTGGCCCAGGCCGACCGGATGGCCGGGGTGACCGAGGCCGACCGGTTCACCGTCGAGGCAGGTCTGGCCGGGCGGGCGCTGACCGCCGTCCCGCTCACCCGGCAAGGCGTCGACGCCGTCCCCGGCCTGGCCGACCGGATCACCGACGACATCATCGACGACCCGTACACGGTCGCGGTGTTCGACCCCGACACCCGGCGGGCGCTGATGTTCCCGACGATGCCGCTGTCCGCCTGGTGCTCGGCGCTGGTCCACGAACACGAACACGGAAGGCAGCACGCCGGCGAAGCCCTTACGGTGGCCCAGCGCGAGTGGATCGCGCGGCTGGAGGCCCGCACCGAAACCCGGGAACTGTACGAGCAGCTCAGTGCCGACGCCCGGGCAGAAGCGCTGAGCATCCGCGCCGAGCAGGTCCTCGCACAGGCCGTGGCCCACTACGCCCTGCACCGGCGCATCCGGCCGGGCGACACCAGAACACCCGGGGACGCCTGGCTCGGCCACGCCCCACCTGCCGACATCCTCCACCGGGCCGCCACACCACACCCGGCCGCAGGGAGCACGGCGGGCTCCATCATCAACCGGCCACCCACAGTGGCCGACGATGAGGCGACAACTGCCGCGGTCACGTCGGTCAACGGCTCCCATCAAGATCCGGTCCTGGTGGGTGCCGTGTCGGGGGATGGCCGGCATTGGCACCGGCAGGAGATCCCGACGGACCCGTGGGAGCCAGCTTCGGGCTATTCGGGATGGGCCACCCGTCGGCAGTTGTGGGCGCAACAGGTGTTGGCGGCCCGAGCCCGCCGGCAGCAGGAGTTGACCGCCGGGGCGTGGCGGCTGGCTGGTCAGGCGCAGCAGGCCGCCGCGGTCCTGTCGGGCCTGGAAACGGCGGCAGAGACGGCCTTGGCGGGCCTGCGGGAGGGGCTGCGACGCGAGCTGGAACCGACGGCGGAGTGGCTTGCGCAGACGGCGGAGTGGGCTTCCGCAGCGCGGCAGACGATGGAAGGCGCCGCCGCGGAGATCGATGCGGGGCTGCGCGAGCTGGAAGGTGCCGCGGAGCGGGGGACAGCCGAGTTGGAGCTGCTGGAACGGCAAGACTCGGCGCGGCAGGAGGAGACAGAGCAGCCGACCGAGGATGACGCGGCAGAGCTGCGCAACCGGCTGGCACGGACCGCTGAACGGGTTGCGTCGGCCCAGCAGGAGCTGGAATCGATGGCAGCGCTTGCCCCCTCCGCTGGGCCGCGGCAGGCCGTGGCACATGTTCGTGGGCTGTGGGAGCAGGTTGCGGCCGCGACGGCCCAGGCGCAGCGGATCGGCGTGCTGGCCGAGGGCGAGGCGGCGCGGGTCGCCGAGCTACAGCGGGACCTGAGTCGCGATCCCGAAGAGTGGATGGCGTTCAACCCGGCAATGCCGCAGGCCTTGGTGGGGACGTCGCAGCAGGAGGCACTGCTGAGGGAGGGACTCGCGAGCGTGCCCGCCGATCCGGAAGGGTCCGCTCCCCAGCCACCCTTGCCGGGGGAGCCCAACTGGGCCCTGCCGATGAACGCCAGGTACGCGAAGATGGAGCCCACCCGTAGGACCGCCAGTATTCCGTCGATGCTGGCCGCCGCCAACCTGTGGTTGCCCCCCGAGGCGACCGTGTTGGTTTTGCCGGCGGTGGTGGAGGCGCCCCCGCTGCCGGGTTTCCGCAACAACGATCCCAACCAACCCATCGGCGGGGTGCTCGACGGCGGCGGGCTCTTGGAGCGGGGCATCGGGCGCGGAGAGGCCCGGCTCCAGTCGGTGATCAGCCGGCAGAAGGGCCGGCGAGAGCTGTCCCCCAGCGAGTCCGCCCAGGCGAGGTCCGCCGTTATGGCACAGTTGGAAAAGGCGCGCCACGGTGCATTTGCCGCGATGATGATGCGCTGGCGGGATGGGGAAATGCACGCCACCGCCGCCGTGTACTACGACCCACCCGATCCCGCCGTCGGGCCGGAACGCAGGGGCGTCTATTGGTGGGACCCGGCGAGTGCGACCTGGAGCCGGGAGCCGATCTTCTGGGCCGGCTTCGATCCCAGGGGGATCACCGCCATGGACGCCCTCGTCGTCGACCGCAACGGCGAGCCGGTGCCCTTCACCGACCGGGAAATGGGAACGTGGACCAGCGAGCCGCTCACCCCTGCCTACCTGGCTGCGATAGGGGCGGCGGGGAACACCGATTTGCTGTTCCTGTGGTGGAACGAGCGCCGTGCCGTGCGGCCCGAGGACAGCCCCTACCCCATCTACATCCCCCTCGACTCCGACTCCGCGTGGGGCGTCTTCTGGTCGGAAGTCACCGATGCGATCCTGGCGGAGCTCCCACCGCCGGCCTCCCCGGGCTCCCCCGGCGAAGCATGGGCAAACGAGACGGACCAGCGACTCGAACGACTGGGCGTGTTGGAGACTCATGTCCGCTCCCGGCGCGCCGACCCGGTGGCGAGCCAGCGGCCGTTGGCGCGCCTGCTGCTGGCGGCGCGGAACGCCCAGCTACCCGCTATGGCTGCGCAGCACGCAGAGGAGGCGCTCAACCGGGCGCTGCTGAGCGACGACGACATCCGCCGGCTGCGCGACAGAGCAGCACAGCGATCTGACGAGTTGAACCAGGCCTATCAGGCGGCGCGGCACGCGTTAACCGCCGCGCAGCCGGCCGGTGACGCGATGCGCTGGATCATGCGGGACGACGTGCGCCTGCACATCGTCGCGGGCATCACCGCCACCCTCGCTCATCTGCACGCCCTCACCCCGGGCGACAATCCCCGTCCCTTCACCGAAGACGACATCAGCGCCCTCCTCGACCACCTGGCCCGCACCACCCTCGCCCCCTCCGTGGTCGAGGCGATTCTCGAACTCGCCGTCGGCGACCCCGTCCGCCGACCAGCCCTCGACCTGTTCCGCTACCAGGACACGGAGCGCAGAAACCTGCACCTCGGTGAACAGGCGGCGCGCGCGATAGCCCGGGCCGAATGCCCGTCGTACGAGCCGGGCGACGCCACCCCGGGGAGCAACCTGCTCGACCGGTGGGCCGACCCCGGTCAGCGGAGAGAGCTGCTCGAAAGCATCAAGGACAATGCCCAGCTGCCCACACCATCGGCAGTGGTGGAACCACCAGGCCGCCAGCTGAGCGTCGACCTGCTGGCGACCCACCTCGGGGCCAGCCCGACGCCGGTGACGACGGTTCTGACGGCGCTTGAAGCACTAGCCGCGAGGTCGAGCGACGCCGGCGCCTGGCTCGACGAGCCCTTCACGGCGATGAGGGAGGCGCTGACCGGCGAACTCGGCCAGGAGCGGCTTGGGCCACTGATCCTGCAGCTCAGCCGCCTGACCCCGTTGGAAGCCCGGGTCCTGGCGCTGACGCTGCTTCACCCGCCGGAGTTCAGGATCCACGAGGAGCTGGGCATCACGGTGGCCCAGGCAGAAAGGCTGTTCCAGGCTGCGGCCACCAAGGTGCTGGACGGGTTCCGTCAGGCAGCAGTCCGGACAGCTCGGCGCGGCGGGCCCACCGACCGCCAGCCTGGGCAACCTGAAGGCGACCGCGCCAGCCCCGCAGAGGAGGCGGGCGATGAGCGCCAACCGGCGGAGGAGATCGGTAGGTCGGCGTTCCGGGCCGGTCGCCGCCCCGCCCCCGAGGGCGAGCTGACCGACGACACGGTGTGGGAGCATGCCCCGGCCACCTGGGAGCCCACCGTCGAGCAGCCCGTGCACCCGATTTTCGGCCCGTTCGTCACGAGGATCAGCTACGTCGAGCATGAGAGGCGCACGCTCCTGGAGGTGCAGACCGCCCTCGGCCGCCCCATCTACGTCAGCGCCGGGGCCGCCGACCTTCCTCCGGGCCGCCGTCGCGACGGCAGCATCCGGCAGCGGGTCAGCGAGATCACGACTGTCAACGCCGACGGCTCCCGGCGCTCCGGCGGCATCGCCGACCCGTTCCACGCGGCCTTCGACAGAGGCACTGCCAACGCGAACCTGCACCGGGTGTGGCGGCACGAGGTCATGCACGCGCTGCAAGAGGTGGTCGCCCTCGCCGTGGACTCCGGGGAACTCCGGCACGACCCGCTCCGTGAGGCACTGCTCCCCGGCCGGGTGCTGCCGCAGCCGCTGCACCCCTGCTGGCTACCCCGGGTCGCCGAGCTGGTTTACGTCCATGCCGAGCTGACCGCCGCCAGCACCGATCGCGAGCGGGCCCGCGGCCGGCGGGAGCTCTACGGTTTGATCAGCGTCCTGCCCCACCCCAGCCTCATCCCGGAAGCCGTCACGGCCTGGGTCGCCGGTGACCTCAACGCCCTCGGCGCCACGTTCGTCAACGCCGACGAGATCACCGCCGCCGTCGCCAGCATCAACGACCTCACCCCGGGCACCAGCACCCACGCCCGCCGCCAGGCCGTCCGGCTCGCCCGCGAGGCACTGTCCGCCCTTCCCGACGGCCTCCTCGCCGAGCTGCTCCCCACCCTGACCCCCAACACCGAGACCCTCCTCCAGCAGGTGCTGGCCAGCCCCCCCACCAGCCGGGATGCCCGCCGGGAGGAAGACGCCCAAACCCTGCTGCGCTGGCTGGCCGAACGCGATGCCGGCGACCCCCTCCGCGCCGAGCTGCTCGGCCGCGTCGTCCGAACGCACCTGGGTCTGGCCAGGGACCTGGCCGGCCAGGCCGGCATCGGGCTGGACGCCACCGCCGCGCAGCTCCTGCAAGTCGCCACGGTCGGCCTGATCGCCGCGGCGGAGGGGTTCGCCACCGAGGGAGACGGTGACTTCCTCGGCCTTGCGACGAGGGCCATGCACGACCGCTTCGACGCCTACCACCAAGCCAGGGAAACCGCAGCACACGAGGAGGTGCTCCAGGACTTGATGACCGGGCTGCCAGCCGACGACCCGGTCCGCGACTTGCGCCACCTCGCCGACGAAGGAGCCGGCCGGAAGCTGCCTGAAGGGCTCCCGCCGGCCCCGGAGAGCACCCGACCCGCCGCATTTCGGATGACGGAGGAGCGGACAGTCGTTCTCGAGGCTCTGCTGGCGGACGCAAGATGGTTCGAGGCCCTACCGGTGGACGCGAGAGCAGATGCGCCTCCCGGGCTCTACGGCCTGCAGATCGCCAAGGGTCGGCGGGTGAGCACCGCCACCGTCTACGACCTGATGGAAAAAGTAGCGGGATGGATGACGATCGAAGCGGAAGGGATCGAAGCCGCCAGGCGAGCAGGACGCCAGCCGCGCACCTACTACCGGCTCACGCACGACGGCAGCATCCAGGCAAGCCGAGTCGTAGAACGCTGGCGGCGCGATCACCCACACCCCGCCCCACAGGCCAGGTATACCGTCACGCGTCCCCGGATGACGGTCCAGACCCTAGCGGTGCTCGATGTACTGCTCGATCAACTGGACAACGAGCCGTCCACCAGACTGTACGGCCGGATGATCGCCGCGAGGGCGGGTTGGGACGACAGCACGGTCCAAGGCATCTTGCGAACGCTGCTGGAATACGGGTGGGTGACGAGCGACGCCAGCCCGCGAGGAAAACCCCTCATCACCTATTACCGGCTCACTACCGACGGCGCCGTCGAGGCACGTGACGAATTGCGTGCGGCAGCGGACCGGGTACGCGAGGCGGGGGCACCCGGTCCCGTTGCAGCAGGAACAACGGGCCGCGGCGCCGGCCGCGACAGCTTCGAGATGTCACAGGAGCGGGCAGCGGTTATCGAGGCTCTGCTGGCTGACCTGGACAACGAAGGATCGCCCGGTCTCTACAGCGGGGACATCGCCGGCGCGACTGACTTGAGCACCTCGACCGTCAACTCCATCCTGCGAGGACTGCTGCAGGTCGAATGGGTGATTCGCCGACGCCAAGAGCTCGCCCCACACGTAAAGGGAGAGCCACGACCGAACCCACGCATCTACTACTCGCTCACCAGCGACAGCGTCCGACCGGCATTCCTCGCCCTACGACGCTGGGGCCGCTCGCATCCGATACCGCTGCCCTCGGTCGCGCACACCGATGCTGCTGTTGCCGCCCTGCAGCTATTGAGCGGAATCACCGTCCCACGGATTTCGAGCCCCCTACTGACTGTTCTCGAGGTGCTGCTAGAAAATTATCCGTCCGTCGGGCTGTACCAACAGAAGATCGCCGATGACACCGGCTTGTATAGCGGCACCGTCTACGCCGACCTGCAGAGACTTGAAAGTCACGGATGGGTGACGCACGAACGCGGGCGCGCCGCCCCCCGCGTAAAGGGACAGCCCCCACCGAGCCCGCGCATCCACTACCGGCTCACCCCCGACGGCGCCGCTGCCGCACGCATAGTCTTCGGGGGAGTCAGCCGCCTCGACCGGGTATCGATGCAGACCGAAGGCGTGCTCCAGCACATGCTGGACAGCCTGCCCACCGAGCTCTACGGCCAGCAGATCGCCGAGAGCAGGGGCTTGGAGACCGGCACCCTTACCCCCATCCTGCAGAGGCTGGAGCATCACGGGTGGGTGGAACGCCGGCCGTACGAGCTCGTCCCCAGTGCGAGTGGCCAGCCCCGATGGGTCCAACACATCTACTTCACCGCCGGCGGCAGACTCATGGCGCGCCAAGTCCTGCGCTCAAGGGCCGCCGATAGGGCAGCCCGGAGGGCACTGGGCAGGCTCGTCCGAGAGCAAGAAGGGCAGCACGGCGAGCAACCCGACCCGACGGATTCATCTGGTGCAGCGGCGTCCGACGAGTCTGGTGTGGACCACAAGGGCGGTGAGCGCCGGCTGTTCGAGGTGATGGGCGGGGGTGGGTTCGCGGAGTCCGTCGCCGAGGGGAGGGCGCTTGCGGAGGCGGAGCTGGAGCGGCTGACGGCGCTGCAGCAGACGCCGGGTGTGGATCAGGCGGCGGTAGCAGCGCGGATCAATCTGGTGCGGGCCTACCTGCGCGTCGGGGATCAGCTCGACAGGTCGATCGAGCTGGCGAGGAATCCGGTGGCGGCCTACCGGGAGGCCGGAGACGAGGGCGTCGATGTGCCGCGGGAGTTCACCGATCTGGTCGAGCTGCTGAGGACGCACAGCGGGCTGGCCGGGGACTACCGGCAGCTGGCCCGCTCCGACGGGCTCGCCGTCACCTCGCTGATGGACCGGGCCGACCTGCTGCACCCGGTCGGGATCAACCAGGCCGCCGCCGCCGAGGCCGACGCGGCCGAGTTCGACATCCTGCGGGTCGCCCAGGCGATGGCCCACCTGGAGTCAGTGGCCCAGGCCGACCGGATGGCAGTCGAGGTGAGCGAGCTGGCGGCCGGGGCGCGGCTAGTGCCCAGAGACTCCCGCTCCCCGATCGCGCGTGCGCTCGAAGCCCTTGCCGTCGCCGGCGCCAAGTCGCGCCCCAACCTGGAAGCGGCGATCCAGTCGGCGCACCACCAGATGATCACGGTCGCCGTCCCGACGGGCTCGGAGCGCGACAGGATGTCGCAGCGTGCCCGCAACCTGATGACGTGGGGCATCGACCTCGCGCTCGTCATGGAATCGCCTGACGACCCGGGGCCGGCTGCTGCCAGGTTGGCAGAGCTGCTCGATCCGCTCGGCCTGACCGCGGACACCTTCGAGGCGGATCTGCACGGGGCGGCGCTGGAGCGGCACACCGGAGCCCTCTTCGGGGTCCACTCGGGAGAGGAATCCCCCAGGATCCAGGTAAACGCAGCGCTGCTGAATGCGCCGGCCGGCTCGTGGGCCGTGCTTGTCGACAACCAGGACATCGACTTCGCCCTGCGCGTGGGCGATCAGATCAATGTCTACCCAGCGGGTGTCCGGTCAGGAGGGCTCGCCACGTCGCCACCGCACCAGCAGCGGCACCTGTCGGCCCTGGTCGTCCACTCCGACGGCCGGCCCATCCGCATCGGCGACGGGACGGGCCAACTGAGGGTGTGGGCAGACCCGGGTGCCGACCATGACCGGATCCACGTGGTCGATCTGGAGGGTCTCGCCGCAATGGCGGGCTTGGCGGCGGTCGAAACAACGATCAGCGGAGAGCTCCGGTGCCTGCTAGCCGGCGGCTGGCCGTTCCAGGCGAGCGTGGTGAGCAAGGCACCCGAAGACCCTTCCCCGACCAGCTTCACCCTCTCAAGGATCGGCCCACGGGCACGGATCGAGATCGAATACACCCTCACTCACGCACCTCTGCCCCAGTCCGTCACCAGGCCGGTGGCCGCCATCCTGACCCAGGTCGCGCCGGTGCTCGCCGAGCGGGCGCCCGGACCCAACGGCTGGCACCTGTCGCAGGCCCTCGCGGCGGCCGATATCGAGCTCATCGGGGCGGCGCCTGGGGATTCCGCCGCGCTGGAGGGCGCGATCACCGCGATCCTCAGGCATGCACAGGGGGCGCCGCCGGAGGCAAGACGGGCGGCCATCGATGCTGCCGAAACCGTGCTGGAGGGGGCCGACCCGGCCAGCCTGACTCCGGCCACTGGTGAGCTGTTGGACGCCCTCATGGCCGGCGCCCCCAGCGACTTCCAGACCGAAGAGCCGCCGAGTGCGGGCGATCCAGATCCCGCGGCGTTGTTCGAGACCGAGGGTTCGCCACCTGACCCGTTTGGCCCCGTGGGTGCGTCGCCCCGTGACGGGTCGGTGCCGCATCATCCCTTCGAGCTGTTGCCTACGGGCTACGAAGCGGCCGTCCTCGGTCGGTTCGAAGCGGCCCTGGCTGATGACGAGGAGTTGCGGTCTTACCTCGACGCGCTGGCCGAGGAGCCGAGCGCACTCTACGACGACGCTGCTGCGGCGGATCTCGACCGGCTGAGGGCGCTGGCCGCCGATCTGGAGATGCAGGCGGCGGATCTGGAGGCCGCCGCTGCACACCAGGATCGGCACGCGTCCAACGCCGAGAGCCAGGCACGGCGGATGCGGGCAAGAGCGGCCGAGTACCAGGCCGAGCTCAGCCCGTTGGAGGCCAGCCTCACTCTGGCGAATCAGACCGGTAAGAGGGCCGCCGACACGCTGACACGTGCCCTCGAGGCACAGACCGACCTGGCCATCCTTCGGCAGCGGCCCCAGACGGCGTCCAGCGACGAGAGCCAGGACGAGGCCTGGCGTCACACGTGGCGGCAACAGCTCGCCGATGCGGAGGACGCGGAAACTCAGGCCTGGTTCGAGGCTGACGTCAGCGAAGCGGCGGCGACCGCTGTCGCGGTGGAGCCGTCGCTCCGGGCGAGATGCAGCGAGCTGCGAATCGCTGTCGGGAAGTACGCCGGCGAGGTGCAAGCGTGGGAGGAGTCCGCGCGAACCTACCAGGACGCCGCCCGGCGGAGCAGGGACCTGGCAGCGGCCTCCCATGCTCGGGCGGCGAGGGCTCGGCGGCAGGCCGCGCTGGCCATGCGGCGGCCCGGACCCGGTCACGGCATCGGCGACCCGGCGGCTGCCGCGGAGTTCGACCAGCTACTGAGGTCGGCCACCGACCTGGAACGCCTTGCGGCAGAGCTGGAGACAACGGCGGAACGTTCCGAGGCGCGGGCGTCCTATGAGGCCGACAAGGCGACGAGGAGTGGACTCGAGGCAGCCGAACGCTGGGCCCGACGCGAGACGCTGATCGATGACAAGCGTCAGCTTGAAGAGGCGCAGGCCGCCGCTGCTGCCGCCGTCACCGCGGCGGACACCGCGGCGGCGCGCAAGTCCGCCAGCGACGATCTGGCGCGGATAGCCGACGAGTTGGCGCACCTCAGAGTTTGGATTCTCCGGCATGAGGCTCGTCGGTCGGAATTGCTCAAGCAAGCGCAGAGGGCAGAACGGGCTGCCGATGCCATCTGGAAATCTGTATCGCAGATGCGCGCAGCCGCAGCGGCTCACCGCGCCGAGGCCGCGCGGGGTCGGCTGCGGGCGGCGCTGCTGGCCGAGCGGGCGTTCTACGCGCAGAACATCGCCGAGCAGCAGGCGGCCCTGCTCGCCGAGATCGCCGATCCGGCCAGCGCGGGGTTGACCGCGGCGCAGGCCGAAACGCTCGAGCGGGACCTGCGGTCGGACCCGGCGCGGTGGCGGCTGCGCAACACCGACGTCGGGGCCCTCGCCGATGACCGGACCCTGTCCCCGACCAGCCGGGGCGGGCGGCCGCCGCTGCGGCAGTTCCAGGTCTACCTGCAAGGGCTGATCGAGGGCACCGGGCTCGCCGCCGACGACCAGGCCGGCCGGGCCGCGGTCCTGGTAGCAGGGTCACCGGTCCTGCCGGCGTTCAACGCCGCCCACATCCGGTTCGACCCGCTGGGCCGCACCGACAACTGCGTGTACGCGTCCATGGCCGTCACCGACTGGCTCATCCACGGCCGGGTCAACGTCGCCGACGCCCTCACCATCGACCACGGCTACGCCTTCGGTGACCCCAGAGCCCGCGGGCACACCGCACCGGACGCGCCGGCCGAGATGGAACGCCACCACGGCGCCCCCTGGCAGTCGCTGGTCCCCGGCCGGCGCCGTACCCACCCCGACACTGCCGACCAGGCCGACGCCGCCGAGCAGGCCGAGCAGGCGCGGGCGGCGGCGATGCAGGCCGGGCACGACGAGGCCAACGCACTGATGCTGGACCGGCTCGACCCCGAACACGGCATCAACATCGTCGTCGTGAAGTTCCTCACCTGGCTCGACGACGGCCCCGCCCACATCACCACCGCAGCAGCCTTCACCGACCCCACCACCGGCCGGCCCACCATCGGCTACCTCGACGCCACCACCGGAAGGGCCATGGCCGGGCCGCAACTGACCGGCGCATGGGCCATCGACGTCATGGTCCTCGACGGCAACGGCACGGCGATACCCATGCCCGGCCACGGACGGGGCCGGGCCAACGCCCTGCCCCCCACCCCGACCTACCTCAACGCCATACCGGCCGACCAGCGGGCCCAGACCCAAGCCCAATGGAACCGCGACCTGCAGGCCGACCGCGACGCGGCACTGCCACACCTACGGCCCTCGCTACGGGCCATCGTCGAACAAGAACCGCCCGTGCAACGCCCGGTCGACCCCGGCCTGGCGGCCCTGCACGACCTGGCCGGCGACCCGACCGCCTTCGACCACGACGTGACCCCCACCGGGATCAACACCTTCACCGCCACCGCCACCGCCACCGCCACCGTCGAGGTCGCCCGTCGGGCGCTACCCGACGGGCAGCACACCCGACTCGTGCCCGTCCCCGCCACCGCCCGGCCCACCTACCTGATCGAAATCGACGCCGGCACCCGGACCGACCTCGACCGGCTCACCGCCGAGTTCCAACAACACATCACCACCATCGCCGCCGAAGCCCACACCACCGACCCGGTCACCGTCACCGAAGACGCCCCCCGCCCCACCCCCACCCCCACAACCCACACCCGAACCGACCGACCGGCCGGAGGGCGCTGGGAACCCGTCGGCGCAGGAACATCCGGCAATGCCGCTCCGATCACCATCGACGAGATCGTCGAGACGTTGGAAACCCTCACCGGATCGCCCGTCCCGCACAGCGCGGTGGTCAGGGTCCTGGAGGCGGTCAACGCGGTGGCGGCAAGGTCGCGGCGGGCCAACCCCGGGGCCGGGGACTGGATCGACAACCATGAGGAAGCGATCGAGGCTGAATTGTCGCGCCGGCCGCAATCGCCGGGCGCGGGGTCGGTCGCTCACCTGGTCAGGGAGCTCAGCCTGCTCTCGGCACCAGCGGCTCAGCTCGTCGCGATCACGCTGCTCACGTCCGGCCGGCCGGCGGAAGCGGCCGCTCAGGAGCTGTTCGGAGCAGCCGGCGCACAGCTACGCGAGGCGTTCGCCGCAGCCACCCCCGGGCCGTCGCCAACCGTCCTGTCCGGACCGGCTGAGGCGGCAATCCCGTTCGACATCATGCCGCCGGGGTATGAGGCATCGATCCGCCCGCTCTTCGACGCGGCCGGGCTCGATGTGGCCGACCTCGAACGGGAGTTGGCTGCCTACCACCAGCACGTCATGGAGGGCTTCGACCGGCCGCGCCAGCAGGGGGCCCACCACGGGGACGACCCGCGCAGGAGGCAGGGCATTTCGAGTTCGGCCCTCGGCTCCCGGCCCGGCATGCAGACCCTGGCGGGCAGCAGAGCGGCTGCCAGGGCGGCCTACGAGGCCGACGTAGCGGCCGCCAGGGCGGCCTACGAGCGGGTTTCTGCGGAGATCGACCTGATCGCGAAATGGATTCGAGCGCTGCGGGAGGCGCGGGATCTCGGGGTGATGCGAAGAGCAGAGGAGGCGACCCGCGCGGCGAAGGACGCCGGGGCAGCGGTGAGGGCCGCAGAGCAGGCGGCGAAACAGGCGCGGCCACCAGAGGGCATCCAGGAGCGGCTGCAGAAGGCGCAGACAGCGGCCAAGGCTGCCAGGCGGGAACGGACGGCCGCTCTGGCGCCGGAACGGCGGGCGCAGGCGATGCGCGGCCGAGTCGAGGCACTCTTCGCAGCTGTCGGGCCGAGGGCGCTGGCCATGCTGGCGGCGCAGGATCGGTTCACCTTCGCCTGGCAGGACTGGGTCGACCGGAACAACGTTCCCGGTCGGCTGGCCGATGACACCGCGGGGCCGCCCGTGACGCCCGGCCGGCGCCCGCCGCTGCTGCAGTCACGGCTACGGGCCAGGGGCATCGCCGACCGTCACCTGCGGGGAGTCGACCGCGACGAGCCATCGGCCGTGCAGGCGGCGATGGTCAGCGCGCTGCGGCACCCGGACGGGGTGTTCCGGCGCATCTTCGGCGAGGACTGCTGGACTCTCGATCCGGCCGCGGCGCCCATCAGCTCCGCCTCCATGGTGCGGGCACTGCGCCGGGCGGTGATAGACCGCGAGGTGGAGCCACCTCGACTGCGGACGCAGGACAGCCGCTACCCACCTGACGTACAGGCCCAGGGGCCCTACGACGCGTGGGATGCGCCGGAGGAGATCGAAGGCGAGACCGGCGGGGTGTTCGAAGAGGGGGTCGTCAACCAGCGCCGCGCGTCATCCGTCGACGCCGAGGCGGCCGTGGCCGCGGGCGGAGAGGCGTTCGAACGGCGGATGCTGGACGCGGTCGATGGTGCCAACCGCGTCGCGTTAGGCCACCTCGTCGTCGGGCAGGCCAACGGCCGGGTGCGGCACGCGGCGGCCGTCGCCTTCGTCGACGAGATCACCAATGAGAAGGGGATCGTCTACCTCGACCCGGCCTCCCCCGACCCGGCGTCCCGGGGGCTGAGCACGAGACAGCAGATCTTCCGGTACGTCGCCGGAGCAGGGGACGCGCCGCACGCACCGGAAGCGGTGGTCGCGGTGGCCCGGCTGGTGGTCGACTCGGGCGGCAGGGCCCTGCCGCCCCAGGGAAATCGCGGCTTCTGCAACGTCACACCGCCCTCCTCGGAGCACCTCGAGCATCTGACGCCCGACACGGCACACAGGTGGGAGCAACGACGAGTCGACTACCTGCACCGGCGGCTGGCGACGCTCATCCCGTCGCACCGGGCCCTCCTGCTGGACCAGGCGACGCCACAGGCTCCCGACCCGGCCAGGCGACAGGGCACCACCGAAGTCACCGCCCAGGCAGCAGACCCCCACCAGGGCGGCCACCCCACCGACACTCAGCCGCCCGCACCGTCGCACGACCCCGACGCCGATTCGCGGGCCCGGATCCGCCACGTCGTGGACGGAATCACCCTGACCGTGGTGGCCGAGGAAGACGTGGAGTTCTTCCTGGACGAGGTGGTCGCCAAGGCGAGACTGCAGCCGACTCAGCGGCAAGATGTGCTGCTGAGGTACCAGCTCGGGATGCTGACAAGGGATGTCGCTCGGCACGTCGGCAGCTCGCCAAACGCCACCAGCATGTCGTTGAGGGATGCCCGAAGCGCATTGATCGGCAGACTGATGGCCCTCGGGCGGGTCTGCCGCGATGATCGCGTCCTCGCGCAGATAGCCCGGTTGACTCGCCTCCTCGACGGCACCAACAGAGGCATGGTCAGCCGCCGAGACGTGCCACTCTTCCTGCGCCTGATCGCCGAGTTGACACCCCGCCGGCAACAGATCATGGCGATGCGATTCGTCGCCTGCCTGCGGCCGGCGGAAATCGTTGAGCGGTATGGGCTGACGAAAGAGATCGTCAAACATGGCGGTTCCGGGACACAATCCATCCGGTGGGACAAGGCGCCACCAGCCCGGCGACCGATCAGCACGGGGGCAACGCTTCACATCAGCAGGCTGCTCGCGAACTTGGCGGTGACACCGGTTCCGTTCGCGGACGTCCCGGATCTCCTGACCGCGATCTCCCAGCTGCCGCCTGGCCAGCAACAAGTGATGATCATGCGGTTCGTCGCCGGCATGGGTGTCGAGGAGATCACCCGCGTGGTCGCCCTCGACCCGACCGAGGTCGAAGACCTCATCACCGCGGGACGTTATGCGCTGGTCGCCCGCAGCGTGCATGGAGCTGTCGGGCCGGATGACGGTGGGCCGGATGATCGGCGCCACGACGACGGCCCGGTGTTGCCCATGCAGCAGCTCCGCGGGCTCACCGTCCGGACCGGGCCGGCGGCAGCGGGCGCCATCACGCTGCCCGGTGTCATGGCACTGCTG
The DNA here is from genome assembly GCA_038237645.1 of Mycobacteriales bacterium. Taxonomy (GTDB): domain Bacteria; phylum Actinomycetota; class Actinomycetes; order Mycobacteriales; family QHCA01; genus QHCA01. Next base: position 32,131 of record JBBRYN010000033.1, read on the forward strand.
GCCCGGGCACGGGAGGCAGGAACGCTGGCGGGTGACGACATCGCCCTCGGCCTCTACATCAACGTGGACACCACAAGTAAGCGGATCGTGCTGACCCCCACCGACGGCGAGCCGGTATACCTGCAACTGGCCGTCGAACCCCTGGCTCGGGGGCTGGTCGGAGCGACGACTACGCGGGCCGGCACCGTCGATGACCCGGACCTGATGCGACTTGCCGGCCTGGCCATGCGGCTCACCCGGCGGGTGACCCGATGCCTGACCCGAGATCCCGCGGAGCTCGCCCTCAGCCTTGAGCGTCCCCAAGACGCGGCCACCGTGGTCGTGCACGAGGAAACTCACTCATGGGTGGAGCACGTGGCCGAGCGGGGCGGCTCCCCCCAAGGCGTGGGCCGCGCCTTCGCCGGGGGCCGGGTGGCCGAGAGCGCAGTGTCCTGCCTGCCCCCGTACTACGCCGTCATCAACCACCTGGAACGCCTGTGGCGGCGGGCCGACGACACCGAGCGGCGCCGGCTGGAGGAGCAGATCGACGACCAGGCGAGCATGCTGTACGAGCACGACCGCCTGCCGGTGCCCCTGGCGGCGATGCTCGTCGAGCGGCTCAACGGGCTGGCCCAACCCGGCGCCGCCGGAGCCGGAGGCGCGTACCTGCTGAGTCCGCGGGAGGTCGCTGCCGTGCGCGCACTCACCGCAGACCTCCCGATCAGGTTCCTCCCCCACCTGATCACGATGGGACTGAGCGAGGCGGCCACCGGCCTGCTGATCCGGGCCCGATCCGACATCGGGGCCAAGGTGAGCAACGCGTGGAAGGCAGCACAGCGCGCGGAGGAGACCCGGCTCCCGCGCGAGGGCGCCCTCGGCGACGGGGCCAGGCTGCCGAACGACATGGCGCGGCTCGCCGGGGTTTCACGAATTCAGGCCGCCCCCAGAGGCGGCCTCATCGTGCGGTTGACAGGCCCGGAGAGCTACCTGCTACCCAACGTCGACCTCTCCCAGGGCAGCGGCTCAGTCGAGGCATTCCTGCAACTGGCCACCCGCATCACCACATCCGCCGCCGACCTGGTGGATGGCGCCCGCCGGACGGAACTGCTGGCCCGGGTCGCAGAGATCGAGCGGATCCAGTCCACAATGGACCGGGCCAGGGCCGGCCAGCGCCGTTTCGACGACCCCGACGCCCGGCAAGCAGGGGAGAGCCGCTGGTTCGTGCCCCCCGCGGGTCAAACCCAGGCCGTCGGCGTCGGCAGTCAGTTGCTGGACACGGTCCTACGCAAGGGAGCCACCGCCGAGACCCACCCGTCGACGGCGGGCTGGTTGAGCGTTGTGGGGCCGCCGGCAGCGCCCATCCAGGTCGGCTACTGGCGCGAGGGGGATATCGACCCCATCACGCTGCTGGACACCGGCGACGACAGTGCTGTCAGCGGTCGCCCGCTGCTCGGCGACCTGATCCCGCGCAGCGACGAGGAGGCCGCCCAGACAGAGATCGTAGGGCAGATTCGGAACACTGACGGGGTGAGCCAGCTCGCCCGGCATCCCGGTGTGCCGCGCCTGCTCGACCTGCCCGCCGGGCGGGTCGCCGTACACGACTGTGCGCCCGCAGCTGCCACCCCAGGCGCCATGCCCGGCGCCGCGCCCGTCGCCACGCCAGTCCAAGGCGACGTACTGCTGGTGCCCGGCTACGCAAGCAGCAAGGAGGACTTCGCACCCATCTTGGCCGGCCTGTCGGCCGCGGGTTTCCGCACCGTCGCGATGGACCTGCCGGGACAGCACGAGTCACCCGGTGTTGAGTTACTCGGTCATGAGTCGCCGGGTCACGGCGAACAGCGCGCCTACACCGTCGATCGGCTGGCCACCGCGGTCCTGGCGGTGATCGACGCCCTGACCGATGCGCCGGTGCACCTGCTCGGCCACTCCTTCGGTGGGCTGGTCTGCCGCGCCGCGGCCATCGCCGCCCCCGACCGGCTGCGCTCGCTCGTGCTGCTGGGCTCGGGCCC
>JBBRYN010000034.1:0-32995 GCA_038237645.1 Mycobacteriales bacterium
CTACTTCACCCAGGACTGGGCGTCATTGCCGGGCGTGATGCCGGTGGCCTCCGGCGGCATCCACGCCGGCCAGATGCACCAACTGCTGCACTACCTCGGCGAGGACGTCGTCCTGCAGTTCGGCGGCGGCACCATCGGCCACCCGATGGGCGTCAGCGCCGGCGCGGAGGCCAACCGGGTCGCCACCGAGGCGATGATCAAGGCGCGCAACGAGGGCCGCGACTTCCTCAAGGAAGGCGAGGACATCCTCAAGGCCGCCGCCAAGCACTGCAAGGCCCTCGACCTGGCCATCGACACCTGGGGCGACATCACCTTCGACTACACCTCGACGGATGCCCCCGACGTCACGGCCACCCCGAGCCGGAGCTAGGAGCGCATCGTGCGGATCACCCAGGGCACGTTTTCCTACCTGCCCGACTTCACCGACGACGAGATCACCGCCCAGGTGCAGTACTGCCTCGACAACGGCTGGGCGGTCGGCCTGGAGTTCACCGACGACCCGCACCCCCGCAACGTCTACTGGGAGATGTGGGGACTGCCGATGTTCGACGTCGCAGACGCCGCAGGGGTGATGTACGAGGTGAGGGCCTGCCGCGACGCCTACCCGAAGCACTATGTCCGGCTGTCCGCCTTCGACGCGAAGCTCGGCCGGCAGACCACCGCGCTCTCGTTCCTCATCCAGCGGCCGGCCGACGAGCCCGGGTTCCAGTTGGACCGCCAGGAGGTGCACGACCGGGTGATCCGTTACAGCCTGCGCAGCTACGCCACCAACCAACCCGAGGGCCGCCGCTACGGCCGCGACTAGCCGCCCCCACCCCCCACCCCAGCAATATCCGGGATAACGTCGCCTGCGAGGCACCGCGGCCCAGCAATATCCCGGATATTGCCGGGTAGGGCGGTCGCCGTCGCAGTGCGGCCCGCGTACCCGGGTGTCGGAAGGGACCGTCCGATGAGTTTCGAGCTACCGCGACCGCCGGGCGCCGAACGCCCGCGATCGGTGGAGCGCAGGGCGAGCGAGCCCGACGCCGATGAGACCGGCAGTACGGACGACGCCGGGGCCGACGCCGCCGACGCCGGGCCCGAGGCAGAAGACGACGCCGACACCCCCGACGACGGCAAGCCCTTGCCCGAGGACGCGGTGCTCGAGGTCGACAAGATGCGGCAGGAGTCCGACGTCGACAGCGTTCTGCAGCGTCTCGACGTCGAACTCGTCGGCCTGGCACCGGTGAAGACCCGCATCCGGGAGGTCGCGTCGCTGCTGCTGGTCGACCGGATGCGCGACCGGTTCGGCCTCAGCGCGGTCCGGCCCGCGCTGCACATGTGCTTCACCGGCAGCCCGGGGACCGGCAAGACCACGGTGGCGCTGCGGATGGCCGAGTTGCTGCACGGCATGGGCTACCTGCGGCGCGGGCACCTCGTGTCGGTGACCCGCGACGACCTCGTCGGCCAGTACATCGGGCACACCGCTCCGAAGACCAAGGAGGTGCTCAAGCGCGCCATGGGCGGAGTGCTGTTCATCGACGAGGCCTACTACCTCTACAAGGAGGACAACGAGCGCGACTACGGCGCGGAGAGCATCGAGATCCTGTTGCAGGTCATGGAGAACCAGCGCGACGACCTGGTCGTGATCCTGGCCGGATACAAGGATCGGATGGACGACTTCTTCCAGTCCAACCCCGGGATGAGTTCGCGGATCGCCCACCACATCGACTTCCCGGACTACCCGGTCGACGAGCTTGCCGCCATCGGCGCCCTGATCGCGACCGAGCACCAGTACGAGATGAGCGACGAGACCCAGAAGGTGTTCCGCGACTACCTGGAGCGGCGGATGGGGCAGCCACGGTTCGCCAACGCGCGCAGCGTGCGCAACGCGATCGAACGGGCTCGGCTGCGGCACGCCAACCGGTTGGTCAGCCAGCCTGGGGCAAAGGTCACCAAGGCGATGCTGCAGACGCTCGAGCCGGCCGACTTCCTGGCCAGCCGGGTGTTTCGGGACGATCGTCCGGACGACGACGAGGACGCGTCCTCCTCCCCCTGACCACCTCCCCCCGCTCGCGCGGGCGGGCCTACTCGACAACCTGGTAGCGGGCCTGCATGCCGGCCGCGATGTGATCGCCGACGTGGCAGTGGAACAGCCACGTCCCGACGGCATCGGGCCGCATGTCCGCGGCCACCATGCCGGCGGGCAGGAGGCTGGCGACGTCGGTGCGCATGCCGTTGACGGTGACCGTGTTGCCGTGCCAGTGCGGCGTGTGCAGGTCGACCTCGCTACCCATGCTCATCAGGTACCACCGCACCCGCTGCCCCGTCCCGAGTTGCGCCACCGGGCCGTTGCCGTAGATGTAGCCGTTGATCGAGTGCATGAGGTTGGACTCGACGAAGTCGGCGTCGTCGAGGCGCGGGGGGGGCCTGCCGGCGAAGCGCTCGATGTTTGCCGACAGCAGCGGGCTGGCATTCTCGTTGTCGACCTCGAAGAGGCTGAACACCTCGCGGTCCACGTCCTTGGGGCTGCCGTCGGCCCGTGCCCTGCCGTGCGCGCTGATGATCAGGAAGCCGGTCAGGCCCGCGTAGACGTCGCCGATCTCGTCGGCATGGGAGTGATACATCCAGACCGCACTCGACCCGTCCATCGGTCCCGGTCCGGACCGCTCCTCGGCATGCCAGGAGTACGTGACGGTACGGCCGGTGGATACGGCGTCGCCGGGGTGGCCTCGGGTGCCGTCGTTGTAGCGGGCACCCTCACTGCCCTTTACGTACCGGACGCCGTGCGGGTGCATGCTCGTCGGCAGCCGGCAGGTGTTGCGGAAGACCACCTTGATGGTGTCACCGACCTCCGCCCGGATGGTCGGGCCGAGCAGGCCGAGGTAGGCATCCCTGGCCGGCCGGCGCTGCTGAGTACGGAAGGACCCGTCGGTGTAGCCGCGATAGACGCACTTGAGGTATCGCGAGCCGATCCGGCCCGGGCCGCGGCGTGCGTAGGTGCTCTCCCGCTCTCCGAACGGCGCTCCGGTGATCATGTTGCGGCGCAGCGGCGCGTAGTCCCACACCACCTCGTCGGCCGAGACGAAGTAGTGCCGGGTTACGCCGATCGCGGCTGCCGCAGGTCCGTGAGCGCCATGAGCGCCATGTGCCGCGCCTCCCTGCAACCCACATCCCGCGGCCAGCACCAGCGCCGACACCAATGCCAGGGGCCAATTCCGGAGAAACGCCGTCTCCCGGACGCCGGAAGCGACGCTTTCCCGGAACGTGCCGGGTGATTGGGCGCTTGCCCGGGTCAGGCTGGCGCGACACCTCCAGTCACGCCAGGCCGTGATCGGCCAAGTATTCGTCATCGTGCCCCCCTATTAGGTTAGGCACACCTAACCCGGCGCTCCCGCCATCGTGCAAGTCGCGGCACTCCGGACTCGATCCTGACGCAGCGCCAGTCCTCACCCATCTGTCCCGCTGGCTGAGTTGCTATCGCCGGGTCGGCCGCTCCGGTCGAGCATCGGCGAGCGACTGAGCGGCGACCGCCAACGCGGCAGTGAGGTCGGCCAGGTTGCGCTGCTCGTCGACCAGCCAGTGGCGTACCTGCTCGGCGGCCAGGCCGGCCAGCACCAGATCGGCGCGCACGTCCGGCTCGGTCGTTCCCGCCTGGCTCAACAGATAGCGGCAATGCTGGCGCCAGAAGGCGTGTGAGCCGCCGCCCAACCGCGCTCCTGCGCTGTTGGTCTCGAAGAGCATGAGCAGGTCCAGTTGAGTAACGACCAGATCGAGGTAGGCCGCGACGAACGCCGACAACCGGGCGACCGGCGGCGCACCGGGGCCCAGCGGCGGCGGCCCGGACAGGATGCGCTGCTGCAGGTCACGGTCGCCCTCGCCCAGCAGGGCAACGGCCAGCCCGCCCTTGTCACCGAAGCGCCGGTACAGCGTCCCCTTGCCGACGCCGGCCTCGGCGGCGACGTCGTCCATCGTGACGCCGGCGACTCCCCGCTCAGCAAACAACCGCTCGGCTGCGGCGAGCACGCGCAACCGGTTGCGGGTGGCGTCGGCGCGTTCCCGGACCACCCCGAAGTCGAGCACCGGAAGGTCTCTTGACGAACCGGACCGTGGTCCGCTAACGTCCTGAGGCATGAAGCGGACTTTAGTCCGATTCACCTCGGCACGGAAGACGGCTTTCCGCCGTGCCGTGCACCGACCACCGCAGGAGGTCCCATGACCAGCACCATCAGTCGCGACGAGGTCAGGGCCGGCCTCGACGCCGGCAAGCTCACCCTCGTCGACGCCCTGCCCGGGTCCTACTACGCCCAGCAGCACCTGCCCGGCGCCGTCAACCTCGTCGCCGACGACGTGGAGCAGCGCGCCGGCGCCCTGCTGCCGGACAGGGACGCCACGATCGTCACCTACTGCGCCAATCGGCCGTGCCCCAACAGCACCCAGGTGGCGGCGGCGCTGGAGCGGCTCGGCTACACCGACGTACGCAAGTACGCCGACGGCATCGAGGACTGGGTGGCGGCCGGACTGCCCACCGAGACCGGCATCCCGGCCCGCCATTGACCGACCCGGCGAGGCGGTTGCCGGGCAGCCGGCAACTCCGCCCGCCTCGGCCATCATGCACGTCTGCAGGGCCTCTGCGGCGTGTCGGCAGGCAAACGTGCATGATCATGCGGGTGGGGACTCAGCGAAACAGCCAGCAGTGGTGGCGCAGCGCCGTCATCTACCAGGTCTACATCCGCAGCTTCGCCGACGGCGACGGCGACGGCATGGGCGACATCGCCGGCATCCGCTCCCGGCTGCCGTACCTGGTCGACCTCGGCGTGGACGCCATCTGGATCAACCCGTGGTATCCCTCGCCGATGGCCGACGCGGGCTACGACGTGTCGGACTACCGGGCGGTGGAGCCGCGCTTCGGCACCCTTGACGACGCGACGGCACTGATCGCCGAGGCCCACGAGCGCGGCCTGCGCGTCCTGCTCGACATCGTCCCCAACCACACCTCCGATCAGCACCGCTGGTTCCGGGCGGCGCTGGCGGCCGGCCCCGGCTCGGCCGAGCGCGCGCGCTATCTCTTCCGGCCGGGGCGTGGTACCGGCGGCGAGCAGCCGCCGAACGACTGGCGCAGCGTGTTCGGCGGATCAGCCTGGACCCGGGTGGCGGGGCCGGATGGCAAGCCGGCCGAGTGGTACCTGCACCTGTTCGCACCCGAGCAGCCGGACCTCGACTGGGAAAACCCCGAGGTACGCGCGGACTTCGAGGAGACCCTGCGCTTCTGGTTCGACCGTGGCGTCGACGGTTTTCGCATCGACGTGGCCAATTCCCTCGTCAAGCAGGACGGCCTGCCCGACGTGGGCGAACTCCCCGCCTGGCCGGCGTTCGGCCCGTTCGCCCGCGGGGAGTGGACGGAGCACCCGCACTGGGACCGCGACGAGGTGCACGACATCTACCCCTCCTGGCGAGCCGTTGCCGACTCGTACACAGAGCCGCGGATTTTCGTCGCCGAGGCGTGGGTCACTCACCCCGACCGGCTGGCCCGCTACCTGCGCGGCGACGAACTGCACACCGCATTCAACTTCGACTACCTGATGTCACCGTGGGACATGGCGGCGCTGAAGGCCACGATCGACGAGACCCTGGCGGAGCACGCGGCCGTCGGGGCGCCCCCCACATGGGTGCTGTCCAACCACGACGTTGCCCGGCACGTGTCGCGCTATGCCCGGGCGCAGACCAGCGGGCCGACGCACACCCTCGACGAGCTGGCCGGAAGGCCGGCAGACGTGCCGCGCGGGCTGCGCCGGGCCCGTGCCGCGGGGCTGCTCACCCTGGCCCTGCCCGGCGGGGCCTACGTCTACCAGGGCGAGGAGCTCGGCCTGCCCGAGGTGGAGGACCTGCCGCCCGACGCGCTGCAGGATCCGACCTGGGAGCGATCGGGCCACACCGAACGCGGCCGCGACGGCTGCCGGGTGCCCATCCCCTGGTCCGGCGACGAGCCGCCGTTCGGCTTCAGCCCGCCCGGCGCTACCTCGCCGCCGTGGCTGCCACAGCCGGCCGGCTGGGCGCCCCTGACCGCCGAGGCGGAGTCCGGTGACCCGGCGTCGATGCTCGAGCTCTACCGGAGCGCCCTGCGGATCCGCCGCGAGCACCAGGCGCTCGGCGACGGCAGCATGGCGTGGCTCGACCTGGGCGACGGCGCCCTGGGCTTCCGGCGCGAGCCGGGCTTCGCCTGCATCGTCAACTTCGATACCGAGCCGGTGCCGGTGCCGGCCGGCTCCCACGTGCTGCTGGCCAGCGGCCCGCTCACCGACGGCGGCGGTGTGCCGGCCGATACCGCGGTCTGGCTGGGCACGTAGTGCGGATCGCCACCTGGAACGTCAACTCCATCGCGTCGCGGCTGCCCCGGCTGCTCGACTGGCTGCAGCGGACGGCGCCCGACGTGGTGTGCCTGCAGGAGACCAAGTGCGCCGACGACGCGTTCCCGCACGACGAGGCAAAGCAGCTTGGCTACGCGGCGGCGGCGCACGGGGACGGCCGGTGGAACGGCGTCGCGATCCTGTCCCGGGTCGGTCTGGCCGGCGCCGAGACTGGGCTGCCCGGTGACCCGGGATATCCGACCCCCGAGGTACGGGAGGCCCGGGCGGTGGCGGCCACCTGCGGACCGCTGCGGGTCTGGTCGGTGTACGTCCCCAACGGCCGGGAGCCCGGTCACGACCACTATGCCTACAAGCTGCAGTGGCTGGCCGCCCTGCACGCGGCAGTCGCGGCCGATGCGTCGGGCGCCGCGCCGTTCGCGCTCATGGGCGACTTCAACATCGCCCCGGCCGACTCTGACGTCTGGGATCCTGCCGCGTTCGCCACAGCGACGCACGTGACCCCGCCGGAGCGGGCGGCACTCGCGGCGCTGCGCGACGCCGGGCTGCGCGATGTGGTGCCGCGGCCGTTGAAGTACGACCGGCCGTTCACCTACTGGGACTACCGCGCCGGGATGTTCCACCAGAACAAGGGCATGCGGATCGACCTCGTCTACGGCAACGCCGCCGTTGCCGACGCGGTGCAGGACGCCTACGTGGACCGGGAGGCGCGCAAGGGCACCGCACCATCCGACCACGCACCGGTCGTCGTGGACGTACGGATCTAGTCCGGTCTGGGCCGACCCCCAAGCCACGTGATCATGCAATTTTGCACGGCGACCCGCCGACAACTCGCACAAGAGGTGCAACATCACCGCAGTGGTTGGGGCCCGTGATGGGGGTCAGTGCGGCGGCGGGAGCCAGCCCAGCTGAATCAGGGCCGCCTGGCCCCGGCGGTTGACCAGCCAGCCCCGACCCGGCGGCAGTTGCTGTGGCCGCACGTTGCCGAGCAGCGGCCCCTCTTCGCGGTCGCCGGACATCAGCAGCCCCGGCGTCCCGGCCTCCCGCATCCCCATCAGCAGCGGCTGGTAGAGCGCCCGGGCGGCGCCGCCGCTGCGCCGCGCCACGATCACGTGCAGCCCCAGGTCACGAGCCTGCGGCAGGTACGGCAGCAGAGGCGTCAGCGGATCACCGGAGGGTGAGTTCACCAGGTCGTAGTCGTCGACGAGCACGAACAGCTCCATGCCGCGCCACCAGGTCCGGTTGCGCAACTGCTCGGCGGTCACATCCGGTCCGGGCAGCCGTGCCTCCATCGCCTCCGCGACCTGCTGCATCAGGCCCTGCGTCACCGGGCCGCTCGTCCCGTAGCCGACGAGGTACTCCTGCTCCACGACCTCCAGCAGGCTGCGCCGGTGATCCACCAGGACGATGCGCGCCTCGCTCGGCGAATACGACTCGACGATGCGCCGCGCCACCATGCGCAGGAAGGCAGTCTTGCCGGATTCGGATTCGCCGAAGAGCAGGAAGTGCGGGTCGGCGGCGAAGTCCACGTAGACCGGCCCGAGGTCCTGCTCGGCTATCCCGATGGCAATTCCCTGCTCGGTACGCCCGGCCGGCAGGCTCTCGTAGCCGGCCGTCGCCGGCAGCATGCGCACCGGCGGCGCTCCCGACCCCAGCCACGCCTGGCGTATCGCCTCGACCATCCGGCCGACACCCTCACCGAGATCCTCCGAGACAGCCATCCCGTCGATGCGGGGCAGTGCCACCAGCATCTGATGCTTGGTCTGGGTGATGCCGCGGCCGGGCTCGGTGGCCGGCACGTTCAGGGCCGCCTTCCGGTCGATGAAGGAGTCCGACGGATCTCCCAGCCGCAGCTCCAAGCGGGTGCCGAACAGGTCGCGGATGCCCGAGCGCAGGTCGAACCAGCGGGCGCAACTGCCCAGGACGTGAATGCCGTACGAGAGACCCCGGGCGGCCAAATCGGTGATCGAGTCCTCGAGGTCCTCGAAGTCGTTGCGCAGCGTCAGCCAGCCGTCGATCACGAGAAAGACGTCGCCGTAGGGGTCCTCGCCGAACTTGCCCTCACGGCGCAGCCTGCGGTAAGTCGCCATGCCGTCGACGCCGTTGGCCTCGAAGCGGCGTTCGCGCAGGCTCAGCAACTGCCGGATCTCGGCCGCCGTACGCCGGACCGCACCGGTGTCCTGGCGGGTGGCCACCCCTCCCACGTGCGGCAGGCCGCGCAGGCCGGCAAAGGTTCCGCCGCCGAAGTCCAGACAGTAGAACTGCACTTCGCGCGGTGTGTGCGTGAGGGCGAGGGCGGCCACGATAGAGCGCAGCGTGGTGCTCTTGCCACTCTGCGGCCCGCCTACCACGACCAGGTGCCCGGCCCCGCCGGACAGGTCGAGGGTCAGCGGGTCGCGACGCTGCTCCAACGGGCGGTCCACCACGCCGATCACCGCGCGCAGGGTCCCCGCCAGCTCCGGATGACCCGCGGCCAGACCCCGCTCCGGGGTGGGCGCCAGGGCCGGCAGCAACTGGTCGAGGGTCACCGGCTCCTTCAGCGGAGGCAGCCAAACCTGGTGCGCGGGCTTGCCGCGTCCTTCCAGCCGCTCGACCAGGAGGTCGAGCAGGCTGTCACCCATCTCGTCGTCCTCGACGCCCACCGATTCCGCCATGTCGTCGGACTCGATCTGTCCCACGTAGCCGGTGCCGTACTCCAGCAGCGACACCGCCCCCGACCTGCCCGGCGCCTGGGCGCGGACCGATGCGCGGCGGTAGGCGCCGGATACATACGCCGAACGGAACCGCGACATCGGGTCGGTGCCGTACTTCAGGTAACCGTGACCCGGCGCCTTGGGCAGCTCGAAGGCGTCTGAGCCGCCGAGCACCACCCGGCTCTCGGTGGCCGAGAAGGTGCGCAGTCCGATCCGGTAGGACAGGTGGGTGTCCAGCCCGCGCAGCCGACCCTCCTCCAGCAGCTGGCTGGCCAGCAGCAGGTGCACGCCGAGGGACCGCCCAAGGCGGCCGATCTGCACGAACATGTCGATGAAGTCCGGCTTGGCCGACAGCAGCTCGCTGAACTCGTCGCAGATCACCAGCAGGGTGGGAACCTCCTCCAGGGGCGCACCCGCCGCCCGGGCCCGCTCGTAGTCGCGCAGCGAGGCGTAGTTGCCGGCCTGCCGGAGCAGCTCCTGGCGGCGCAGCAACTCGCCGTTGAGCGCATCCGTCATCCGGTCGACCAGCGGCAGCTCGTCGGCCAGGTTGGTGATCACCGCGCTGGTGTGCGGCAGCCGGTCGAGCCGGGTGAACGTCGCACCGCCCTTGAAGTCGATCAGGACGAAATTCAGCGTGTTCGACGGGTGCGTGACCGCCAGCGCGAGTACGAGGGTCCGCAGCAGCTCGCTCTTGCCCGAGCCGGTGGCCCCGATCAGCAACCCGTGCGGCCCCATGCCGTCCTGGGCGGACTCCTTGAGGTCCAGCTCCACCGGCGTCCCGTCCGGCCGGATCCCGAACCTCGCCCGGAGCCGGTCCCGGTTGGGCCGCGGCACCCAGGTGTCGGCCGGGTCGAACTCGTAGGGGTCACCGAGGTCGAGCAGGTCGGCGAGGCCGAGCTCGGCGTTCATCGGCTGCTCCCCCGGGCCGGCCGCGGACAGCCGGAGCGGCGCGAGCTGGCGCGCCAGGCCCTCGGCCACGGCCACCGACAGCACGTCCGGATGGTCGACCTCGATCTCGCCGTCGACGGTCTCGCAGGTGAGCACCCCGTCGTCGTCGATGTCGAAGACCACCGTGCCGCGGTCGAGCGTGCGCGGTGGCGTGCTGGACAGGTCGAGGACGGTGACCCCCTCGACGCCGCCTTCGGTCATCAGGTCGTCGGAGCCGGCCACGTTACCGCCGTCGAGGATCACCACGACGTACGGCCCGCCGGAGGAATTGGGCGCGCTCGGGTCGAAGCGCGGCCGGTCGGCGAGGATGTCGTCGAGGATCGCTTCGAGCGTGGTGGCGACCGGGGCGAACAGCCGGACCGGGCCCAGCGCATCGGACTTCTCCGGGTGCAGCGCATGTGGTAGCCACTTGACCCATTCCCATTCTTCCTGCAGCTCCGGTGCTGCGCACACGGCGATCAGCAGGTCGTCCGGCGCGTGGAAGGTGGCGAGCTGCCCGAGCACCGCCCGGGCCAGGCCGCGTGCCCCGTCGGGGTCGCCGCGCAGGTGGACCCTGGCGAAGCCGTTCACCGCCATGGCGGCCGGCAGGTCCGGCACCGAGGTGTACGTGGTGATGAACCGGCGCAGGGCCAGCGCGGACAGCGGCTCCAGGGCTTCCAGCGGCCGGGTCGCGGGAGGGATGAGCGTGGTGGCCAGCGCCTGCGGCCCCACCCCGATCCGGGCGACGCCGAAGTCCGCGTCGTCCCGCCGGCGTTCCCACAACCGGTAGCTGGCGGCCACCGACCACAGCTCGTCCGGGTCGGGGTGCAGGTAGGCCAGGGCCTTGCGCTGCTGGAGCGCGGCCCGGGTGACCCGTACCCGGTGCTGGGAGAGCTGGCGCATGTACTCCCGCCGGGCGTAGCCCATCTCCCGCTTACCGGCACCACCGCCGGACATCATGCCCATCCCGACCATGCCGAGCGCGGACATCCCGAACAGGCCGCCGACGACGTAGCGGAGCGGCCCGGAGGCGTTCCCGGTGAACATCAGCGCCATCGCGCCCGAGCCGGCCATCATCGGCACCATCATCAGCGACTGCATCAGCTGACGCCCGGTGGCCTTCGGGATCTCCGGCGGCGCCTCCAGGATCACCTCACCCGACGGCAGGTCAGGCGACGACCGGCGCGGTGGACGGCGTACCACAACTGTGCCCACAGGTCCTCCGACGGCCGGGGAGGCCATGAGCTTAAGGACTGGCTGACACGGGGTGGCGGGCGGGCGGCAGTTTGTTGCCACGACCCTCACGCCCCCGACCTCCATGAAGGTCCTGGGTCGTCAGTGTGCGGCGGGGTTAACATGCCTGGCCGGACTTGAACCGCTCAGGTCCGGTCGTGGCCGGAGGAGACCGTCCTGACGACAAAGAACACCGGGCTGGCCCGGATCACGGTCGCCGCACCCCGGCGGCGGGTGGACCTCGCGCTTCCCGAGCATGCCACCGTAGCTGAGGTGCTACCCAGCGTGCTGCGACACGCTGGCGAGCAGCTGGCCGACGAGGGCGTCGACCACGGCGGCTGGGTGCTGCGCCGGGGCGACGGCACCCCACTGCTGCTGACCCGGACGCTGGGCTCGCACCGGATCCGCGATGGCGAAGTGCTGCATCTGGTGCCCCGCCGGCAGGAGTGGCCCGAGCTCGACTACGACGACCTGGTCGACGCCATCGCCACCGGCTCCCGCCGACGGTCCCGGAGCTGGGCGCCGCGGCACACCCGGCAGATGGGCCTGGCGGTCGGTGCCGTGGCGATCCTGCTTGCCATGGTGGCCGTCTTCCGGTCCGGGCCCGACTGGGTGCTGCCGGCTCGCTGGGCGCTGGGCCAGGCGACGCTGCTCACGCTCGCCGGGATCGTCCTTGCCCGGGCCGCCGGCGACAGTGAGGCCGGCGGCGTGGTCGGCCTGCTCGGCCTGCCGTTCGCGTTCGTGGGCGGGGGCCTGTTGCTGGCCGGTGGCGGGCCGGCCGGCCAGCAGGGACGGGTCGCCGCCCTGGTCTCCAGCCTGGGCGCCCCGCAGCTCGAGGTGGCCTGCGCCATGGTGCTGATCTTCGCGCTGCTCGGCTACCTGGGCATCGGCGACCACGGTGCGCCGTTCGTCGGCGCGGCCACCGCCGGGCTGCTCGGCCTGCTGGGCGGCTGGCTGACCGGCAACCTCGGCCTGCCGCCGTCGCACTCCGCGGCGATCCTGGTCAGCGTGGCGTTGCCACTCTCCCCGCTGTTCAACTCGCTGGCCATCCGGCTGGGCCGGCTGCCGATGCCGACGTTGCCGCGATCCCCCGCCGACCTCCTCCGCGACGAGGCGCAGCCGCCGCGACCGGCCGTCTACGCGGCGGTAGCGCGCGCCGACGCATTGCTCACCGGGATGCTGATCGGCGCCAGCGTGGTGGCGGCCGCGGCTGAAGTGGTGCTCGTCCGCAGCCACAGCACGTCGGCCCTCGTGCTCGTCGAGCTCACGGCGCTGGGGTTCCTGCTGCGCGCGCGGCTGTATCCCATCATCCGGCAGCGGCTGCCGCTGCTGGGCGCCGGGCTGGCCGGCGTCGCCGCGCTGGTGCTCGGCCCGGCCATGCGGGAGCCGGCCACCCGGTTGCTGACCGGTGGCCCGGGGCTGATGGCACTCGGCGGCATCGCCATCATGGCCGGCCTCGCCTACAGCCGTCGCAGCCCGAGTCCGTACCTCGGCCGCTACGCCGAGATCGTCGAACTGCTCGGCATCCTCGCGGTGGTGCCGGTGGCCTGCTCCGTCCTCGGGCTGTACGGCCGGCTGCGCAACATGAGCGGCTGAGATGCGCCCATGGCCTCCAAACGCGATCAGCTCCAGGCCCACCAGTTCCTGCTGCAACGGGTCGTCTCCGGCCTGGTGATCCAGGAGACCGACCCCGAGGTGCCGCCCTTCCGGCGGCCGGCGGTAGCCGCGTTCAGCAGCATTGCGATCGCGCTTGTGGGGCTGGCGATAGCCGGCGTCTTCGGCCTCTTCTCCCCAGGCGGCAACAAGTCGTTCCGCGACGGGAAGTCCGTCATCGTGGAGGCGGACACCGGGACCCGCTACGTCTTCGTCGGCGGCCGCCTGCACCCCGTCACCAATTACGCGTCGGCCCTGCTCATCATCGGCGAGCACGCGCCCACCAAACGGGTCTCGCGCAACTCGCTGGTCGACGAGCCGCGCGGCCCGCTGATCGGCATTCCCGATGCACCGGACGGGTTGCCGGACCGCAAGCACCTGCTCGGGGGGCCGTGGACGATGTGCTCGCAACCGACCACCGACGACACCGGGGCGCCGATCGAGCAGTCGGTGCTGATGGTCGGCCGCCAACCGCCGGGAGGCACGGCCACGGGTGACCGCGCGATGCTGCTCGATGTGCCGGCAACCGGAAAGCACTACCTGCTGTGGCGCGGCTACCGGCACGAGATCACCGACCTGGCGACCGTGTTCGCCGGGCTCGCGCTGAGCCAGGAGTCGCGGGTACGGGCGGGCGTCGCCTGGGTGGACGTGCTGCCGGCCGGCCCCAAGGTGGGCCCGATCCGGGTGAGCAATCCGGGCGGCCGATCCCAGGCGCTGCGGTCACGGCCGGGTGTCCGGGCCGGCCAGCTATTCGTCGTGCGGACCTCGGACGGCAACCGCCAGTATTACCTCGCCACCGCCGACCGGCTGATGGCACTGAGCCAATTCCAGTACGACATCCAGGTGGCGGCCCGGCAGACCAGGCTGGCCAACGGCGGCCACCTCCCCACGGCCGTCCCCCTCGGGCCGGACGAGGTCACCCGGGTGGTCAATGTCGCGGGGGTGGCCGCAGCCGCGCTACCCCGCGCCCGGCCGGCCTTCGTACAGACCCACAGTGGCAGCGGTGCGGTCACCTGCGCCCGCTTCGACGCCGGTGCCATTGCCCCCCGGCTCATCGCCGAGCCGCGGATGCCGGCGCCCGACCTGGCGATGAAAACACCGGGTCGCACGGCGTTCGGCACCCCGCTGGCCGACCGGGTCTCGGTGACCCCGGGATGGGCCGGCCTGGTGGAGGTCGTGCCGGCCGGCCGGGCGGCGACAGGCACGATTTCGCTGGTCACCGACCAGGGCCGGATGTATGCGCTGGACAGTCCCGACGT
The DNA here is from genome assembly GCA_038237645.1 of Mycobacteriales bacterium. Lineage (GTDB taxonomy): Bacteria > Actinomycetota > Actinomycetes > Mycobacteriales > QHCA01 > QHCA01. The sequence continues at coordinate 14,110 of JBBRYN010000034.1, forward strand.
GCTGAAGGTGCTGGGCTACGAAGGGGTGAAGCCGATCCGGATCCCGGCCGGCCTGGCGGTCCGGATCCCGGCCGGACCTGCGCTCGATCCCGCCGCTGCGCTCCGCCAACCGCCTGCCGGTTGACCTGCGGATTGACCTGCCGTAACCAGGACGGCGGCCGCTGCGCGGATGGCGCACCGAGACCTACACCGGTTGAACGCAGAAACGACCCCAGGAGCCATCCGGGGGTCGTTCTGTCGTTGCTCTCGTGCCCTGGCACTCGCTCCCATCCTTGCGACAAGTGCCGGAAAAACATCGCCTCACCGCCGCTCTTTGCGACGACTTCCCGGAACTTGTCGGGTAGCCGGTCGCTGTCGTCGTACATCAGCAGCCTGAACGCGTTTGTCCCAGCGGGCTCGTCGCGATGCGGGCGGTGAAGGTGGCGCGGCCGCTCAGGTCAGAGGGGTCGCGGGCGATCGCTCGGTGGCCGGGCGCGGACGGCCGCCCAGCGCCGGCGCCGGCCGTTGGGCATGATCAGCGCACCGGTGAACAGCAGCAGCACCGCGACGGCGGCGACCAGCACGGCACGGCCGGCGGACGCGCCGAGATGACGAGCGGACGCCGCCCGCTGCAGCGCGGCCCGATCCGGCGGAGGCTTGACCAAGGGCCGGGCGGCAGCCGGCACGATGCCGGTCAACCCGTCGGTCACGGCACGATAGGGGTCGACCACACCGCGGCCGTATGCCACGCTGCGGTCGCCACCGCGGGCCGGGCTGGTCGTGGCCAGCAGCCGGCGCGCCACTCCCGCAGCACTCAGCGTCGGTGCCGCAGATCGCACCAGGGCCGCGGCTCCACTGACGAACGGCGCGGCGAAGCTGGTGCCGTCCCAGTAGGCATGTCCTCGTACGGCAGTAGCCGCCAGGACGCCACCACCAGGGGCGATCAGATCGACGTAGGGGCCCACCTGGGAAGCCGACAGCCGGGAGCCGTCGATCGTGATCGCCCCGACCCCCAGCACACCGGGGTAGGCCGCGGGGAACGGGATCGGATCCGCGCCTCTGTCCTGGTGCGCGTTGCCCACCGCGGCGACCACCAGGACGTCCTTCGACTGGGCGTAGGCCACGGCCTCCCGGACCAAGGGCACGTCGGCGTACATCACCACTGACAGGTTGATGATCTGTGCACCCTGATCGGCCGCGTATCGGATCGCCTTCGCGAAGACCTGCGGGTTGACCGACGTCCCGCTGCGATCATCGCCGAGCTCGTTGTCGGTGACCCTGATCGGCAGGATCCGGGCATCGGGCGCCACCCCGTGGAATCCGATGCCCGGGACCCGGTCGGCCGCGATGATGCTCGCCACTGCAGTGCCGTGCGAGACGCAGTCGAAGTCGGCCCGGGGCTTGTTGCGGATGAAGTCGAATCCGTCCAGCACCTTGCCATGCCTGGCCAACTGCGGATGGTCGTAGTCGACACCGGAATCGATCACCGCGACCAGCACTCCGGCCCCGGTGCTGAACGGCCAGGCTCGGGCCGGCAACAACGACTTGTCCGCCCAGGGTTGCTGCCGGATCGTCGGCCCGCCGGACGGTGCCGTGAGACAGGCGCCGGCCGGCGGTTTGGCTATCGCGTGGACACCGTCGACCGCCACTCCGGCAGTGACTATGGCGACGGCGAGCACCACGACAACGACCACTCGCGCCCGCCAGAGTCGCATCGGATCATTCTGGCCGTGTGCGCACCGGCGGCCGTCAGCCTGGCAGCAACCGGTCAGGCACAAACCGCAACCCGCAGGCAGTCGGCACTCTGGGCGAGCGAGCATCGAGCGAAGCGAGGAGCGCAGCGAGCTGACGACTGGCGTTGTCGCTGCACCGTGGACCGTTGTGAGGCGAGCCGTGAGAGACCGCAAGAGAGCGTCAACCGCTGAGGAAGCCTGGTCGGACTACGAGATCCTGCGCCAGGACCTGATCACGCTGCGCGAGGGCATCAAGGAGGTCCGGGAGGCCGCCACCTCCCCCGATGGCCTGGTCACCGCGACAGTCGGCTCGCGGGGCGAGCTGCTCGACCTGTCCCTGGATCCCCGGATCTATCGGACGACCGACTCGGCGGCGCTGGCCGAGACGATCAAGGCGACGGTGAAGGCTGCGGCCGGCGCGGCCAGCGCCCAGATGATCGAGCTGGCCAGGCCGTTCCTGCCCGCACCCACATCCGGTGGCTCGGCTTAAGGCGGCGACGTGGACCTCACCTCCGATCCGATCCTCCGGCAGCTCGACGAGCAGATCCCCGCCCCGTTCGGCTGACCGCGGGCCTGCGCACCGCGCGCTCGGGCGTTGCACCTCTCATCTGGTGCTAGCTGGCAGCAAAAGGTCCGGACTCCTTCCGAACTGGATCACGCGGGGAAACCTCGTGGCCAGGAGGCGTCGACGGCGGTGTGCACCATCCCGGCGTTGGCGAAGCGCTGGGCCAGCCAGGTCGATGGCGGCCTTGCCGCGGTGGGGGGAGCGGCATGGAGGTCTTCTCATCGCAGGAGATCACGTACTCGTCGGGGTGCCCAGGGGGAGGCCGTCCCAGACGCGGGCGTAGAGGTCCACAAGGACCCCGGATCGGGTTGGCGGGCGGGCGGACTGAGCCCAGCGAAGAGATCGCCTGGCACGACCGGATCGCTGCCGAGCCGGCCCGGGCGCTCGAAACCATCGCCGAGGGGTCACCCGACGACGCCACGGACATCGCAGTGGCAGGCAACGGAGGTGACGGATGCGGAGGTCTGGCCGTTCTTCATGTCCCGGAAGTTGGCGTGGGGTACGCGGATCGAGGTGGAATACTTCGCCCTGGCCGGTGTGCCCGGTGGGTCTGGGCGATCCTGGAACGGGCCGCCAGCGGGCATCGTTGAGGCTGGCGTGACCAGCCCCGATGATGATCGCCAACGCGTTCCGAGCCGGGCCGACCTGATTGAGGCGGCACGGCTCCTCGGGTGCGACATCGGCCCCGACGGTATGGCGGCCGAACAGCCCGGCGACCTGCTCGTCCTCGTCGCGTTGGTGCTGGGAGCCGCCGAGGTGCAGGTGGTCAACGTCGAGAGCAAGATCCTGCGACGTGGCGGCACTGCCCAGGACTCCAAGACGGCAGCGGATGTGACCGCAATGGCGACCACGGCGGGCGATCCGTGGGCCACCCGGCGGTGGCTGATGTGGCACGCGGCCCGCCTGATCCACCAGTTGTTCATGGCCGAGCAACGCGGCGCCCTGCCACCCAAGACCGGCATCGTGGCCGCCCGCTGCGCCTACGCCGCCCACCAGTTGCTCGTGGACCTGGCTGACGACGACGACCATGGTGACCTTGGTCGCTTCCCCGCCAGGGCCTCGCCCGGGCCCGCGAGGAGCTGCTGACGGCACTCAACGAGGTCGCTGAGCTCGCTTCCACCGCGATGATGCCGGTGGATAACCGGAGCTGACCGCCCACGGCGGGCAGCTTCTGGCGCGCTGGACGCTAGACCGTGATCGACGACGTCGCCGACCTCGGTTGCCACCGGCGCCTGGACACCTCGACGAGCTACCAGCCAGAGCCCGTGACGTCAACGACCGGCTGTTGCGCCAGAACGGGTCGTCAGGGCCGCGTCCTGGCGAGTCCAGCCTTGAGCGGATCACGCGGCCGTCCCTGGACGAGGGCCGGCGGGCCCCAGCCATGACGGTTCGGCGACCCTCTGGTCGTGGCCCCTGGCCGGCGCCCTGGCCACCTGCGGGCTGATCGCCGGCGGATTCACCACAAGACCCCGCGGCCGCTGGTCACCGGCCTACTCTGACCCGACGCCTCCCCCTACACCCGGAGCCGCTGCTGCTGCTGCTGCATGCCGGGCTCAAGCTCAACGGCGTCACCCGCCGGCTCGAACACTCCAACACCTACATCCTGATCCGACGGGCAGCGCTTCGCCAGCTTCCACACCAGAGTGCACGACCGGCTCCTTCGGCCGCTGCTCGCCGCCGACGATCCGCCGGCACCGGTGCCGTCCGGCAGCCTCTGCGCACCCTGGACCGCGCCGTCACCGACTCCTCTCCCAAGCACGCATCACCGTCTGAAACTCGGCTCTTACGTCAAACCCTCAGCCACCCAGGGTCGGTGGAGAGGTCATTGCGCGGCAGGCCCGACCGGCATCGCCGGCGCGTGGCAGGTTGCTGCCGGTCCGGTCCCGGCGCCCGTTGCGACTACCTATGGTTGCGGATACAACGGCGGTCGCTGGCCCGACGCGATGAGGAGGGGCCCCTCATGGACAACGGAACACAGATGGATGTGAACGCCCGCGATTTCAAAGCATTCGCCGCGGGCATGGAGGCGGCCCGGCCCAATTTCGGCAAGAACAACGGCAATGTCAACCCCCTCGCTGATATGCAGATCAGCGTCGGCCAACCGCAATTGGACTCGCTCAGAATGCTTGCCGACGGGATGGACAGGTATCGACAGGATCTGCAGCAGAGGGCTACGGCCCTCGACGAGGGATGCCGTTTCGTGTCGGTGACGGCCGTCGATCACCTGAGTCTCATCCAGAGCACCGACCAGCAGAGGGCCGACGATACCGATAAAGTAGTGGCAATCAACAAGATGTTCAACGAGGCGCCCAAGTTACAGGGTGCTATAGAAATTGAGAGGCGCTTTGCGGACCCGGCAGGGGGGCTTCATCCGCCCCCTACTACGCACCCTTAGTCATGTGCAGACCCCACCAAACCGAACTGGCCAGACACGAGACACTCGTGAGGGAGGCTGACAATGCCTGACGGGGCCGAGAATTCCAGTGGGGCCAACCTGACCTTCGAGGATCAACTAAAGATTATTGATCAGGCGCACAGGTCGAAGCAGTTCACCACGACCGCCGCCGGGCTGAAATCCTTCGCAACCGGACTTGAGAGCGGGACCGTGCGTGCGATCCAGAGCGCTATCGGCCAGCTCGGCGGGAGCAGTGCCGTTGCCGACGCACTTGCTATGCGGGCAAATGTGCATCGCGACGTGGCTCAGAGCATGGCGGATAGGGCAAATCTCATCGCGGACCGGCTGGGTGAGCTTACCTCTCACACCGCCCTGACATGGGCCGACATGGACGCTCTTCGCAAGGATTTCGCGAATGATAAGTCGTGGCAGAGTTACGGATATGGCTCCGTGACAGCTCTGTGGGATCCCCAATGGTTGGAGCATTCCTACGCATCGCGTGCCTGGGATGACTGCATGGGCCCCTGGGACCAGCACGTGTCTGACGTGATGAGAGAAGTTTGGCACAGCTCCCAGGACGAACACGGGACTCCGCTGCCGATGCCCACCCTTGACCGGGCGGATCCCAATGGGAAATCGCCGTTCGACTCGCCGGAATCGGGGAGCCAGCTGGCCGGATCGCTGGATGCCACGGCGCACCACCCCGCACCCGGCGGCAGCCCGGCCGACCCCACGAAGTCGCCAGCTGGCCCGATGTCGAACGCCGCCAACTCGCCGAGTTCCCCGTCGCCGAACGCCAACTCGCCGAGTTCCCCCGGTGGCGGGTCGTCGGGTGGATCGGATAGCGGGATGTCCGGTCCGCCAGGTGGCTCACCGCCCGACCTCAACGGCCTGTCGACGGCGGGAACGCCGGCGCTCTCACACCTGCCGTCGCCCGTCGACCGCTTGTCGACGTTGTCGCCCGGTGTCACGCCGGTCAGGACCCCGTCCTCGCTTTCCCCGATCCCGATTGCGAGCGTGTTCGACACCGCCACGCCGAGCGCGAGCATCCCGTCGTTGCGATCGGGCAGCTCCACCTCGGGTATCCCTTCCACGGGAGTGGCGGCGCGACAGGTGAGCACGGAGCCGGTCCTCTCGCAGACCACGCTGGCCGGGAGCGCGGCTTCGCGGCAACAACCGACGGGCCCCATGGGGCCCATGGGCCCCATGCCACCCATGGGCGGCATGGGCGGCATGGGTGCCCAGGGAGCGGGCGGCGCGGGAGTCAAGCCCGGCGTCGCCCAGCAGCCCGGAGCGCCGGGGTTGGGCGGGGCCGGTGCCCAGGGAGCCAAGAAGCCCAAGCGCCTAGGTGTACGTCCCGAGTTGGCCGGCCGGACCGATCGGACCGGCCAGGCGGCGGTGCGGCCTGCCCCCTCGTCGCGCAAGCGACCGAAGGCTGACGCCGGCCGGGAGGTCCTGGACGAGGAGCTGTGGAGTGTCCACGAGGAGCAGCCGTCGCCCTCCGCTACCCAGGTGTCAGGTCGGCGCTGAGATGTCGAAGCCTGTCACCTTCCGGCCCGCACCGGACAAGGAGCCCGGCGCTCGGGGCAGGTCCTGGCCGGTTGATGTCTCAGCACTTACGAGCGCCGCAGACCGGTGATTAGCCTCAGCCCTGACCAACCGACCCGAACCCCTTGGGGGATGCCATGGCCAGCCTGAGCGAAACCAAGACCGTCGTCCCAGCGACGCACGAATTCTCAAGCAAGGTCGACGGAAGCGACATTTCCGCATCGCTGCCCACAGCCCTTGGAGAGTCGGCCCAGCCGATGGCCGGGGCCGGGGTAGGCGGCACCCTCAGAGGCACTAACGGGGTCGCGCGCGGTGAAAAGGCCGCGCGAGCGGCCGGGAATACCCTCGGCCAGCAGGGGCCGGTCACTGCTGCGCTGGGCGTCGGTCAGAAGGGCGGCGCCGATGCCGGCAAGGGCGGCGGGTGTGCCGCCAAGGGCGCCAAGGGCGGCAAGGACGCCAAGGGCGGCAATGCGGGCCAAGTTGCCCCTGCGGGCGGAGCTACCGCACCCGCCCCTGCGGGCGGAGGTGCCACCAAGGACCCCGACGGCACGTGAACCACGACAAACGATCCAGGCCGATCAAGCGGAAAGGGTGAAATTCCATGGCTGAAGCGAAAGTCCCCGCGGGTCCCAGTGCTCCCACCACCCCCGAGTTCGAATCCTGGTGGTCAGTGGATGCCATGCGAGAGGCCCATCAGTGGGCGTCGAGCTGGGTGCAAAACACCGTGCTGGCAGACGCAGAGAGCAGCGATGGCATCAAGATGCAGACGAAGCAGACGGCGGGCACGATGCACGCCCAGGATCAGGCTACTGCGGCCCGTCAGAGCGCCGACATCAGCCAGGTCAACACCACCCAGTCCGCCTGAGCCACAAATCCCGATGAACCGCCAGACGAGCTAACGAGGAGTTGTCGAGAATGGCCGCAACTGCACCTGGCACCCAAGCTACCGCGCCCGCGGCCACAAGCTTGGCTACGCCCGCCAACCTGCCCGATTTCAAGGCTCCCGCGCTGGAAGACTACGGGTTGTGGACGACCAACCTCGCGGCGTGGCGTAGTCCGAACAGGTCGACCATCGGGGCACCGACCAAGGACACCTGGTTCATGTGGGACGACTGGAAGGGTTTCGAGAACCATCTGACGACCCAGGTCATCCCCCATCTGCAGGAAATGTCCAGGCAGTGGGACAAGATGGGTGCCGCCCTCGACGAGTCGATAGCCACCGACAGGCAGAATCTTGGTCTGCTGCAGGCCAACGCGGGTGCCGCGAATGAGGCGGCGGTCAATGCCCAGGTCACGAGGATCAGCAACAAGCAATTCATCCGGGAGAACATCAGGCCCAACGGGCCCGCGGGCCTCGATGCCGCCGACGCGGCAAGCCGGGCCGCTGCCACCATCCGGGCGCTGTCCGGTCCATATGAGGCCAACCTGAACAACTTGAATGCGTGCACGGCGATCGCCCAGAAGGCGAACCCGGCCATGCAGGCAATGGAGGACACGTTCCTGCGGACCACTGATCAGTGGCAGCGGAGCGTGTCCCTCAACCACGAGATGGTGCAAGCCAGGTCCGACCTGTCCCCGCCGGCCACGGTCTCCGGCGGCGCCGCCCCCGCGCAGCAGACCGCCCTGCACACTCCCGCCACGACTGCTCACCACCCCGCCGGTGTCGTCGTAAAGCCGCATACCGTCGCGGCCGCAGGCTTGGCGACCTCCCACGTCCATGGTGGGGCTGGCGCCGCTGCACCCGTGACGCTGGCCGGCACCGCTGGGGGCACGTTGGCTCCGCCGATGCCCGGCTCGGCCGGCGGCTTTGCCGCCGGGGCGCCGATAGCACCCGCCGCTTCGGGCGTTCCCGTCACGCCCGGGTTCGGGCTGGCCGCTGGCGGAGTCGCCGGCAATGCAGGTGCCATGGGCGGCCTGATGCCGTTCACGCCGATGGCCGGGGGCACCTCCGCCGGAGGTTCCCGGCGCGGCAATAGGCAGGACAAGAGTCGGCTCTTTGATGCCGAGGCGCCGGTGCCCACTCGCACCTCGGATAAATCGTCCGGTTCGGATCGGACGTCAACTCGGGGCGCACTGCCGCTGGGGATGGCTCCCCCGACGGGTGCCGGCGCTCTCGGGTCGTCGAGCAGGCCGGCGATCCGACCAGGCAACGCGAAGGGGGCCGGTGGCTCGGCCAAGACGGGGGTGCCTGCCGGCCTGCTGGGGCGGTCCGGCCCGGCCGATGCTTCGGCCGACTCGTCCTCGGCGGTCAGTCGCCGGGCCTCGTCCCGGCGGCGCCGGGACGAGGCGACTTCGGTGGAGTTCCTGGACGAGGAAGCGTGGCAGGCGGAGGACCCCGGCTCGGGCGTGATCGCGGCGCCCGACGAGGTGCAGCCGACCGCTGTGACTCCCGGCCCGCTGTTGGGCCGCTGATCGCTGACCGCAAGCCGTCCCGAGTCTTGGCCCGCCCTGGCCCGGGGAGAGCGCAGCACGGCGTAGACACCGACCGTGCTGCGCTCTCCCGTGAGCCCGGTGATGCGGCAGCCCAGCAGCGACGGCGCAGGTGCGCCACGCCCGCACTCGAAGCGCGAGGCGTCGGCTGAACCGGTTGCGTTTGACCGGCTCGGCGCGCCGGGACGTGGTTGGGCGCCGGGCTTCACCGCTCAGCTGATCACCACGCGGCCCCGCCGCTGACGGCCCAGGTCATGTTCGGCGTGTCATGTCACCCGCCGCGCGACGAGGTCTGCCCAACAGCGCACCTGGACTGGCCTGCAGGCGGTGCGCTCGCCGGAGATCTACCTCGACGAGGACCTGATAAGGCGACGGCCAACGCAATGCGCCGCCTGGTGCGGCGGCTGGCCCGCGACGAGCTGCTGAGTCACGCCCTCGACCGCGACGAGGCATTGTCGCTCTTCGGGCTGGCCCCGCCTGCACGTGGGCACGACTGGCCCATCTGGCCGCGATGGCGTCAACGGCTTCTTTCATACCGCCATGCATGGGGGGGTCCACGTTCGGCAGCACGTGACTGATCAGGCCACCGTGTGGAGTGTGGCTGCTGCGTGACTGGCCGGATACCGGGCCGCTGCCCGCGGCCGGAAGGGCGACACCACCGGCGATCGAACCCGGCCCCCGACGAGGGGTGGCGCAGGCCCTGGTGGCCGCCGATTCTTCGGCGTCGAGGCAGCCGAGAGACGGGCCGCAGCTCCTGGACCAACAGCGTGGACACTGGCGGTCTGCGCCGCCTTCGAAGCCGGTGACGCGGTGCCCCGGATCATCATGGAGCCGAGGACGCCGGCCAGTCGATGCCGACGCGGCGCCTCGGTGCCGGACGGGACGCCGCTGGCCGACCGGGTGCTGGTCGCGCCCGCTGGGCCAGGGCTGGTCGAGGTCGTGCCGGCGGCCCAAGCGGCGGTGGTACGCTCCCTGATCCCGAACAGGGCCGGATGTATCCCGTCGGCCAAGCCCGGACGTGCTGAAGATCCTCGGCTCATTGACGCGGGAGGAAGCCGGTACGGATGCCCGCCGGTCTGGCCCGTCCGGATCTCGGAAGACTCGACGCTCGACCCGGCCGCGCCGCTCGGCCAGCCCCGAGCCGGCCGACCCTGATGGGCCAGACCGGTAAGCGCCACCCGCCTGAGTACGCCTGGCAGGAAGGTGCCGCAACCAGGTGCACGACGCTCACCGGCTGCTAGCTTCGGTTTCGTCGCCGGGGTCCGGCGGCAACACATCGAGCACCGACCCGACCGGTGCCCCGAGCATCCCGGGAGTTGTCCATGCCCAGTCAGCAGACTGCCGTCACCGCCTCACAGGTGCTACATGCGGCGAGAGTCGGCGAACAGACAGCGACCAATACGAGAGCCGCTGGGGCCGCCCTGATGGCCGCCCAGGACGCCGATCTGCGCCCCAATTTCCAAGGTGATTGGGCCACGACGCACTTCGCGTCGCAGGAGACCCTTCAGGTCGCGTGCAACAACATCGTCAACGACCTGACCGAGATGTCTCGCCTGCTGGGCAGGCACGTAAACGTCACCGTCGAGCAGGACGCCGTCGCCAAGGCCGCCGCCGCCATCCCTCAAGGCGACATGGGCAGCATCATAAACATGCCCACTCCGTCGCAGGCATAATAGCCGTCCGATCGAACAGGAGAGGTAGACGATCATGGCCGCTGACACAATTAAGATTCACTACCAGAGCATGGATATGGCCCAAACCGCCCTGCAGAACTTCATTACCAGGGCCAGCGAGGAGTGGCAGACGCTGAAGACCGCTGCCGCACCGCTGCTGAGCGACCGCAGCGTTTTCTCCGGCGATTCCCATGAGGCGTGGGCCTTTCACAGCACCCGCCTTGAAAGTCAGTTGAATGCTCTGCAGTCCTTCCACACAAGGACCATCGCCAACATTGCCAACGGATCTCAAGCCTTTAGCGATATTGACAGGGCGGGGCGCAACCAGCTAATGCCCACCTGATCTCATCGAGCAGGGCCAGTGGCCCGGCACCGTATTTGCGGTGTTGGGCCACTTGGCGTTTTCGCTGGCCCTCAGCCAGTCGCCGTCGCGGCTGCCGGTATCCGGCCTTGGGCCGAGCCATCCACCGGATGCACACACCATGCACACCCAGCACGTCGATGGCCTACGTACCCCTACGTACCCAGCAGGCACTCGGCAGATCTCGCCGAATGGTGATCGGGCAGAAGGTCGGCGCGCACGGCACCGTCCAGTCGCGGCGCCGTCCGCGCGGGACGACCGCCCCGATCACCAGCACAGGGCGAGGGCCGCGAAGAGCGCGGGCGACCACGCCGGCTGCAGGTCTGCGCGATGACACGGTCAGCCCGCTCGATGATGGTGTCGAGATCGTCCAGGGCGCGGCAGCAGGCCCTGCCGTTGCCCAGCACCGCGGCGGCCTCGCCTATCGCGGTCTGGGCCTCGTCGCGTTGCTGCGCGCCGCGCAACTTCAGCTTGCCCGCGATTGCCCGTACCCGGCGACCTGCACAACAACGCCGATCCCGACAACGAGTGCGGGTCGCGCCACCGGCGGCCTTGACCCGATTCACGGTGCGTGCGATCTGCCCGACCGCCTTGGCCGGCAGCCCAGAATCGGTCGGATAGGCCACATCAGCCCCGACCACCGTGATGTCGTCCGCGCGGACCTTCGGCGTGGCCCGGTAGCGGAACTTCAGAAACATCAACCGCAGGTAGGTCTCCATCGGAATCGACGGGCGACCCTGACAAGGGTCGAAAAACGGCGCGAACGGCGCGAAGAACACCGGATCATCCAGCAGCGCGTCCACCCGGGTCAGTTCGCTCGACATCACCAGCGACTCGACCGGCAAGATCGCATCCCACAGCGTCGGCTGGTCATTTACAGTACGGAACACGATGGCCACGATCCCTTCTAGCCCAAGGGTTCGAGGCCATCTTCGCGTCTTGACCACCCGCGATCAGGGACCGCCACGCCCCGACTTTCAGGGCGAAGTAGCTAGGCTAGGCGGCCGGGTAGGGATCCGGGCAGCCACGTCCTTGTCCTCTGCCGACAGCAGGCATCCCGCACCGCCGGCCGGTCCGCGTACACCATCACCACGGACAGGTTGATGACGCGCACCCTGATCCGCCGCGGAGCGGATCGCCTGGGCGGAGAAGGGGTTGACCGAGGTGCCCGGGCGATCGTCCCCGACCTCGTTGTCGGTGACCCGCACCGGCAGGTCGTGGGCGCCGGGCTACGCCGTGGAAGCCGATCCCCGGCGCCGGATCGGCCGCGATGATGCTCGCCACCGCGGTGCCGTGCGAGACGCAGTCGAAGTCGGCCGGGGCTTGTTTCGGATGAAGCCGAAGCCGTCGCGCACCTTGCCGTGCCTGGACAGTTGCGGGGGGTCGTGGTCGACGCCGGAGCCGATCACCGCGTCCAGCACCTCTGCGCTCGCGAGCATCACGACCACGGCCGGCCGCACCCACCAGGTTCGCATCGGGGTATCCTCGACGCCGGTACGGCGCCCGCCGAGGTGCTGGCAGCAACCGGTCAGGCCGGCATTCGCCGCCGGTCCGCCGGTCACACTGAGCCCCGTTGGCACCGTTGCCCGAGCCCGCGGAGGTAGGAACATCAGCGACTCGACGCCGGGGGCGGCCGAGGCCGCCTGGTCGGACTACCAGAAGATGAGCGACGCTCTGATCGGGCTGCGCCGCAGCATGGAAGACCTGGTCGAGACGGCCTACTCTCCCGATGGTCTGGTTCGCGCCACTGTAGGCGCCCGCGGTCTGCTCACCGAGTTGTTCTTGGATCCGCGGATCTACCGGACCACCGACGCGGCCGCCCTGGCCGAGACGATCACCGCGACGATCCAGGCGGCGACGGACGCGGCGACCGCCCGGATGGTCGAGCTGACCAGACCGTTCCTGCCGGACGGCCCCATTTCTGCCGACGCCGATCCCGACACCGACGACGGCCTCGGCCTCGCCTTCGACCCGCTGCTGCAGCAACTCGATCGTCAGCTCGACCGAGACAAGTACCGATGATGAGCGCCTGGCCCAGCCTTGAGAGAGACCTGACGCAATAAGCAACAGAGCCGGCGTCAGGATTCAAGGGTCGGGTTGACCGCCTTGGACCGAACGGCGGCCGCCACCGAAGCCAGGGCACGGCCGCTCACGGAGACCTGGGCGGGCTGTGGGCGGCGGGCCCGCTGCCGACTGGCACCCACCATTACGAGACCACGGCCCGTTTGGTTGCACGGTCGCATCGACTGGTTTCGCCGGGGTTTCGGCAGCGTTAAAGCGGGCTGGCAGCAACAGGTCAGGACCCGCCTGAAATGCCCGATTACCAGGCAGACTCGAACGATTCGGTAACCGTTTGCTCCACTTTGGAGGGCGAGCCATGTACGACTTCGCGCCCGCGCGGGTGGTGGAGCGGGTCCAGGCCAACCACGAGCGTCTGCGCAACGACCTGCTTACCCTGCGCCAGAGCTTCAGCGAGATCACCGAGACGGCCTACTCCCCCGACGGCCTCGTCAAGGCCACGGTGGGCTCGCGCGGTCAGTTGACCAAGCTGGGCCTGGATCCCCGGATCTACCGCGAGACCGATGCGACGGCGCTGGCCGCGACGATCACCGCGACGATCCGGGCAGCCGTGGCCGGGGCGGACAACCGGATGGTCGAGCTGACCAAGCCGTTCCTGCCGGAGGACTTCCCGTTGCTTGACGACGACTTCTATGACGGCTCGGGTTTGGCCGCCGACCCCGTGTCGCAGCGTCTCGACGATGGGCTTGACGGGAGGAGGTCCTGATGGGTGCCATGGACGGGGTCGAGGTCGTCAAGCCCGTGGTGGATGAAGCGCTCACCGGGCTGACGGGTTTCGCCGATACCTGGCGGCAAACGTGGGACCCGCACACGAGCGGAATCACGGCCCTTGAGCAAGGAGGAAGGATTTTCGGAACAGGCCCGATGGCCAAAGAGATCCTTGCTTGGTATCGGCCAGCGAACGAGAGTCTGAACGAATCCGGGGTGCAGATGCCGGATTATTTCGGCTCGCTGGCGGCTGGCTGCAGGAGCGTTATCCAGCAGCACGCATCGACTGACCAGCAACTGGCGACACGCCAGGCGCGGGACCTAGCGGGCGTTGGCCCCACCACCCCGTCGGTTCGGCGCGGCGGTCGCCCGCCTGCCGCCGAGCGGGCCGGCCGGTAGCGGCACGGGTGAGAGCCAGCTAGCAGACGGGCCACCCGATGAGCATCGAGGAACCGCACAGCAAGCTGTGGGATGCGGTGGCTTTTCTCGGGTCGGGCCAGCGGTGGCCCACTCAGGACGAGGACGGCATCGACGGGCTGGGGCAGGGCCACCGGCGCCGCGGTGAGAGCGTCGCCAACATCGCCGAGCAACCCAATCAGGCCGCCCAGCAGTTGCTCGAAGGCATGCCCAGCGCCACCGGCGTGGCCACTTACCGGACGATCCACAACGTCACCGACCTCGGCGGCGCCAAACAGCTCCACGACACGTCCGTCGAGGTCGCCGACAAGCTCGCCGAGATCGCCAACCAGGTCAGATTCACCAAGACTTCCATCCGCTACATGGTGCTGGCCAACGCCGTCCTTTTCGCGGTCTCCCTGGTCAACCCGATCACCGCCCTCGGCCGGTGGATGATGCGCCGGATCATCGCCGATGTGGTCGAAGAGATCACGACCGACATGACCGCCCTGTCCACTGAAATCGCGGCTAACAGGCTGCCCGAGACAACTCTGCAAAGACTGGCGCAGCTCACCCAGCAGCTGGGCAAGACCTTCGCCACGCGGGTCGCCCCGGAACTGGCGTTCGTCTCCGGCGGCCCCGAGCTGCAGATGCAACTCGAGGGCCACCCCGACGCGCAGGCGGCCAACCACATCGAGTCGTTCATGCTCGGCGGGGCACTGGGCATGATCACCGGCGGAGCCGCCTCGGCGCTGTTCCGCGGGGCCGCCAACCGGTTGATCCCCAACACCTTCCTCAGTCGGCTCACCGCTAACGATCCCCTCACGTTCAACGCCTTGGCCGGCGGCCGCGACCACCTCCTGGGAGGTCTGGTCCCCGGTCTCCTGACCGCCGCCCCGTCCTTCCAGGTCGCCCAGGCCATCGTCGACGGGAAGCTTTCCGAGGCAAGCCCCGAAAACCTGGTCAAGGGCTTCCATGACACTCTGGCCGGCAACACCGCGTTCATGGGCACCCGCATGCTCGGCGGGGGCCTGGGCAAGATCGGCGACCACTTCCATAACCTGGTCTCCCCGGCGAGCACCCCGACCAGCCTGCACACGCCCGTGCCCCCGGCCACCAACCTCAGCGGGAACACACCTGTCGTCGCGCCGCATGCCGCCCCCCACGCGGCGCCCGAGGGCGTCCCCACCGGAGCCACCAACGGGTCAGTCGCCCAGCCGGTCGGCGACCCGCTGATCGCCAGGACCCCACCGGTCGCCGCCACGGCCGACACCCGAGCCTCCATCGACGCCACCAGCACCAGAGCACAGCCCGCTGCGCCGCCTCCCGAAAAGACCCTCGCCGAGAGGCCCCCCGGCGCGGGCGGCGCCCCCGACCAAGCCAGCACCACAGGCAGCAAGGAAGCGCAAGCCGCCGTAGTGCAGAAACCCCCCGCCGCGGACTCCGCCAAACCCCAACCGGCCCCCACCGGCAACGCCGGCGGCAAGGAGCACCTGGTAGCAACGGGCGGGAAACCCCTCGCCGCGGACCGCCCCGGCGAACAGACAGCCGGCACCACCGGCAGCAAAGAACACCTGGTCGCGGCAGCCGGAAAGGCTCCCGCCGAGGCCCGCCCCGGCGAACCGACAGCCGACACCACCGGCACCACCGAACACCCGGTAGCAGACGGCACCACCGGCACCACCGAACACCCGGTAGCAGACGGCACCACCGGCACCACCGAACACCCGGTGGCAGCAGACGGAAAACCCCACGCCACGGACACCACCAAAGCCGAGGCCGAGGCAGCCGGGAATCGGGAGAGTATGCCGAGCCGGACCGACGGTGAGGCCGAATCCCAGCCTGCTCTCAGCGGGCGGGAGGAGCACCCGATCGGGGCCCCGGAAAGGCCTCCGCGAAAGCCCGACCCGGCGCCGGAGGATGCTGCCACCAAGGATCCTCCTGCGGTGCACGGTCGGGTGATCGCCGGCGAGGAGACCCGCGCCGGGCATCCGCGACCGGCCAGACCCGGGCCACGGCATACCCGGGTCGGCTCTGTTGACCACAGCCCACCGCGCCGGCCTCGCCGCGACCAGCAACGTCCACCCGACCGCAGCGCCGGCACCTCACACGTCGACCGTGCGCCGGACCCGAAGCGTGGCCAGGGCGACCCGCAGGTGCTCCGGCCGCGCCCACCGGTGAAGGAACCGGAGGTTATCGACACCGCCACCAGCCCCGACGGGGTCTGGTCCAGGGAGGTGGGCACCGAGCACCGCGACTTCATCAAGGAACGGATGCTTGCAGACCTCCAGGACCTGAGGCCCGAACGGCTGGAGGAGATGATGCTCAAGGGCACGGAGATGGAGAAGCTCGCGGCCCTGCATGAGGTGGTCCGGCGGGAGACCGGCCAGGGGGCGGTAGACAAGGCCGAGAAGGCCAACGTCGAGGTCGACCCGGTCGCCGCCAAGGGGCTGCTCATGCGGATCAACCAGCTCGCCGGGGCGGTGGCGGTGGCCGGCGGCAAGGTCGTCAACCTGGCGACCGGTGAAGGCAAGACCGTCATGGGGTTCGTCGGCATCGTACGGCTGGCCATCAAACACGGCATCGTGCACTTCGCCCTGCACAGCGAGCCGTTGGCTGTCCGCGAGTTCAAGATGTTCGACAGGTGGCTGCGGCCGTTCAGTCGCTGGATCCAGGTCGAGCTGTTGGACCCGGACAAGCCGGTCGTGCCGATCGAGGGCAAGAAGCTGATCGTCATCGGGCCGTTCGAGGCGTTCCCGTTCAGTGAGCTGCACGGCCACCGGGTGCCGGGTGACCACTTCGTCGGCGACGAGTTAGACAGCCTGAAGGACCAGAGCAAAGACGCCTACTGGCTGGCCCCCGGGGGGATGGCCGACAAGGCCCCCCCGCCGGTGGAGGCCGCGGTCCGGTGGGCCGGTGAAACCCTGCGAGTCAAGCTCGACAAGCTCGACTTCGCCCGCATGCCCGGCGAAGACACCGTGCTGACCGACCTGGGCCGGCAGAAGGTACAGGAAATGTTCGCCGAGAACCTGCCCGACGGGTGGGAGCACCGGCTGAACAGGGCCGCCCAGGCGCACTGGGACATCATCGACGGCTACCACATCGTGCATTCCGAGCACATCGACGGGGTCATCATCATCAAGCAGCACGACCACGACATCGCCTACGACAAGCTGAAAGCCCGGGAAAGCCGATACCACGACGGCCTGCACCAGGCCCTGCAGGAACGCTTCGGCAAGACGATCATGGCCGACGCCCCGGAGGGGTCGAAGAACATGATCACCACGCAGGAGTACCTCGCCAAGTACAAGGGACTCGGGGGCTTCTCCGGCACCGTCGACCAGATCAAATCGTACTTGCAGGAGACGTTCCACATAGCGAAAGAAGATGTCATCTCCGTCCCGCGGACCATGAAGTCCGGGATGACCGAACACCCGGACAAAGTCTTCACGGACGAGGAAACGAAGTACGCCGCCCTCACCGACGACGTCAAGTTGATGCAGGCTGACACCGGCGACCCGCAACTGATCGGCGTCCACCGCAACGACCACGTCGGGCCGCTGCACGAGCGGTTCGTAGAGGCCGGCATCGAGCACAAGTTCCTCGACGCCAAAGTCGTCCTGGAAGCCGGCGCAAACCGGGAGAACGTCCTCAACAGACTGTGGGAATATGCCGGCCAGAAGGGCGCGGTCCTGATCAGCAACCTGCTGACCGGCCGCGGCGTCGACATCAGACTCGTCGACGACGCATTCCGGCTGGACAAGGCCAAACTGCCGGCCCTCATCGAGGACATCCGGATAAACCAGGCGGCCGACAAGCCGACCGTGATCGTCGCCCACCGCAACCGCTACGTCGAGCAAATCTCCGAGGAGTTCCGCCAGGCCGGCGTCACACACGTCGCCATCGACCCGAGTAGCGTCCCGCGTTCCGGCCCGGACCGGGCGAAGTTCCTGGGCCGGATCCACGAACAGGCCCACGAACCCGGCACGGTGCTCATCGTCAACAAGTCCGCCCATGCTGCCCTGGCAGAAGCCGAGGACATCATCCAGATCGAGACGAACCGCCTGGAGACCGGCGGCCTGTTCGTGCGGGCAACCGCCAACTTCGACAGCGCCCGGCAACGAATACAGCTCGGGGGCAGGGGCGGGCGCAACCTCGAGCCCAGCAACTTCCTGACCTACACCTCCCCCGACGAAGCGATATACCAGAGCCCGGCGGCCCGGGTCATCCACATCCGGCACATGCAGGCCGTCGAAGCGCACCAGCAAGACCCCACCGAAGCCACCCACGCCCAAGTGGAAGCCGTCCAGCAGGAGATCCGCGAAATGGTCCCCCGCCTGCAAGCCGAACTCGAGGCCGAGTCCGACCACCCGGTCGTCCACGAACAGCCTCAGCAACCGCTGCCATCCGCCGACGCCACCAAGCCACCGGTCGACCCGGGCCAGGTCGTGCCGCCACCCGCCCGACCACCCCCCGAACAGCCCACCGCCCCGACGGCGACCCCGCAAAACCCCCTCAACCCAACGGCCGGATCAGACCAGAATGCCGAGCAAGGTGCCCGGCATCCCCTGATCCAGCCAGCGTCAAGGGGACAACAACCCGGCCAGCCCCCGCACCTTGGTCCGGTAGACGGCGCCGGCAAACCAGCGACCCCGGTAGCGCAGCCCGCGTCCGTACCGGCAGCATCGCAGGGCGCCCCAAACGCGGCGGGCACACCCACTCACACCAGCACAGGCCAGCCAGCCACCTCGACCGCAACCAACAACCAAACGCAAAGCCAAGGCCCGGCCCAGAGCACGGTCCAGGGCCAAGACCTGGTCCAAGGCCAGGTCCAGGGCCAAGACCTGGTCCAAGGCCAGGTCCAGGGCCAGGGCCAGGGCACGGTCCAGGGCCAGGGCACGGTCCAGGGCCAGGGCACGGTCCAGGGCCAGGGCACGGTCCAGGGCCAGGGCACGGTCCAGGGCCAGGGCACGGTCCAGGGCCAGGGCACGGTCCAGGGCCAGGGCACGGTCCAAGGCC
>JBBRYN010000035.1:0-32941 GCA_038237645.1 Mycobacteriales bacterium
GGCGCGGCTGCCACGGTTTACAACGAGCCCGTGCTCGCTACGTTTCACTCGCCGAATAGCACGCACTTCTACGGGATCCACGGATTGGTCCAGAACTGGTGGAATACGTGGGAAGCCCGCCGCCCCCGCCCGGCGGTCTCGGGCACGCCGGCCCTCATTCAAGGGCGCTTCGGTGTCCCCGGCAATTTCGAACTGGCTGTCCCCCTCGCCTCGGGGGGGCTAGCGCACCTCTGGCGCAACAACGACCCCGTCGAAGACTTCCACTGGGAGGGCCCGATTTCGCTCGGCGGCGTCCTTGGCCAGGTGGACGCCGTAACGATGATCCAAAGCAACTACGGCGACCCGGGCAACCTCGAGTTGATCGCCCGAGTGGGGGGCAGCTTGCAGTTCTTCTGGCGCGATTCCGGCCCCGCCTTCACGTGGCACGGCCCATCCCAATTCGCCACTGGCGCCGCCGGTAACCCGGTCCTGGTGCAGAGCCGGTTCGGTGTCCAGGGCAACTTCGAGTTGGTCTATCCCGCCGTCGGCGGTGGCATCGCGTTCATGTGGCGCAACAATGACGATCCGGCGATGCCGTGGAATGGCCCGTGGCTGTTCGGGCAGGGCCTCGGCCATGTCGACGCCGTAACGATGATCCAGAGCAACTACGGCGACCCGGGCAACCTCGAGTTGATCGCCCGAGTGGGAGACACGTTGCAGTTCTTCTGGCGCGATTCCGGCCCAACCTTCACCTGGAACGGCCCCTATGAGCTTGCCGCCGGTGCCGCCGGTAATCCGGTCCTGGCGCAGAGCCGGTTCGGTGTCCAGGGCAACTTCGAGTTGGTCTATCCCGCCGTCGGCGGTGGCATCGCGTTCATGTGGCGCAACAATGACGATCCGGCGATGCCGTGGAGTGGCCCGTGGGTGTTCGGGCAGGGCCTCGGCCATGTCGACGCGGTCACGATGATCCAGAGCAACTACGGCGACCCGGGCAACCTCGAGTTGATCGCCCGAGTGGGGGGGAGCTTGCAATTCTTCTGGCGGGACTCCGGCCCGGCCTTCACCTGGAACGGTCCCTTCCAGACACCGTAGCGGCGCTCCGTCGAGGGAAGGCCAGGCGAGCTCGCAGAGCTTGTACGTCCCGAATAGCTGCTGCTGCGAACCGAGACGCCGAGGAGGTCGGCGAACGCAGTGGCATCGTGCGAGACCACAAGTCGGTCCCGCGCGGCGGTGGCGGCGGTGACCAGGGTCATGAGCGCCGCGCCGTCCCGAGCGACGGACGTGCGCGAGGAGCCCCGAATGCGCCCGAGCTGCGCGCCGGCCGGAACCACTCCGACCGGCATTGGGCCCGACTGAAGTCGCTGTTCGTCAATGACGACCCCACCCGGAAGATCCTCGCCGCCTGGGCCGGTAAGGGATGCCTGCGGCAATTGTTCGACCCAGTGGAGGGCGGCCTGCGGCCGTATGAGATCCGCGCACGGCTCGAGCGGTTCTACCAATACGCCGCCGGCGCCAACCTCGCCGAGCTGACCCGGCTCGCCACCACGATCGAGACCTGGTGGCCCGAGGTCCTCAACTCCCTAAGCTGCGCGTCACCAACGCCCGCACCGAGGGCCTGAGCCGGGTCATCAAGACCATCAAGCGTGTCGGCTGCGGCTGTCGACCCGCTGCTGGTGCAGCGGTAGGGCCTGGAGACTGTCGGAGTGTCCCGCTCCCATGTCGAGACGTGGGCGCGGTGTTGGATGCCGCCGGCGCGCCTGCGGCTTCCGCAACCCCGAAATCACCGCCGCCGGGTACGGTTCCGCTGCACCCCGGCGAACACGCCGGAACCAGTGCCCGAGGGGCCATTGCCCCCCTCAAAGTTGGGAGCCGCCCTGTCGTCGTACTCGTCAGGCGTGGGTTCCTCCGATGCCGATGGGGTGCAGCCGGCCGTTGTGAGGCAGGGTGAGTACGCCGGAGTCAGCGATGCTGGGCATCGTGTGCGCCCTTGCAGCCGTCGCGGCCGCACTCACCGCGCGGACCTGCTTGACGTGGCGCTGGCCGGAGCAGCCGACGTCGTGGCCCGAAACGAGGCAGGGCCAGCCGGGTCCCTGGTCCCGCATTCCGATCCACCGCACCGGCCGGACCTGATCGAGCGATACAGCTACGGCTGGTGCAACGGCCCGGCCGGTGACGCGCAGGTGTTCCGGCTGCTGGGATCGGTGACCAACGACCCAGCTGGTCAGGCCTCGCCGACCGTTGCTGGCACGCCGTGACCCATTCCGGCCTTCCCCGGCGGCTACGCCCCGGCTTCTGGGACAACAACGGCCGCTGCTGCGGAACAGCTTGCGTGCTGGCGCTGGCCTGCGACCGGTACATCGAGCAGGCAGACCCGCTCGAATTTGCCGACGTGCTCGTCGATGACCTCGCCGCACGGGCGATCACCGACGCCGACGGCGTGCGGTGGTCCAACCACGAGCACCGGGTTGCCCCCAGCACGCTCGAGCCCCGTACCGGGTGGGCGATGGGCAGTGGCGGAATCGTCGCGAGCTGCTCAGATACGTCCGGGTCAGCACCGGCGGTGACCCGGCCTACGCCGTGTCCTGGCCCGACCAGCCCACCGCGGTCCCGCCCCATCCCCACCGCCGCAACACACTGACCGGCCCGTTAGCCCAATCACCCCAGCAGGGAAGCACACAGCGCCGGCGGAAGGAGGGGTTCGTCACCTCCGCCATGCTCACCACCAACAAGCGCGCGAGCAGAGCCACAGTGCTCAGAGAGTCTGCTCAGTCGCCGATCGCGACACCGCCCGCTTCTCGATCATCGGTACGGCGCTGCGGTTCGGGGCTGGTGCGGACGAGGCACTCGGCGTCAGCCACGATCGGCTCGACGCGCGGTACGGCGAGCCGCACGTAGTCCTCTGTGGCCAGTGCCACCGAGCGGTCAAGCCGGGCGGCATTGAAGAAGAGTTCGGGATGGACGAGCAGGGTGGGGTCGGCGATGAGCTCCAGCTGTGACGAGTAGCTGACCGGCAGCACGGTGCCGATCACGCTGCCGGCCAGCTGTTCGGCCTTGTCGGCGGCCGCGAATCCGACATAGGTGCCGCCGAGCAGTGCTTTCAATGCCGCCAGGTCCAAGCGGGCGTCCCCGGGCACCACGGCGAGCACGTAGCGGGTCTCCTTCTTGCCGATCTTGACCATGACGATCAGGCACTTGGCGGCTTGAGCGAGTTGGTTGCCGCGCAGCGTGCTGACCAGCTCGGTGCGGCCCTCCGGAGGGTGGTCGATCAGCCGGTATCGTGCGCCGGTGGCGTCGAGGTCGGCAATGAGCCGCGAGTACGCATCGGCAGCCTGCTCCGGTTCGACGTCGGCTGCCTTACTACCAGCCACCGCTCAACAGCTCCTTGGCCTCGGCGATTCGATCCTCGTCACGCTGGTAAAACACCCACTGCCTGATCTTCTTGCCGTGGATCAGCCCGGCCCGGCCGAGCACCTTCAGGTGCCCGCCGCAGGTCGGCTGGCTCACCCCGAGCTTCTCGGCGATGAACAGCGAGCAGACTCCGTCCCGGATCAGGTCCCCGTCGCGTTGCGGCGGGAAGTGCACCACCGGATCGCGTAGCCAGTCCAGGACAAGCAGTCGTTTGTCGTTGGCCAGGGCCTTCACCAGATTGACATCCAGCACCTATGGATTATGGCAGTTGGCTAAGTCCCTGTCCACCGGCGGAGTCGTCGTAGGTGTCCGGGCCGGGGGCTCGCGACGTCGATCGTGCCGACGAGACAGGTGACGATCGAGGAGTCCTCCATCGCCGAGACGATCACGTTGAGCCGCCGCAGCACCTCAGCGGGTGCGTGCCCTTCCAGCACGTAGCCGCGCAACGCTGCCCGCACCTGTCCCATCACCGCTGCGGCTCGCACGCCGCGGCCCATGACGTCCCCGATGGCGAACACCAGACGCCCGTCCGGACGGACGACGGCCTCGTAGAAGTCGCCGCCGACCTCGGTGCCGGCCGCGCCGGGCAGATACTGCGCCGCCAGATCCCATCCCGCCAGAGCCGGCAAGGACTGCGGTAGCAACGACCGCTGCAGTGTCACGGCGACTTCACGTTCCCGGGCGTAGAGGCGTGCGTTGTCCAACGCCAGCGCCGCGCGGCCTGCCATGTCCGTTATCAACTGCCGACGCGTGACCAGCGCTCGTGCCCTATCCACGACCGAGGCGGGCTGCGGTTGCGGGTCCGGCGTCAGGGACAGGCTCAGTGCGCCGAACGTCACACCGCGGGCAGCCAACGGCACCACGAATCCGTGCGACACCCGCAGGGCCCGGAAACCGGCCACGGTGTCCGGGTCGCCGGCCGCGAGTGCCGAGCGCATCTCATCGGTCGCTTCCGGCAGATCCTCTGCCCGTCCGCTCGAGATCACCCGCCCGGGGCCGAACGGCTGCTCGAAGGTCACCTCGAACGAGGTGAGCACCCGCTCCAGCAGCGGCTGCCGGGTCGCGTCCGCGTGCCGCAACGCGGCCAGTCGGATGGTGTTGTCCGACTCGTCGATCACATGCAGGCAGGCCCATTCGGCAACGGCTGGTACGACAAGACCCAGCACGCCCGCCGCGGTGGCCTGCTCGTCGAGGCCGCCGCAGAGCAGTTCACCCGAGGTGGCCAGGAGTTCCAGGCGCTCGGCCAGCGCCGCGCGTCCGCCCTCCAGTGCGCGGGTCGCGGTCACCTCCGTCGAGGTAACTGCCACTCCGAGGATGTTCCCCTGGTCGTCGACCAGCCGGTACGCCGATAACGACCAGACGTGCTCACCGCTGTCCTCAGCGGGGACTCGGCCGGCCACATCGAAGCTCACCAGGGGCTCGCCACTGGTCAGCACGTGCCCGATCAGGACGGTCAACTCGTCGTAGTCCGGGAAGGCATCCCTGACCGACCGGCCCAGCAGTTCCTCGGCCGGCGTGTTCGCCATGGCGGCCATCTGCCGATTCACCAGTACATATCGGAGGTCCACGTCGAAGACCAGCAGCCCGGTGAGGGATTGCTCGCAGGCGGCCTGCAGTATCTGGTGCATGGCCGTGCGTTCGATGGTGTCGACCGGCCGGATGGCGTCTTGCACCACGGTTCACTTCCTTCTGGCGGACGCATCGAAGGCCGGTCCGGCGTGTCTCATTGCAGCCGTTCAACGGGTTGCCCACCCTAGCCGGGGCTGGTGCCGGCGCAACCGATTCGGGCTGACTCGCGGCGGCTGTCGGCTCAGGCGACGACTGCCTGTGACCATCTCGTCGCCGAGTGTGGACGGCAGGCAGTTGCCCGCTGGTCTGGTGGCTCGCTCACCCGTTTCGCCGTCGATCGGCTCGCGGATCAGGTCGCAGTCTCCATTGCGGCGGGCATATTCCTCGACCATGTGCACGAGACCCAGCGCAGCGAGACGCGCCCCCGGCCGCCCGGCGCAGGGTGCTCGTCGGCGACTGGCCATCGACTACGTGGTCAGCAGGTGGAATTCTCCGTTGCGTTCGACGAGCACGTCCACGATGTCCATGAGGCGGGGGAGGTACGACGGCGCGGTCTCCAGCGTGATGTCATCCTGCAACGCGATGATCTGGGTGAGCAGGGCCGCCAGCCGTTCGTGCGGGAGCAGCATGAAATCGGCCCCGGTGTCCGACTCGTCCGCGACGTGAAGGTGCACGGAGCCGTCGCTGGGATGGTGTTCCAGCCGGAGCAGCGTCGCCCGGGAGTTGCCGTACTGCATGGCCACCGCGCCGAAGCCGGCCATGGTGATGCCGCTGTCGCGAAACCCTGCCAACACGTCGATCCATCCTGCCCGGCCCAGCCGACCGAGGATGTGCGCGCTGTCGTCGTTCGGCTGCTCGTCGTCCGGGTAAGGCGATGGAACCAGTTCGTCGAATATCCAGGACGCGTCGATCGCGGCTGCGATCTCCAGCATTTCCGCGACGGAGATCTCGAATGCGGCACCGATACGATGCAGTGCCTCCCGCTCCTCCGGCGTCACCGTCGCGTCGCTCAGGGTGGTCGCGTGGCCAGCGCCATTGCCTCACGGCGTCCTTGCTGAGTCAGGCGGCTCGCCAACTCGGCGAGATAGGCGTCCGTGCCGACGGCTGTGAGGCGCCGCAGCTCCCTCTCGCAAAGCCGGCGGGCGTCATCGAACTGCGCCTGAGGGCGCTGTTGGATGAATCTCCGCGTCAGGAGATCCCCCTCCTCAGCCTCGATCGTGCCGTCCGCCATTGCCACGAGAAGTGAAGTGCCCAGCTCGGCGGCGAGGCAGCCTTCGTCAGGCAATGTGAAGCCTTTCCAGAAATCTCAGCACCGGCAGCGCCGCATGGGAGCGGCGGCACGGCCGGGAGCAGAGGTCAGCGGATCTCGAAGGCGCCCAGGTCGATCGCGGCGCCGGCGATCCGCGGCTGGCCGTCGATGTCGGTGTCGGCGTGGTCGATGGCGCCGCCCTTGTCCCCGACGTCCTGCTTCGCCTCATAGGCGCGGTAGTCGGTGAAGTCCGACGGCGTGCTCGCCGGGTAGGGCCCGCTGCTGCTGTTGAAGGTGTCGTCGCGCTGGTTGAGGCTGGTGTCCAGCAACTCCAGGTTGTCGGAGAAGTGCTCGTCGGTGCTGGCACCCGACCGCCGGTAGGTCGTCGCACCGGACTCGACCCGGACCAGGACGTTGTTGCGGATCGTCGTGTTGGTGTTGGGCGAGGTCATCGCCTCGAGGTTGACGATCTGGTACTTGAACCCGCTGATGATCAGGTTGTTGTCGAGCACCACGCCGCTCATGCTGCCCAGGTTGATGCCCTGGCTGTCGTAGGTCTCGCAGACGTTGTCGCGGAAGGTGATGTCGCGGATCTCGTAGTTGCTCGAGCTGTTGTTCTGCGCGATCAGGCACTGCCTGGAGACTCGCAGGCAGTAGTTGTTCTCGATCAGCGTGCCCGCCGAGATGGAGCCGTTGTTGTAGGTCTGGAAGCAGTCCGTGTGCGGGTGCCGGTTGCCGCTGGAGAACTCGTTGATGTCGTGGATGTAGTTGTAGCGAATGGTCTGCTTACCCCAGAACCGCATGCCGTCGGTGTCGTAGCTGCCGCCGGTGTCGTTGTGCAGGTCGTAGATGTTGTTGCGCTCCACGACCGTGCCCGACCCGTTCTCGATCTTCATGCCGATGCTCTCGATGCCGGTGACCGTGTTGCCGGCGATCAGGTCGTCGTTGCAGGAATCCTTGGCGCAGCGGACCCCGAAGATCAGGTCGGTGCCATTGATGAGGTTGTCCAGGACCTTGACGTTGCTGCCCGAGACGAGGATTCCCGACTCCGGACTGCTGCCGCCTGCACCCACCACGGTGAATCCGTCCAGCGTGCTGCCGTCGCCGCTGACCTCGGCGCCCTTGATCTTGCCTACTCCGTTGGAGCGTACGGTGACGCCGCCCTTGGCCAGGCTCACCAATTCGCCGCTGTAGTCGCCGGCCCGCACGCAGATGACCGCGCCGGAGCCGGCCGCCGAGATGGCGCTGTTGATCGAACCGCCTGGGTCGACGGTGACCGTGCAGTCGTCGGTCTTCGGGTTGCCGCTGCCGTCTGTCCCGTACGTGATCCCGGCCGGCGGGGCGAGGTTGCCGTCCGGGCCGATGAGCAGGTCGATGGCACCGAGGGAGCCGAGATCGGTGACGGCACGCGTGTCGCCGGCGTACGACTCTGGTGTCAGCAGTGCTTGGGCAACGGCTAAGCCGACCAGAGCGCCGAGGGCGCAGAGACGGAGCTTGCTGATCTTCACGGTCGCACTCTCTCCCTGTCCGGGCATGGGCGACGTCGGCGGTTATGCCGAGCCTGCAGCGTGGACAAACTATCGCAGATCGCGCAACTCAGTCAGTGTTAGTCGTATCGGGGTGGCACCTTCGTGACAGCCGGCCGGTTGCCTGGGCGGTAGCAGGCCCACTGGTTCGCCTGGGGAGATTAGCCCGATCGGCGCTACGCAGGTCGCTGACGTGGGCCGATCTGATGGTACGAGGACGACCCCTCGACGGACTCTCAAGGAGAACGCTGTGAAATCTCGCCGACTGCTCGCCCTCGTCCTATCGACGCCACTGGCACTGTTCGCCTACAGCCCGCTGCCGGCGATGGCAAGTGACGCCTCGCATCCGTCCTGCCACGGGAACCGGGCGACCATCGTCGTGACCGGGCACTCCAGGCACGTCGTGCAGGGCACCGCCCGGGCAGACGTCGTGGTGGTCCTGTCGGCGGGCCACGTCGTGAACACCGGCGGCGGCAACGACATCGTCTGCGGGTCGGCCGGCAACGATGTGATCAACACCGGTGACGGCCGCGACCTGGTGCTTGCCGGCGGTGGCAACGACCGGGTCAACGGCGGGGGCGGGGCCGACAGCCTGCACGGCGGCAGCGGCAACGACGTCCTCAGCGGTGGCGCGGGCAACGACGTCGTCAGTGGTGACGCCGGCGCCGACACCGAGCACGGCGACTCCGGCGATGACATCGTCGCCGGAGGGGAAGGCAACGATTCGGAGTACGGCGACGTCGGCAACGACACCGTCGATGGCGACAACGGCAACGACTCGCTGCACGGCGGGGCCGGCAACGACACCGTCCTGGGTGGCAACGGCGACGACTCCGAGCACGGCGACGCCGGCAACGACCACGTCAAGGGTGACGCCGGCAACGACTCCGAGCACGGCGACGCCGGGGATGACACCGTCGAAGGGGGCGACGGCAACGACGTCGTCACCGGCAACGACGGCAACGACCAGGTTGACGGTGACAACGGCGATGACTCGATCGACGGCGGCACCGGCAGCGACACCGTCGACGGTGGCGAGGGCGCCGACACAGTCGATGTCGGCAGCAACGACACCGTCGAAGGCTCTGACAGCACCGACACAGAGAACAGCTCCACCGAAGACGACAGCTGACCGACGTCCAGCAAGGTAGGCGTCAGGTGTCCCGACGTTCGCGCCGGGGCACCTGACGTTCTTGTCGTCCTGCCTCCCGGAGCGTCGCCAGCGCGTTGGTGCCGGGAAGCCGCCGTGCACGCCGGTGTGCATCTGCAGTCACCACGTAGGCGGTGTCATCCTGGTTGGCCAGCGTGGTCTTACCCCGGCCTGGCCCGTCGAGCGCCCGCGCTCCCAGACGACAACCGTGCCGCCGACGCTGAGCGGCGAGCAGCCCGGCAACGCCGAACAGCAGGCCGCTCTGGAGTGCAAGCGCCACCCGCCCGACATCGTGGACAGTCGCCACAGGATAGATCCATGGGGCTCGCCGCGAGGCCGTGGCCGCGTCCGTGTCCGTTGCGCTGAGGTAACCTGAGCGGGGCCGGACTCGAGCGGAGCCGCATGGCCATGATCGGCGGGTCGGGTCTCAGGCAGGGGGACACGGGAGATCGGTGGGCACCTGGATGGGTCGTGCTTGGCGTGGCGTCCCCATCTGGCTCCTGCGCTGCATCGTAGCCGTGACCACCCTGGCGGCCAGCCTGCTGCTGCCCGGCACGCCGGAAGCCGGCGAGAGCACGCCCGCCCGCGTCGTCGGGCGGGCGCCGGGCATAACCGGCGGGTTTACCCCCCGGCCGGTGGCGGCCCCGGCGTCACGGTCGAGGCAGGCTAATCGCCCGATCTCGGTCGTCGCGTTGGGTGACTCGGTGATAGCCGGCACGGCATGCCGGTGCGTCGCCTACGTGGACCTGTACGCCGAGGCGCTGCGACGCCGCCTCGGGGTCGCGGTGCAGGCTCGCAACCTCGGCGCGCCGGCACAGACGAGCGCCGATGTCCTGGCGCAGCTCTCGCCGGGGGGCACCGCCTCGGTCGCCGTGTCGAGCGCTGACGTCGTCGTGCTGACCATCGGCGCCAACGACTTTGCGCCGTCGTCGGCCTGTGACAGCTGTGCCGACACCGCGGCTGGCTATGCAGTGCAACTGCGGAGCTTGCGTGGCAACCTGGTCGACACCCTCGGCCTGGTCAAGCGACTTGGCCACGGGCACCCTGCCCGGGTGCTGCTGACCGGCTACTGGAACGTGTGGCTGGACGGGGCGGTCGCGAGCCGGCTCGGCAACAGCTACGTCCGGCTGGCCGCAGCCGTGACCCAGCGCACCAACGCCGTGCTGGCTGCCGTTGCTGCGGCCAGCGGCGCCCGCTATGTCGACCTGTTCTCGGCATTCAAGGGCGCCGGCGACCGCGACGACACCGCACTGCTGGCCGACGACGGCGATCATCCCAGCGCCGCGGGTCACCAGCTGATCGCTAACGCACTGGTGGCGGCGAGCCGGGACTGGTCGGCCAGCCTCACGGCGGCGTCGGCAACGGGCTAGTCCGTCGCGACGGTCGCACCGCGCGCACCTCAAGGGCGCTGCCGCTCGGTCGATGCGCTGACATGAAGGACGGGCCGGCGGGCACTTCGGCCTTGGCCGTCGTGTCCTGGATGTGTTGCTCACGACCGCGGACGCGCAGGACGCTGAGGTGGTGCTGCGCTGCGACAGCCGAAACCTGCGCTTCTACGGCCGAGCCGTGCTGACATGGTCCTTGCGGGGCTCCCGCGTCCGGAGGCTGGCAGCGGGGCGGCGCATCAGCCGCTGCTCGGGTCTCTCCTGGCGGTCGACGCTGCTCGCCTCCTGCTTGGAGCGCGCGGCCTGCGGCCGGGTCAGCAGGCTGCTGGCAACGACCGCGCCGATTGCGATGACGGCGCCGGTGATCTCGAGTGCGCCGGGCCGGTAGCCACGGAAAATCTCGATGGTGAACGTCGAGATGGGGATGAGGTTGCCGAACAACGAAACGGTCTGCGGGCCGATCCGCTCGACGGCGGCATTCCATGACAGCACCGCAAGCACGGCCCCGGGAATGACGAGGTAGAGGATCTGCGGGGTCACGGTCCACAGGTCGTGGCCCGACGGCGCGGACAGCCATCCCGCGGCGGTGGCGATCAGTGTGGTGGCCGCGATCACCAGCCAGCCCAGCGTCGCGGTGAGGGCGGTGTAGCGCAGCGGCGAGAGGTCGCGGTGTCGTGCTGCACCGATTGTGTAGAGGACGAAGCTGAGCACGCCGGCGAGCACCAGGCCGTCGCCCCAGCCGAGCGACCCGTCCCACAGGGTCGTCGGACGCCCGCGGCTGATGACCAGCGCCACGCCGGCCAGGGCGACGGCCAGCGCTGCGAACGTCGTCCGGGCCGGGCGCACGCGGTCGCGCAGCCAGAGCACGAGCGCCGTCAGCAGCGGTGAAAGCGCGACGATCAGCGACGCGCTCTGCGGGCGGGCGTGCGCGAGCCCGGTGTAGGCAAGCAGGTTGAAGCCCGCGAACCCGAGGGTGCCGAGCAGGAGTAGCTGACCGGTCCGGCCACGGGTGGACACTGCGCCGATTCCTTCGGCAGCGACGAGCAGCGCGAGAAGGATGATGGCCGCACCGGCATACCGCACCGTGGTCAGCCAGAACGCGTCGACGTGTGCCAGTGCGGACTTCCCGACGACGAACTGACCGCCCCAGACCACTCCGGTGAAGGTGGCGAAGAGCGCTCCTACTGCGGCCGTGTGTTTGCGCATGCCTGGGCTGAACGCCGCGTCGGGAGGAACTGTTCCGCATGCCCGCGGCACCGTTGCGCCGCCGGACCGCCTCGGACCATCGACAGGTCCGGAAACGTCGCCTGGGCGGCGGCGGAGGTGACAACTTCCGGGGAACGTCGCACCGGGCGGCGGTGGTAGGTAGCGGCAACTTCCCGGCGGACCGACGGTGGCGGTGGCTCAGAGTTCGTGGCCGGTGGTGCTCTCGACGTGGTCGGGGATTGCTTCTTCGTACCGATCGCCGGCGGTCGATGTGCCCGTCGGCTCGAACATCAGGACCGTGCCACCCGGTGACGAGGGCCGGTGCGCGGTGCCGCGCGGCACCACGAAGATGTCGCCCTCGCGCAGCGCGACGCGCGTCTCTTGACCTTCGCCGTCGCGCATGGCGATGTCGAACTGCCCGCTCAGGGTCAGGAAGAACTCGTCGGTGTCGTCGTGCACGTGCCAGACGTGCTCGCCCAAGGTGTGGGCGATGCGGACCTCGAAGTCGTTGCGCCGGGCGACGATCCGGGGGCTGTAATTGTCATCGAAGGACCTGAGCACCGCAGCGAGGTTCACCGGTTGCATCGTCGTCACGCCAGATCTCCTTGTCAGTGCAGCCACCAGGCGGCCAGGTCGGCCGTCACGTGCGCCACCACGGGGGCGGCTGCCGAGTCGGCGTAATGGCGCAGTGCACCGAACCACACTCCCACCGCCAGGTCGAGCGGCAGGACGTGCCAGCCGTAGAGCGGCACGTGCAGCACGCCGAACAGCGTGGCGCCGACGAAGATCGCGGCGGCCGGTCCGCGCCATCGGGTCACCGCGTCGAAGAGGGCGCCCCGCAGGAAGATCTCCTCGGCGGCCGCGACAACGGTGACGACAACTGCCCACGGCAGGAAGGCCGCCGCGGGGCGGTGCGCCGGGGTGCCAACCAGTCGGGCGAGCACGGCCGGCACGCAAAGCACCGCCGCTCCACAGATCCCCACGACTACCGCCCGGATGCCCACGTGTGGGCGCACCCCGGCCGCGACCGCGAGGGCGAGCAGGCACCCGGCGAAGACCAGGCCGGCGGGTGCCGAGTCGGCGACCGCCACACCGCCGACGAGGACGCGCAGGGCCAGCGCCACGGTGAAGCCGGCCAGCAGCAGCGGCGTCGTCAGCCGGGATCGGACCACGGTGACGGCCACGGTCACGGTTGCGCCGCGGCCCGCCGGGCTCGCGCCAGCCGGATGCCCAGCACGACCGCGCCGAGCAAGATGACGAGTCCGGCGATGATCAGCAGGTACGCGTACTTGCCGAGGCGCCCGGCCGTGGGCGACGGGGCGCGGCCGGGCGCAGGCTTTGCAAACACCAGGGCGTAGTCGCCGAAACCCTTGGCGACCGCGGCGTATACGTCGCTGCCGTAGCGCGTCGTGGGCAGGCGGGTCCAGTCTTGAGCGTTCAGCGGGCGGTATTCCATCACCGGCCCCGGTTGGCGTGCGCTGGTGGCCCGCATGATGACCTCGACCTTGTCCTGGACGGCGGCGAGGGTCGGCTTTCCGACGTCGGACCGCGCAGTCAGGCGGTAGATGTTGCCGTCGACTCGACCCCCGTCGGCAGGGCCGTCGGGGGCGCGCGGCTCGGCCCGGACCTGGATCAGGTTGGCACCCTTGGGTGCCCGCAATGTCCCGGTGGGCACGAAGACGCTGATCTGCGGGCCCTGCTCGGCGCTGGCGCTGTTGAAGCCGTCGGTGGTGCCGTCCACCACCGGCATGCTGGCCGTCAACCCGGTCGGCGGCTTGGTGGCCTGTGTGACGCCTGCCGGCCGCGTGACATAGCGGTATGCCTCGTCCGGGAACCCCACGCCGTCGTAGAGCGGTGGTGCGACCGGCGCCGCCAGCCAGGCCAGCCCCAGGCCGGCCGCAGCGAGGGCCAACCACGGCGCACGGCGCGAGCGGGACAGCGAGCGGGCCGGCGGTCTCACCGGCCCAGGTGTCCCATCGCGGTCGGCGCCGTCGAGTAGGTCGCTGCCGCCGGCGGGGATGGCGCGGTTTCCTGGTGCGTCTCCTTGACCAGCGGCTGCGCCAGCAGCCACAGGCTGACCATCGTGTAACCGACCATGGCGACCAGCCACCGGTATTCGCTGGCCCGCGAACGCTGCACGGTGCGCCCGGCCCCGCCCAGATGACGGTGGGCCAGCACCACCGCGACGACGTGCACGGCGACGATGACGACCACCGCGACGTACCAGTAGAAGGAGGTGGGCAGGAAGTGCGGGTGTACCTCGTAGCTGTCGTCGAAAGGGTATGGCAGGTGGATGGGCCAGCCCTTCGCGCCGACCGGGTTGCCGATGAGCGGGAAGAGCAGTTGCAAGTTGACGAGGAGGTATTGCACGTAGTGAGCGAGTAGGTAACCGAAGGCGATCGGCAGGACGCTGGGCAGCAGCCCGGCCAGGGCTCCGCCGAAGCCGGCGCCGGCCCGTGCGGCGCGGGAGGCGGCCAGCGCGAACCCGCCGAACACAGCGCCGACGACCAGGAGCAAGGCCAGGAAGGTCAGCGTACGAAAGATCCCGAGCTGGTCCGGCGCGGCACCGATGGCGCTCTGCACATGGCGTTCGAGGGCGTTCCACCGCGGCGCGGACAGCAGCCCGTCGAAGTTGACGCTGACCAGCAGCAGGAGCACGAACGCGATCCGGCTGACCGAGGGCTCGAAGGGCACCTCCAGGCCGCCGGCGAAGCCCCGCCGGCCTGGCGCGCCGAACCGGAAATAGCCCAGCCGGCCCCACGTCGCGTAGGCCGCGGAAAACATCTCCCCCCGGCGCACGAACTGCCGGCCGAAGAGGAATCCGCCGAAGGCACAGAGCACGGCGTAGCCCAGCAGGGCGAGGGCCAGGGTGCGCGGCACTGTCCAGGTCAGGTTGAAGACGAGCTCGGCCAAGCCGGCGAGAAAGTAGAGCGCGACCGCCGGCCACCAGCCGAGCCATCGTGGCCAGCGCACTGGCGGAGGGCTGCCGAGCAGGGCCCTGCGCAGGGCGGCGGAGTCCGCCAGTCTGGCCAGGTTGGCGAACGGGTTGACGGTCTGCGTCCACTCACCGAGCAGGCCGCAGGACAGGGGCACGGCCACCCAGACGGCCACCCAGAAAACCGTCGGCAGGATGTTCTCGGCGACCTTCTGGCCGCCGAACAGGCCGGCGGCCACCAGCAGGGCGAGCATGGCGATGCTGACCGCAGCCCAGGCCGGCCGCAATGGTCGCAGGTGCGTCTCGTCGGCGGGGCTCGAGTCGCTGTGCCGCGGCACGGCCTGCTGGAAGATCAACAGGAACGAGGCCAGCACCACCGCGGCCCCGCCGAGGACGAACAGCAGCAACGGGATCGGCAACTCATAGCGCTCGCCGAAGGCGTGTGCGAGTGACACGGTTAGCGAGCATAGCCACGCGTCTCCTGCGGATGACCGGCCCCGGTAGGCTGCGGCTAGGCTCCGCCCGGCTCCGGCGAGTCCCCGGAGGGAAACCGTTCGGCGAAGTCGCGGATCGAGCGGGCGTCGACCCGTGGGCAGAATTCGCGGTGGCCCCTGCCGGCCCCCCAGTGCGCCAGCGCCAGGCTGCCGCCGCTGGGGAACCGGCCGTGCGCAGTGTCCCATGGCGCTGCGATGACCTTGCCCGGCCGTGCCCCCAACTGGCCGGCCAGCGTACGCAGATCGGAAAGCTGGCTGCCGGTGACGGACCCGTCGTACCAGATGATCGTGTATCCGTGTTCGAGGTTGTGGACCAGGGTTTCCACCGGTGGTGCGGTGCCGCGATCGTAGAACCAGGTGCCGGCCGGGGCCGGCACCGGCCAGTGCGGTCCCGACGAGGGCGGCACGGTGGCGTAGCTGATCCTCGTCCCGTCCGGCCGGTGGCCGCGACTGCGGACCCGGTCGTCGGTGGGGCTGCCACAGATCGAACCCCCGCCGATACCGGCCAGCCGACGCAGCGGGCCGGCCGTGACAGTCAGGACCGCAATGTCGACCAGGCCGCTGAGGAGCACGACGGCGACGCACAGCAGGGCGATGTTGCGTCGCCGCGTCGTCCGCCCTGGGCCGTAGACGCCGTGGTCCGGTTGCATCGGGATCGATTATGTCCTGAGCCCGGTCGGTGCCGCATACTCCGGTCGGCGGCTCGCCTCACCAGTCGGGGCGCAGGGGCATGCCGGAGATGCCGTCGACCGTCTTCACGCCCAGCACCTGATGGAGCTGGATCTTGTTCTCGTTGAAGCCGAGCCGCGACCCTGCCATGTAGAGCGCCCAGACCCGCGCCCGGCCGAGTCCCACCTCGTCGACCGCCTCTTCCCAGAAGGTGTCGAGGTTGGCGCACCAGGCTGCCAGCGTCCGGGTGTAGTGCTCCCGGAGGTTTTCCTCGTGCCGGACCTCGAAGCCGGCGTTCTGCATGACGGACACCAGGTGACCCACCCCGACGAGTTCGCCGTCCGGGAACACGTACCGGTCGATGAATCCACCAGCCCGCACCCGCTCGGTCGTGGTCGGCCGGGTGATGCAGTGATTGAGCACCCGGCCCTGTGGGCGCAGCCGCGACAGCAGGAAGGCGAAGTAGCCGGGCAGCGCCCGCTTGCCGACGTGCTCGGTGAGCCCGATCGAGGAGACCGCGTCGAAGCCGTCCTCGGTGACGTCGCGGTAGTCGCTGTGCCGCACCTCGGCCAGGTCGGTCAGCCCCTCGTCGGCAATCGCCTTCTGCGCCCACTCGGCCTGCTGCCGCGAGAGGGTCACGCCGAGGACGCTGACACCGTAATGCTTGGCGGCATGCATCGCCATGCCGCCCCAGCCGCAGCCGACGTCGAGCACCCGCATCCCCGGCTGTAGCCCCAGCTTGCGGGCGACGAGGTCGAACTTCTCGTACTGCGCCTCCTCCAGGGTCGCGTCCTCCGTGGGGAAGGTCGCGCAGGTGTAGGCCATCGTCGGTCCCAGGACGTAGGAGTAGAAGCGGTTGGACACGTCGTAGTGGTGCGAGATCGCTTCGGCGTCGCGCCGCTTGCCGTGTCGCCCGCCGTGCAGCACGCGCCGCACCGCTCCGGGTGCCTCCTCGCGGGGGGGATCCACCCACCGGACCACCCCCGGGTCGATCAGCCGAAGCATCCGCATCCGCTCGGTCCACGTCAGCGCGCCGATGTGGATCCGGGACAGCAGTCGCAGGACGGTGTAGACGTCGCCGTGGACGTCGAGTTCGCCGGCCACGTACGCCCGGGCCAGGCCCAGCTCGCCGGGTGCGGTGACGAGGTAACTCAGCGCCTTGGGGGAGCGGATCTGCAGGCCGACCTCGGCATCGTCCGGCCCGGCCACGCTGCCGTCGTAGGCCTGGATCTGCAGCGGCGCGCCCGGCCCGAGCACGGTGCTGAGCACGCTCGCGATCGGTGGTCGCGGGTTCGTCATCGCGGTTCCTCCCCTATCGGCGCTGCACGGTCTTGGCGTACAGGTCGAGCAAGCGGTATTGCGGGTCGTACTCCTTCTTGAGCCGGGCGTACGCGTCGCCGTTGTAGGTGTCCCAGAACTCCGCCTCGTCGTAGTAGGCGGTGGAATAGAGCGACTTGCGACCGCCGAGAGCGGCGACCTCCGCCTCGATACGCCGGTTGACCGTGCCGTCAGGCATCCCGTCGGGCAGTTCCACCGACGACCAGAACCCGACGTTGACGTAGAGCACCTCGGGGTCCAACGGGTACAGCGGCCAGTGCACCCCGGCATTGCGCCGGCGCAGTGGGCACACCCAGATCGGGGAGATCCCGACCTCGTCGGTGAAGAACCGCAGGAATTCCGCTGCCCGGTCGACCGGGATCTCGACGTCCTGGACGACGTCCTCGCGCGGTGGCCGGCCGCGGATCGAGTCCAGCCGCGCCACCGGGTGGTGCCGCTTCTCGAACGCGACGATCTTCCAGTAGGTATCCGAGCGCAGCCAGCGCTTGGGCCACAGCCGCCGGAGTGCCGGTCGCTGCACACCGAAGGCCCGCGAGCACCAGAACCAGTCGGTGTCCCAGCGCCACAGGTAGTGCTGAGTGGACAGGTAGTCCGCGCGGCGGTGCCGGATGGACTTGTAGTAGATGTCCATGCCGGTGTAGTCGCTGGTGTACGGCGCCTCGTCGCTGCCGCTGGCCAGCGTCAGGAACAGCTGATCCGGCGCGAACACCGTGCCGTCGATGAAGTCGTGCTCGCCGCCGGCGCACTCGCGTGCCAGCGCCGTGAAGTACGTGTCGAAGTCGTGAAAGCGGACGTGTCGCAGACGGACGTACGGTCCGATCGGCTCGAGCTCGATGACCAGCCGCGTCGCATAGCCCAATGAGCCGTAGGAGTTGGGGAAGCCGAAGAAGAGGTCACTGTGCTCGTTGTCCGGTGTCGCGACCACCACCTCACCCGCGCCGGTGAGCACCTCCAACTCGAGCACCGACTCGTGCGGGCAGCCGTTGCGGAAGGACGCCGACTCGATGCCCAGCCCGGTGACCGCGCCGCCGAGGGTGATCGTCTTGAGCTGCGGGACGACGAGCGGCATCAGGCCGTACGGCAGCGTGGCGGCGACGAGGTCCTCGTAGGTCGTCATCGCCTGGACGTCGGCGGTCCGGGCGGCGGGGTCGACGGACAGCACCTGGTCGAGCCCGCCGGCATCCAGCGAGGGGGCGGTTTCGGCCCGATCCCGGAAGAGGTTGGACGTGCGCTTGGCGAGCCGGACCGGACGGTCCGCGGGCAGCGAGGAGTAGTCCTCGACCAGCCGGCGGACCCGGCACTCGTGCTCGGTGGGCGAGGTCACCGGACGATGATGGGTCCGCCGCGGGCGGCTGTCCATTTGGGTCCACCAGGTGGACACTAATAGCGAGGCTCGGGATGGCGAAGAGGCGGGCGGTCGGCAACCTGCTCGCGCTGGCGGTGCTGTCCTATCCGACT
Organism: Mycobacteriales bacterium; assembly: GCA_038237645.1. Classification (GTDB taxonomy): domain Bacteria; phylum Actinomycetota; class Actinomycetes; order Mycobacteriales; family QHCA01; genus QHCA01. The sequence continues at coordinate 18,367 of JBBRYN010000035.1, forward strand.
CAAGGGCCTCTGCACCCGTACGAGCTGGGCCGCACGCTGCGCGACCACCAGGACGAGCGCAGCATCAAGTTCAACCACGGCTCGCTCTACATGGTGGTCCAGCAGTTGGCCAAAGCCGGGTTCATCACGCCGGTGGAGACCACCCGCGAGGGGCAGCGACCGGAACGCACGGTCTACGCGCTCACCGACCCGGGCCGGCAGGAACTGCGCGACTGGCTGCGCGAGATCATCGAGGAGCCACAGCAGGAGTATCCGCACTTCGTGGCGGCGCTCTCGCTGATCGCCGCGCTGCCTCCCGACGAGGTGCTTGAGCTGTTGCCCCGGCGACTCGCCCGGGTGGCCGAGCAGCGCGCCGAGATCCGCACTCTGATCGACGACTCCCTCGGCAAGGGCGTGCCCGGGCTGTTCCTGGTCGAGGAGGAATACCGGCTTGCCCTGCTCGAGGCCGAGTCGTCGTTCCTGCACCACCTCATCGAGCAGATCACCCACCCCGAGACGGATTGGGGTCGCATGTGGGCCGAGTTCCACCGCGAGCCCGCCCCCAAAGACCCCGCACCCAAAGACCTCACCCCCAAAGACCCCGCACCCAAAGACGAAGGGCGGCAATCATGACCGACATCCGTACGGCGCTGATCATCGGCGGCGGGATCGCCGGCTCGGTGGCCGCCATGGCATTGCAGAAGGCCGGTATTCAGGCCACCGTCTACGAGGCCCACGGCAGCATCGACTGGGACGCTCCGGTGACTGGCAGCCCACCGCGGGTTACTGCCCCCCGCTAGCGGGGGCGAGCCGAAGGATGGTGAACCCCTTCGCGACCGCGACCACAGTGACGCCGATCCCGTTCGCGATGAAGTGCCCGCCGACCGAAACCGTCGCGGTCGCCATCCCGGGCTGATCTGACGTCGGGTACTTGACGGACACACTGCATCGGTCGCCGGCACAGCTGAAGCTCGACCCCCCGGGAGTGGCCACCGCCTTCAGGGTTGCCGCGGTCTTCCCGATCGACACCACGTGCAGGTCGGCGACCATGAATTGCCGACCGAGCGGAATCCGCACCGGCCGGTCGACCCGTACCTCACAGCTGCCGTCGGCGCACGCAGCCAGATCGGTGCCGTCCGCTGCGACCGGCACCGTTGGCCGGGCCGCCGGCACGTCGGTTTGCCGGGTGCATCCGGTGCCGAGCATCACCGCGCAGGCGACGCCGGCCACGGCAACTGCGGCCTTTGTACGGTATGCGGCGGCCATGGGCTGATCGTGGCCTGGTCTGCCGTTGTTGGCAATCCGGCGTCACGTGAGCTTGTGCCGCACCGCCTCCAGCTCACCGAGCAGCGCGTCGGTGACCTGCTCGGCCGGCCGGGCGCCGTCGACGGTGACCAGCTCCTCGCGGTCGGCGTAGTAGTCGAGCATCGGCAGCGTGTGCTCGCGGAAGACCTCCAGCCGGTGCGCGATCACGCCCTCGGTGTCTTCGTTACCCCGGTTGCGGGCGAGCAGCCGGCGGATCAGCTCCTCGCTGGGAACATCGAGGAAGACCGCCACCTGGACGGCGACCCCGAGGTTGCGCGCCGTCTCGTATGCGGTGCGGGCCTGCTCGACCGTACGCGGGAAGCCGTCGAGGACGTATCCACCCGTCTCGTTGGCGGCCACCACCGGCTTGCGGAGCATGTCCATGACGAGGGAGTCGGGCACCAGGTCGCCGCCGTCGACGTAGGACTTGGCGGCCTTGCCGATCGTCGTTTCCTCGCCGACGTGCTGGCGGAGCAGGTCGCCACTGGAGATGTGGGTTATACCGAAGTGCTTGGCGATCTGCCCCGCCTGCGTGCCCTTACCTGAGCCCGGCGCTCCGATCAGCAGTATTCGCATGCGGAGAACCATGGCACATGGCGCTGAGTCAGTGCCGTGTCACTGCTGAGGCGTCAGCACCGCCTCGATCTCGAGGGCCAGCTGGATCTTGTCACCGACGACGACGCCGCCGCCGTCGAGCGGCATCGAGAAGTCGATGCCGAAGTCCTTGCGGTTGATCTCGCCGGTGGCCGAGAAGCCGGCCCGGGTGCCCCCGAAAGGGTCCGGCCCGAAGCCGTTGACCTCGACCTCGAGCCGGACCGGCCGGGTCACCCCGTGCAGGCTGAGCTCGCCGTCGACCTGGTATCCCGCTCCGTCTCGGCGGATGCCGGTGGACCGGTAGGTCATGGTCGGGTGCTTCTCCACCTCGAAGAAGTCGGCGGATCGGACGTGGTTGTCGCGCTGCTCGTTGCCGGTGTTGATCGAGGCCAGGTCGATGGAGGCGGAGGCCGATGATTGCAGCGGTTCCGACGCGGTGACGATCTGACCGGAAAACGTGTCGAAGCGGCCGCGGACCTTGCTCACCATCATGTGCCGCACGATGAAGGACACGCTGGAGTGCACCGGGTCGATCTCCCAGGTGCCGGCGACGGTGGTGGGGAGTTGGGTTTCCGTGAGGCTCATCGTGTCTCCCTTGATAGTTGACCATTCAAGCTGATGTTCACCATACACGATGTTGAGAGTTCAACAAACCGTTAGGCTGGTTGCATGACAAGGTGGCTGGATGCCGGAGAGCAGGAGGTCTGGCGCGCCTTCCTGGAGTCACACCACCGGTTCTTCGACCAGATCGGCCGTGAGCTAAACCAGGACTGCGGAATGCCGCACGCCTATTACGAGGTGCTGGTACGGCTGTCCGAGGCTCCCGGCCGCCGGCTGCGGATGAGCGAGCTCGCCGACCGGTCACAGTCCTCTCGCAGCCGGCTGTCGCACGCCGTCAGCCGGCTGGAGGAGTCCGGTTGGGTGCGCCGGGAGACCTGCCCGAGCGATGCCAGGGGAGCGGAGGCGGTGCTCACCGACGAGGGCTTCGCGGTCCTGGAGTCGGCCGCGCGCTCCCACGTCGAGAGTGTCCGCCGGCACCTGTTCGACCAACTGACCGCCGGGCAGGTCCGGCAGCTCGGCGAGATCAGCCGCGCCATGCGCGACCACCTGCGCTCACTCGGCGGCTGCTGAGCCCTCCAGCGCGGCCACCGTGGTGGGCTCGGGGATTGCCGGCAGCACGGTGTCGAAGTACGACCGCGCCGCCTTGGTGGTGCCCACGTCGCGGCCGGCGGCCTCGGAGAGGAACCAGCGGTGTTCGAGGATCTCGGTGAACACCTGGGCCGGTTCGAGGCGGCTGCGCAGGTCCTCCGGCGTCCCGCCCACGATCGGGTCGAAGCTCTCGGTCAGCCAGCGGCTGGCGGCCTCGGCCTCCGACACCGATCGCCCATCGCACTGTTCGAGGTAGCCGCGGAAGCTGGCGATGTCGTTGAGCAGGTGCCGGGCTTGGTTCTCCTGCACGGCCAGGCCGGTGCGCATCAGCAGCCGCCGCCGGTGGTAGCCGGGCTCGGCGATCCTGGTCCGCAGCCGCACCCGGGTCCCGTCGTCGCTGCTGAGGAGCTCGACCTCGTCGACGTCGAAGCCCAGCTCGTTGAGCCGGCGCAGCCGTGCCGCGATCCGGTAGCGCTGCTCCTCCGGCTGGAGCAGTTCCTCGACGGTGAGCTCGTCCCACAGCGCGGCATACCGCCGGGGGATCTCCTCGGCCAGCAGCACCGGGTCGAGGTCGTGGGGCAGCATGTCGCCGGCCTGCAGGTCCATCAGCTCGCCGCCGACCCGCTCGCCGGCAAGATCGACGTCGTAGCGCCGCTGCCCGTCACTGAGGACCGGGTGCATCTCCGCGGTCTCGGCGTCGACGAGGTAGGCGGCCAGCGTGCCGGCGTCCGGCCGGAACAGCGTGTTGGACAGCGAGCAGTCGCCCCAGAAGCAGCCCGCGAGGTGCAGCCGGACCAGCAACTCGACCAGCGCGTCCAGCAGCCGGTCGATCGGCTCGGTGCGGTAGGGGTTGGAGAAGACGGCGCGATAGGACAGCGAGAAATCCAGGAAACGGGTGACCAGAATGGCATCGAGCCCCGGCCCTCGATCGACCACGGCACCGAGCACGTCGACCCTCGGCACCTCGAGATCGGCGAGGCGGCGCAGGATGTCGTACTCCCGGCGGGCCAGCCGCTCCTCCAGCTCCTTCAGGGCAAACAGCTCCCCGCTCTCGCTGACGAACCGGACGACGTGCCGGTGGATGCCGGCCTGCCGTACGTCGACCAGCCGCTGGTCCGTCCAGTCCTCGAGCGGGGAGCGCCACGGCAGGTCGAGCAGGCCGACGGAGTCCTCAGCGGGGGGTACGAACAGGAAGCGCATCTGCCTGATTGTGCCGGGTGGTGCGGTCACCGACCTGACCGGCTACACCAAGCTGATCAGCCGGCTGGCCTTGAGCTCGGTCTCCGCCCACTCCCCGTCGGGGTCGCTGCCCCACGTGATGCCGGCGCCGGTGCCGAAGCGCAACTCCCCCTCCGCCTGCCAGAAGGTCCGGATCGCGACAGCCAGGTCCGCCTGCCGGCGGTCGGCGTCGACCCAGCCGACCAGGCCGCAGTAGACCTCGCGGGCCACCGGCTCCAGCTTGCCGATCAGCGACAGCGCCGATCCCTTCGGCGTGCCGGAGATCGACGCAGCCGGGGTGAGGGCGACCAGCAACTCGGGCCAGCCGACGCCGTCTCGCAACTCGGCCCGCACGGTGGAAACCAGGTGCACCAGACCCGGGTGCTCCTCCAACCGGCACAGCTCCGGCACCTCGACCGAGCCCACCTCGGCCACCCGCGAAAGGTCGTTGCGGGCCATGTCGACGATCATCACGTTTTCGGCGATGTCCTTGTCGAGCATCGCGTCGGCGGTCACCGCGGTGCCCTTGACCGGCTGCGTCACGACGGTCCGACCCTGCCGCGACAGGAATCGCTCGGGTGAGGCGCTGACCACCCCGATGCCCTGTGCCGGTGCCTGCACGACGCAGGCGAACGGTGCGGGATTGCCACTGTGCAGCCGGGCGGCCAACCCGGTCAGGTCGGTCGGCGCCGGCAGCGCGGTGGCCAGCCGCCGGCAGAGGTTGACCTGATAGACCTCGCCGCCGGCGATCGCCGCCCGGATCGCCCGGACGGCATCGGTGTAGCCCGCCCGCTGCAACGACGACGACCAGCCGCCGGTGAGCGGTCGCCAGGGCGCGGCGGGCGGCCGGGCGGCCGGCCGCCGGTCGGCAAACCGCAGGCAGCGCAACTCGCCCTCGAAGCTGTGCAGGACGATCCAGAAGCCGGCCCCGTCCAGCGCGGCCGGGTCGGCGGTGACGTCGACCAGCCGGGTCGCCAACTGCCCGGACAGGTAGGCGAATGTCGGCCGCTGCGTGCCGTGGCTCTGCACCACGGCCGCAGCGTCTCACAGCCCTACTGGTGAATACCGCACTCCGTCTTCTCCTGGCCCGCCCAGCGCCCGGACCGGACGTCGTCACCGGGCGCCACCCAGCGGGTGCACGGCGCGCAACCCACCGACGGGAAGCCCTGGGCCACCAGCGGGTTCACGATCACGTCGTGCTCGGCGATGTAGGCGTCGACGTCGGCCTGCGTCCAGCAAGCCAGCGGGTTGACCTTGACCTTCCCCTTGATCCGGTCCCAGTCGACGACCCGGGTGAGCCGGCGACTGGGTGCCTCGTCGCGCCGCAGGCCCGACGCCCAGGCGTCGTAGGGCGCCAGCGCCCGGTTGAGCGGCTGCACCTTGCGCAGCGCGCAGCAGAGGTCGGGGTCGCGGGCGTAGAGGCTCATCCCGAGCTCGGTGTTCTGCTCGGCGACCGTCCGCTCCGGCTGCACCGTCACCACGTTGACGTCGAGAAGTGTCGCCACCCGGTCGCGCGTCTCGATCGTCGGGAAGAAGTGGTAACCGGTGTCGAGGAATACCAGGTCAACGCCCGGGCGGACGCCGGCCGTCAGGTGGGCCAGCACCGCGTCGGTCATCGACGACGTGATGCAGAAGCGGTCGCCGAAGGTGTCCACCGCCCAGGCCAGCACCTCGCGCGGGTGCGCCCCTTCGAGCGCGTCGCCGGCGTGCCGGGCCAGCTCTTCGTACGTCATGACTTCACCCCCGTCCGACCCAGCCGGAGCACGAAGGTGCGCAGGCACGAGGCGCAGCGCCACTCGCCTTCGGTCTCCCCGTGCGGGGCGATGTCTTCCTCACCGCAGTAGGGGCAGAAGAACGGCGGGGCGTGCCTGGTGCTCTGCTCAGCCAGCTGATCGCTCACTGCAGCCACCCCTCGTCGGCGCGGGCGACGTAGGCGGCGAAGCGCTCACCGGGATCCCGGCGGTCGAGGTATCCCCGCAGCACTCGCTCCACGTAGTCCGGTGCTTCGTCAGCGGTGATCTTGAGGCCGCGGAACTTCCGGCCGAAGGAAGCATCCATGCCCAGGTGACCGCCGAGGTGGATCTGGAAGCCCTCGACCTGCTCGCCGTCACCGGCCCGCACGATCGAGCCCTTCAGGCCGATGTCGGCCGTCTGGAATCGGGCGCAGGAGTTGGGGCAGCCGTTGACGTTGATCGACAGCGGCTCGTCGAAGGCCGGCAGCCGGCGTTCGAGCTCGGCGTACAGGTCCTGCGCCCGTGCCTTGGTCTCGACGATCGCCAGCTTGCAGAACTCCAGGCCGGTGCAGGCCATCGTGCCCCGCCGGAAAACCGACGGCCGCGCCTGCAGGTCGAGCGCGGTCAGCGCGCCGATCAGCGGCTCCACCCGGTGCTCGGCGACGTCGAGGATGACCAGCTTCTGCTGCGCGGTCGTGCGGATCTGGCCACTGCCGTACGCATCCGCGGCATCGGCGATCGAGGCCAGCAGGGTGCCCGACATTCGCCCGGCCCGCGGCGCGAAGCCCACGGCGCAGCGACCGTCGCGCTGCGCTGTCACCCCGACGTGGTCGCGCTGGTCGTGCACCGGCGGCTGCGGCGCCGGGCCGTCCGGCAGCGGCTCGTCGAGATACTCCTTCTCCAGGATCTTGCGGAATGCCTCGACCCCCCAGTCGGCGACCAGGAATTTCAGCCGGGCGTGGTTGCGCGAGCGGCGGTAACCGTAGTCCCGGAACAGCCCGGTCACCCCGGCCCACACCTCGGTGACCCGGCCCGGCTCGACGAAGACTCCGAGGCGTTGGGCGAGTTTGGGGTTGGTCGACAGCCCACCGCCGACCCAGAGGTCGAAGCCGGGCCGCCCGGCGGCATCGCGCACACCGGCGAATGCCACATCGTTGATCTCGTGGTGCGTGCAATGGTCGACGCAGCCCGACATGGACGTCTTGAACTTGCGCGGGAGGTTGCTGAACGCCGGGTCTCCGACGTAGCGGGCGGCGGTCTCCTTCAGCCACGGCGTCGCGTCGAGCACCTCGTCGGCGGCGACCCCGGCCAGCGGGCAGCCGAGCATGACCCGGGGGGTGTCGCCGCAGGCCTCGGTGCTGGACAGCCCGACGCCTGCCAAGGCGGCCCAGATGGCCGGCACGTCCTCGATCCGGATCCAGTGCAGCTGGATGTTCTGCCGGTCGGTGACGTCGGCGACGTCCCGGCCGTACTCGCCGGCGATCGCGCCCATAGTCCTGAGCTGGCTGCTGTCCAGCCGGCCGCCGTCGATCCGGATCCGCAGCATGAAGTACGGGTCTTCGAGCTCCGCCGGCTCCAGCACCGCGGTGCGGCCGCCCGGGATGCCCTGGGCGCGCTGGGTGTAGAGGCCGTACCAGCGGAAGCGGGAGCGCAGGTCGGCGGGGTCGATGCTGTCGAAGCCGCGCTTGGAATAGACGTCGACGATCCGCTGGCGGACGGCGAGGCCGTCGGAGTCACGCTTGGCGCGCTCGGCGGGATTGAGGGGTTCGCGATATCCCAGGGCCCACTGGCCCTGGCCGGTCTTGGCCATGAGGGATCGGTCTCCGTAAGGCTTGCTGGACAGGGACTGTCGTCAGCTGGAGACCAGACACACGGCGCTGGCCACCCGCTGCAGATCCACATGCAGGCGGGCGACGAGGGAGGCGCCGCGACGTGTCATCGTTACCAGAGTGGCATGGAAGAAGAATGCATTCCCCCCTGTCCCACTTGATGAGACACGCGACGGGACGAGCGCTCGGTGAGCGGCTACCCGCTGCTGCTGGACCTGACCGGGCGCCGCGTCGTCGTGGTCGGGGGTGGGCAGGTGGCCGGCCGGCGGGTGCCGGCCCTGGTGGCGGCCGGCGCGGAGGTCGAGGTCGTCGCCCCCACGCTGCGCGCCGAGGTGGACGGCTCGGGTGCGGTGGTGCACCGGCGCCGCTGGGTTCCGGGTGACCTCGCCGGCGCGTGGCTGGTGCTGGCTTGCACCGACAACCCCGAGGTCAATGCCGCCGTTGCGGCCGAGGCCGACCGGCTGCGCATCTGGTGCGTCCGAGCGGATGACGCGACCGGGGGCACCGCGCGGGTGCCGGCGGTGGCCCGCTCGGGACCCGTGACGGTCGCCGTGAACGCCGGTGACGACCCCCGGCTGGCAATCGCCGTACGCGACGCGGTCCGGCTGCAACTCGACACTGCCGTGCTGCCCGTGCGGGGGCGCCGCCCGGCTCCCGGCCGGGTGTCGCTCGTCGGGGGCGGCCCGGGCGACGAGGGGCTGATCACGGTCCGGGGGCGGCGGCTGGTGGCGGAGGCCGACGTACTGGTGGTCGACAACCTGGCACCACGGTCACTCACGGCGACGGTGGATGCCGACGTGGAGATCGTCGATGCCGGCAAGGCACCCGGCCGCGAGACGCTGACCCAGGACGCCATCAACGCGCTGCTGGTGTCCCGGGCGCGGGCCGGCCGGCACGTCGTTCGGCTCAAGGGTGGCGACCCGTTCGTGTTCGGCCGCGGTGCCGAGGAGGCGCTGGCCTGCATCGAGGCCGGCGTACCGGTGGAGGTCGTGCCCGGCGTTACCTCGGCCGTGGCCGGGCCTGCCTACGCCGGGATTCCGCTGACCCACCGGGGGATCTCGGCCGGTTTCGCCGTGGTGTCGGCCCATCGCGACCCGACCCTGCCGGGCCCGGCGGTCGACTGGTCGGCGCTGGCCGCGGGACCGGCGACCCTGGTCCTGCTGATGGGCGTCGGGAAGTTGGCGGAGGCGGCTGGGGAGCTCATCGAGCACGGCCGGCCGGGCGGGACGCCGGTCGCCGTGGTCCAGCAGGCCACGCTGCCCGGCCAGTCGGTGCTGGTCTCCACTCTGGACCGGGTGGCCGCGGACGCCGCCGCGGCCGGGGTCCGGCCGCCTGCCGTGGTGGTGGTGGGCGAAGTCGTCCGGTTGCGCGATCGGCTGCAGCCGTGACCGCCGAGGTGACCGGATCCGACCGCCCGACCCTGCTCGCTGTGGCCCACGGCACCCGCGATCCGGCGGGCGCGGCGATCCTCGACGCGTTGATCGAGCGGGTGCGCGCATTCGACCCGCAACTGATCGTGCACCTTGCCTACGTCGACCACCTCGCGCCGTCGGTCACGCAGGCCCTGACCGCCCTGGCCGGCTCGGCTGTGGCGACCGTGGTCGTCCCCCTGCTGCTCTCGGCCGCCTCGCACAGCAAGGGTGACCTGGCCGCCGCCGTGCAGGGCGCCCGGGCCGAGCACCCAGGCCGGCCGGTGGCCTATGGCAGGCCGCTGGGGCCGCACCCGCTGCTGCTGGCCGCGCTGGAGCGCCAACTGCGGGCGGCCGGCGCCGATGCCACGTCGGCGGTGGTCCTCCTGGCCGCCGGCTCGGCCGATCCCGATGCCAACGCCGATGTCGCCAAGGTGGCCAGGCTGCTGTGGGAATGGCGCGGCGGCGGCGTTGCCGACGGTGTGGTCGAGGTGGCGTACGCCTCGGCGACGGCACCCTCGGTCGGCCAGGTTCTGGACCGGTTGCACCGGCTCGGCCACGCAGACGTCGTCGTCGCGCCCTACTTCCTCGCACCCGGCCGGCTGCCGTCCGTGGCGGCAATGCCGGGCGTCCGGGTCGCCGCCGTGCTCGGCGATACCGACGAGGTGGCGCGGCTGGTGCTCGAGCGCTACGCCGAAGCGCTCGCAGGCGACCTGCGGATGAACTGCGACGTGTGCCGCTACCGGGTGCCCTGGCCCGGCCGGCCCGAGGTGGTCGGCGCCCCGCAGCGCCCCCACGCGCATCCGGCCGACGGCTGACCCGCCCCGGCTGCGCGGATCGGGTGGCGGCCCGTCCCTGCACGGGGGTGGCAATCCGCACTCGCCCGTCGCATGCTGTACCGGTGAGATCGAGTCGGCCGCCGGCCGGTGCCATGGCGATGTCGCTGCCGCCGGACGACTGCGACGTGGCGGCCCGGGCGTGATCGGCGCGGACACCCGCCCGGCCCCGGCGGTGATGACCGCGACCGCCTCCCGCCCGTCGCGGTCCGGTCGTGGTCTAATGAGTCGGGCGGTTGAATGACATCGCTGTCATTTCGACCCTAGATGGAAGCACCAAGATGCAGTGCAGATGCCTGAGTTCCAGCTGACAGGTCCGAGGAGTGAGATGGACGCCGCAGCGAAAGCGCACGCTGCAGAGCCCACCGAAGAGCCGCAGGACGGGCTGCTGTCCCGCCGGGAGCGGGAGATCCTGGCCTTCGAGCGCCAGTGGTGGAGGTACGCCGGCGCCAAGGAGCAGGCGGTCCGGGACCTCTTCGACATGTCGGCCACTCGTTACTACCAGGTGCTCAACGCCCTCATCGACCGGCCGGCGGCGCTCGTGGCCGACCCCATGCTCGTCAAGCGGCTGCGCCGGCTGCGCTCCGAGCGTCAGCGGCACCGTTCGGCGCGCCGCCTGGGCATCGATCAGAGCAGCCAGCATGCCCCCCACCAGGCCCCCCAACAGGGCCTCGAGACGTAATAGCGGCGTGGATCGCACCAGGCAGTGAACCCCGACAGGGCGCTCAGGTACGGCCGCCACACGCGTGGGTCTGCCGGACTTGCTGTCGGCTCGGCCGGCGCCCAGCCGGTTCCGTGGCGCGTCCGGGCCGTCGGGGCCGCCGCCGCGGTTCTGCTCGTCGGCACCGGGGTCGTCTTGCTGCTGGCCGTGGCCGGTCACCCGGTCGCCGGTGACGTGGGCTTCGCCCGGTCCGCCCACAAGGCGCCGCCCGCCCCGGTCGGCCCCGGGCGACCCGAGGCCTCGCCTGCTCCGCGGGCCGGTTCCTCGCCCGGCCATCGGGTGCCAGGCCAACGATTGCCCGGGCAGCGGTTGCCGAGCAAGGGACCGGTCCGCGTCCCGGCCGCCCGCGCTCCGCTCACAGTGCTGAACAACTCCACCATCGTCGACCTGGGCGACTCGGCGGCGGCCCGATTCCGCGCGGCCGGCTGGCCGATCGCCGTTGTCGACGGCCTCTCCGGGCGGTATCGCTACCCCACCGTCTACTACGGACCGGGGCAGCTCGAGTTGGCCCGGGCGCTCGTCCGGCAGTTTCCCGGCATCAGGGTGATCGATTCCCGGGCGCACGTGCCGGCGCTCCCGGGCACCGGCCTGACCGTCGTGGTGACCAAAGACTTCCGGTGAGCATCCCCACGCCCACGACGGCCGAGGGCCGAGCGGGGCTGGCGGCCTTGCTGGCCGAGCCCGGGCGCGCGCTGGTGACCGTCGACTTCGACGGCACGCTGGCGCCGATCGTCGACGTACCCGAGGACGCCCGTCCGGTCGAGGGCGGGGTGACCGCGCTGCGCGTGGCCGTCGAGGCCTTCGGTCATGTCGCGATCATCACAGGACGCCGGGCGGCCTGGGTCATCGACGCGGCCGGGCTCACCGAGCTCCCGGGACTGCTGGTCGTGGGTCAGTACGGCGCCGAGCGCTGGACCGCCGGCCGATTTTCCGAATCAGCGCCCCACGATGGCCTGGTGCAGGTCCGCCGCGCCCTGCCTGCCCTGGTCCGGGACAGCCAGGCCCGCATCGAGGACAAGGGGCTCTCGTTGGTCGTGCACACGCGCCAGGCCGAGCACCCGGACGCGGAGCTGGCCTCCCTGGTCGGGCCGGTGCGCCTGCTCGCCGAGCAGCACGGGTTGTCGGCGCACCTCGGCCGCTATGTCGTGGAGATCCGGCCACCCGGCTTCGACAAGGGTGGCGTGCTGCGCGCACTGGTGGCCGAGCACCATGCCGGATCCGTGCTGTTCGCCGGTGACGACCTCGGCGACCTGCCGGCGTTCACCGAGGTCGCGGCACTACGCGAGCGGGGCATTCCCGGCCTCACCGTCTGCAGCGTCTCGGCCGAGGTGCCGCACCTTGCCGACCGGGCCGACCTGGTCGTCGACGGCCCGGCCGGGATGGCCCTGCTGCTGGCCGAGTTGGCCGCGGCGGCGGGGCGGCGTTGACCGCGGCCGGGCGGCGAGGGCTCAGCCGGCCGCGCGCCGCTGGGCGTAGCTCGCCAATCCCGCCACCTGGCCGGGATCCAGCGACAGGTGGACGGTCTTGGCGGCGGTGGCCAGGTGCAGCGCGGTGACCGTCGGTGCGTCGAGGGACTCCCGCATGGCGACCAGGGCCGCCTCACGGATGAGGGCAGCGCAGTCGGCGGCGGAATACCCGTCGGTTTCGGTGGCCGTGGCCGCCAGATCGACGTCCTTGGCCAGTGGGGTGTGCTTGGCCGCGGCAAGCAGGATCAGCCGTCGCGCGTCGGCGTCGGGCGGGGGTACGTAGACCAGGCGCTCGAGCCGTCCCGGGCGCAGCAGCGCGGGGTCGACGAGGTCGGGGCGGTTGGTCGCACCGATCACCACGACGTCGCGCAACTGCTCCAGGCCGTCGAGTTCGGTCAGCAGGGCGGCAACGACCCGGTCTGTCGTCCCTCCGTCGGTTGACTGGCCGCGTACCGGGGCCAGCGCGTCGATCTCGTCGAGGAACACCAGCGCGGGGGCGGCGTCGCGGGCGCGGCGGAACAGTTCACGTACGGCGCGCTCGCTGTCTCCCACCCATTTCGACAGCAGCTCGGCACCCTTGACGGCCAGCACGTTGGCCTGGCCGGAACCCGCCAGGGCCCGGACCAGGTAGGTCTTGCCGCAGCCCGGTGGTCCGTACAGCAGAACGCCGCGCGGCGGCTGCACGCCCAGCCGGGCGAAGGTGTCCGGATAGGACAGTGGCCAGAGCACGGACTCGGTGAGGACCTGCTTCACCTCGGCCATGTCACCCACCTCGTCGAGGGTGAGCGTGCCGATGTCGAGGGCCTGCTCACCCATGGCGGTCGGCCGGACCGATGACAGGGCGCCGATCAGATCCTCGGTAGCCACTGTCGGCGTCTCGGCGTCGCGCTGCCGCACCGCCGCCCGGATGCCTGCCTCACGGGCCAGCGAGAGCAGGTCGGCCGCCACGAAGCCGGGTGTCCGGGCAGCGATGTCGGCCAGCGCCACGTCCTGGGCCAGCGGCATGCCGCGGGTGAGGACCCCCATAATTGCCTGCCGCTGTGCCCGGTCGGGGAGCGGGATCGCGAGTTCGTGGTCGAGCAGGCCGGGATGGCGCAGCGCCGGATCGACGGCCTCCGGCCGGCTGGTCGTGCAGATCGTGGCCGCGCCGCCGGCCGCCGCCGACCGTAGCGCTTCGAGCAGCACAGTGAGCAGCGGGCCGGGGGAGTCCCGTGGGGCCAGCGCGTCGACATCCTCGATCAGCAGCACCGCCGGCGCCCTCCGCCGGATGTCGGCGAACGCCTCGCGCAGCCGCCGGGCGCCGGAGTCCGGGGTGAGTGCGGCCACGTCTGGTGCCCACAGCCGGACGAGCTGAGCCCGGACGGCAGCCGCGACCGCCTGCACCAGGGTCGTCTTGCCCGAGCCGGCCGGGCCGGTCAGCAACACGCCCAGCCGGGCACTGGTGCCGAGCCGGTCGAGCAGGTCGGCGTGGTGGAAGCCCAAATCCAGCCACTCGCGCAACTGCCCGGCCGTCGACTCCAACCCAGGAAGGTCCTCGATGCGCGGCACCGGGCCGTCGTCGGCCGGATGCGTCAGATCGGGCGTCGCGCTGCCCGACGTCGCCATCCCGTCGCGCCAGCCGACGACGGTGTCCATGGCGACGACGGCGCCGGCGACCGGCTCGGCGCCGGTCACCGTCAGCAGCACCGATGTCCATCCCGTGCCCACCGAGTTGCTCAGGGTGCGCCGCGCCGCCTGCAGTTGGGCGGTGTCGGTGCCGGTCGGCAGCGAGAAATCCTGGGGCAGCAGCGAGATGTTGTCGCCCTCGGTCACGACCTTGCCCAGCAGGGCGAGCCGCAGCACCTCGGGCGGGACGGTCTGGGCGATCTGCGGTGGCCCGGCCAGCACGACCGTGCGGGCCGGCCGCGCCGGCTCGACGGAGACGGTCACCAGGGCACCGTCGCGCAGCCCGAGGTTGCCCAGCGTCAGGTCGTCGCAGAGCAGCAACCCGTGTGGCGTGGTCGACTCGGCGAAGGCGGCCAGCGCACCCGTCGTACGGCTGCCGGCCAGCCGGAGCACATCCCACGGCCGGCCACCCAGCGCGGCCAGCACCTCCGGGTGCAGCCGGACCACCCCGCGGCGGGTGTCCAGCGAAGAGGGTCGCAGCCGAGCCATGAGGGTGAGTGTCGAAGTCACTCAGTGCAGCCTACGGCGAGCGAGCATCGAGCGGAGCGAGGAGCGCAGCGAGTTGACGGTGCAGGCGAGCGAGCATCGAGCGGAGCGAGGAGCGCAGCGAGTTGACGGTGCAGGCGAGCGAGCATCGAGCGGAGCGAGGAGCGCAGCGAGTTGACGGTGCA
>JBBRYN010000036.1:0-31812 GCA_038237645.1 Mycobacteriales bacterium
GGTCGTCCCGAGGCCCGCGACGAAGTGGGTGATGCTCGGCAGGTCCTCGAGGAGCTCCGGACCGGTGGTCTCGTAGTGCGCCAGGGCGTTGGCGGGGTTGCCGTACTGGTAGAGCATCACCCAGTCGGAATTCTCGGCGGCCAGCGCCTTGGCGATCCGTACGGCTTCGTTGGAGCCGCCGGCAGCCGGTGAGAAGCGCACCTCCGCGCCGTACATCTGCAGCAGTTGGCGGCGCTCGACGGAGGTGTTCTCCGGCATGACGCAGATCAGCCGGTAGCCGCGCAGCTTGGCCACCATGGCCAGCGAGATGCCGGTGTTGCCGCTCGTCGGCTCCAGGATCGTGGCCCCGGGCTGCAGCAGCCCTTCCTTCTCGGCCGCCTCGACCATGGCGAGGGCGGCCCGGTCCTTGACCGAGCCGGTCGGGTTGCGGTCCTCGAGCTTGGCCCAGAGCCGCACGTCCTGGCTCGGTGACAGCCGCGGCAGGCCCACCAACGGGGTGTCGCCGAGCGCGTCGATCAGCGAGTCGTGGCGGCTCATGGGCGTTCGGCCGGCTCAGCCGCCGGCGACGGCCGGCAGGATGGTGACGGAGTCGCCGTCCTTGACCGGCGTCTCGAGGGCGCCGGTGAAGCGTACGTCCTCGTCGTTGACGTAGACGTTGACGAATCGGTGCAGGGCGCCGTCCTGCGTCACCAGCCGATCGCGCAGGCCCGGGTGCCGGGCGTCGATGTCGCTCAGCAGGGCCGACAGAGTGGCGCCGTCACCGGACACCGACTTCTCCCCGCCGGTCTTGTTGCGCAGGATCGTCGGGATACGGACCTCGATGGCCATGGGGCTCCTCTTGGATTGCGGGCTGTTGTGAGGGCAACGTCTCGACCACCCGCACCTCTTCCTCGGTGACCGCGCCGCCGTCGATCCGGTAAGACCGCACCTCCTCGACGTCCGGATCGCGGGTGGACACCAGCAGGTAGTGCGCCCGCGGCTCACTGGCGTAGGCGATGTCGGTCCGGGACGGGGCGGCCTCGGTCGCGGTGTGCGAGTGGTAGATGACCACGGGCACCTCGTCGCGGTCGTCCATCTCCCGCCACACCCGCAACTGCTCGGCGGCGTCGAGCCGGTAGAAGGTCGGCGACCGCTCGGCGTTGGCCATCGGGATCAGCCGCTCGGCCCGGTCGCTTCCGGCCGGTCCCGCGATCACCCCGCATGCCTCGTCGGGATGGTCACGCCGGGCATGCGCGATGATCGCCGCCAGCGTGGCCGCTTCGAGAATCAGCACGCGGTAGAGGTTACCGTCCGGGAGCCACCGATCGGATCAGTGTCTCCTGCAGCCAGCCCAGCCAGTCGTAGACCACGAGCGCGTACGACCGGTCGCTCGTCGGTTCGGTGGCCACCTCCGCCGCCAGGTCCATCTCCTCGGTGACCTCCAGCCGGGCGCCGAGCGCCAGGCGCACATCGTTGAGCGCGCGCAACCAGCCTTGGGCGGCCTCGTCGCCGGCCAGCGTGATGCTGCCGCCCTTGGCAGGCAGGGTGTCGAGGACCGCCTGCGCGTTGCGCACCTTCTCCGCGCGCAGGGACGACTCGGTCAGCCGGCGCAGCTCGCCGGCAGCTTGTGGGTCGTCGCGGTAACCGTCCGGCAACAGCCGGGCCAGCGCCGGGTCGGCGGGCGGCTGGGGGTCGGTGCCCAGGCCACCCAGCGGATCGTCGTTGCCGGCCTCGGGGCCGCCGAGCAGGTCGAGAACGTCGCTGACCAGTTGCCGGAGCACGCCCGCTTCGGCGGCGGTGAGCCGGACGCTCACCCCGCCGGGGCGCCGGCGGAAGTGCGCCGTCACGCGTCCTGCTGCAGTGTGGCCCACAGCCCGGCGGCGTGCAGCCGGGCCACATCGTGCTCCATCTGCTCACGGGTGCCGAGGGACACCACCGCCTTGCCCTTGTGGTGCACGTCGAGCATCAGCTTCGTGGCCTTCTCGTGGCTGTAGCCGAACAACTGCTGAAACACCAGGGTGACGTACGACATGAGGTTGACCGGGTCGTTCCACACGATCGTGATCCAGGGAGGATCGCCCTTGGGCGTCTCCTCCGGTGCCTTGACCGGGTCCAGGACGGGTGCGGTCACCGCCTCATACTGGCAAATGTGAGCGCCCTGTACACCGACCGGTACGAGCTGACGATGCTGCAGGCCGCTCTACAGGCCGGCACGGCACAGCGTCGGTGCGTCTTCGAGGTATTCAGCCGTAGGCTGCCGGAGGGGCGGCGCTACGGCGTCGTCGCCGGCACGGACCGGCTGCTGCACGCGATTGCCGGCTTCCGGTTCACCGGCTCCGACCTCGCCTACCTGGCCGAGCAGGACGTCGTCCCGGAGAGTACCCGTGAGTGGCTCGCCGACTACCACTTCACCGGCGACATCGACGGCTACGCCGAGGGCGAGGTCTACTTCCCGGGGTCGCCCGTGCTGAGCGTGTCAGCCAGCTTCGCCGAAGCCGTGGTGCTCGAGACGGTCATCCTTTCGGTGCTCAATTTCGACTCCGCCGTCGCGGCAGCGGCCGCCCGCATGGCGTGTGCTGCCGGTGACCGGCCATTGTTCGAGATGGGTACCCGCAGGGTGGCGGAATCCGCCGCCCCGGCTGCGGCCCGGGCGACCTATCTGGGCGGGTTCGCGGCTACGTCCAACCTGGCGGCGGGCGCGCTTTTCGGGGTGCCCACGATCGGCACAAGTGCCCACTCCTTCACCCTGCTGCACGACACCGAGGCAGCGGCCTTCCAGGCCCAGGTCAGCGCGCTCGGGGTCGACACGACGCTGCTCGTCGACACCTACGACATCGCGGCCGGCATCCGTACGGCGATCGAGGTGGCGGGACCGAGACTGGGAGCGGTACGGATCGACTCCGGTGACCTGCCGGTGCTCGCAGTGCAGGCCCGCCGGCAGCTGGACTCCCTCGGCGCGACGGACACCCGCATCGTGCTCTCCGGCGACCTCGACGAATACGCCTTGGCCGCGCTGGCCGCGGCCCCGGTAGATGCCTACGGCGTCGGCACCTCCGTGGTCACGGGCTCCGGTGCCCCGTCGGCCGGCTTCGTCTACAAGCTCGTCGAAGTCGACGGCCGGCCGGTGTCGAAGCGCTCCGAGCACAAGGCGAGTCCGGGCGGCCGCAAGACCGCCGTACGCCGGCACCGGGGCACCGGCACCGCCACCGAGGAGGTCGCCGCCGCCGGTGGGCAGCCGGCCGAGCAACCGGGTGACCGCCCGCTGCAACGGCCGCTGCTCCGGGCGGGTCGGCGGGTCGACGGGCTGCCCTCCCTGGTGGAGTCCCGCAAGCACCTCCGGCAGGTGATGGGGACGATTCCCTGGGACGGGCTGAAGCTCTCCCGCGGCGAACCGGCGATCCCGACGACATTCGAGGAAGCGACGTTCGAGGAAGGGCACCGGTGAGCCGCGCGCTGATCGTCGTCGACGTCCAGAACGACTTCTGCGAGGGCGGCAGCCTGGCGGTGACCGGTGGCGCCGCAGTGGCGGCCGCGATCAGCCGGCTCATGGCGACCGTGCCTTACGACCACGTGGTGGCGACCCGCGACCACCATGTCGACCCGGGCCCGCACTTCGCGGCCGAACCCGACTTCGTCGACTCGTGGCCGGCGCACTGTGTGGTGGGAACACCCGGCGTCGACCTGCATCCCAACCTCGACCGCGACCAGATCGAAGCGGTCTTCGACAAGGGCGGGCACGCCGCGGCCTACTCGGGCTTCGAGGGGGCCGCGCCCGATGGCAGCACTCTTGGCGACTGGTTACGCCGGGCCGGGGTCGATCGGGTGGAGTTGGCCGGCATCGCCACAGACCACTGCGTCCGGGCCACCGCACTGGACGCGGTGAGTGCGGGCTTCGCCACGACCGTCCTGCTCGACCACACCGCCGGAGTCGCCCGAGCGAGCACGCAGCGCGCGGTGGCAGCGATGGCGGTGGCCGGCGTGCACCTGGTCGGGACGCCCGTGCTGGGCTGACGGGGGGCAGCTTCCGGCCGCCGATGCAGGAGTGTGCCCGGCTCATCACCGTGCTTGCCACTGGCCGAGCGACCAGGTCAGCGGTCTGCCGGCGCAATCGCCGCTGGAGAGCGAGCCGGCCACGCGCGCGGCCGACGGCTGAGCGGCAGCCCTACGGCGTGCGCCCGGATCCGCCCGGCGCATCCGGTGACGCGTGCTGCTCGGGCCGCCCCGCCATCTCCGGATAGTGCAGATCGAAGGCCGGTCGCTCGGAGCGGATCCGCGGCAGCCGGATGAAATTGTGCCGTGGCGGCGGGCACGATGTGGCCCACTCCAGCGAATTGCCGAAGCCCCACGGGTCGTCGACCGTCACGATCTGGCCGGCCTTGTATGACTTGATGCAATTGTAGAAGAACGGCAGGGTCGAGGCTCCGAGGATGAACGCCCCGATGCTCGAGACGGTGTTGAGCGTGGTGAATCCGTCACTCGGCAGGTAGTCGACGTAGCGCCGCGGCATGCCCTGGGCGCCGAGCCAGTGCTGCACCAGGAACGTCGTGTGGAAGCCGATGAAGGTCAGCCAGAAGTGGACCTTGCCGAGGCGCTCGTCGAGCATCCGCCCGGTGTATTTCGGGAACCAGAAGTAGACACCGGCGAAGGCGGCGAACACGATCGTGCCGAAGAGCACGTAGTGGAAGTGGGCGACCACGAAGTAGCTGTCGTTGACATGGAAGTCGATCGGCGGCGCGGCGAGCAGCACCCCCGTCAACCCACCGAGCAGGAATGTGACGAGGAAGCCGAGGCAGAACAGCATCGCCGTGTCGAACGTGATCTGGCCACGCCACATGGTGCCGATCCACACGAAGAACTTCACCCCGGTGGGCACGGCGATGAGATAGGTCATGAAGGCGAAGAAGGGCAGCAGCACCGCCCCGGTGGCGAACATGTGATGCGCCCACACCGTCAGCGACAGCGCGGTGATCCCGATCGTGGCCGCGACCAGGCCCTTGTAACCGAACACCGGCTTGCGGCTGAACACCGGGATGACCTCGGTGATGATGCCGAAGAACGGCAACGCGACGATGTAGACCTCCGGGTGACCGAAGAACCAGAACAGGTGCTGCCACAGCAGCGCGCCGTTGGTCTTGGCGTCGTAGATGTGCGCGCCGAGGTTGCGATCGGCCAGCAGCCCGAACAGCGCCGCGGTGAGGATCGGGAAGGCGAAGAGCACGAGCAGGCTGGTGAACAGGATGTTCCACGTGAAGATCGGCAGCCGGAACATCGTCATGCCGGGGCAGCGCAGCGTGAGGATGGTCGTGATCATGTTGACGGCGCCGAGGATGGTGCCGAGCCCGGCGATGATCAACCCGACGATCCACATGTTGGCGCCGGCACCCGGCGAATGCACGGCGTCGCTGAGCGGCGTGTAGGCATACCACCCGAAGTCGGCCGCCCCGCCAGGCGTGACGAACCCGGCCATCACGATGAGGGCGCCGAAGAGATAGAGCCAGTAAGACAGCGCGTTGAGCCGCGGGAACGCCACATCGGGTGAGCCGATCTGCAGCGGGACCACCAGGTTGGCGAAGGCGAAAACCAGCGGCGTCGCGAAGAGCAGCAGCATGATCGTGCCGTGCATGGTGAACAACTGGTTGTACTGCTCGTTGGACAGGAACTGCTGTCCGGGGCGAGCCAATTCGGCTCGCATGAGCAGCGCCATGATTCCGCCGGCCACGAAGAAGCCGAACGACGTGATCATGTACATCATGCCGATGGACTTGTGGTCGGTGGTCCGCAGCGTCCGGCTGAGGAACGAACCCCTGACCGGCTCGTGGACCGGCCACGGGCGGGTCACGATCGGTGTCGGCGCGATGGTCACGTCGAGGCTCCTCCTGGCCGGCAGGGGCTGCGGCGATGAGGCCGGCTGATCCGCCTCGGTTGGTCACTCTAGTCCGTGCACCCCACCGCTCTGGACGCCGTCCCCAGGGTCCTTCTGCGTGGCGTGGCAGGCGGGGTGACGACTGCAGAAACTTCGCTCGGCAAGGAAGGTTTACTACTCTAAGATTGCAAGGTATATTACGTGCTCACCGTCGAAGCGAAGCGCACGTCGCGCGACGAGGGCCAGGCGGAGGCCATCGTGGTGGAGCGGCCCACCGGCACCTTCCGCCGCCAGTTGGTGATCGGCGACGGATTGGACACCGACAGGGTCAGCGCCACCTACAACGAAGGCGTCCTGACGGGTCACGATCCCTATCCACGAGAAGGCCAAGCCGCGCAGGATCGACATCACGCGGTCCGAGTCCCGGTCATCGAACGTGATCGAGGGCCAGTCGTCCGACGCGGCGGTCGGCGCAGGCAACTCCGGCTGATCGCCGCACGGGCCGCGGACCGAGAATCGGAGCAAGCGTGCCCCCGACGCGCAAGGGTCTGGCGGCTGACGACGGTCGCCAGGCCCAGCCTTTGACGGAATCCCTCGACGACCATGGCCACCCGCTCTACACCATCGGGCAGGCGGCCGAGTTGCTGGATGTGGAGCCGGGTGTCCTCCGCCGTCTCGAGTTGACGGCGGAAATGATGCCCAGCCGATCAACCGGGCGGCACCGTCGCTACAGCCGCGACCAACTCGAGCAGGCTCGCCGGCTGCTCGACCTCGTCAGCGAGGGCATGTCGGCGGGCAGTGCCCGCCGGCTGATGGCGCTGGAGGACGAGAACGCCGCCCTGCGGGCCCGGTTGGGCGCAACCGGGTCGGAAGAACGAGAAGGGCAGTGAGGGCTGACCGGCGACGGACCACCTGCATGGCCGTGTGCGGCACTTGCGACAGACTCCAACGTGACAGCATAAGTGCTACAGGCTATTTCCCTGTAGTCCTTATCAGGAGAGGTCGACCGTGTGGCAGCAGGTGCTGGCCGATGCCGGCCTGGAGGTGCTGGTCGCCGATGCGGACCACGTACGGCTGCGCGCGCCGACCGGGGCGGACGTGACATTCCAGGTCCGGCGAATGTCGTGGGTGCCTTCGCCAGCACACCTGGCTCAGGCGCCGGCACCTTCGAGCCTGCTGATCGTCCCCCGGGCGACGCATCGCGTGCTGGCCGCCGCGCAGGCCTTGGGCTGGTCGGTTGTCACGATGTCCGGCACCGCCCACATCCGGCTGCCGGGCCACACCGTTGCCTACTCGGCCCCCGCCGCCGGCCGGAGGGCCGTCGCCCCCCCACGGCACCGCCCGCCCTGGGGGACCCTGACTGCCGTTCGCAGCCTGCTCGCGGATGCCCCGCTGCGACAGCGCGAGATGGCGGCCCGGGCCGGCACGTCGCAGGCCCGGGTGTCACAGATCCTGGCCGACCTCGGCGGTCAGTCCCTGGTGCACCGAGTCGCCACCGGTTACGCGCCGGCAAGCTGGGATGCCCTGGCCGACTGGTGGCTGGCCCACTATCCCGGCCACTGCGGGGCGAGCAGCTACTGGTATTCCCTCGACGACCTGCGTACGCAGACCCGGGCGGCGATGAGTTCGCTCGCCGAGGTCGAGGGTGCGCTGCCCCTGCTTTCCGGTGAGGTGGCCGCGGATCTGCTCACGCCGTGGCGCCGGCCGACGCAGTCGGTCATCTACGCCCACCGGCTGACCGATCTCGCCGACCGGGGCTTCGTCGCGGCGGCCGGCCCCGGCGACGCCACACTGATCCTGCACGCACCCCGGGACCCGGGCGTGTGGCCAGCGCGCCCCTGGCACCGCGAGATCGACGGGCAGCCGATGCCCCTGGCCGATGCCATGCAGATCCTGCTCGACCTGCACACGGCCCCCGGCGCTGACGATGGCACCGCCACCACCCGGCTGCGGGCGGCGATGCGAGACCGCAGCCTCGACGGCTCACCGCGCCCGTGATCGAACGGAGAGCTCAGCTCCTGGCCATGCCGGCCGGTCGCCCGTCGCCCAGCGACTGGTAGGCCGCGACATAGTGGGCCGCGACGGCCTCACCGCCGAACTCGGCTGCATACCGGCGCCCCGGACCGGGGTCGGGACGATGGCCCGACAGCACCTCGCCGAGCAATTCCGCCAGCGCGTCCGGGTCCTCGGCCGGCACCAGCCGGCCGCGCCCGGCGCCGAGGGTGTGCTGGAGACCGTCGACCCGGGTGCCCACGACCGGAACGCCGAGCGCGAGCCCGACGACCGCGCTCTGCGACCAGGCCTCCTCCCGGGAGGGCACGGCGTGCACCGTCGCGGCGGCCACCCGGCGCTCGGGTGAGCGCACCCAGCTGGGCATCCGGATGAGGTCGGTGATGCCGAGTCGGTGCGCCTGGGACCTGAGCCGCGCTCGCATCGGGCCGTCACCGACGAGGTACGTGGGTGGCGGCTCGGCAAGGCGCGCAACCGCTGCGACCAGCACATCGGGCCCCTTGTCCTCGCGGAAGCGACCGGTGAAGGTGATCCGCGGAACGGGCAGGTCGGGCATGGGGTACGGGTCGAGCGGTCCGATGGCCGAGCGACCGGGCAGGATCCGCTCCGCCGGCAGCCCGACCCGCTCGGCGAAGGCACCGGCGGCCGGGCCGTGCGCAAACATCAACCCGACGCGCCCGGCGACCTGCCGGGCGGCCGGGGTGTGGTCGGCCGCCGGCCAGGACATCTCGTTGTGCTCGCTCGCTACCAGGGGCATCCCGGCCGGCGCGGCAGCCGCGGCGGCCCACCACGCCCCGAACATGTGCCCGTGCACGATGTCGGCCCCGGCCAGTCGGGGCGCGAGCCACCCGGCGAACGACTCCGACGGTGTCCACTGCAGACCTGACTCTTCCGGGACGCTGTCGGCAACGCGGAATGCCTCGACCGGGACCTGATGGTGCGCAGCCAGCGCCAGCCCTTCGGGCGTCGCGTCGCCCACCAGCAGCCGCGTCGAGCTGATGCCGTACGGCCGGAGGGCCTCGATCAGTCGTAGCGCGGACAGCTGGGCGCCCCCTGGCTCCAGGACACCCATGATCCGGGCGATGAGCATGAACACCTCCTTGGGAACACACCACCTTGCGCCTGGCCGGTGGTGACACGGGTAGCCGTCCGGCGACCAAAAGGTGAACAGCCGACCGCCGGTCGACGGGTCTCCCCCGCCGTTGGGGAGATCGTCACCTGAGCGTCATCCTGCCGTGGCCGCCCGGCCGAGGTCGGTCATTCAGCCTGAGTTGGTGCTCATCCTCGCCCACCGCGGCGCCAAGACCATCCACCGGCCGGAGAACACTGTCGCCGCCGTCGCCGCCGCAGGCAACGGCGCGGCGGCCGACGGCGTGGAGGTCGACGTACGGCTGAGCGCGGACGGCGTGCTCCTGTGCAGCCACGATGCCAGCCTGCTGCGCCTGGGTGGCACACCGCTGGTCATCGCCGACAGCACGGCCGCCGCGATCCGCCGGGTGCCCCTCGCCGGCGGCCACCGCACCGCGACCCTTGCCGAGGTCCTGGCAACTGCCCGCGGCCGGCTGGTCGTCGAGGCCAAGCCCGTGCCAGACATCGCGGCTGCCTGGCTGACCGCCCGGGCGCTCTGCGCCACGCTGCAGGCCGTTGCGACCGGCCCGGCGATCACCGTCTCGTCGTTCGACGCACGCCTGCTGCGATTGATCCGCGCGGCGCTTCACGACACGGATCTGGCAGACGTACACACGGGGCTGCTCGGCGAACCGGGGCAGGCCGCCGGGCCGCTGCTGCGCCGCACCCTCGACGACGGCCACGACGAGGTGCATACGCACGTACGCAGCCTGCTCGCCGACCCCGGGCTGGTCGGCGCCGCGCACGCGCTGGGCGCAGCCGTGACCTGCTGGACGGTCAACCGCCGGGCCGACCTGCGCCGGCTGGCGCAGCTCGGCGTCGATGCCGTGATCAGCGACCGGCCCACCGCCGCCCGGGTGGCCCTGTCCGCCAGCCTGGTCGGCTGGCCCGGATAGGGCTCAACGCAGTCGCGAGCAATCGGCGGGACCGGGCAGCACGACCGGGGTCGCGGCGAGTTCGAGGCGCACGACCGCCAGCACCAGCGGATCCTTGGGCAGCTCGTCGTGAGCGGTCCGCGCGGCGGGGCACACCCGCTGCAGGACGACCTGGACGGCACCGTCCAGCCGGGAAGAATTTGGCGGGTTCACCACCCCGTCGGACGTCGACCAGACCGACACCCACTCGGGTCCGGCCGGCGTCTCGTCACCGTGATTCAGCGCATCGAGGAGGTCGCTGTGCGGGGCGAGCTGCCGGCACGCCGCCGGGCACGAGTCGGGCGAGAACACCGACGCCAGCCCGGCCAGCTTCGTACCGTGATGCGGCGAACCCAGCGTGACCACCCGGCGGGCCAGCCCGGCGCCCCCGTAGGACCGCACCCACAGGCGAGCGACCACCCCGCCGGCGGAGTAGCCGACGACGTCGACGGAGGCCGCCCCGGTCCGGGCCAGCGCGGCGCGGGCCGCGGCGTCGAGCGCCTTCGCCTGCACCCTCAGGTCACCGGTGCCGTCTCCCGGCAATAGCAGGATCTGCGCGTCCCGACCTGCCGAGACCAGCGCGGCGGCCAGGGTCAGCAGACCTCGCGCGTCCCCGCCGTATCCCGGCACGAGCAGCACCGGACCGGGCCGGTCCTGCGGCACCGTGGGTACGGCGACAGTTCGATGCCGGTTGACCAGCGCGCCGAGGACTCCGGTCGCCAGGCCGACGAGCAGCACGGCGACGGCGAGCGCGATCATCCGGGATCTGGCCATGCCGGAGCTCAGGGCTCGAACTTGTAACCCAGGCCCCGGATCGTGACCAGGTGCCGCGGTGTGGAAGGCTCTCGCTCCACCTTGGTCCGCAATCTCTTGACGTGTGCGTTGAGCGTCTTGGTGTCCCCGAAGTAGTCGCTGCCCCACACCCGGGAGATGATCTGGTCCCTGGTCAGCACCCGACCGGCATTGCGGACCAGCAGCTCAAGCAGCTCGAATTCCTTCAGTGGCAGGGTGATCGGGGTGCCGCCGACCGTGACGACATGGCGGTCGACGTCGATCCGCACCGGCCCTGCCTCCAGCGCGGCGACCGGCTCGGCGGTATCGGTACGGCGGCGCAGGACCGCCCGGATGCGGGCCACCAGCTCCCGGCCGGAGAATGGCTTGGTGACGTAGTCATCGGCCCCCAACTCCAGGCCCACCACCTTGTCCACCTCGCTGTCGCGAGCCGTCAGCATGATGACCGGCACGTCGCTGCGGGCGCGCAGCGCCCGGCACACCTCGGTGCCGGGCAATCCGGGGAGCATCAGGTCGAGCAGCACGAGGTCGGCCCCGCCTCGATCGAACTCCGCCAGGCCCGCCGGACCCGTGGCGGCGACAGTCACCTCGAACCCCTCGCGCGCGAGCATGTATTCCAAGCTTTCCGAGAACGACTCCTCGTCCTCGATCACGAGTAGCCGGGTCATGCCCTGGCCGCCTCGGCCCGGTCGTCCGGGGCGCCGGCGGCGCCGGGCAGGTCCGCGTCGGACGGGGGCGGCGGCAGGTGCATGGTGAAGGTCGAGCCGACGCCCATGCGGCTCCACACGGTCACCCGGCCACCCGCATTCTCGACGGCGTGCTTGGTGATGGCCAGGCCGAGGCCGGTGCCGCCGGTCCGCCGCGAGCGGGCCGGGTCGGCCCGGTAGAAGCGTTCGAACACCCGATCAAGATCGGTCGGGGAAATGCCGGTGCCCTGGTCGGTCACGGAGATGTCCACCCCGCTGCGTCCGTCCCCGGCGGTGCAGCGCGTGCCCACCGCGATCTTAGTGCCGGGTGCAGAGTAGGTGAGCGCGTTGTCGAGGAGGTTGACCAGGGCGGTGAGCAGTGATCGCGCGTCGCCCCAGATCTGCAACTCGCCACAGTCTCCGACCGCGATGTCGATGCGGGCCGCCTCGGCGGCCACCCGCACCCGGTCGACCGCCTCCTGAGTGAGCTGACAGACCGACACCGCCGAGGGCTCGGGCAGCGGCTCGCCACCCTGGAGCCGGGACAGATCGAGGAGGTCACGGACGAGGTCGGACAGCCGGTCGGCCTCATGCACGATCCGGTCGGCGAAGCGCCGGGCGGCGTCGGGGTCGTCGGCGGCGTCGCGGACCGCCTCGGCCAGCAGGCGCAGGCCACCGACCGGTGTCTTCAGCTCGTGGGAGACGCTGGCCACGAAGTCGCGCCGGACCGCCTCGACCCGGCGGGCCTCGGTCAGGTCGCGGAGCAGGAGCACCACCCGCAACGTGTTCCGTACCGGCGCGATCGTCGCGTTGATCGGGCGCGTCCCGTTGCCCCAGGGCAATTCCACGTCCTGCTGTATCCGTCCGCCATCATGGCGGGCCTTGCGGACCAGGCGGGCCAGCGGCTGACAGGCCAGGGTGGTGTCCTCGACGACCCGCAGGGCCCGCGCCGTCTCGTTGGCCAGGATCACTTCATAGCCGTCCAGGACCACGATCCCGGAGTCGAGGGCGGCCGCCATCGTCTGCAGCACAGCGGCGACCTCAGCGTGTTCGTCGAGCGCGAGGCTGGTGGTATTGCGATGGTGCCCACTTCGTGCGAACAGGCCTAACACATGGTGATGCTATCCGGCTGCAGGCGAACTCAGCGCGAACTCTGGCCCGGCGAGCGGCGCCTCGCCGAGTAGTCACCTGATGTTCATCTGGCGGCTAACCGGCGAATATCCGCGGGTAGCCTCGGCTTGGGTTGCTGATCCGCAACCGCCAGCGGAAGGAGTCAGGTGCGCGACACCTATCACCACGAACTCGACGAAATCACCAACCTGCTCGTCGATATGACGCGGCTGGTCACCAGCGCGATGGAGCGCACGAGCACCGCCCTGCTCGACGCGGACCTGGCACTCGCCGAGACGGTGATCGAAGGCGATCAGGCCATCGACGCGCTCTACCACGACATCGAGAAGCGCAGCTTCGCGGTGCTGGCCCAGCAGCAACCTGTCGCCAGCGACCTCCGGGTCGTCGTCACGAGCCTGCGCATGGTGGCCGACCTCGAGCGCGCCGGGGACCTCGCGCTCAACCTCGCGAAGCTGGCGCGCCGCCGCTACCCGGAATCCGCTATCCCGGTGGAGTTGCGGCCGGCCATCCTCGAGATGGCCCAGGTCGCGGAGCGGATCATCACCAAGGCCGGCGCGGTGATCGCCACCCGCGATGTCGAACAGGCGAAGGAACTGGAGCGCGACGACGACGTCATGGATCGGCTGCACCGCCAACTGTTCTCGGTCATGCTCGCCGACGACTGGAATCACGGGGTGGAGGCCGCCGTCGACATCGCGCTCGCCGGGCGCTTCTTCGAGCGCTTTGCCGACCACGCCGTGTCGGTCGCCCGTCGGGTGGTCTACCTCGTCACCGGAGAAGCCGTCGCGGTAGCGGAATAGGCAGCTGTATCGGACTAACTGGGGCGCACCGGAGCCGCGTTCAGCTGTCGTATGCCCACAGTTCGCCTCCCGTTCACATTGCTCTTCCCTTTCAAGCATCTGCCCTCTCTACGGTTTGCAGCCATGAACCCAACGAGACGAGTCATCCTTGCTGGCCTTGCCGGCCTCAGTCTGCTCGCCGGCGCCGCGTGTGGCAGCGACAACGGGACCAAGACCACCACCGCCAACAGGTCCGACTGCGCGAAGGGCCAGATCTCCGGTGCCGGATCGACCTTCCAGCAAAACATCGAGCAGCAGTGGATCAAGGACTACCGGGTGACCTGCACGGGTGCCCAGATCAACTACCAGGGCACCGGCTCGGGTGCCGGCATCGAGCAGTTCGGCGCCGGCACTATCGACTTCGCCGGCTCCGACGTCACGATGAAGCCCGCCGAGCAGGCGAAGGCCGACACCCGCTGCGGGAGCAAGGCCATCCACGTCCCGGTCACCGCCGGTGGCATTGCGGTCATGTACAACGTCAAGGGCCTGTCCGCACTCAACCTGCCGGCCAAGACCCTGTCCGGGATCTTCCAGGGCAAGATCAAGAAGTGGAACGACCCGGCCATCGCCGCCGACAACCCCGGCAGCCTGCCGGCTACCACGATCGCGGCCTACCACCGCTCCGACGGCTCCGGCACGACCAAGGTGTTTTCCGGCTTCCTCGACGCCAACGCGGGCGGTGACTGGAAGCTCGGCGTGGACAAGCAACTGAACTGGACGGGCGGGCAAGGCGCGAAGGGCTCGGACGGCGTCACGGCGGGCGTGAAGCAGACTGACGGCGCGATCACCTATGTCGAGGTGTCCTTCGCCAAGGCCAACAGCCTGCCCACCGCCAAGGTCAAGGGCGCCGGTGCCGACTTCGTGCCGCTCACCAGCGGCACGGTCGGCAAGTTCCTCGACACCGCCTTCACGGTCAAGGGGACCGGCAACGACCTCGGCGGCAAGATCGACTTCAAGGCCACCGACGGCTATCCCATCTCGACCGTGTCGTACGTGATCGTCTGCGAGAAGGGCAAGGACGCGGCGAAGGCCGAGCTGTTGAAGGCATACGTCTCCTACGCCACGGGTGCCGGCCAGGGCGTGGCCGAATCCCTGGGCTTCGCGGCTCTGCCAGCCTCGATCGGGGACAAGGTGAAGGCCACGGCCAGGGCCCTCAGCTGACCCGTGGATGATCGGACCTGTCCGTCGGACGCACGCCGGCGGGCAGGTCCGATCTCGGCCTCGACGAGGAGAGGACGGCCGGTGACCACTTCGTCGGCGCTCGGCACGACAGGTGTCGGGGGTGCCCGGCGCCGCGGAGATGCCATCTTCCGTGGCATCACGCTGGGGGCCGGCTTGTTCGTGCTGGCCATCCTCGCGGCGATCGCCATCTTCCTGCTGATCCGCGCGATCCCGGCCCTCTCCCAGGACAAGGGCAACTTCTTCACGGCCAAGATCTGGGATCCCGACGGCAGCAAGGTCTTCGGGATCGCCGCGCTGGCCTTCGGCACGGTTCTGTCGAGCGTCCTCGCTCTCGTCATCGCCGTGCCGGTCGCGCTCGGGGTAGCGCTTTTCATCGTGGAGTACGCACCACGGCGCCTGGCCAACATCCTGGGCTACGCCGTCGACATGCTGGCCGCCGTGCCCTCCGTGGTCTACGGGCTGTGGGCGGTCTATTTCCTGCTCACCGAGATGATCCCGCTCCAGCGCTTTCTCGCCGTGCACGCCGGGTGGTTTCCGCTGTTCGCCGACCCGGAGGGCAAGGCCTCGCGCTACAGCCAGTCGGTCTTCGCCGCCTCGATCATCCTGGCCATCATGATCGTGCCGATCGTCGCCGCGGTCTCCCGTGACGTGCTCTCCCAGGTCGACCCGGCCTTGCGAGAGGCGGCCCTTGCGCTGGGAGCCACGCGCTGGGAGATGATCCGGGTCGCGATGCTGCCGCCGAGCCGGCCGGGCCTGACCGGCGCGATCATGCTGGGGCTGGGCCGTGCGCTCGGCGAGACGATCGCCGTCGCCCTGGTGATCGGCGCGACCTTCGACATCAGCTGGCACATCCTGACGCCCGGTGGCAACACCATCGCCGCCAACATCGCCAACCGGTTCGGCGAATCCGGCGACCTCGGCCGGTCTGCCCTGATCGCCAGCGGGCTCGTGCTGTTCGCGATCACCCTTGCGGTCAATCTCATGGCCCGCGCGATCATCTACCGCGGCGGTGCCGTCGAGCGGAGTGCGGCCGTATGAGCACCGCCGTGTTGCCCGACCGGAAAGTCCGGGGCGACCTGTCGCTGCGTACGCCGCGGCTGTCGCCGCTGGTCGCGGTGAGCTGCGCAGTCGGCGCCCTGGCCGCCACCGCCGCTGCCTTCGCCGTGACACCGCTGGCCGGCCGGGCCGAATTCGTCATCGTGGCGGCCCTGGCGATGGTCGGCGCCGTGACCGGAGTCAGCTGGCGGATCGAGGGGCGGCGGCGCGCCCTCAACCGGCTCGTGACGCTCGGTGCCGGCGCCGCGTTCGCCCTCGCCCTGCTGCCGCTGGGCGCAGTGCTCGCCTACACCATCAGCCGAGGGCTGAAGCGGTTTTCCGGCGATTTCCTGACCCACTCGATGGCCGGCATCGGACCGCTCGACAAGGCCGGCGGTGCCTATCACGCGATCATCGGAACGCTAGAGCAGGTCGGCCTGGCCACGGTCATCGCCGTACCGCTCGGACTGCTCGTGGCGATTTACCTCACGGAGTACGGCCGCGGGCGGCTGGCCAGGAGCCTGCGGTTCTTCATCGACGTGATGACCGGCGTGCCATCGATCGTGGCCGGGCTGTTCATCTTCGCGTTCTGGGTGCTGGCGTTGCACCGCGGCTTCTCCGGGTTCGCCGCAGCGCTGTCCCTGGCGATCCTGATGCTGCCGGTCATCGTGCGGACCGCCGAGGAGATGATCCGGTTGGTGCCGGCAACCCTTCGTGAAGCAAGCTACGCACTCGGGGTGGCCAAGTGGCGGACCATCATCTCCATCGTGCTGCCGACCGCCTTGACCGGCATCACGACCGGCGTCCTGCTCGCCATCGCGCGGGTGACCGGAGAGACCGCCCCGCTGCTGCTGACCGCCTCCGGCAACAGCTTCATCCACACCGATCCGTTCTCCGGGCCGCAGAGCGCCTTGCCGCTGCTGGTGTTCCAGCAGACCCAGTCGGCGTTCAACGTCGCGATCGACAGGGCGTGGGCGGGCGCGCTTACGCTGATCCTGATCGTGGTGCTCCTGTACGTCAGCGCCCGGCTCCTGACCCGTCGTAACACCCTGGCCCGGAGGTAGGAGGACCGCATGGCGAAGCGGATCGAGACGGTCGGGCTGTCGTGCTTCTACGGCGCCACCAAGGCGGTCGACAACGTCTCCATGGTCATCGAGCCCAAGACCGTCACTGCGCTCATCGGGCCGTCCGGCTGCGGCAAGTCGACCCTGCTCCGGTCGTTCAACCGGATGCACGAGGTGATCCCCCGTGCCCGGGTCGAGGGCCAGGTGCTCCTCGACGACGCCGACATCTACGCGCCGGAGGTCGATCCGGTGGCCGTCCGCCGGACGATCGGCATGGTCTTCCAGCGGCCCAACCCCTTTCCCACCATGTCCATCTTCGACAACGTGGCAGCGGGGCTGCGACTCAACGGGGTGCGCCGCAAGAGCGACCTGGACAGCGCCGTCGAGCGATCGCTCAAGGCGGCGAACCTGTGGGACGAGGTCAAGGACCGGCTCGGCAAGCCCGGCGCGGGCCTGTCAGGGGGCCAGCAGCAGCGGCTCTGCATCGCTCGTGCGGTCGCCGTCGAGCCAGAGGTCCTGCTCATGGACGAGCCCTGCAGCGCCCTCGACCCGATCTCGACGCTGGCCATCGAAGACCTGATGAGCGAGCTGAAGGACAGCTACACCATCGTCATCGTGACGCACAACATGCAGCAGGCAGCCCGGGTCAGCGCCACCACCGCGTTCTTCACCCTCCGCGGTGCCGGCCAGCCGGGCGAGCTCGTCGAGATCGATGCAACGAGCAAGATCTTCACCAACCCGAAAGAGCGGCGGACGGAGGACTACATCACCGGCCGCTTCGGCTGAGACAGGCCATCCGCAGCCGGCCACCGCGGTGTCGGGTGGCCGCCCGCGCGTCGCCGATCACTCACGCGCTCGACGCGATGACTACCCTCGGCGCGTGGCAATCGGGCGCCGACGGTTGAGCCGCCGCGGCTTCCTGCTGGCCGGCGCCGGGACCGCGGCGGTCGGTGCGGCCGGCGTGCTTGGCGGCGTGGAGGCCGGCCTGCTGCCCGGCAGGCTGCGGCTGCAGGGGGCGCTGGATCAGGGCAAGGTCGAGGGCGCCGTTCCGACTGACCGTCCCGTCCCGGTACGCACCACCCGGTTCCACTCCTCCCGGCGCGGCCGCGAGGTCACCTGGTTGCTGGCCGCGCCGCGCGGAAGCCCGGCACGCGATCTCCCGGTCGTCGTCGTGCTGCACGGCCGCGGCGGCGACGCACACAGCGCGTTCACCGGCCTTCAGTTGCACCGCTACCTTGCCCAGCATGTGCGGCTCGGCCGCCGGCCACTCGCGATGGTCTCCGTCGACGGCGGCAACGCGTACTGGCATCCCCGCCACAACGGGGACGACCCGCTCGCCATGGTGACCGACGAACTGCTTCCCCGGGTCGGGCAACTCGGGTTCCGGACCGACCGGCTGGGTGCCATGGGCTGGTCCATGGGTGGCTACGGCACGCTGCTGCTCGCCCGGGAGTCCAGCCGCCGGCGGCTCGGCAAGGTACGGGTCGTCGCGGCCGCTGCGTCCAGCCCGGCGTTGTTCGCCAGCGCGGCCGAAACGGCACCGGGCTCGTTCGACGGGCCGGCCGACTTCCGGCGATTCGGCCGACTGGCCACCCGGCCCGATGTGGACGGTGTCGCGTTGAGCGTCAGTTGTGGCACGGTCGACGCCTTCGCCGAGCAGACGCGGATCTACCGCGACAACGTCCATCCCCGACCCGGCGGCGGCATCGGCCCCGGACGGCACGAGATGGGCTACTGGCGCTCGCTCGTCGGCGACCAGCTGAGGTTCCTCGCCGACCATCTGGCCGGCTGAGCGACTTCCGGCAACCTCGGCAGCTCGCCCTGACCGGCATGGCCGGAAGCGGCCGAACAGCTGCCCGGTGTCCGGATCCCCCTGATGATTGCCTTCGGCAGCATCTCGATCCGGCGGGGAGGTGGCAGCGCCTCATGTCCGGGGTGTTCGAGCAGTCGGCCGCCCGGGTCGGCCAGATTCTGCCCGCCTTGGCAGCGATCCCCGAGGTGGACCCGGCGACGGTGGCGCGACTGACGGCCATGGTGCGCAACCCCGGCAGCAGTGAGCTGCTCACCGCCGGAGCCGACGGGTGGGACGGGGTCCAACGCCACACGGACGCCAGCCGTCTCGATCTCGGCCAGGTGGGATTCCTCCGCCTGGGATGGGAGGGGCCGGGCGCGACGTCCTTCCTCGATCATCTCGGCCCGCTCGTCAGCACGTATCCGGCGGTGACGAAGGCGGCCGTGTTGATGGCCCTCGCCCTGCGCAAGATCCATGACGCGCTCGACCATTTCTGGTGGAACACCAGCGAGGGGATGGCCATCGCGGTCCTCGGGGCAGTAGGCCTCGCCGGCGTGGCCGGGCCGATTCCCGGGGCCCTGGCGGCCAGCGCGGAGTTTGTCGCCCTCCTCGCTGAGGTCGAACAGGGCAATGCCGACGCGCAAGAGGCCATCAGACGGGTGGGTCAGGCCCAGCAGATCCTCGACGGCAAGGGCGGGCTGCTGCCCGGCGTCGGTGGCAACGTGGTGTGGGCGGGCACCCTCGACATGGCCGCCAGCGCCGGCAGCGGATCCTCGGCTGCCTGGCAGATCAGGCCGAGCAGCGATCCCGGCTGCGTGCAGGTCGCCACCGATCAACTCCGGCAGACCGGGTCGGACCTGCAGCGGGCCGGCGACGAACTCATCGCCGCAAGCCGGACGATCGCCGGGCTCACCCTCGATCCCCGCACGGCCGGCGACATGGGCACCGAGGTCATCGACGGCTACAACAAGACGACCACCGTCCTGCAGAAGGCCACCGACTCCGGCGGCTGGGGGCTTCGAGGTGCGGGCGAGGGACTGGCCAGGATCGCCGACGAGCACGCCCGTAACGACGCCCAGTGCGCCGCGGCAGCACGCACCGGCGTGCGGTGAGGGCGTCTCGCTGGTCCCTGCTTCCTCGTGATCTAGGTGCAGTCGGCGACGCACAGTACGCCCGCACAGCCGGCTGATCGCCCGAGAGTGCAGATGGTGGCCAGGGCCATGGCCTCGGGGTTGGTCAGCAGCTACTATGTGCTGCAATCTAGGACGATCCGACGATTTTTCGGGCGGATAAATGCTGGGTGCGAGCCGCGAAACGCTGCCCGCTGGCCGATCGTCGGCCGCCACGTCGAGCAGCCCGTCTGGCGGCGAGCCCAAGACCTTCCACGGGCCCGCCCCCCGCCCGCCCAACCGTCGGCGCAAAGCGCCGCGGCACGCGGCCCCACCCGTCGCGCGGCGAAGGCCGGACCGGGCTGCCCGGCCGGCGGGCGTTGCTCCGCGGCGACGCGGTGGGGGCACCCGGTCGGCCGGTTCGATGGGCCACGCTGCCGGCCCGGGCTATCTGCCCGCGCTCGACGGCGTCCGGGCCCTCGCCGTTGCCGCGGTGGTGGCCTTCCACGGGGGGGTGTCCTGGGCGCCCGGCGGATTTCTCGGGGTGGACGCCTTCTTCGTCTTGTCGGGCTACCTGATCACGACGCTGCTGCTGGCCGAACGCCGGCGGACCGGGCGGATCGCCCTCGGCGCCTTCTGGGGGCGCAGGGCCCGGCGCCTGCTCCCCGCGCTGTGCGCCGTGCTCGTCGCGGTGACCATCGGCGCGCGCAGCCTGCTCCCGCCGGAGGAGTTGCGCCTGCTGCGCGGCGACGGCCTGGCCACGCTGTTCTACTTCGGAAACTGGCGGATGATCTTCCGCGGCGGGGACTACTTCGCCCAGACGGCCAGCCCGTCGCCGTTACAGCACATGTGGTCGCTGGGCATCGAGGAACAGTTCTACCTGGTGTTGCCGGTGCTGTTGATCGTCCTGCTCGGCAGCCGGCGCCGGGGCCGGCTGCGGCTGGTGTTCGCGGTGTGCGTTGCCGGAGCCCTCGCTTCCGCTGTCACGCTCGCATTGACCTACCGGCCGGACGATCCCGGCCGGGCCTACTACGGCACCGACACCCGAGCGGCCAGCCTGCTGGTCGGGATGGCACTCGCCGTGCTGCTGGAGTGGCGACGGCGGGCGCCGCGGCCGACGCCGACGCCGGCGCGCCGGCCAGGGCGCCTGCTCGGCGCCGTCGCGCTCGCCGGCGCTGCCGGAACGGGCTGGGCCTGGACCCACCTGGGTGGGGCGGATGCTCGGCTTTACCACGGCGGGCTGCTGCTCGGCGCCCTGGCCGTGGCCGCCGTGCTGGCGCACGTCGCCGTGGTTCCCAAGGGGCTGTCGGCGCGGCTGCTGTCCCTCCCACCGCTGCCCGCCCTGGGCCAGATCTCCTATGGCGTTTACCTCTGGCACTGGCCGGTGTTCCTCGCCGCGAATGCGGAGCGGACCGGGCTGCACGGCACCCCGCTGTTCGCCGGGCGCTGCGCGATCACGGCCGGCTGCGCCATCACCTCGTACGTGGTGCTGGAGAAGCCGCTGCGCTCGGCCGCCCTGCTGCGCCGGCCGACCTTCGGCTGGGTGGCCGCAGGCGGCACAGTCACGGCCTGCATCGCGCTGGTCGTCGCGGTCACCGCGGTGCCTGGCCTATCCCCCGGCGATCCCGCCGCCGGCATCGCGAACGGCACGGGGTTGACCACCTCGGCTCGCAGCGGAGGCGGTCTTCCCTCGACAGGGCCGACTGGGGGAACCTGGTCCCCGCACCGGCGCCGGCCTGGCCTGCCTGTGGTGGTGGACGTCCTGGGCGACTCGATGGCCTTCGGACTGGGCACCTACCTGCCCCCGACCCCCGGTCTCGAAATCCGCAACCGTGCGATCGTCGGCTGCGGCGTGACCCGCACCGCGCCCTTCCGCCATCTCGGCCAGGTGTACCAGGCGATCGGTCCGAACTGCCTGCGATGGCCCGCGCTGTGGCAGGGTGCTGTCCTGGCCGACAACCCCGACGTCGCGCTCCTCCTCGTGGGCCGGTGGGAAACCATGGACCGGACGCTCGGCGGCCGCTGGCAGCACATCGGTGAGCCCGCATTCGACGCCCACTTGCGCTCGGCGCTCGACCAGGCGATCTCCATCGCGGGCTCGCAGGGCGCCCACGTCCTGCTGGCGACCGAGCCGTACAACCAGCAGGTCGAGCAACCCGATGGCAGCCGCTATCCCGAGGACCGGCCGCAGCGTGTTGCCGCGTGGAACCTGCTGCTGCACGACGTGGTGCGCCGCCACCCCCGGGCCGGCATCGTCGATCTCAACGCGCGGGTCTGCCCGTCGGGCCGGTTCACGACCCACATCGACGGGCTGCAGATGCGCACGGACGGTGTGCATTTCACGCCGAGCGCCATCCAGCGCTGGATCGCCCCCTGGCTGCTGCCGCAGCTAGCAGCCGCGGTCCCCTGAGGAAGGCGACGGGAGCAGCCCAGCACGCCTGATGCTCTCGGTTATCTCGCGGGCGCGGTGCTCGCCGAGGAAATCGCGTCCGAGCATCGCCAGCAGCAGCGCGAGCATCAGGCCGGTGACGAACGGCGCGATCAGGAAGACCACGACAGCAGCGGGGAAGAAAATGCGCGGAAAGCGACTCTGCAATTCCGCAGGGGCAGCGGCCACCTGCTTCCGGCCGAGCAGGAAGCCGGGTATCGCCGTCAGGTCGTAGCCGGCGGCAACGCCGATGTGCACCAAGCTGTGCGGAGGGCTGAGCATGACGGCGTTGGCCGCCACGGCGAGGGACCCGACGAGAGCGGTGAGCAGGGCGAAGAGCACGGCCGTGCCGATTCGCCGTTGCCAGTATTCTGCCCTGCGCTGTTGCCAGGTGGTGTTCAGGAACGGGACCGGTGCGACGCCGTGATGGTCCTGCTCCGCATCCATCCGCAGCAACCAGTAGCCGGGAAGACCGTCGCCCCCATCACCGTCACGCAGCGCCCGGACGCGCGCTCTGAGGGTGGTCGAATACCGATTGCCGGGACGGCCGGCCGCTGCTGCGGCGTCGACTGCGCCTGCGGCGTCGGGACACTGGCGAGAGGTTACGGGGTGGCGGCCTGGGTTGGGAAGCTGTCGGCTGGGGGCGCCGTTACGTGAAATGCTGCAACGACCTTCGGTTCGCCGAGCTCGGCGGGTTTGTCGCTGACAGCGTCCGGGTGAACGGCACGACCCGGACCCTCGCCGACTACATCACCGGCGGACTGCGGTGGCCGAGGCTTTCCCGACTACCACCGGGATCTGCGGCACTTGCTCATCGACAACGGCTGGCTGTCGCGCACTTCCTCGACGCCGGCACCTTCCTCGGCGTCGCCGCCACCGGACGGGTGGTCACCACCCAGGTGTTCGCGGTCTTCCGCCTCGGCAACGGCAAGCTCGTCGAGATGCCGGTCGGCCGTTCCGCCCGGGTGGGCAGGCCGGCGAGCACGGCCACCCCGGCGGCGAGCAGCACGGCGTTGTTCACCACGAGCTCCCCGGCCAGGGACAACAGGACCGCAATCCCGCCCTGGAACACCCTGCCGGGAACGAAGACCAGCGCTCCCAACGTCGCCGTCATCTGGGCCAGGAACAGCAGCAGCGTCGCCCGCGCGGGACGATCCAGATCAACAAGCCCAGCCCGAACAACACCTCGATCGCTCCGAGCACCACCACCGCCGGGCTCACCCCGAACCGCTTGAGCACCCGAACCGGACAAACACCACACCCACTGCCAACCGGAGCACGACGGCTGCATACCGACGGGCCAGTACGACCGCGTGGTCGGCGATGACGGCGACCACGCGGTCGTACCGGTCAGCCGGCGCCTGCGCTTCGGGGTGCCCGGGGAGCGGTCGGTCGCCCGCCTGCTTCGCGACGAGCCGACCGGACGAGGAAGAGGGGAGCTACCCCGCGGTGGGGCGCCCCGACTGCCTGCTGATCTGCGCTCATGTGCTTCCGCCCGGGCCGCAATCGGTTGACCTGCTGGCGCGCACTGTCCTCACCGGACATCCAGCGCCGGTGCCGCCAAGGTCCAGGTCAAATCCAGCAGCGGTACGGGTGGTCAGCCGGGCAGCCGTTCACCCGGTCTGGCGACGGTGACGTCGCAGCGGCCGTCCACGCAGGTACGTTCGAGCCGTCCGCGCGAAATGGCCTGCGCGAGCCCGATCGCCCAGCAGGTGGGGCAGCCGCGCAGGGCCAGCGCGCCGGCCGGCGCCAGCAGCAGGCTGACCAGCCCGATGACCGGGATCAACGCGACCGAGGCGACGAGCAGTCCGAATCCGATGATGCCACGGGTCAGGTGGCGGCCAACTGACTTTCTCGCGAGTGTGCTGTCCGTACTGCTCACTGCCGATCCCTTCATCTCAGGTCCGGGTTGCCGGAGTCCAGGCTGACCCGCACGCTCGCGCGGGCGCGATGCAATCGAGACTTCATTGCATCAGTGCTCAGGCCGAGGGATCGCGCGACGACGGCGCCGGGCAGACCCTGGACGTCTTGCATGATCAACACGTGTCGCTGGTCGCGAGGCAGCGCGGCGATGATGGTGGTGACCCGGTCGGCCTCCAGCCGCCGCATCACCTCATCCTCGGCCGAGGGCTGCCGCTCCTTGACTCCAGCCGGCCACTCGTCGCCCAGAGGCTCGTTTGCGACGAGCAAGCGCACGGGCATGGCGCAGGCACTCCTGCCGGACAATCTGGAACATCCAGGACGCCAGCGCACCAGACGCCCTCAATGTCCCGATCCTGCGGGACAGGGCGATCAGCGCCTCCTGCGCGGCGTCTTCTGCATCCTGCGGCGTCGCGAACAGTGCGAATGCGAACCGCTGGACGTGACGATGCGACCCGTCGACCAGCGCCGCGATGGACGCCTCGTCTCCGCGCTGAACCGCGGCGATCAACTGCTGGCTCGGCCACGCTGGGAACCAGCGGCATTTTTGGATATCGGTGACTCAAGATCGTAGAGATTGCTGTTGAGCCGGTCGAAAACGTGGAGCGAGTTCGCTGACGGGCGCTCCGTAGCGGTCCCCCTCGAGGGGTGGCACGTCCGCGTCGTGTCATGGCCTCACTCGCCGGGTTGCGTATGCCCAGATGGCAATCTCCACTCGGTTTCGTGCGCCAATCTTGGTCATGAGGCTGGACAGATGAAACTTCACGGTGCTGAGGCTGATGTGAAGTTCGCTGGCGATCTCGGCGTTGGTCCTGCCAGTGGCTACGGTGACGAGGACTTGTTCTTCGCGCTCCGTCAGGGGGCTAAGCGGTTGCGTCGGGGTCGACGACGTCGCAGTCTCGACGAACTTGGCGAGCAGGCGAGTCGTGATTGCCGGTGCGATGAGCGCGTCGCCTTCCGCCGCGGCATGGATGGCCTGGACGAGCAATTCAGGTCCGGCATCTTTGAGAAGGAAGCCTTTGGCACCTGCTCGCAGAGCCCCGGTGACGTAGGCGTCGGTGTCGAAGGTCGTGATGACCACAACTGCGAACGGGTCTTCGACGTCGGGTCCGGCCAGCAGCCGTGTGGCTTCGACGCCGTCGAGGTTCGGCATACGGATGTCAAACAGGCACACGTCCGGACGTAGACGGTGCGCAAGTTCGACCGCCTCGCGCCCGTCGACCGCCTGCCCGACGACCTCGATGTCGGGTTGCCCGTTGAGGATCGTGGTGAGGCCGCTGCGGATGATGTCTTGATCGTCGGCGATGAGTACCCGGATGGTCACGCTGGTCTCCCTGTACGGGGAATGATGGCTTGGACGGTCCAGCCACGCACCGGCAGGGGACCCGCCTCGAAGGTTCCTCCGAGCAGAGTGACACGTTCCTCCATTCCCACAAGACCGTAACCGGAGGGTCGGCCTACCAAGGCAACCCTGTCGCCGTCGTCGGTGACCTCTAGGTGGACGGTGTCGTGCTCACCGACGACCGAAACGGCGACCCGTCCCGCGTGGGTGGCGTGAAGATTCACGTTCGTGACCGCCTCTTGTGCGACACGGAACAGCGCGGCCTGAACGCCGGGGCGCAAGTCGTCCAACTCGCCGCGCATCTCTACCTGGACCCGCGGACCGGGCGCTCCCTCGGGCGTCGCGAGGTCCTGGATGTCGCCGATCCCGCGAGCGACGGACGTCTCGGAAGCCTCGCCGGCGCGGCGAAGCGCGGCGACCACCGAGCGCATTTCGGTCAGGCTGAGAGTGGCTTGCTTCTCGATGAGCGAGAGACTCTGCCCCGCTCCGGCGACGTCGCCAGCGTTGGCAAGAACCTGGCCGGCCTGTGCCTGGATCGCGATGGCAGAAACGTGGTGTGCGACCGTGTCGTGGAGCTCGCGTGCGAGCGCGTCGCGCTCGTGCAGCCGGACACGTTCGAACTGTTGGTTCCGCACGATGCGGCGGTACCGGACTGAAGCGCCCAGGGCTGCCGGGAACAGCAGCACTAGGAGTGCGCCGATGGGATCCGTAGCGCTCGTCGGGCCGGTGGTGACACTTACCGCCCACTCCGCCAGTGCGATCAAGGAACCGATTGCCGCCTGGCGACCCGTGCCCCACCGGAACAGCGCGTACATGAGAACCAGTACGGCGAATCCGGCGTTCAGAAAGAAGCTCTCCGCGCCGGCAAATGTCGTGGCGAGGTCGACCGCCATGAACGCGCCGAACCCAAGCGCCACGGATGGTAGCGGCCGTGTCCTTCTCCACAGCGTGGCGAACGCCAATATGAGGCCGACGACTACGCCGAGCCAGCGCCAGGCCATCTCGTCGATGAAGGCGACCTCGGCGACTGCGACCCCCAAGATGAGCGCAAACAGCGCCCAGTCGCGGGCCACGCGGGCCGGCGGCTTCTCGACGTCGCCCGGGTTCGTCTCGAGCCAGTCGTATGTCCTGTTCACCGTCCCAAGTGTAGGGACGCAGAGTTGGCCGCGGATCGGCCAAAAGCCCCGTTCCCCGCCTGTCCTTTTGGACAGGTCAAGACTGGCCATCGCACCGGTGCGCACTGAACTGGTGCCGAATCACACTGGGGACTCCGCACCACACTTTGAAGGAGCCCTGAAATGTTCACCATTGAGAAGACGCAGATGGCCACCCAAGGCAAGGCGTCCTACCGGCCCTCGAACACGTCGCAACGAGACACACCCGAGGGAAGGTCGTCATCACCGTCTGAACGAAGGCACGGCCGTCCAGTGGAAGCCGAACACCTTCCGGTCGCCCTCGTGGCGGCACCGCCCACCATCGCCTCCATGAGATAGGGAGCAACAACGTGAGAACGCCCAAGGGTTCACCCAGCCCGCTCGAGAACACGCACGTCCCAGTGCAGTTGAAGCTCGCAGCCGCCTGGACCAGCTTCATGTTCCTGTACATCTACGTGGACTACTTCGCCCTGTACAAGCCCAGGTTCATCGACGACATCCTCGTCGGCGTCGTCTTCAAGTTCGACATCAGCCAGACACTTCTTACAGTTTTTCTCGCGGCGATAGCGGTCCCGATCCTCATGATCCTGCTCTCGACGACACTGCCCGCCCGGGCGAACCGCGCAACGAACCTCGTCGTGGCATCGCTCTACATCCCCTTCTCGGCCTTCAACGCGGTGGGCGAGTCGTGGACCTACTTCTACGGCCTCTCCATCGGACTCGAGGTGCTGCTTCTGGCTTTCATCCTGCGCTCTGCCTGGACCTGGCCCCGCACACCCTCAGCGTCGATGCCAGACCCTGCCGCACCACACCAACCGCAGATCCAGATGGGACGGTAGGCACATGGCTTCGATCCGAACAGCCGGTCTGACCAAGGACTTCGGCGACCTGAGGGCCGTCAACGAGATCGACCTCGACCTACCCGAGGGTGGCGTGGCCGGGTTCGTCGGTCCGAACGGTGCCGGCAAGTCCACCACGATCCGCATGCTGCTCGGCCTGATCACCCCGACCAGCGGTGACGGCGAGGTCCTCGGACACCCGATCAGCCGGCCCGCCGCCTACCTCCATCGAGTCGGTGCGCTGATCGAAGCGCCCGCGTTCTATCCGACGCTGACCGGGGAGGCGAACCTGCAGGTGTTCGCCAGGTTGGGCGGTCACGGCCGCGGCCGGATCACCGAGCTGCCGGACGTCGTCGGTCTGCGCGAGCGACGACCGGTACAGGAGCTACTCGCTAGCGCTAGTTGCTCTTTGGAGGTCCAACGCTGAAGGTCGAGCAGTTCACGTTGCATGGTCGACCAGAAGCTTTCGATCATCGTGTTGTCCACGCTGCTGGCGACTCGGCCCATGCTCCCGAGCAGCCCGGCCTCGCGCAGCCGGTGGCCGAAAACCCAGGAGGTGTACTGACCGTCCCCGTCGACGTGGACGATGGTCCCGGCGTCGGGGCGCCGTCGCCAGGTGGCCATCTGCAGCGCGTCGACGACGAGTTCTGAACGCATGTGGTCGGCGATGGACCAGCCCACGATCAGGCGGCTGTAGACGTCTAGCACCGCGCAGCAGTACACCTTGCCCTCGCAGGTGGGGTGCTCGGTGATGCCGGTGCACCACAGCCGGTTCGGGACGTCGGCGACGAACCGGCGGTTCACCAGGTCGTCGTCCGACGGCCGGGGCGCGCTGGCCCCGTCGGGTCTTGCTGGTCCCACCGACGCCCTGCACGCCAACGCATCTCATCAGCCTGGCGACGCGTTTGCAGCCGACTCGCAGGCCTTGACCTGACTTGGCTCAAATTAGTGTGCAACCCCGTCTCAGCTGATGAGGGCGAGGGCGTCGCGTAGGTCACGTGGGAGTGGGTCTGGAGCGGTGAGGATCTGCTTGCCGGTGCGGATCTGGACGGTGCGGTAGCGGCGGGCTGTGCGGACGAAACGTCTTGATGGACCTTCGCAAGTCCCATTCTCCTTGCACAGCAGGGCATCCCGCGCTCAGCGACCGCCGATCACGCGCAATCGAGTTGGGGATCCAGGCTGAAGGAAGCCCGATGTCGATCTTGCTCTGGGAATGGGCCGTTCATGAGAAGGCGACGCCGCGAGCGGCACAGAGAGTCGACCCAATGCCCACCACCCGGTTCCGGTCACTTTCCATGACCTCGCCCGAGCACGTCGAGCCGCGAAATGCCTTCTTCTACCGATGAGCGGATGCCTAGAACATCTCCCGTAGCGTCACGCCTCGAACGCGTAGGTCGTCGAGGGTGTCGAGGTGGCCTTGCGGTGTGTTCCCGGCGATTGCCGGCAGGAGTACGGAGACCTCGTATCCCAACCGCAGCGCGTCGATGGCCGTAGTCGCGATACCACCCTCGGTCACCAGTCCGGCCAGTACGACATCGCGGACCGCATGATCACGCAGCATGCCATCAAGCGGGGTTCCCGCGAACGCGCTTCGGTCGTACTTGTTGACGACCGCCTCGCCGTCCTCGACCGTCACCGCGTCGACGAAGCGCGTCGTCAATGAGTCCGACCCGCCGTCCGAGCCGTCGAGGGTCAGGTGCCGCACGTGGACGACAAGATTTCCAGGCGCCCGGAACGAGCGTCGAGCCTGCTCGGCTGCCCGTGCCGCCGCCATGCCGCCGCCGGGTGCGTACCGCTCGACGATCCACTCCTGAAGGTCGATGAGGATCAGCGCCGATGCCACGGCCGCTCCTTAGTAGTAGGCTGTTATATACCAGGGTACTGCTATAGAAGGTAGTATGAGCATGCGGACACGCGAAGTGGGTGCCACCGGAGGCCATGTGGGTGTGATCGGTCTGGGCTGCATGGGCATGAGCTGGGCCTACGCCGAGAGCACGCGCGATGATGCCGTATCGCGGGACGTGGTGCGCGCCGCCGTCGATGCCGGTGTCACCTTCATCGACACTGCTGATGTCTACGGCGACGGCCACAACGAAACCCTTGTCGGCAAGGCGTTGATCGGCATACGCGACACCGTGTTCCTGGCGACCAAGGCTGGGCTCGTGGTCGACAACCTCCGCGCCAAGGGCATGCATCGCGACGGTTCGCCCGCCCATCTGCGGGCTGCCCTCGACGCGTCGCTGAAGCGCCTCGGCGCCGATCACATCGACCTGTGGTACCTGCATCGCGTCGACGACGCC
This sequence comes from Mycobacteriales bacterium, assembly GCA_038237645.1. Classification (GTDB taxonomy): domain Bacteria; phylum Actinomycetota; class Actinomycetes; order Mycobacteriales; family QHCA01; genus QHCA01. The sequence goes on from JBBRYN010000036.1 coordinate 29,508, forward strand.
GTGCCGTTGACCGAGTCCTGGGTCGCCATGGCAGACATCGTCTGCTCGGGCAAGGTCCGTTATCTCGGCTTGTCGGAGGTCACCGTTCAGCAAGCCGCCGCCGCGGCCGCGGTACACCCGGTGACCGCCGTACAGTCCGAGTTGTCTCTGTGGACCCGCGACCCGCTCGGGCAGCCCGCCGCTGGTACATCCGCGGCTGTCGGCGGCGGCGGTGGCGCGTTCGACGCCGGCGACGTGGTCGGCTGGTGTGCCGCCAACGGCGCCGCGTTCGTGCCGTTCGCGCCGCTCGGCCGGGGCTTCCTGACCGGCGCGATCGACGCCACCACCCGATTCGAGGACAACGACCTTCGGGCCGCTAACCCCCGCTTCACCACCGAAGCCCGCGCGTCCAATACCCGCATCATCGACACGGTGCGCACCGTCGCCGCCCGCCACGGAGTGACTCCCGCACAGGCCGCGATCGCTTGGACCCTCGCGCAGGGCCCACACGTCATCCCGATCCCAGGCACCCGCCGGCTCGGACATCTCGCAGACAACATCGGCGCCGCCGACGTCACCCTGACCGCAGCTGACCTCGCCGAACTCGACTCCGCACCGACAGCCGTCGGCACCCGCTACTGAGATGAAACGGCTCGGCCTCATCATCAAACGCGCCGAACGGGCACTGATCGCCGAAAAAACACGCGTGCTGCAGGAATTTCACCTGACCGTCCCGCAGTACGCGGTACTGCTCGTCCTGCTGCAGACCCCGAAAGCGTCCGCCGCCCAACTCGCCCGTGCCTGCCTGGTAACCCCGCAGACCATGGCGACCGTGCTCAGCAACCTCGAAGGAAACGGGCTGATCGAACGGGCGAGGTCACCGCTGCACCAGCGCGTACGGGTGGCCCAACTGACAGCCAAGGGTACCGACCTGGTGCGCCGGGCGGACCCGGCCATCCTCACGGTCGAGCGGCGCCTGGCCGCCGCGTTCACCGCCGACGAACGGGAGGCGTTCACCGAGCACCTGGAACGGGCGATCGCCACGCTGGCCCCCCGCCACCACCGAGACGACCCAACGCAACAGCCTGGCGGCGCACAGCCGTAGCGTCACGCCAATCCGCACGGCCCAAGAACACCAACGCCCGCACATGCCGTGCGCGTTATGAACCTAAGGGCCTGCCGATGAATAAGCGCTCTGTTTGAGATTCTGTCCGTCATGATGTGGTAGTGGCTGTTGATGTGGACGTGGTGGCGTCGGTGCGGGCAAAGTTCGATTCGGTGCTGCCGCATCTCGATGAGCGGCAGCAGCGGCTGGTGATGGCCGGCGAGGCCCGTTCGCTCGGGCACGGCGGCATCGCGGCGGTGGCGAACGCGACGGGCGCCTCGCGGTCGCGGATATCGCAGGGAGTCGCCGAACTGGAAGCCGGGGTGGCGCCGTCGGGTCGCGTCCGGCGCGCCGGTGGTGGCCGCAAGGCGGCGACTGCGACGGACCCGGCTTTGGTGGCGGCGCTGCTGGCGTTGGTGGAGCTCCTTGCCCTCCTCGGTCGACAGGCCTTCCTTGCGGCCCTCCTCGACGTCGGCCTGACTCATCCAGTTCGGCAAGCAGCTCTGGCTGATGCCGAGGTCCTTGGCGATATCCGCGATCGGCTTCTCCCGCAGCCGGGCAAGCTCAACCGCGCGGCGCCGGAACTCCGGCGGGTGTGGGGCTGCACTGATGGACTCCTCTCCAAGGCAAGTCTCGCCTCAGACCCGAATCCGCGAGTAGTGAACGGAGTTGATCTTTGCTGCTGGGGTTGATCTTCGAAAGGTCGGATTCGGGGTGTGGGCATGCTGGTGGCCCGGTTGTCGCGCCGGGTTCGCGGGTTCCGTGTGTCGGGGCCGGGATGGCCGGTGCGGTCAGGGGTGTCGGGGTAGTGCCCGGAGTCGGGCGAGGACCTCGGCGAGCAGGTGGTGCCCGGGTGGCAGCCGCAGGGTCAGGGTTCCGGCGTGGCGGACCAGGCGCCCGGGGACGCAGATGAGACGGCGCCGCAGGGTGGCGATCATCGCTTTGCCGCCACGGACACCATGGCCTGTCAGGAGTGCCGCGCCTCGGGTGGTGGCAGTGAGCTGGTGTAACCAGCCGGCCATGGTGGCCGCCAGCAGCGCGCCCCACATCCACGCGGTGTTGACCTCCCGATAGCCCGATGTTATCTGGAGTCGCTCAATCGGTGTTCATGACGTGTACGACGCGGGCGATCTGCTCAGCGGGGTGCGTCGTGGATGCGATTACCTTCCGTTGTCCATCACGCAGACGGAAGGTTCTCAATGCGAGTACAGCGCGTGCTCA
>JBBRYN010000037.1:0-31683 GCA_038237645.1 Mycobacteriales bacterium
ACCGACAGCTCGACCCGGCTCACCTCCCACGGCGCGACGAGTCCCAACAGATGGCGATACAGCTCGGTGTCGCGCATGGCGCGATCATGCCGTTGACCGCCCTGTCAGGCCCCGGAGACCCACGGAGAACCCGGAAGCGCCCAGGCAGGTACCGGGCGGCGGTTTAGGAGACGCAGCGCCGGATGGCCCTGGTGTCGCCGATGAGTCACCATCACAGGTGTGACGCGATCACGCTCCGGCGACGACGACCGCGACCGCCCGCCGGTCAGCGCCGCCGATCCGGTCGATCCGGTAGGGCAGGGCAGGCGCCCGAATGGTGCCGACCTGATCGGCGGCCGGTCCAACGATGGTGGGGGGGCTGACCGGGCGGTGGGCCCTGCTGCCGCCGCGGTCGCGACGAGTGATCGCCGCAGCGGTCATCCTGATCGTCGGAGTTCCGCTGGCCGTCATGGCCGCAGGGCGCGGGATGCACTGGTTGGCCGAGCGCAGCCTGCGCGATCAGGTTGCCCTCACCGCCACCGCCGGCTTCTGGACCTCCTCCACTTCGCCGGCCAGCGGCCGCATCGACCTCTTCGTCGTCGTCCGCAACACCGGGCCACGCCCGGTCCGGATCGATTCCGTACTCAGCGTCAGTGCGCGCCTGGCCGTACGGAGTCTGGCCGATCTCAGGTATGGCGTGCCACCCGGCGAAACCATCGACGTCCCGGTCACGATCATGCCGGCGTGTGCGGCCTCAGGGCCCGTCGCCGAGCCCGGCCCGGTCAGGGCGAGGATCGCCGTCGTCGCGCTCAGCGGGCAGCGGCACACGATCGATACCCCGCTGGCGGGAGCGGTGCTCTTCGCGCACCAGGCGGACAACGCCTGCCGAATTCGGGTGAGATAGTCACTCCTGGTCGGAAGCGTGGTCACGGTGCGAATGGACGCCGGGCCCGGATAGGCTCTACCGTCCATGCCATCCGGGCGGCTGCCGCCCCCGGATGCCCTTACTCGGATCGTCCGGCACGTTCCTGCCGGTGAAGGGAGCGCGGTCATGGCGACCGTAACGTTCGACGAGGCCACTCGGCTGTTTCCCGGCTCGGAGCGACCTGCCGTGGACAAGCTGAACATCGAAATCGGTGACGGCGAATTCCTCGTCCTCGTGGGCCCGTCGGGCTGCGGGAAGTCCACCTCGCTGCGGATGCTGGCCGGGCTCGAGGACGTCAACGGCGGCTCGATCCGCATCGGCGACCGGGATGTCACACACCTGGCACCCAAGGACCGCGACATCGCCATGGTGTTCCAGAACTACGCGCTCTATCCGCACATGTCGGTGGCCGACAACATGGGTTTCGCCCTGAAGATCGCCGGCGAGAGGAAGGCGAAGATCCGCGAGCGCGTCGAGGAGGCGGCCAAGATCCTCGACCTCACCGAATACCTCGACCGCAAGCCGAAGGCGTTGTCCGGCGGCCAGCGCCAGCGCGTGGCCATGGGCCGTGCAATCGTCCGCAATCCGCAGGTGTTCCTCATGGACGAGCCGCTGTCCAACCTCGACGCCAAGCTGCGGGTGCAGACGCGCGGCCAGATCGCCTCGCTGCAGCGCAGGCTGGGTGTCACCACGGTGTACGTGACACACGACCAGGTCGAGGCCATGACCATGGGCGACCGGGTCGCGGTGCTCAAGGACGGCCTGCTGCAGCAGGTCGACACACCCCGGCAGATGTACGACCACCCCAACAACGTTTTCGTGGCCGGCTTCATCGGCTCCCCGGCGATGAATTTGATGACCGTCCCGCTCGACGGCAACACGCTGCGCTTCGGCGCCGCCGAGGTGCCCGTTGCGCGCGAGGCGGCACAGGGCGCCGGTGCCCGGGAGGTCATCGTCGGGATCCGGCCCGAGGACATGGAGCTCGTCGGCACCGGCCAGGGGCTCAAGACCGTGGTCAACATCGTGGAAGAGCTGGGAGCGGACGCCTACGTGTACGGGACGGCAGAGGTGCTCGGCGCGGAGCACGACATCATCGCCCGGGTCGACGGCCGCAACGTGCCCGACAAGGGCGACGTGGTCCACTTCGTCCCCAGCCCGGGGCAACTGCACCTGTTCTCGACTGCGACCGGCGAGCGGATCGAGGCCTGAAGCAGCGATTGGACGGCGCCGGGCGTTACCGGCAGCGGTCGCGCTGGGTCAGATGCCAGCCACTGCTGACCCGGTAGCGGCCTGGCTTGTCGATGCGGCCCACTGTCCACTTGTCAGCTCGGGTCAAGCATCCCTGCGGCCCGTCCAGCGTCAGCCAGCGCGACCACCGGACCCGTATCACGACTGTGCCCGGTCGCTTCATGTCGAAGGTCACGCCAGTGGCGTCGGACCGTACGAGCACCCCTGGTGCGCTGACCAACGGGTTGGAGCTGCGCACCCGGTAGAGCTGCCAGTTGTCGTTGCCCCAGACGTAGTCCAGGTACGGCAGCGTCGCATCGATCAGAGCCGCCTCCTCCTGGCCCCAGTTGTCCAGCCGGCTGCCGACCGGCAGCGCGACGTAGGTGACTGCGTTGTCGTACAACCAGAGCAGGTACCGGTCACCCGTGAGGGTGCCGGCCGGTGAGCGGCCGTAGAACAATCCGTTGCGACCGACGTCGACCTGGCGCTCCCAGCCGCGGGCGATCGGCACCGCGTCGGCGATGTAGGTCGACTCCCAGTGGTCGTGCAGCGGCACCACCTCGACCCGCCCCACCGGGCCGAGCCGGTGCAGCTCGTCCATCAGTGGCTGGAAGAACGGACGGTGCGCGGCCACGTTGCCGGCATTGCCCAGATCCCCGAGCACCAGCGGCGGCTGCCACCAGCAGATCAGCAGGATGGCCAGCGCCAGCCGCGACCAGTTCAGGTTGGCGGTGGCGGCGACGACCGGCACCGCGAAGAGCAGGGTCAGCCGGGCCGCGTTGAAGCCGATCGGGCTGGGGAAGAGAAACAAGGCGAAGAGCCCGACGGCGGCGAGCATGGCACCGACCCGCACGACGCGATACTGCGGCGGCACCAGGAAGATGACGCCGATCGACATGGCGATCACCAGCTTGGCCGAGTCCAGGCTGAAGGGCTGTATCCCGCCGTCGCGGAACAGCATGGCGACCGCCACCATCGGCACCGCGGCACCGAGCCCCAGAGCCAGGCCGTCCCGGCGGCGCCCGGTCAGCAGCAGCGCGCCACCGGCCAGGCCGGTGAACAGCCCCGCGACCGGGCTGGCCGCGGTGCTCAACGCGGCCAACACGAAGAGCAGCGCCAAGCGCAGCCACGGGCGCACCTCGTCGAGCACGACCGCACACAGGGCCAGCAGCCCGAACGCGATCCCCAGGGCGAACGTCGTGCGGCCGCTCACCAGGTTGCAGACCAGGCATACCGCGCCGAGGATGCTGCCCAGCAGCGGCCGGCGCACTCGGGTGCGGACCAGCAGGAACGCGAAGGCGACGGCGCCGAGCACCGACCCGACGGCGCCGACGCCCCGGGAGCCGATCAGGGCATTGAGCGGCCCGGTCAGCAGGCTGTAGCCGAACGGGAAGATCCCGCCGTACCACCGGAAGTCCACGGGGAGAGCGCCGTAGGTCTGGACGAAGTGGCCACGCGCGACCTGCGCGGACAGGTCGGTGCCGGCCAGCGGGAGGAACAGGAAGCCGACCGTCAGCACCACGGAGACCCCCGCCGTGGTGAGGAGGACCCGGCGGTAGGGGTGCGGCAGGCGCTGCAGCACGGTCTAGCCTGCCCGGCTCATGCGTAGAACACCCTCTCGACAGCTGCGCGAGCGCGTCGCGTTGTGCGGAGATACTCCTCCACCAACCCGCCCGGATCCTCGCCCGGAGGGTAACCGACGGCTCGGGCGACGCCGACCAACTCTCGCCCGCGGCGCGGCAGGGAGTCGGCCGGCCGGCCGCGCACCAGCGTCACCGCGTTGCGCACGCGTGAGGCCAGCCGCCATGCCGCGCCCAGTGCGTCCGCGTCCGCGGCGCCGATCAGCCCGGCCTCCGCCGCCGCCGAGAGTGCTTCCAGCGTGCGGGGAGTACGCAGGCCGGCGCGCTCGTGTGCGTGCCGGAGTTGCAGCAACTGCACGGTCCACTCGACATCGGCCAGAGCCCCCCGGCCCAGCTTGAGGTGGGTCGCCGGGTCGGCCCCGCGGGGCAGTCGCTCACTGTCCACCCGGGCCTTGATCCGGCGGATCTCGGTGACGTCCTTGGCGGCGATGCCACCCTGGGGATAGCGGTGCTGCTCGATCATCTCGATGAAGCGGGCGCCCGTCTCGTCGTTGCCGGCGATCGGCCGGGCCCGCAGCAGTGCCTGGGCCTCCCATACCGACGCCCAGCGGGCGTAGTAGGCGGAGTAGGACGCCAGGCTGCGGACCAGCGGGCCCTGCCGGCCTTCCGGGCGCAGCCCGGCGTCGACCCCGAGCGGCGGGTCGGGGGCGGGCACCGAGAGCAGCCGGCGCATCTCCTCGGCGACCTCGTGCGCGACGCGCGATGCGGCGCCCTCCTCCGCCCCGTCAAGGGGCTCGAAGACGAACAGCACGTCGGCGTCGGAGGCGTATCCCACCTCGGCCCCACCGAGGCGACCCATGGCGATCACCGACATCCGCATGGGCAACGGCCCGTCGCGCCGGTGTGCGGCTCCCGACACTGCCGCCGCGACCGCGGTGTCCAGAGCGGCGCACAGAGTCGCGTCGGTGACCGAGGTCAATGCCTGGCCGACCGCGTCGATGTCGAGCTGCCCGAGGAGATCGGCGCTGGCGATACGCAACAACTCCAATCGCCGCAGGCCGCGTGCCGTGAGGACCGCAGCCTCCCAGTCGGTCCCCTCCCAGTCCGTGCTCCGGTGTGCCGCCGCCAGCATCGACACCCGCAGCGCGTCCGCCGATCTTGGTCGCAACTCGTCGTCGGAGGCGAGCATGCGCAGGGCCTCCGGCGCACGGGACAGCAGGTCGGCGACGAACCGGCTGGAGCCCAGCAGCACGGCCAGTCGCTCGGCCACCAGCCCCTCGTCGCGGAGGAATCTCAGGTACCACGGCGTACGCCCGAGCGCGTCGGAGACCTGCCGGTAGGCGAGCAGGCCCGCATCCGGGTCAGCGGCACTGGCGAACGCGCCGAGCATCACCGGGAGCAGGGCCCGTTGGATGGCCGCAGTCCGGTTGACGCCCGCGGTGAGCGCCTGCAGGTGCCGGAGGGCACCGTCGGGGTCGGCGAAGCCCAGCCCGCTGAGCCGGGCGGCCGCCGCCTCGGGGGCGAGCCGCAGTTCCTCGCCAGGGACCCGGGCGACCGACTGCAACAGCGGGCGGTAGAACAGCTTCTCGTGCAGCCGCCGGACCTCGCGGGCGTGCCGGCTCCGATCGGTCTCGAATGCCTCGACGGCCGTCATCTCGGGGCCGCTCTGGTAGGACATCGACCGGGCCAGCCAGCGCAGACCGGCCTCGTCGTCCGGGAGGCGATGGGTCCGCCGCAGCCGCTGCAGTTGCAGCCGGTGTTCGACGGTGCGCAGCCAGCGGTACATCGCACCGAGGTTCGCCGCATCCTCCAGCCCGACGTAGCCGCCCTCGCCGAGGGCCTCCAGCGCGACCAGGGTCGTCCCGCTGCGCAGCGTCTCGTCGGCCCTGCCGTGCACCAGTTGCAGGAGTTGTACAGCGAACTCCACGTCGCGCAGCCCACCCGGTCCGAGCTTCAGCTCGCGCACCGCATCTAGTGCCGGCAGGGTGGCGAGCACCCGGCGGCGCATCTCCTGCACGTCCTCGACGAAGTGCTCGCGGTCGGCCGCACGCCAGACCAGCAGGGCCAGCCGCTCGATGTAGGCGGCGCCGAGCTCCGCGTCCCCCGCCACCGGGCGCGCCTTGAGCAGCGCCTGGAACTCCCACGTCCGCGCCCAGCGCTGGTAGTAGGCCGCGTGGCTGTCCAGCGTGCGAACCAGCGGGCCGTCCTTGCCCTCGGGGCGCAGGGCGGCGTCGACCGGCCAGGCCACCTCACCGCAGATCCGGATCAGGGAGGTCGCCAGCACGGTCGCAGTGTGCAGAGCGGCGGCTTGGTCGCCGCCATCAGGTGCCGCGTGAGGCTCGGCGACGAACACGACATCGACGTCCGAGACGTAGTTGAGCTCCCGCCCGCCACACTTGCCCATGGCGATGACGGCCAACCGGGCAGGCTCCGCGCCGGCCGGCAGGCCGGCCCGCGCCACGGCCAGCCCGGCCTCCAGGGTCGCCGATGCGAGGTCGGACAGCTCCGCCGCCACCTCATCGAGCGGGACCAGGCCGGTAAGGTCGCGGGCGGCGAGCAACAGGAGGGCACGGCGATAGCCGTCGCGTAGCGCGGCCACCGCAGCGTCGCCGTACCCGCACGCGACTGCAGCCGATCCACCCTCGGCACGAACCGCACCCACCGCGTCGAGCAGCCGGTCGCGCATCTCGGCCGCCGTGGGCCCCGCGGCGCCCAGCGGCTCGCCGTCGAACACCCGCCACTCGTCGGGATGGGCGACGAGGTGATCACCGAGAGCCGTGCTGGCGCCCAGGACCGCGACGAGGGGCTCCCGCAGCCAGGGCGCTGACCGCAAACGGTCGAGAAAGTCACTACCCGGCCGCTGCGCCTCGACCAGCCGAACCAGCGTCAGCAGCGCCAGGTCCGGGTCCGCGCTGGCGGCCAGCGCCGCTACGACCCCCCGGCCGCCCGGGTCCATCCCACCGGCCGAATCCCACAGCGCCGACTCCCAGGCGTCCAGACCGTCCGGGCCGAGCAGCCGCTGTGCTCTGGCGGCTTCGACGAAGCCGAGGCGGGCGAACGGCGCACGCCCGGTCAGGCTCACGATCGGGCGCGGACCAGGCCCGCGAAGCGCTCGGCCACCGGTCGCCAGACCTGCTCGAGGTCGTCGTGCACCTCGACGATCCGCGCCATGGCGCGACTGATGTCCACGCCGTCCTCGGCGAGCCGGTCGCCGGTCTGCTCGGCCCAATCGGCGACCATTTCGGGAGTCGTCTCGATGTGAAACTGCAGGCCCCAGGCCCGCTCCCCCAGGCGGAACGCCTGATTCGGGTAGACGGTGCTGCTGGCCAGTAGCACGGCGCCCGTCGGCAGGTCGGCGATCTCGTCGTCGTGCCACTGCACGACGTCGGGGGTGAACGGCACGAGCCCGAACAGCTCGTCCTGCGCGGCGATGTCGCGCCGCGCCACCAGCCGGGGGCCGATCTCCGGGCCCTGGGTGCCGGGCCGGACCCGCCCGCCGCAGGCCTCGGCGAGCAGTTGGGCGCCCAGGCAGATCGCGAGGGTGGGCACCCCGGCCGCCACCGCCGTACGCAGTAGTGCCTTGGTGGCAGGCAGCCAGGAGGCCGAAGGTGCGCCCTTGTCGTCGGGGTAAGCAGTCTGCGGACCACCGAGCACCACCAGGCCCGCGTAGCCGTCCAGGTCGCCGGGCAGTTCGTCCCCCGCATACGGACGCACGGTGGCCAGCGCCACCCCGGCCCCGGTCAGCCACTCCCCGAGCCGCCCCGCTCCCTCCGTCTCGGTGTGCTGGACGACGAGCACGCGCGGTGGGGCCATCCTGCGAGGCTACCCACGCGTCAGAGCAGCGGCAGGTAACGCGCCAACTCGAAGGGCGTCACCAGACGGCGGTATTCCTGCCACTCGGCCCGCTTGTTGCGCAGGAAGAAGTCGAAGACGTGCTCGCCCAGGGTCTCCGCGACCAACTCGGAGCCCTCCATCGAGCGCAGGGCGTCGGACAGGTTGTGCGGGAGGTCCTGATAGCCCATGGCCCGCCGCTCCCCCTCGGTGAGGTCCCAGACGTTGTCCTCGGCGCCCGGTGGCAGCTCATAGCCCTTCTCGATGCCGCGCAGGCCCGCTGACAGCAGCAGGGCGAACGCCAGGTAGGGGTTGCAGGCGGAGTCGAGGGAACGGATCTCCACCCGGGTGGAATTGGCCTTGCCCGGCTTGTACATCGGCACCCGGACCAGCGCCGATCGGTTGTTGTGCCCCCAGCAGATGTAGGTCGGCGCCTCACCGCCGGCGATCAGCCGCTTGTAGGAGTTGACCCATTGGTTGGTCACCGCGGTGAACTCCCGGGCGTGCTCGAGGATGCCGGCGATGAAGCACTTCGCCGTGCCGGACAGCTGGAGCGGGTCGGCCGGGTCGTGGAAGGCGTTGCGGTCGCCCTCGAACAGCGACAGGTGCGTGTGCATGCCCGACCCCGGCTGGTCGGTGAACGGCTTGGGCATGAAGGTGGCATAGACCCCCGCCCGCATCGCCACCTCCTTGATCACATGCCGGAACGTCATCACGTTGTCGGCGGTGGTGAGCGCATCGGCGTAGCGCAGGTCGATCTCCTGCTGGCCGGGGGCCACCTCGTGGTGGCTGAACTCCACCGAGATGCCCATCATCTCCAGCGCGGTCACCGCGTCGCGGCGGAAATCGTGGGCGATGTCGTGCGTGGTCAGGTCGAAGTAGCTGCCGTGGTCGACCGGGCGGACCGAGCGGCCGTCCCCGGGCCGATCGGCAAGCAGGAAGAACTCGATCTCGGGGTGGGTGTAGAACGACAGGCCCTTCTCGGCAGCCCGGCCCAGGGTTCGTCGCAGCACATGCCGCGGGTCTGCCCACGACGGCGAGCCGTCGGGCATCCGGATGTCGCAGAACATCCGGGCGGCGTCAGGCTCCGACCCGCCCTCCCACGGCATCACCTGGAACGTCGCCGGGTCGGGCTGGGCGACCATGTCGCTCTCCGACACCCGGGCAAAGCCCTCGATCGCCGAGCCGTCGAACCCGATCCCCTCTTCGAACGCGGCCTCGACCTCGGCCGGGGCGACCGCAACCGACTTCAGCGTGCCCAGCACGTCGGTGAACCACAGCCGGACGAATCGGATGTCGCGCTCTTCCAGCGTACGCAGGACGTACTCCTGCTGACGATCCATGGACACACCCTACGAGCCGGTCGTTACCGCCGTGTTAGCCGCCACACCCGAACCGGCCGCCTCCGGCACCCAAGGCGTACCAGAATGGCGACGTGGCCCAGTTGCGCGTGGCACTCGCCCAGATCGACGTCACCGTCGGCGACCTCGACGGCAACAGCGACCAGGTGTTGAGCTGGTCGCGGCAGGCGGCCGCGGCCGGCGCCCACCTGGTGGCCTTCCCCGAGATGGCGCTGACCGGCTATCCGGCCGAGGACCTGGTCCTGCGCGAGTCGTTCGGGGCGGCCAGTACGCAATTGCTCGGCCGGGTCGCCCGCCGGCTGGCCGAGGACGGCCTGGGCGATCTCGCCGTCGTGGTGGGCTACCTCGACGTCGACGGTGGGCCGCGCAATGCGGCGGCCCTGCTGCATGGGGGCAGGATCGTGGCCCGCTACTTCAAGCATCACCTGCCCAACTACGGCGTCTTCGACGAAGCCCGCTACTTCCGGCCGGGTGACCGCTTCGTCGTCGTCCGGCTGCACGGTGTCGACGTCGCGCTGACGGTCTGCGAGGACCTTTGGCAGGACGGTGGCCCTTTCTCCGTGGCCGCGGCCGCGGAGGTGGGCCTGGTCGTCAACATCAACGGCTCGCCGTACGAACGCAACAAGGACGACCTCCGGCTCGACCTGGCCGCCCGCCGGGCCCGCGAGGCAGGTGCCGCGGTCGCCTACGTCAACATGGTGGGCGCCCAGGACGAATTGGTCTACGACGGCGACTCCCTCGTCGTGTCGGCCGACGGTGACGTCATCTCGCGAGCCGGCCAGTACGACGAGGATCTGCTGGTCGTCGATCTCGACCTGCCACTGGCCAAGAGTGCCCTGACCGGCCCGGCCCGTGGCATGCTGGTCGAGCGCACGGTGCTGTCGGAGCAACCGCTGTCGCCGTATCCGCCACAAGCGCCGATCGTCGCCGAGCGGCTGTCCGATCCGGCGGAGGTGTGGGGGGCGCTGGTCACCGGCACGCATGACTACGCGCGCAAGAACGGCTTCCGGTCGGTGGTCATGGGCCTGTCCGGCGGCATCGACTCCGCCTTGGTCGCCACGGTGGCCCGCGACGCGCTGGGTGCCGATGCCGTACACGTCGTCGGGATGCCGTCTCGGCACTCCTCGATCCACTCGCTGGCCGACGCCGCGGACCTCGCCACCCGTCTCGGGTTGCACTGGCAGGTCATCCCGATCGCGCCCATCGTCGATGCCTACGAATCGACGCTGGCCGCAACGGGTGCCCCGGTCAGCGGCCTGGCAGCGGAGAACCTGCAGTCCAGAGCGCGCGGGACGCTGCTCATGGCGCTGTCGAACTCCGCGGGTCACCTCGTGCTGACCACGGGCAACAAGAGCGAGCTGGCAACCGGCTATTCCACCCTGTACGGCGACAGCGCCGGTGGGTTCGCCCCGATCAAGGACGTGCCCAAGACCATGGTGTGGGAGCTTGCCCGGTGGCGAAACACGGCGGCGGAGCAGCGCGGCGAGATCCCGCCCATCCCGCAGAGCTCGATCGACAAGCCGCCCTCGGCCGAGCTGGCACCCGGCCAGCTCGACAGTGACAGCCTGCCGCCGTACGACGTCCTCGACGCGGTGCTGGCCGACTACATCGACCGCGACCTCGGCCGCTCCGCCCTGCTGGACCGCGGGCACGATCCCGAGGTGGTGGAGAAGGTGATCCGCCTCGTCGACCAGGCCGAATACAAGCGCCGCCAGTACCCGCCCGGTCCGAAGATCTCGCTCAAGGCATTCGGCCGCGACCGCCGGCTGCCGATCACCAGCCGCTGGCGCGAGACCGTGCCTGGCGGCAGCCACGAGACAGCGGGCAGCCACGAGACAGCGGGCAGCCACGAGACGCCGGCGCTGCCGCGCTGACGCCAGCCCAGGATGTGACGAGCCAGACACTGCACCGCACGCCCGGGCGTGCGACCATCGACGCAACCCGGGGACGTCACCGCGACGCCTCGAGGAGTGAATAGTGGAAGAAGCGAGGCAACGGCGTGTCCGAGTCTGCTGAGCCATCGCTCTACGGCGGCCCAGCCGGCCGCCGGGTGACCGTCATCGACCTCCAGGTCGCCAAGACTCGTGGCGAGCGCTGGCCGATGCTGACGTCCTATGACCAGTACTCCGCGGAGATCTTCGACCAGGCCGGTGTCCCCGTGCTGCTCGTCGGTGATTCCGCGGCCAACAACGTCTTCGGCTATCCCGACACCATCTCGGTCACCGTCGAGGAACTGCTTCCGCTGGTGCGGGCCGTGACCCGCTCGACCCGCCGGGCCATGGTGGTGGCGGACCTGCCCTTCGGCTCCTACCAGCTCTCCGCCACCCAGGCGCTGCAGACCGCCATCCGGTTCATGAAGGAAGGCGGCGCCCAGGCGGTGAAGCTTGAGGGCGGCCAACGCGTCGTGCCGCACGTCGCGGAGATCGTGGCTGCCGGGATCCCCGTGATGGCACACATCGGGTTCACCCCGCAGAGCGTCAACGCCCTCGGTGGCTACCGGGTGCAAGGCCGCGGCCACGAGGGCGACACCCTGGTCCACGACGCCCTGGCCCTGCAGCGGGCCGGTGCCTTCAGCGTCGTACTGGAAATGGTGCCGGCCGACGTAGCCAAGCGCGTGACGGCGGAGCTGACGATCCCGACCGTCGGGATCGGGGCCGGCGTCGACTGCGACGCGCAGGTGCTGGTGTGGCAGGACATGGCCGGGCTGCGGGACGGGCGACTGCCGAGATTCGTCAAGCAGTACGCGGATCTGCGCGGCGTCCTCACCGGCGCCGTGCACGCCTTCGCCCTCGATGTGCGCACCGGGAAGTTCCCGGACGACTCCCGTTCGTACTCCTGATCGTCCGAGCTCCGGCCGGACTTCCGAGATCGTGAGCACGCACGGTCTTGATCAACTGCATCGTTGCAGGTCAGGGGCTTGAGTTGGGGTCCGGGAAGGCGATTCCATGTAGGCACACGACTCTGGGTGTGTCGTCGACGGGACTGACGCTGCGCGCTTGAGTTTGTGGCATGTACTTGCGGGAGACGCGCCGGAGGAACCGGGATTGGTCGGTGGTGGCCGACCTGCAGCTAGCGCACAACGATCGGCACCCGGAGACCGGTAGCCCGAATCGCGAAGGTGATTGACAAACTTTTGGGCGGGCCCAGCAGATTGATCGGCGGCCTGGCCGGGCTGGTGGCGTCGATGGAGGTCAGGGATCCACTTGAGGGGACCCGGTCACATCCGCGACGACGAGATCGCCGGACTGAACATCCCGACCGGCATCCCGCTGCTGGTACGACCTCGACGGCAACCCACGCCCCGGTGACTGCAGGAGGCAGTTACCGGGACCCCGAGGTGGCGGTGGCGGCGGTCCAGCGGGTGAAGAACCAGGGCCGATGAAGTCACGCTACCTACTCAGGTGACGACGTGGGTGGTGTTGCCCCGAATCTGGCCGAGGTAGGTGACGGCGCCGCCCGGCGACGGTCACCAGGGTGGGAGTGGTCCGGTCGGTGGTGTCGCCGAGCCCGAGTTGTCCCTTGGCGTTGGAATCCCCAGCACCACAAGGTGCCGTCGGTGCGGGCGGCGCAGGTGTGCGCCTGGCTGGCGCTCGGTGATCGCCAGGTGGTGGCGACGCCGACCTGCACCGGGCTGATCCGGTCGGTGGTTTCGCCCAGGCCCAACTGACCTCTGTCGTCAGCCCCCAGCACCACAGCTTGCCGTCGGTACGCACGTTGCAGACGTGCTCATTGCCGGTGGCGATCGGCCCCCAGGTGGTGGCGGCACCGACCTGCTGCGGAGCGAGATAGCCGGACAGGTCGATCGCTCCGGTCTGCCCGCTCTGCCCTCCCGGGCCGCAGCGTCGAGGGCGTAGCTGAACCGGTACACCCGGCTCTGGCCGGCCCCGGTGGGCGCGAACGCACCTACGCCGCTGGCATAGGCCGTGCTCGTCGTCGCGAAATGATCGACTGTCCCGGCATAGATGGTGCCGGCGGGAGTGAAACCAGGACATGACGCCGGCCCCGAACCGGCGAAGGTCGAGCCGCTGCCCTCCTCCACGGTCAGGTTCAGATAGGCGCCCAAGCCCGCGAGGAGGAATAACCGGGGACATTCAGCTTCACCGCCGCGGTAACGGACCCGCCGTAGCTGACCACGATGCACTTCACGCCGGTGTTGGCCGGCACCAGGCTCGACACCACAAACAGCGCCGCGCCCAAGTCATCGTCGCTCAACGAGACGGTGCCCGTGGACCAGTTGTTGGTCGGGGTGGTTGTCAGGCCCGAAAGGCCGCGTCCGAGCCGCCCAACAGCAGCGACCCAGCGACCCGGCCACCAGCATGACAGCGGAAACGATCACCCGGCCCATGAACCGCGGTCGGCCCACCCGCCGCCGGCGGGCATGCCGCGGCCCGGTCCGGCCCAGCGGCGCGATATCCACATGCAAGCATCGGCACCGACAGCAAAACACTCAAGCCCACCACCCCGAACCACAGGGCCGGCCGCCGAATGTCACCCTTTCGCGGCACCATGGCCCCCTGGATGATCGATTCCAGGGGGTCCGGCTGGGCGTGTTGTGTCCGGTCGGCGGTGAAGGTGCCCAGGATCGGCGTTGCATACCGTGGTGACTCGACCCCGGTGGATGCGCCTGCGCCATCTGGCGGGGCCGACCCTGGGCCGACCCCTCCTCCGGAGGTCAGATGTCGGTGACCCGGATGCCGGCGTGGGCCTGGTAGCGCCGGTTGATCGAGATCAGGTTGGCGGTCAGCGCTTCCACCTGCCGGCAGTTGCGCAGCCGACCGGCATAGACGCCGCGCAACCCCGCGATCCGCTCGGCCAGCGCCTGCACCAGGTCGGTTGCCTCGCGGTCGTCGCCGAGAACCAGCGTGTCGCCGTCAACGTTGCCGACCGAGGTGTCGGCGAGCAACACCGCGGACAGGTGGTGGAACGCGCCGACGACACGGCTGTCGGGCAGCAACGCCTGCGCCTGCTCCGCCGCGCTGCCCTCCGCCACGGAAAGGGGGAAGGGTCCCTGGTTGTCGAAGCCCAGCGGGTTGACGCAGTCGACCACCACCTTGCCGCGCAGCGGCTCCCGCAGGTCGGTGAGGGTGGCCGCATGGCCGGCCCAGGGAACGGCGACGATGACGAGATCGGCTCGCGTGGCCACTGTGGAGTTGTCGGCTCCGGTGGCGCCCGCACGGGCCGCCGCGGAGTTGACGTCGGCGGCTGCCGTGACCGCCCGGTCGGCGGCCCGCGATCCGATCAGGACCTGCTGCCCGCTGGCGGTAAGCCTGATGGCCAGTCCGGTGCCCTGCGGCCCGGTGCCACCGAGGATACCGACAACAAGGTCGGCGACGTCGCTCGCGTCGGACGACATGGCCATATCCTGGCAGGCTCGTACGGCGAGGCCCGCGCTCGGTGCTTCCCGCCAGTCGCCGCGCCCACCGTTCAGTGCGAAAGTGGGTGGACGGGAGTGCCGCGGCAGGGTCAGGCTGGATCATCGTGGAGCCGTCCGAGCCGACCCACCTGTCCGCGGCACCGATACCGCCGTCGCGACGGCCTGGGGGAGCGGCACGGCGTGGGCTGCGTCACCTGCGCATCGACTTCTCGCCGCTGCGCCACTCGCCGGACTTCCGGCTGAGCTTCACCGCATCCCTCGTCTCACCGTTCGGGTCGATGTTGACCTACGTAACCGTTCCGTACCAGGTCGCGCAGCTCACCCACTCACCACGGGCCGTGGGCCTGCTCGGCCTGTGCGAGCTCGGACCGATCCTGATCATGGCGTTCGTCGGCGGCGCACTGGCCGACTACCTGGACCGCCGCCGGCTGGTCCTGCTGTCGGAACTGGCCCTCACCGTGATCACCGGCGTACTGCTGTTCAACGCGACCCTGCAGCGACCGGCACTCTGGGTGCTCTACCTCTGCGCCGGGCTCGGGGCCGGCATCGACGGAGTCCAGCGACCCGCCCTCGACTCGATGATCCCCCGGCTCATCCAGCCCGAGGAGATCCCCGCCGCAGCGGCCCTGGGCTCCCTGCGGATGAACATCGGTGCCGTCGCGGGCCCGGCCGTGGCAGGCGTGCTGATCGCGGCAGTGCCGCTGTCCTGGGTCTATGCCGTCGACGTCGCGACCTTCGCCTTCTCGCTGGCAATGCTGGCGATGATGCGCGCCGTACCGCCACCGCCGGATGCCGATCGACCGAGTCTGCACAGCGTGATCGAGGGCCTGCGCTACGCGCGCAGCCGGCCGGAACTGCTCGCCACCTATCTCGTGGACATCAACGCCATGTTCTTCGGAATGCCGATGGCACTGTTTCCCTTTGTCGCGCTGCGCCTCGGCGGCCCGCAGGTGCTCGGCCTGCTCTATGCGGCACCCAGCGCCGGCGCGATCCTCGCGACCCTGACGTCAGGCTGGATCAGCCGAGTGCACCGGCACGGGTTGATGGTGGTGATCGCGGCGGCCATGTGGGGAGCCGCCATCGTCGGCTTCGGATTCGCGGAGCGCCTCTGGCTTGCCCTCACGATGCTCGGGCTGGCCGGCGTCGCCGACAGCATCAGCGGCTTCTTCCGCTGCACCATCTGGAACCAGACGATCCCCGACCACCTGCGCGGTCGACTGGCCGGCATCGAAATGATCAGCTACACGTCCGGGCCGTTGCTCGGCAACGCGGAGTCCGGCCTGATGGCGTCGGTGTTGTCGGTGCGCGGGTCCATCGTCTCCGGCGGTGTGTTGTGCATCGCCGGGACGGCGCTGTTGGCGGTAGCCCTGCCGGCGTTCCTCCGCTACGACGGGCGACAGGGCCTCGCGGTCAAACAAGCCGCGGACGCCGCGCGTTCGGCGGCGGCCGACTGATCACCGGCACGGCCGGAACGGCGAGCAGGCAGCCGCGACGGAAGCGGCTGCCTGCCGTGCCTCGACCCGGCACGATGACGCGGTCAGCTCCGGGCAGCCCGCTTCGCCGGAGCCCGCTTGGCCACGGTCTTGCGCGCCGTCGTCTTCTTGGCGGTCGTCTTCTTCGCTGCGGAGGTCTTCTTCGCAGTCGCTGCGCGCGCCGTCGTCTTCTTGGCGGTCGTCCGCTTGGCCGTGGTGGCCCTGGTGGCCTTGCGGGTCGCCGGGGCCTTCTTTGCCGCGGTCTTGCGTGCCGTCGTCTTCTTGGCGGCGGTCTTCTTGGCGGCGGGCCGCTTCGTCGCGGTCTTCTTGGCGGCGGTCTTCTTGGCGGCCGGCCGCTTGATCGCCGTCTTCTTGGCGACGGTCTTCTTCGCCGCGGCCTTCTTCACGGCCACGGTCTTCTTGGCGGTGGCCTTGGTCGCCGCCAGGGTCCGCTTCGCGGTGATCTTTCTCGCCACCGGCTTCTTCGCCGAGGCTGTCTTTGCGGGCATGTGCGTCCTCTCTAGGGGATTCTCTTAACACCAATCAACGGCTTGATGCTGACCACGTCAACATGACACGCCGTGCGGTGAGGGCGGCTAGCGCCCACCGCTTGTTTGCTTCCTGACCTCCTGTCCTGTGGCCAGATCGCTGGAATGCTTGCTGTCATTGATGTTCTCGCTCCAATGGCTGCCTCTCCGGGCCACTGCCGAGGCAAGCCGACTTCGTTTCCGCCACCCGCACCGCCCAGTTGCAAACCACCGTGCGGGTAGTTGTCCCGTTAACGCTAGCTCACGACGGCGCGTTGTGCGCGGCATTGGACAATCAGCATATGCGTTCCACAATGGACAGTGGTGTCGTCCCAGGCAAGCGGCATGTCGAGTTCGCGGCTGCTAGGCCGCCGCCGGCTGACGATGAAAGCGTCCATTCGCTCCTCGATAACCGCACAGGGGTAGGGTCAAGATTGTCCCGGCGCGTTAGGCAGGGAATCCCAGAGCAGACTTTGCAGGCCGACGCACGTCAAATGATGTGCCGCACGGCAAGGAGACACTTCATGTCCGACGCCCCCCCGGGCCGCCGCTACGACTGCGTCAAGTGCGGCAAGCGGGCCTACACCACGACCGTGACGGGACGCATTCCAGCCTATTGCCCCGATTGTCGGCCTCGAGTTCCCAAGCGCGGCGGCGTGGGCGGTGCAGTGCCGGAGACCTTGGTCTACCGTCTTGCGTTATCGGTCACGGCACTTCAACTCGGGGTCGACCGCGCCCGGCAGGTGCTCCTGCACGCGGATCTCGACGGCCAGTCGAGCGCAGCCGAGTTGCGCCGGGTAATCATCCGGGCGCTGGTCACCCTCGACGAGGCCGACGCGGAGCGGCTGCGCGAGTTGACAGCGGCCGACCTTCTCGGCACAAGCTTCCCGCCCGTCGTTCCCGTCCCGCCCGTCGTCCCCGTGGACGACACCCAGGCCGCCTCTCCCGGGCAGCGGCGATGAGGCTGCCGTCCTCGATGCGGGCGGCGTGTCCCGGGTGAGAGCGGTGGCGACTCCGGGGTAGCAGCCGGTCACGGCTCGGCACAGGTCGGATCGGTCAACCGCTCCCCCAGCCAGCGGTAGGCGTCGTGCTGCATGACAAGGTCGAACTTGTGCGGGCCTTCGTAGAACCGCCCCGTGTAGGCGCCGGCCACGCCGGCCGCGGAGTAGCGGGCAGCGATGCGTTCGTGGGCGGCGCGGGCGCCGGTCAGCGGGAACAGCGCGTCGTCGTTGTTGTACTGGACGAGTAGTGGCGCGGGGGCCCGGCACGCGGCCAGGTCCGGCCAGTCCGCAAGAGCGGCGAAGCCGGCCGGCAACAGCATCCAGGTGTGCTCGACGAGGTTGTGGTCCAGCAGGGCGTCGTAGTTGCTCATCATCCCTACCACGACTGCAGCGGTCAGAGCCGTACTGGTGGCGCGGAGAAGGGCAGAACGACAGCCGCCGCCGGACAGCCCGATGCTGCCGGTGCGGCCGGTGGTGTCCACGCGTGCCTGGAGGTAGTTCAGTGCGATTCGGTCCTCCCGGGCGACCACGGCGGCGAGAGTGGTGCCGAGCACGGCGCAGTACTTCTCCAGCAGGTTTTCGTGGTGCCACGCGGCCGCGTTGTATTGCGTGATAGGCGTGAGCCGACCGGGAGGCACGTCCGGCGGGCAGGTCCCCGCGGTGAGTTCGCCCAATCGCTGCAGGAGGGACGGCATCTCGTGCACCGGGAAACGGCGGCTTCCCCAGCCGAAGACGTCGGGTACGAACACGACATACCCCTCGCGGGCGAGGTCGCCGGCGAAGGCCCGCCCCTGGTAGTGGCTCGAGCGCAGGGCGACGACCGCCGCCCCGGCCGGCTCGGGCCCGTCGGCAATCTTCTCCTTGCCGTAGTACTTGAACCCGTCATGACCGTGCAGGGCCAGCACTCCGGGCAGCGGACCGACCGCGGCCGCCGGCTTGAGCAGCCAGGCCCGGGTACGCGGTCCGAAGCCGACCGAGTAGGACACCTCCTGCCCGGCAAGGCCGTCAGCGCTCCAGCGCCGCTCCAACCGCACGTCGGCGGGGAGCTCGGAGTTCGCGGCCGGCAGGCCATCGCCGTTTTCCGGGCCGTCGACCGGGACGGCGAGGACCCGCTGGACCAACTCGCGGACCTGCTCCGTTGTTCGCCGGTTGTCACGAGCGCGCGGTCCGGCCGCGAACCGCACCCAGTCGCTGTAGACGCCGAGATGCGCGTAGCGCTCCGTCATCGGGCCAGGCTCAGCACGACGCCCTCGTACGGCTTGAGTGTCAGCGACTGGCCCTGATCACCATGGTCACCGGTGGCGCGACCCGGATCGGTGCTCGCCATGACCCGCGTGTCGCCGGCGTCGGGCAGGTCCAGGCGCTGGGCTTGACCGCCGAAGTTCAAGGCGACCAGGACGTGTCGTCCCTGGTGCTCACGTCGATAGGCCAGCAGGTCGCCACTGGCCAGCATCGGTGTATGGCGGCCGACGGACAACGCGGGCTCGGCCCGGCGAAGTGCCAGCAACTGCCGATAGAGCGTGAGCATCGACTCCTGGCGGCCGTCCTGACCGGCCACGTTGACCGTGCCGGCGGCGGCGGATGTCGGCAGCCACGGAATGCTGTCGGTCGGGCAGAATCCCGCGTTGACCGCGGACGTCCACTGCATCGGAGTGCGCTCCGGGTCGCGCCCCGCCCCGATGCCGGGCACCCGACGTTCGTACGGGTCCTGGACGAGTTCGGCCGGGATCGGCACGTCAGACATGCCGATCTCCTCCCCGTAGTAGATCGTGGGAGTGCCGCGCAGGGTGAGCAGCAGCATCGCGGCGAGCCGGGCCTGGGTGCAGCCGACCCGGGTCACGACGCGCGAGCGGTCGTGGTTTCCCAGCACCCAATTGGGCCAGGCCGCGGCCGGCAGCGCCGCTTCGTAGGCGTCGATCAGCGCACCGATGCTCTCCGCGCACCAGGCGGTGGTGATGAGGTGCATGTTGGAGGGCAGGTGCAGCCCGGTCCCGCGCCGGCCGTAGTAGTGCATGAGCCGCTCCAGCGGCAGGTACAGCTCGGCGAGCAGCAGGCGGTCGCCAGGTGGGGCGGCACCGGCTGCTGGTGGGTGGGTGTCCACGACCGCCCGCATCATGCTCACGACCTCGCCGATGTCCGGGTGATCGGCCGTGCGTTCGGGCAGCAGCGCGTCGTACGGCGCCATCGAGGGCTGCCAGTGCGGGTTGGGCGGGTTGTCGCGCAACTGCTCGTCCTTGAGCAGGTGCCGGAACGCATCCACCCGGAAGCCGTCGACGCCGCGGTCCAGCCAGGTGCGCATGACGTCGAACTGGGCTCGGCGCACTGCGGGGTTGCGCCAGTTGAGATCCGGCTGACACGGCAGGTAGGCGTGGTAGTAGTACTGCCCTGTCGTGGGGTCCAGGGTCCAGGCAGAGCCGCCGAAGACCGAGCGCCAGTTGTTCGGCGGGCCGCCGCCGTCGGCCGGCTCGGCCCATAGGTACCAGTCCCGCCGGGGGTCCTCCCGGGAGGAGCGGGCGGCTGCGAACCACAGATGCTGGTCGGAAGTGTGGTTGGCGATGAAGTCCACCAGCACCCGCAACCCCAGCCGGTGCGCCTCGGCGAGGAGCGCATCCACGTCGGCCTCGCTGCCGAACAGCGGGTCGATCCGAGTGTGGTCTGTGACGTCGTAGCCGAAGTCGCGCATGGGCGAGGAATAGAACGGGGACAGCCAGAGGGCGTCGACTCCCAGCCGGTGAAGGTGGTCCAGCCGGCTGGTGATGCCGGCCAGGTCGCCGACGCCGTCGCCATCGGCATCGGCGTAGGAGCGGGGGTAGATCTGGTAGATCACTCCGGCCTGCCACCAGGTGAACCCCACAGGCGTCCGAGAACGGGCCGGCCAGCCCACCACAAGCCTCCTTGGTTCGCGTACGTGAACATCGTCCGCATTGTGGAACACTGCCGGAACGGTAAGACTGCGTCACCATCGTGTCAACGCGTGTCCCGACCGGCGAGAGGGTTCATCCCGTGCGAGAGGCCAGCGTGAGCGAAGCGTCGAGCCGGCGCACCTCTGCCGCAGTCAAGTCCGCGCATCGCACCATCGAGATCTTGGAACTGTTGGCCGACCGGGCCGACCGGCTCACCCTGAGCGAACTGCGGCGTGAGCTCGGCGTACCCAAGTCGAGCCTGCACGCACTGCTGCAGACGCTCGTGGCGGGCGGCTGGCTGGAGACCGACGACCGCGGCACCAGCTACGGCATCGGGCTGCGCGCACTGCGGATCGGCACTGCGTACCTCGAACATGACGTAACCACCGAAGCCGCCGGGCCGGTACTGGCACGGCTGCGCCGCGAGCTCGACGAGACAGTCCACCTCGCGCGGCTCGACGGAGCCGACGTCGTATACCTGGCAAGTCGCGAGTCAGCCCACCATCTGCGCAGCTCGTCGCGGGTCGGAAGGCGGCTGCCGGCGCATGCGACTGCGCTCGGCAAGGCTTTGCTCGCGACCCGCACCGACCAGGAGGTCGAGGCGCTGCTGCCGAGCCGGTTGGTGGCGCTGACGCCGGATACCGTCACGACTCAAGCAGGACTCTGCGCCAAGTTGGCCGCGACGCGGGTCCGCGGCTGGAGTTTCGAACAGGGACAGAACACCCCCGGTCTGGGCTGCTTCGGCGTCGCCGTGCCGACCCGGCAGCCGGTCGTCGACGCGTTGTCCTGCTCGGTGCCGCTGGCGCGGCTGACAGACGAGCGCGGCACGAAGATCGTCGCCGCGCTGGCCCGTGGGGCCGACGAGCTCTGCCGGCTGGCCCGACGCGGAGCACCACCCTGAGCCGACCGCGGCGCCACAGACAGTGAAGAGCGCGGGCGCCAACGGGGGTGGGGCGGACGAGTCGGCCTGTACGCCGGGTTCTGTGACCGGGGCGCCTTGCGGCACTGCCCCGGCCGGCGACCATCCATCTAGGCCTGCCGTTGCCGGCAGGCTCCAGCGGTCTA
Source organism: Mycobacteriales bacterium (assembly GCA_038237645.1). GTDB lineage: Bacteria > Actinomycetota > Actinomycetes > Mycobacteriales > QHCA01 > QHCA01. The sequence goes on from JBBRYN010000037.1 coordinate 21,246, forward strand.
CCCGCAGGCTCGGGCGGGCCACCCTCGAACGCCTGCGCAGATCCGGTGCCCGAAGGCACCGGAACCTTTTGACCTTGCTCCGGGTGGGGTTTGCCGAGCCGCCCGGGTCACCCCGGGCGCTGGTGGTCTCTTACACCACCGTTTCACCCTTACCCGGCTCCTCGCCTCGCGACGAAGTGCCGGGCGGTCTGCTTTCTGTGGCACTTTCCCGCGGGTCACCCCGGGTTGCTGTTAACAACCACCCAGCCCTGTGGAGCCCGGACGTTCCTCGGCGGCTCCGATAGGAACCGACGCGATCGCCCGGCCGGCTCGTCCGCCGTACGGAGGACTTTACGCCCGAGCCGGGGTCATCACGAGTCCAGGTGCGCGACGTCGTTCATGCGCGCGACGACGGCCGGCCCGTCCGCATACCACTGCACCTCGGAAATTCCCGCCGGGTCGACCTGCATCCGAAACAGCGATGGCGGCGGCGCGTCGAGTGCCAGGCGCAGCAGCGTCTTGATCGGCGTGCCATGTGTCACTACCGCAACAGTTGTCCCTGGGAAGCGGCGCAGCACTTCGTCGCGGGCGCGCCGCACACGGGTCACCGTCGCGGCGAGCGATTCACCTTGCGGCGCCGGCGCATCGGCCGACGCCAGCCAGGCCGCGAACTCCGCCGGCCACCGGTCACGTACTTCCGAGAACTTCAGACCCGCCCACTGCCCGAAGTCGGTCTCGACGAGGCCAGGCTCCTCGATCACCGGCAGGTCGAGCGCCCGGCCCACGACATCAGCGGTCTGCCGGGCCGCCGGCGACGGCGAACTGACCACGGCGGCCACAATGGACAGTCGCGCCACGCGATCAGCCAGCGCACGAGCCTGCGCCGCTCCCGCCTCGGTCAGCCCGGCGCCCTCCCGGTCGCCGAACCGCTGGTCGCCCGACCGCGCCGTCTGCGCATGTCGCAACAGCATCGTCGTGGTGGGCGGCGCAGTGCCATGCATCAAGCCGACCGGTAGACCCGCTCTCGAATGCCCGGGGGCTGCCGGTGAATCGGACGGCCAAGTGGGCGGCCCAGTGGCCGGCTCGGTCCCTCGGACTCCGGTCGTCCGACCGGCAGACCTGGCGACGGCGTCCATGGCGTCGTTGGCCAGGCGGTCGGCCCGCGTGTTGAGCGCCCGAGGTATCCAGGTGAAGCGCACACTGCCGAGTTGGCCGACCAGGTCGCCCGCCTGACGGGCGAGCACCCGCATGTCCGGATGTTTGACTTGCCACCGGCCAGACATCTGCTCGACCAGCAGCTTGGAATCCAGCCGGGCCTCCACCGCGTCACCGCCCAGCTCCACGGCGGCCTGCAATCCGGCGATCAGACCTTGGTACTCCGCGACGTTGTTGGTGGCGCGCCCGATGGCGACCGAGCGCTCGGCCAGCACCTCGCCGGTCCGCGCGTCCCGCACCACTACCCCGTACCCCGCCGGACCCGGGTTGCCACGGGACCCGCCGTCAGCCTCGACGATCAACCGGCGACCCGTCACAGGGCAGACTCGGCAGTGCGCACCAGGATGCGGCCACACTCCTCGCAACGCAGGACCTCGTCGGCCGGAGCGGCACGGACGGCTTCGAGATCGCCGCCGGACAGCTCCAGATGACAGCCCTCGCACCGGTGGCGGTACAGCCGGGCGGCGCCGGTGCCTCCCGACGACGAGCGGATCCGCTCGTAGACGACGAGAAGTTCAGCGGGAATCTCGGCAGCGACCAAGGCCCGATCGGCCCGGCGTTCCGCCGCAGCCGCATCGATGTCGGTGAACGCCCGGTCACGTCCCGTTTCGGCGGCGTCCTCGTCGGCGTCGGTCCGTACGAGCGCCTCGGTGGCGGCAGTCAGTTGCGCGTCCGCCCCCTCGCGCCGCTCCATCAGGTCGAGCAACTGATCCTCAAGCTCACTCTGCCGCCGGGCCAGCGAGGTGATCTCGTGCTGCAGGCTCTCGGCCTCCTTGGGTGACGTGCTCACCAGCATCCGCTGCTGATCACGTTCGGCGCGGGTACGCACCTGGTCGACGTCGGCCTCCAGCTTGCGCTGTTCACGATCGAGGTCACTCACCACGCCGGCGGCCCGGGCCCGGTCAGTGGTCAGGCCCTGCCGCTCGGTGCCGAGGCGGTCGATCTCGGCCAGCTCCGGCACGGTCTTGCGCCGGTGCGCCAACTGGTCGAGTGCCGTGTCCAGTGCCTGCAGGTCGAGCAGCCGCAATTGCGCGGCGGGGGCGGTGTTCACTATGCGGTCGACGGCTCCTTCGCGAACGGCAGATGCATGGACCACGGGTCGGTGACGATGTCGGATACGACCGCTTCCACCGTAGCGTCCAACGCCGCCCGCAATCGGTCGGCAGTGGCACCGAGCCAGGGATGCTCGGATGACCAGTGGGGCACGTCGAAGAGCGCCGGGCCGCCCGACTCGCGGTGTTCGGAGACCGGATGGTGCCGGAGGTCTGCCGTGACGTAGGCGTCGACCCCGGCCCGCGACACCTCTGCGAACAGGTCGTCGCCCGCGCCGCCGGTCACGGCGACGGTACGGATCGGCTCTCGCCGGTCACCGCTGACCCGGATGCCGCCCGCCGTCGCCGGGAGGGCGGTTGCCACCTGCTCGGCAAAGGCCCGCAGGGTCATCGGCCGGGCCAGCTCGCCGACCCGGCCGAGGCCGGCGTTGCCCGGCAGCTGCTGCAGCGGCCGGACGTCGTGCAGCCCGAGCACGGCGGCCAGCGCGTCGGAGACCCCGGGCAATGCCACGTCGGCATTCGTATGCGCGGTGTGCAGGGCGATTCCGCCGGTGATGAGCCGGTGCACCAAACGGCCCTTGTAGGTGTCGGCCGCGACACCGTGCACCGGGCGCAGCAGCAGCGGATGGTGAGTGAACAGCAAGTCCGCACCCAGCGCCACACTCTGCGCGACCGTGGCCGCGACCGGATCGACAGCAAGCAGGATCCGCCGCACCGGCGCATCCGGCTCGCCGCACACCAGTCCGACCGCATCCCACGGCTGCGCCGACGCGGGATCGAAGAAGCGATCGAGGAGGGCGACGACCTCGCCGAGGGTGGGCATGTCGATCAGGCTAGACGAGCGACTCTGCGACAAGTGCCCGGAAGACGTCGCCTCAGCGCCACCCTTTGCGACGTTTCCCCCGAACCTGTCGCCTGGCAGAGCGGGGAGCGTAGCGAGGCGCTGAGCGGATTTACGGCCGGCGTTATCTACCTCTTGCCGGAGGATGCACCGGCCGGCTGGTCGCAGGCCGGCTGCTCGCTCACCGGCTGGTCCACTACGGGGCGCGCCGCGGGAGAATCCCTCGGGTCCAGGGCGGTGGTTCGCATGGCCCGCAGGCCGCGCAGCCGCACGGTGACGGTGACCGCGGTGCCGTCGACGGCCGCCTCGACCCGCCCGTCGTTGACCTCGGCCAACCGACGGGCGAGGTAGAGGTCCAGGGAGGACGGCCGGCCCGTCTCGGCCGACTCGCGGCTGGCGAACGGCTCAAGCAGCCGGATGGGGCACTCGGCCGATTCGGCGTCGGAGGTGTAGCGAAGGATGATCACCGCCTCGCTGCCCTCGGCGAATGCTTCGAGCCGGATCGGCCGTCCGGCACGGACGTGGTCGACCCCGTGTCGCACGAGCGCCGCGACGAGATGCTCGAGGGTGTCCGGTGAGGTCACCGCGACCAGCCCGGATGCGGCACTGGCGGTCACCCTCGACTGCTTGCCCGCGTTCAGCAATGTAGTGGTCACGTCCGCCACGGCGGTCGGCTCACTCACCGCGGCCGAGGCGGCGGACAGCATGTCCTCGAGCAGCCGTGACAGCCGGCGACCGTGCTCGGCGAGCCCGGCGAGCAGTGAATCACGCACGTCCGGCGGGATCCGGTCACCCTGGCTACGCAATGTTGCGACCACTCCGTTGATGGCCGTGAGCGGCGTCCGAAATTCGTGCGACACGCTGGAGATGAGGTCCTCGCGCATCTGACCCGCCTCACGCATCCGCGCGATGGCGCCCATCTCGGTATCGAGCAACTGGATACGATAGATCTCCTCGCGCGCCGAAGCCCGCCCGGAATAGCTCCAGAAGACCATCAGTACGGCACCGGCCGCGGCGATGAACGCACCGTGCATCAGCGCGAGGGAGGCGACGTTGCCAAGACCGCCGTCACCGTGCTCCGACACACTGCTGAATGACAGCATCCCGACAGCGATCTGCTCGGTGAGCACGAATACGAAGGCGGTACCGAACGGCCGCCAATCCTGATACAGCGCCACCAGGATGGTCATGACGAAGAAATGGAAATGTGCGACGCTCACCCCGTGTGACATGGCGACCAGGATCGCGGAGCAACTCATCAGGCCCAGCGTGGCGGCGAGACTCTGCCGCAGCCGTCCCCCTCGGGCCGCGGCCAAGCCGAGGAGGAGGGCGATCACCGCCAGCTGGGCGGCTGTGACCAGCGGTGGGTTGCGCACCAGCAGCCCGTAGGTCAGCAGCGCCGGAAGGTGGAACGTGAGCACGGCAATGATCAACCGGTGGCGCGCGCGCCACTCGGTCTCGGGTAGTGGCACGCCGCGCGGCAGATGGCGAGACCACCGGCCCCGGGTGTTCGATGCCATGACGTCAAGTATCACCCCCTCAGCGCGCTTCTTTGAATGGTCTATTCGTGTCATATCCAGGTCTCAATCCCGCACTACGGGCAGGTAACACCCGCTATCAACCACCCCCGGATCAGGGCGAGAAGCGCCAGACCGTGAGCAGGTAGGTGCCGTACCAAGCCGACCCGATCGCCGCCGCCGTGAGCACGGCGACCCGGTGCACCCGGGTGGCCCGGGCCAGCGCCGCCGCGGCCGGCAGCAAGAGCGGGAAGGCAGGCAGGACGAGCCGGGCCTTGGCGTGGTAGTAGCCGGACGTGCCGAGCACGACGACCAGCAGCGTGACCGCATAGACGGTGAGCACCGCGGGCACCCGGCGATCGGTCGCGAGCAGGACGGCGGCGAGCAGCGCGGCGAACAACACCACGGTGCTGACGACGAACGGCAGGGCCGATTCCCTCGTCAACACCTCGAACAGCGCGTCCCAGGTGTAACGACCGCCGTCCCAGTGGGTGCCCCAGATGTGCCGCTGCAGCCAGAAGTATCCGTCGAGCCGGCCCAGGCGATACCCCACCCAGCCCCAGTAGGCCAGCAAGCCCAATGGAGCGAGCGCGAGGGCCAGCAAGGGTCGCCAACCGTCCCGGCGGCGGACGAGGACGACTCCAAGGGCCACCCCGACGGCCACGAGCAGCGCGGTGCCGGTCGGCCGGGTCAGGCCGGCCAGGCCACAGCACAGGCCGGCCCGCACCCACTGCCGGCCGAGCACAGCAAGCAGCGACCCGGCGGCCAGTGCCGTGAAGAGGTTCTCCGCGTAGACCAGGGAGCCGACGATGGCGTGCGGCAAGGCCGCCCACAGGGCCACCAGCACGACGCCTGTGCGCGGGTCGTAGACGTGTGCTCCGACCCGGTAGATGGCGTAGGCAGCCGCCAGACCGCAAAGACCGGCGACCAGCAGCCCGGCAATGCCGGCCGAGACCGGCAGCACCCGGTGAACCACGCCGATCAGGGCCGGGAACAGCGGATGGAAGGCCGGATTGCCCAAGGTGGGCGCAGTGCTGGGCAGGGACAGCCGGGCGTCGTAGCCGTGCTGGGCGATCTGCAGGTAGTAGAGCCCGTCGGACTTGGTGAGCAGAGCGAGCGTGGACCGGTGCAGGCGGTGGGCGGCGAGCCACAGCGCTAGCAGGCCCAGGGCGCGGATCGCGACGTAGCCGACGAGAGCGAGGAGCGCAGGTCGCCGCCACCACCGGCCGGCCGGCGCCGCAGGATGTGACATCGGTCCCTACCGGGCTCCCTCTGCCATGTCGAGGACCAGCGCCTGGACAAGGAGGTGGATGCCGGTCAGCATCGGTGCGACGGCAAGCAGCACGGTGCCCGCGGTGGCCGACTTCGGGCCGATCGAGTCGGCGATCACGACCGCACCCATGGCCAGCCCGATCGTGCACAGAGCCAGGCCGGTGAAGAACAGCAGGGCGATGGCGGAGAACGACGGGAAGACGTACTTGAGGATCATGCGGCGCCAGAAGCCCCGGAATAGCAGGGCGGCCAGCCGGGGCGCCTCACGGTGGATGCGCAGGCTCGACACCTCGTCGCCGTACACCGCCGGGATCGGCACGTCCCGGGCACGGACGCCGACGATGTTCAGCGTGATCAACAGGTCGTTCTCGAAGGCGTAGCCGCGCTGGATGCGGGCGAGGTCGATCCGCTCCAGGGCCGACCGGTGAATGGCGGTGTAGCCGTTCTGCGGGTCGAAGAGGTTCCAGTAGCCGGACGCGAGCTTGGTCAGGAAGGACAGGGCGACGTTGCCGATCAGCCGCATGATCGGCATCTCCGAAAGGACGGACACCTGGCCGAACCGGTTTGCCTTGGTGAAGCCGATTCCCTCGTCCGCGATCGGATCCAGCAACGCGGGCAGGTGCCGGCCATCCATCTGATCGTCGCCGCTCATGATCGCGCAGACGTCGGCGCCCTTGTCCAGTGCCCAGCGGTGGCCGTCACAGATGGCACCGCCGACACCGGTATTGGTCTCGTGCCTGATCAGGTGGACCCGGGGGTCGTCGACGGCCAGGACCGCCGCGGATGTCTCGTCGGTGCTGGCGTCGTCGATCACCACGATGGAGTCGACGAAGTCCGGGACGCCGCGCAGGGTGCGGCCGACCAGGAGCGACTCGTTGAACGCCGGTACGACGACCGCGACACACAGGTTCTTGTACACCGAGCCGCCCTCACCCTCATGGTCGTCGGGCCCGGCAAGTGCACGAGCCCGGCAGGCGGAAGCCTAGTATGCGCAGGTGGCGGTTCGACCAGATGCTGCCGGCCGCCCGGCCAGGGCTCCGCGCCGGGTCTCGGAACTGTTCGGGCGTTTCCTGCTGGTGGGCATCCTTTCTTATCTTGCCGATGCCGGCACTCTCTGGGCGCTGCACGGCGGCGCGGGGATTTCGCTCCTCGTCGCCACGAGCATCGCCTTCTCCACCGCCCTGGTCGTGAACTACGGGCTCAACCGGGTGCTGACGTTCGCCAGCAATTCAGCGGTCCGGTACGAGGCGTCGCGCTACCTGCTGCTGGTCGTGGCAAACTACGTCGTCACGCTGGCGCTGGTCGGCGGCCTGACGGCTGCCGGTCTGCCGTACCTCGCCTCGAAGACCGTCTCCACCGCGGCCCTCGCTGTGGCGAACTTCCTGGCCTACCGGCGGTGGGTGTTCCGCGTCAGGTAAGAACAAGGCTGTCGTTCGAGAGAACCGGATCCAGGGAGCCTAGGTGCTGCAGATGCTCGGCGGCCTGGGCGCCGTGCTGCTCGTCGGCTGGCTGCCGGGGTTGATGCTCCTAGTGGCCGGGCGTCCCGCCGCCGGCTGGCTGCGCAATCTCGCGCTCGCCCCAGCGGCGTCACTCGGGGTGCTGATGGCGTGCGGCCTGGCGGCAGGCGCCTTCGGCGTGCTCGTGCGACCCGCCACCGTGCTCCCGGTCGCGCTGGGCGGTCCCGCCGTCGCGCTCGGCCTGGCCCTCCTCCGGCGCCGGCGCCGGCCACCTGAGCCGGGACGCGCCCGGCCCTCCGTCGAGTGGGTCAGCGGCAGCATCCTGGGCGGTGCAGTGATGATCCCGCTCCTCATGTGGCTGCGGGCCACCCACCTCGCAGCGCTCGTGCCGCCCAACGACGACGGGACCCATCACGGCCTGTTCGCCGAGCGAATCCTGCGGCTCGGGACGTTGCAGCCGCCGCAGGTGGCCGTCGGCGACGTGCTGAACGGCCACCCCTCGACGACTTTCTATCCCCTCGCACTGCACCTGGTCAGCGCCTTGGCCGCCGGCATATCCGGCGTGCCCGTGGGGACGACGGTGGACCTGTTCGTGACGGCGATGGCCGCCGTGGCGCTGCCGCTCGGCATCTTCGTCCTCACCCGGCGGTTGTTCCCGGCGGAACCGCTGGCCGCCCCGGCCGCCGCGCTGCTGTCCGTGGCATTTCCCGCCTTCCCGTACTACCCGTCGTTCTGGGGCGGGCTGACCATGATCGCGGGCGTCGCCCTGGTGCCCGCCGCGGTCGACGCGATGGCCGGGATCGCCGAGGATTGCGCGGTCGTGCCGGGCGGGCTCCTGCTGGGCCTCGCCTGGGCCGGGCTCTACACGGTGCACGTCACCGAGTTGGTGACCGTCGCGGTGATCGCCGTCCCGTTGATCCTGTCGCCGCCGTGGCGGGAGAAGGCGCGCGGCCAGCTGGCCGGTACGGCGGCAAGATGGCTGATCGGCGTGCCGGTCGTCGGCGCGGTGATCGCTTTGCAGTTCGATCTTTTCCTGCGCGACGCCGAGCAACGCAAGACGGTGGCCAGGTTGTTGCCGGTGGACCCCGACCGGGCGCTGCACGACGTGACGACCACCTTCCTCGGCACGGCATCGGCAGGTCTGACGCTGCTCAGCGCGTTGTTCGTCCTGGGCGTCGCGGTCGCGTTGGGCCGGCTGTGGTCGACCGGGTGGCTGCTCGCGGCAATTCTCTTCGCTTGCCTGACGTACCTGTCGGCGAGGCGCACCGGCCTGGCCGACGTCCTGTCATTGCCGTGGTACGGCCGCTGGGACCGGGTGGTGATCAACGAGCTGTTCTTCGTCGCCACGTACGCCGGCCTGGGAGCCGCGCTGACCGTACGCGCGGTGCTGGCGGTGGCGCGCCGTGTCCGGCTGCCCCGACCGGCGGCCGTCGCGGCCGCCACGGTGACTGCGCTGGTGGTGGCCGTACTCGCGGTGCTGCCGCAGTATCGCGCGAGCTACCGGCAAGTGACGTTCAGCTTCGCCTACGCCAGTCTGGCCGGCCCGGACCAGCGCGCCGCCTTCCGGTGGCTGGCCGCCCACAACCGGCCGGACGGCCGCGTGCTCAACGACATCACCGACGGGTCAGGCTGGATGTACGTGCTCGACGGGGTGCCACCCTTGTTTGCCATGGCCACCCACGCCTACCCGCTGCAGGTCTGGGGCGACCGGACATACCTCCGGGCCAATGCCGGCCACCTCGACACCGACCCGCGGGCCAGGCGGGCGGCCGACGCCTGGCATGTGCGCTACGCCTACGTCGGCCCGCGACTTTTTCCCGCTCGGCACCCGCTGCTGGACGCGAAGGGCCTGGCCAGGTCACCCGCCTGGCGCAAGGTCTACGACCACAACGGCGCGCTGATCTTCGAGCGGGTCGGCCCGGGCGGTCAGCCCGGTTGAGCTGCCGCAGCCCGGGACGCCCGGTGCACCGCCGTGGCGGGCACGGCAGCGCCAACCGGTAACCGGGTCGTAAGTACCGTTTGCGCCCGACTGGCCGTAGGTTGCCGTTACCAGGGGTGATCGGGGCTCAGCGGTCGCCCGGAATCGATGGGATCGCAGGACTGGCCCGGAAGCGGCGGAGGTAGTGATGAGGCTGGGAGACGTGGCGGGAACTGTCGGCAAGGGGCTGGCGGCGGGGCTGGTCGGCACTGCCGCCATGACTGTCTCTAGCACGCTCGAGGCCCGGCTACGCCGGCGATCGCCAAGCGACGCCCCCGTGCGGGCGGCCACCAAGGTGCTCGGCGTCAAACCGATCGGCGAGGCCGAAGCCCAGCGGTTGTCGAACCTGGTCCATTGGGCATACGGCACCGGCTGGGGGGCGGTGCGCGGGCTCCTGGCCGGCGTCGGCCTCGGACCGGTGGCCGCGACCAGTGGGCACCTCGGCAGTGTGTGGGGGTCCGAGCTGGTGATGCTCCCCGCACTCGGCGTGGCGCCCCCGGTGCGCGAATGGGGAGCCGCAGAACTCGCCATCGACGGGTTCCACCACCTGGTGTACGCCGGTGCCACCGGCCTGGCCTACCTGCTGCTGGACCGATGGTCGACCCGGCCGTCCGCCGGCAGGCCTTGACCACCGGTAACAGCCCAGGCGACGCACGGCAGTGGTTGGCCGGAGCAGAGATCTCCCCTGCGGTGTTCCGCCTTCGCCCCGATTACGCCGCGCTGCTGATCGTCGCCGACGACCTGCGGCCAGGGCCGACCGACGAGGCCAGTGACGGGCTGCTGGCCGCTGCCGAGACGCGCGCCCGGGAGATGCTCGACGGCCGGGCACCCGAGGACATCGACGAGATCTGCGAATGGCGGGAGGCCTACCGCGCGTTCGGGGCCAAGCCGCAGTGCACCCGGCCCAACCACGCCCGCGAACGACGACCAGCCCGAAACTCCGGCAACTGACCCAGCAACCCGAGAGAGGCTCACGTGGAAAAGATGGGCTCCTCGCCGTTCCGTGTGGGTGACTGAGTTGATCTTCGGCCATTCTGTGGTTGTTCCTGGTGGCGTTGCCGGGACGGTCGACGGGGTGGTGGGCAGGGGGGTGTCAGGGGTGGATTTGAGTTCGATGTTCGGAGCGG
>JBBRYN010000038.1:0-31679 GCA_038237645.1 Mycobacteriales bacterium
ATCGAGCTCGGACTGGTCGACGAGCTGCGCATGTTCCGCCATCCGGTCGTCGTCGGTGGTGGCACGCCCTTCCTGCCGCCGGTCACCGAAGACGTCCGGCTAGACCTGGTCGAGACCAGAACGTTCGGCTCGCGCGTGATCTACGAGCGCTACGGGCGCGCCCGCGGCGCGTCGGGCTGACACCGCCGTCCGAGTCATCAGCGCCTCGCCGGACCGGGTATTCGCCGCGCTGACCGACTCCGACGCGCTTGCCGGGTGGCTACCGCCCGACGGGATCAACGCTGCAGATCACGCGACGGGATTGTCGTCTCGCTGGACGATCTTGCCGCTTCCGTTGAACGCTGAGCGCAGGCTTCCTCGCAGCACGGTGCTCGTCGCTACGGCGACCATCCGTGTCGTAGCGACGGAGGGTCCGATCTACGGTCGCCACGCAGCGAGCAGGCGACTACAGGGGCTGCATAGCGATCCTCAATTGCGACGATGTGGCCGGTGACCGGTTCCTTTGGCAGTCAGGAAACGATCGGGGTTGACGAAGGCGGTGTCGACATAGGGTCGCTCTCCGGTGACGATCTGCGCGAGGAGTTCGCCGATGCCTGACGCGTGCTTGAACGCGTGACCGCTGTCCCCGCCGCCCACCACGAGCCGGGTGTCGGCGCGGGGACGGCCGATGATGAACTGCTCGTCACGGCTGTGGGTGACCATGCAGGTGATGATCCGGGTGGGTGTCGGGTTGAGCCCGGGCAGGACCTTGCTCACCAGCTCGGAGATCAGTGCGTAGTCCATGGCGCTGACGTGGCGGTCGATGCGGTCCGGGTCGACGCCGACGAAGTTCTCGTCACGGTCCGGGCCCACCTTCACCCCGTAGGAGTCTGCGGCACCGTGACCCCAGATCCAGTTCTCCTGGTCGAGGGCGCGGATGAAGACCGGGAACTTCCCGAGGCTGAAGGAGTCGTCGTCCGGGTCGGCCGGCTCGAACCATGTCATGAGCGTGCGCCTCGGGTCCAGCTCCAGCGCGGGGACCAGCTTGTCCAGCCACGCGCCGGTGGTCACGACGACCTGGCCGACGGTGAACGATCGGGTGGCGGTGCGGATGACGACCCCGCCGTCGAGCACGTCGACCGCCGTCACCGGGGTCTCGGTGTAGATCTCGGCCCCGGCCGCGCGTGCTGCGGCCACCGCTGTGATGATCGCCGTCTCGGGATGGACCACGCCCGCCTCGGGGTCCCAGACACCCACCGTGCCGGCGGCCAGATGGCGATGCTGGGGAAACCGCTCAGCCAGCTGAACGCGCGTCAGGCACTCGACGGGCAGGTCGTGCGCCGCGGCGGCGGCCAGGGTGCCGGTGATGACGTCACTGTCCTCGGGGCCGATCATGACGCCGCCGGTGGTCTCGAGGATCGGGTCGCCGGAGGGTGCCTGCAGCTCGGCCCACAGGTCGCGGGAGCGGCGAGCCATGCTCACCAGGCTGGGATGCTCCAGGCAGGCCACGCGGAACAGGCGGGTCTGCCCGTGGGACGAGCCCCGGTCGTGGCCCGGGATGAACCGCTCGATCCCCATTACCCGCACCCCGCGCTGAGCGAGCCGCCACGCGGCATGGGAGCCCATCGCGCCCAGACCCACCACCGCCACGTCCGCGTCGAAACCCGTCGTCGCCACCGCTGCCTTCATCACTGCCCCACTCGAGTCTGACACCTGAGCAACACCAGACTCAGCTGCGTCGTCCCCCGCGGCCGTCCAGCACCCGACCTGGATCATCACATGGCATGTGGCAAGGCGATCGGCTTGTGGAGCGTCCGGTCGCTGCCCTGGTCAGGCTGAGTCGAGCTGCTACCGGTCGCGGTCCACTTGGCGTGGGCGGCCCAGCGGTCCTCGCGGTCCTGCTGGTCGTAGCGGCCTGCTGTTGTGGTGGCAGGCCCCGGCTCACCACTGATCAACGGCAGTCAAGCGCACCACAGCGGTGCCCGCCTCGTCCGAGGCGACCAGGTCGACCTCGGCGCTGATGCCCCAGTCGCGGTCACCGGCAGGATCGTCGAAGGTCTGGCGCACCTGCCAGGTCAGCGGCGACTCCTCGATCATCAGCAGCGCCGGCCCACGGGCATCCGGCCCGGTGCCGATCCGGTCGTACTCGCCGAAGTACCGGTCCAGCGCGGCGCGCCATGCCTGCGCGTCCCAGCCGGCTTCCGCGTCGAGCTCGCCGAGGAGGTCGTAGCGGCGCAATGCGGCGAGCTCGACCCGGCGGAACATCGCGTTGCGGACCAGCAGCCGGAAGGCGCGGGCGTTGGCGGTCACCGGCGGCGGCCGGTCGTCCCGGCCGCCGGCCGTCCGCTCGTGCAGTGTTGCGGCCGGGTCGCGCATCCGCTCCCACTCGTCGAGCAGGCTGGAGTCGACCTGGCGGACCAGCTCGCCCAGCCACTCGATCAGGTCGGCCAGCTCTTCGGAGCGGGCGCTCTCGGGCACGGTCTGCTTCAAGGCCTTGTAGGCGTCGGCCAGGTAGCGCAGCACCAGCCCCTCGGACCGGGCCAGGCCGTAGAAGCCGACGTACTCGACGAAAGTCATCGCCCGCTCGTACATGTCCCGGACGACGGACTTCGGCGACAGCGGGTGCTCGTCGACCCATGGGTTGCCCACCCGGTAGATCTGCAGCGCGGCGAGGAGGAGCTCTTCCAGCGGCTTGGGATAGCTCACCGCGTCGAGCAGTTCCATCCGCTCGTCGTATTCCAGCCCGTCGGCCTTCATCTGGGCCACGGCCTCCCCGCGGGCCTTCGAGCGCTGGGCCGACAGCACCTGCCGCGGGTCCTCCAGCGTCGCCTCGATGACCGACACGACGTCGAGCCCGTACGTCGGCGACTGCGGGTCCAGCAGGTCGATCGCGGCGATCGCGAAGGTCGACAGCGGCTGGTTGAGGGCGAAGTCGTTCTGCAGGTCGACCGTGAGCCGCAGGATGCGACCGTGCTCGTCCGGCTCGGTGAGCCGCTCGATCACGCCGCCGGCCAGCAGCGCCCGATAGATCGCGATGGCGCGCCGGATGTGGCGCAGCTGAGCCGGTCGATTCTCGTGGTTGTCGGTCAGCAGCTTGCGCATGGCGACGAACGGGTCGGCACCGTCGCCGGTGCGACCGATGACGTTGAGCAGCATGGCGTGGGTCACGGTGAAGCTGGAGTTGAGCGTCTCGGGGTCGGCGGCGACCAGGCGCTCGAACGTCGGCTCGCCCCATGACACGAACCCCTCCGGGGGCTTCTTGCGTACCACTCTGCGCAGTTTCTTGACGTCGTCCCCGGCCTTGCGCAGCGCCTTCTGGTTGTCCACCACGTGCTCCGGGGCCTGCACGACCACCGTGCCGGCCGTGTCGAAGCCGGCCCGCCCCGCCCGGCCGGCTATCTGGTGGAACTCCCGCGCCTTGAGCAGCCGAGTGCTGATCCCGTCGTACTTGGACAGGCCGGTCAGTACGACGGTACGGATGGGTACGTTGATTCCTACGCCGAGGGTGTCGGTGCCGCAGATCACCTTGAGCAGGCCGGCCTGGGTCAACCGTTCGACCAGCCGGCGGTACTTCGGCAGCATTCCGGCGTGGTGCACGCCGATGCCGTGGCGGACCAGCCGGGAGAGGGTCTTGCCGAAGCCCGCGGTGAAGCGGAAGCTGCCGATCAACTCGGCGATGGCGTCCTTCTCAACCCGGGTGCAGACGTTGACGCTCATCAGCGCCTGGGCTCGCTCGATCGCCGAGACCTGGGTGAAGTGCACGACGTAGATCGGCGCCTGGCCCGTGCTCAGCAGGTCTTCGAGGGTCTCGTGCATCGGCGTCGTCGCGTAGTAGTAGCGCAGCGGGACGGGCCGATCCGACGACGCCACGACGGCAGTGGGCCGGCCGGTCCGGCGGGTGAGGTCGTCGCGGAAACCGCTGACGTCGCCCAACGTGGCCGACATGAGCAGGAACTGCGCGCCGGACAGTTCGAGCAGCGGTACCTGCCAGGCCCACCCGCGGTCCGGATCGGCGTAGAAGTGGAATTCGTCCATGATCACCAGGCCGACATCGGCCGCGGGGCCGTCCCGCAACGCGATGTTGGCCAGGATCTCGGCGGTGGCACAGATGACGGGCGCAGCGGCGTTGACGGTGGCGTCGCCGGTCATCATGCCGACGTTGGCCGCGCCGAAGGTCGCACACAACGCGAAGAACTTCTCCGACACCAGCGCCTTGATCGGAGCGGTGTAGAAGGAGCGCTGGCCACGCGCCAGGGCAGTGAAGTGCGCGCCGACCGCCACCAGGCTCTTGCCCGATCCGGTGGGCGTGCTGAGGATCACGTTGGAGCCCGACACGACCTCGATGAGCGCGTCCTGTTGTGCGGGATACAACGCGAAACCCGCATCCTGCGCCCATCGACCGAAGGCGTCGAAGACATCGTCGGGCTGCGCGCCGGCCGGCTTGAGGTCGGTGAGGATCACGGATCGGTCAGCCTGATCCGTACGGCACGGAACAGCCGGGGCGTGTCCTTGAGGACGCGCAGCCGCGGATCGCCGACGTCGAGCAGCGCGGGGGTGACCAGGGACCGCAGCGGAGCCAGGCGCGGATCCTGCAGGACCGTCGTCACCGCGCGCCGGTCACCGCCGAGCACCACGGCGTCGAGGCCACCGGCTGCCGGCCCGAGCACCCGCACGGCGACGTCGGCCGCTTCGCCGAGTGCCACTTTGGCCTGGCCTTCCCGCCGGCGGGCGAAGCGCTGCTGTGACTGCCCGCCCGCGGCACTGCGCCCGTGTACGTAGCGCGAGCCCACCTTCGACTCCACCAGGGTCGCTCCGTCGAACACGCCGGCGGCGTATCCACCGAGCCGCACCAGCAGGACGCCGACCCGCCGCTGCCGCAGTGCGTGCGCGAGCAGGCCGCCGTACGCCGCGTCGCTGACGATCAGCGGGGGAAACGGCACGGCACATGCCGCCACGGCACCGTCGAGCGCGGTCCCGAGCACCTGCTCGGGGTCGGCCTGCCAAATCACGGCGCCGTGCCGACCCTCGAAGCCGGTCAGCCAGCCGGCCAGCCGTTCGGGCGCCACCTCGACCCGGCGCTGCCGGGTCTCGCGCGCGACGGCCATACCCAAGTCGTAGCACAGGCAGCCGGTGAACCCGGGTCAGGCAGACAGGTCGACGACCAGCGCACAATGGTCGGAGAAGGTCAGAGCGCGGGCCTGCACGCCGGTGACCGCGGGCAGCGTGCCGTGGCCGAGCACGTGATCGAGCTGCACCCACGGCTTCGGGCTCGGATACGTCGCCGCCTTGGCCAGCACCCGCCACCCCGACAGCGTCCGCATCAGGGGTCCGGGGAGGTTCAGGTCGCCGAGCAGGATTCGCGGTGCGGGCAGCCGGCGCAGCTCCGCGCATACCCTGCGCAACTGCCAGGCATTCCAACCCGGCACGAAGGACAGGTGGGTGGTCGCCACAGTGAGCCGGCCGCCCGGGCCGTCCACGACGGCCGCGAGAAGTGCACGCGGTTCGTCCTGCAGCAGCGCCAGCCTCGCCCGGGTGCCGGCCACGACGACGGGGGAACGCATCGGCGCCGGCCGGAGCCGGACGACGTGCCAGCACCGCACCGCCAGCCTGGTCACCAGCGCGATGCCGTACGACGGCTTGTCCGGCCGATCCTCGTCGGCGTCGGTCGCGGCGCCCCACCTGCCGCCGGGTGTGCCGGTCAGGGCGGGTACGTAACGGTAGTCGGCGTCGGCACCGACCGCCGATGCCGCCAGCGCGGCGAGGTCCGCCTGCCCGGACCGCGACTGGCCCCGGTCGACTTCTTGCAGTCCTAGCACGTCGGCCCCGAGTGCGCCGATCTCGGCCGGGAAGCGGGTCAGGTCTACCCGGCCGTCGGCCGGTGACATCCCGTGCAGCACGTTGAAGGTGGCCAGCCGCATCAGGTGGTGGCGACGTGCTCGCCGATTGCCTGGACTACCGCCTCAGGTGCCTGATCGGGAATCCAGTGGCTGATTCCGGCCAGCTCGACGAACCGGTAGCTACCGGTGACCTGCTCCCGGCAGGCCTCGGCAGCGCTCCGTCCCAGAGCCGTGTCCTCGTCGCTCCACACGTACGTGGTCGGGACGGTCGAGGGGCCGAGCCCGTCGAGGTCGCCGGGAGTCATGGCGCGATACCACGACAGGGCAGCGGTCAGCGCTCCAGGCGCTTGCAGGGGGGCGACGTAGACGTCGATCTCCGCATCGGACCGGCCGGAGTCGGCGAACACCGCGCGGAGCCGGGCGGCGTCGTCGGCGAGGAGGAGGTGTTCGGCCTTGTTGCCCTCCTCGCGGAACCGGCCGATGTAGGCCGTGCGCTCCCGTTGGTCGGGGTCGCCGGCCATCGCGGCGCTGAGGGCGACCGGGTGCGGCACCGAGAGGGCGACCAGCGACCGGACCCGCTCCGGATGCCGTACGGCCACCTGCCAGGCCACCCAGGACCCCCAGTCGTGACCCACCAGATCCACTGTGGACAGACTGAGGGCGTCCAGCACGCCGAGCACGTCGGCCACGAGATGTGCGGCGGTATAGGCCGACACGTCGCTCGGCCGGGCGCCGGGGGAGTAGCCGCGTTGATCCGGTGCGATCGTCCGGAGGCCGCGGGCGGTCAGCATCGGCACGACCTGATCCCAGCACCGGCCCGACTGCGGGAATCCGTGCAACAGCAGGACCGGCCGACCGTCCTCCGGGCCGGCCACGTGGGCAGAGAAGGTCAGGTTTCCGACGGCGAGGTGCATCCGACGACCCTATGCGACGGCCGTCCACACAGGGCACCTGGGCTGTTCGGATCAGGAGATCCTGATGATCCGGTCCTGCGGGCCCGGGGCGACCGGCGGCCCGGCGCCGAGGTAAGCGGCCAACGCGTCCACGTCGAATCCCGTGGCGGTGACCCGGTTGGTCGCCGCGGTGAAGTTGGTGAAGCCGTCGCCGCCGTTGGCCAGGAAGTCGTTGGTGGTCACCAGGTAAGCCGCCGAAGCATCGACCGGCGTCCCCTTGACCGCCATGTCGGTGATCCGTCCGCCGAGTGGCCGGCGGGTGTCGTAGCTGAAGGTGAAGCCGGCAGACACCTGCAGGATCTTGTCCGTCGTCTGCCCGCCGAAGCCGGCGAACTGCTGTTCGAGGATCGACTTGAGCTGTGCGCCGGTCAGGGTAACCGTAACAACCAGGTTGTTGAACGGCTGGACGGTGAACGCCTCGCCGTAGGTGACCTGGCCGGGCAACTCGCCGCCGCTGGGCGGGCTGTAGACGAGGTCGCCACGGATGCCGCCGGGGTTCATCAGGGCCAGTTGGGCGCCGGCACCGGTGGTATGGGCGAGCAGGCCGTCGGCGATGACGTCGCCCAGTGCGTTCTCACCGGCCGCCGAGGGGGTCCTGGTGATGTCGGCGGTGATCGAGCCGACGACCCGGTTGGCGATCGGCGCGATGGCCGTGCGATACCGGTCCGCGATCGTCTTGGCCCCCGCGTCGACGCGGGCCGGGTTGCTGTTGTCGACCAGCACGTTGCGGGCCGCCGCCGCGACGAACTTCCCGGTGCGCTTGGCGAGTGTGACGCTGATGTCGGTGACCAGGACCCCGTTGGAGCCGGCGCTGGTCACCACGCTGTCGGCACCGGAGGAGTTGGGCAGGGCGCAACTGTAGAAGCGGTGGGTGTGGCCGGAGACGACGACGCCGAACCCGCGGTCGAGGTTGGCGACGATCGGGGTGATGTCGCCGGCGAAGCTGGCGCAGCCGCTCGGGTCGGCGCTGGTGGCCTGGCTGCCGCCCTGGTGGACCAGCAGTACGAACGCCTCGACGCCGCGCTCCCGGCGCAGCTTGCCGGCCCAGTAGTTGGCGGTCGTGGCCTCGTCGAGGAAATCGACCGTGGCGATACCGGCCGGATCGACGATCCCGGGCGTGCCGAGCAGCGTCTCGCCGATGAACCCCACCTTGACGCCACCGACCCGGCGCACCTCGTACGGCCGGAACAGCGGCCGCCGGGTGACCTTGTCGACGACGTTGGCGGACAGGTAATGGAAGTCGGCACCGCGGAAGGTGCCGCCGACGCAGGTGCCGACGCCGACCGTCTCATGTGGATTGCAGCCGCCGTGCTGCATGCGCGCCAACTCGATGGTGCCCTCGTCGAACTCGTGGTTGCCGACGGAAGACATGTCCAACCCAAGGTTGTTCATCTCCTCGATGGCCGGCTCGTCGTGGAATGCCGCGCTCACCAGCGGGCTGGCCCCGATGAGGTCACCGGCGCCCACGGTCAGCACCGGCTGCCCCGCGGCGGCATGGGCGGCCCGCAATTCCTTGACCGTCGTCGCGAGGTATTCCGACCCGCCGGCCGGTGCGCCGTTGACCGAACCGCCGGAGCCGACCGGCCTGTCGATGGCGCCGTGGAAGTCGTTGAAGCCCAGCAGGCCGGCCTGCACGGTGCTGCCGGCGGATCGGCTGAAGGACACGGAGACCGGGCTCAGCGGAGTCCAGGATGCGGAGGTGGCCGGGGCGGGCGACTGTGTCGCCAGCGGCATCAGGGCCACCACCGCAACCGCGGCGACCGGCAGGACGAGAGGACGTGACCGGGTCAGCCCGCGCAGCGGCACCCGCAGGACGGTGGTGACACGCGACACCAGACTCCCCCTTCGCGACAGCCGACCCAGTCCGACCCAGTCCGGCATTTAGCACCCTATGTCCTGCAGCACCCTATGTCCTGCAGAATCCATGTCCTGCAGCATCCATGTCCTGCAGCATCCATGTCCTGCCGGGGCGCGCAACAGGACCGCAACACGACCACAGCAGGTGAGCGCCCGGTGCCCATACTGAATCCATGGCTGACGAGCCGGCGCGACCGGGTTGGTACGAGGACCCGTCGGGCGAGCCGGGCCTGTTCGCCCGGTGGGACGGCAGCCGGTGGGGAGAGCGCACCAAGCACCCACCGCTGCGGCACGCCCTGCCGCTGCGGGCGGTCCGGCCGGGGGGAGCGCACAACAGCCGGATCGGCTGGATCCTCGCCCTGGCAGTCGCGCTTTTCGTGGTGGCTGCCCTCGTGGTCGCACTCAACAGTTAGGGTCGGCGGGTGCCAGTGCGCCCTGTGAAGATCCCTTCGACGTCCTATCCGGTGGAGCGAGCGACGCTCGACAACGGCCTGCGGGTGGTGATCTCGCCCGATCGGGCGGCGCCGGTCATCGCCGTGGCCGCTTACTACGACGTGGGCATCCGCTCGGAGCCGGCGGGCCGCACCGGATTCGCCCATCTCTTCGAGCACCTGATGTTCCAGGGCTCGGCGACGCTGGAGAAGCTCGCCCACTTCCGCTACGTGCAGTCCTCCGGCGGGGTGTTCAACGGCAGCACGCACCTCGACTACACCAACTACTTCGAGACGCTGCCGAGCAATGCCCTGGAGCGGGCGTTGTTCCTCGAGGCCGACCGGATGAGGTCGCCGCGGATCACCGAGGAAAACCTGGCCAACCAGTTGGCGGTGGTCAAGGAGGAGATCCGGGTCAACGTGCTCAACCAGCCGTACGGCGCCTTCCCCTGGCTGACGCTGCCGCCGGTGATGTTCGACACCTTTCCCAACGCCCACAACGGCTACGGGGACTTCGTCGACCTGGAGAGCGCCACGGTGCAGGACGCCGCGGACTTCTTCGAGCGCTACTACGTCCCGGCCAACGCCGTGCTGAGTGTCGGCGGCGACCTCGATCCCGACGAGACCATGACGATGATCGAGCGGCACTACGGCGACATCCCGGGCTCACCTGCTCCATTGCGGGCCGACTTCACCGAGCCGGACCTCACGGCCGAGCGGCGGGTGCGCGACGTCGACCCGCTCGCCCCCACCCCCGCGGTGGCACTGGCCTGGCGGGTGCCCGACCCGGCCGACCTGCCGGGCTACCTTCCGTACGTCGTGCTGGCCGAGGTGCTGACCGACGGCGACTCGTCGCGGCTGCGCCGGCGCCTGGTCCAGGGCGACCGGATCGTCACGTCGCTGTCGGGTTACCTCGGTTTCATGGGTGACCCGTTCGACGTCCGCGACCCGACGGCACTGCTGCTCCAGGCCCACCATCCACCGGGAGTTCCGGTTGACCGGGTGATCGCCGGCATCGACGAGGAGATCAGGAGGCTGGCCGACGGCGGTCTGGCCGTCGGTGAGCTGACCCGCGTCCAGGCCCGGATCGCTGCACATCTGGTCCGCGGGGTCGACTCTAATCTCGGCCGCACGCTGGCGATGGCGACGGCCGAACAACAGCGGGGGAGAGCGGAGCTGGTGGGTGAGCTGCCCGGGTTGATCGGGGGGGTCGAGGCCGACGACGTGGTCGCCGCGGCCGGCCGGCTCGTCCCCGAGCGCCGCGCCGTGCTTGAGCTCACCGCCGGGGTTGCCGAGTGAGCGCCCCGACCGCAGCGCCCCCGACGACGGCCGTCCCGGCCCTCACCCCCGCGCGCCGGCCGCGCAAGCTCACCGTCGCCGAGCGCACCCTCGACACCGGGCTGCGCGTCCTGGTGGTGCGGCGCGGCAGCGTGCCGCTGGCCGAGGTGCGACTGCGGGTCCCGTTCGCCGGCCGCTCGGCCAGCCATCCGGCCAAGGCCACAATGCTCGGCGAGACATTGCTGGGCGGCACGGCAGAGCTGTCCAAGGTGGACATCGCGATTGCCCTGCAGGAGATCGGCGGGTCGCTCAACGTCGGCGCCGACCCGGACCGGTTGCTGCTGAGCGGCAACGCCCTGGCCACCGGGCTGCCGCGGTTGCTGGAGGTCCTCGGCGGCGTCCTGACCGGCGCTGCCTACCCCGCCGACGACGTGATCGGCGAGCGCGACCGGCTGGTCGAGCGGCTGCGGATGGCCCGGTCGCAGCCCAACGTCATCGCCCGGGAGGCGATGCTGCGCCGGATGTACGGCGACCATCCCTATGCCCGCGAGATGCCGGAGGCAGACGCGGTGGCCGCGGTGACACCGGCCGCGCTGCGGACCTTGCACCGCTCCCGCGTCGTGCCGGCCGGCAGCACCCTGGTGCTCGTCGGCGACGTCTCACCGCAGCGGGCCCTCGACCGGGTGGAGTCGGCGCTGTCCGGCTGGGACACCGCCGGCACCGCCAAGGCCGCCCCGCGGCTGCCGGCCCTGGAGCTCGGCCCCGTCCTACTTGTCGACCGACCGGGGGCGGTGCAGTCCAACATCCGCGTCGGCGGCCCGGCACTCCCCCGCCAGCATCCGCAGTACGCCGCCCTGCAACTGGCCAACATGGTCTACGGCGGCTACTTCTCCTCGCGGCTGGTGGAAAACATCCGCGAGGAGAAGGGCTACACCTACTCGCCGCACAGCGTCATCGAGCACTCCTCGGCCGGTTCCGCCCTGCTGATGGAGGCCGACGTCGCGACGGAGGTGACCGCTCCGGCGTTGCTGGAGATCCGCTACGAGCTGGGCCGGATCGCCACCCTGCCGGTGGAAGCCGAAGAGCTGGACAGCGCCCGGCAGTACGCCATCGGCACGCTGGCGCTGTCCATCGCGACCCAGGCCGGGCTGGCCTCCATGCTGACCGCCATGGTGGCCAGCGGCGTGTCCGTCGACTGGCTCCGTGAGCACACCGACCGGCTCGCCGCCGTCACGATCTCCGACGTGCAGGAGCAGGCCCGCCGCTTCCTCGCGCCCAGCGGGCTCGCGACGGTGGTGGTGGGCGATGCCTCGCTGGCCGGTTCTGCACTGTCCGCATTGGACGAAGTCAGTTCGGGGTGATCGAGCCGCCGGCCCTGGCGCGTTCGGCGGTCGACCGGGCAGCCGAGCACCGCACGGACGGCGCCTGGCTGGCCGCTGCCTGGGAGTCCGCAGGTGTTCTCCCCCTCGGTCCTGGCCTGGCGACCGCGGTCGAGGGCGACACTGATCACCCGCGGCTCGCCTTTCTCCCGGCGAAGCAGATCGACGGATCGGCCGATCGGTTCTTCCTCGGCACGGATGACGACCGGGCCTACTTCGCCGTCGTGAGCGCCCAGGCACCACCAGCCGGCGACCGCACCGCCGGGCTGCGCGAGGTCGGCGCGCTGCTCGCCGACCGTGACGCCGGGCTGCTGGTCACCGCCATCGCCCTCGCCAACTGGCACAGCACGCACACGCACTGCCCCCGCTGCGGCACCCCGACCGACGTCGCTGCCGGCGGCTGGCTGCGAACGTGTCGGGCCGACGGCAGTGAACACTTCCCACGGGTGGACCCTGCGGTGATCATGCTGGTGCATGACGGTGCCGACCGTTGCCTGCTGGGTCGTCAGGCATCCTGGCCGCCCGGCCGGTTCTCCACCCTGGCCGGTTTCGTCGAGCCGGGGGAGTCGCTGGAGCAGGCCGTCGTACGCGAGGTCGCTGAAGAGACCGGTGCGGTGGTCGAGGAGGTCTGCTACCTCGCCAGCCAGCCCTGGCCGTTCCCCTCCTCGCTGATGGTGGGCTTCACGGCCCGGGCCGCCGCCGACGAGCCGGTGCTGCACGACGGCGAGTTGGAGGAGGCCCGCTGGTTCACCCGGGCCGAGCTGATCACCGGTGAGGGTCCCCGGCTGCCACCGCCGATCTCCATCGCCTACCGGCTCGTCACCACCTGGCTGGCGGCCGGCTGAGCACGGCGATGCCGCCCTACGACGTGATCGTGGTCGGCCTCGGCGGCATGGGCAGCGCGGCGGCCCGGGCGCTGGCGCATCGCGGTGCCCGGGTGCTGGGCTTCGAACGGTTCGGACCGGCGCATGCCCTCGGCGCCTCGCACGGTGGATCCCGCATCATCCGGATGGCCTACTTCGAGCATCCCTCCTACGTTCCGTTGCTGAGGAGCGCGTACGAGCTCTGGGACCGCCTGGAGCGCGAGTCCGGCCGCGAGCTGCTCACCCGGTGCGGCGGGCTGTTCATCGGTGCCGCCGACAGTGCGGTATTCGGCGGCACTCTGCGGGCGGCCCGCGAACACCGCCTGGCACACGTGGTTCTCGACGGCGCGCAGATCCGGCAGCGCTACCCGGTGTTGCTGACCGATGACAGGCTGATGGGCCTCTTCGAGGACGTGGCCGGCGTCGTGGTCCCCGAGGCGGCGGTCGAGGCCCATGTCGCCCTCGCCCGGCGGGACGGTGCCGACCTGCGCTTCGACACTGCGGTGCACTCCTGGTCCGTCGAGGGGCCCGGGGTCGAGGTCGACGCGGCTGACGGCATCCATCAGGCCGACCGCCTGGTGCTGGCACCCGGTGCCTGGGCGCCGGCCCTGGTGCAGCTACCCGCGCTGCCCCTGCGGGTCGAGCGGCGGCTGCAGCTGTGGTTCGCTCCCACGGGCGACCCGGCGGCGTTCGTGGGGCTGCCGCTGTGGATGTGGGAGCGCCCGGCCGACGGCCTGCAGTTCTACGGCCTGCCGTTGCGCGACGGCCTGGTCAAGATGTCCGTGCACAACCGCGGCGAGGCCGCCGACCCGGACTCGCTCGACCGTACGGTGGCCGCGGCCGAGGTGGCTCGGGTGCGTGAGGTGCTCCGGGAGTCGGTGCCGGCACTGGCCGGGGAGCTGGTCCGCGCCTCGGCCTGCACATACACGCGTACCCCGGACGACCATTTCGTCGTGGCAGCGCATCCCGCCCACCCGCAGGTCGCGATCGCCTGCGGCTTCTCCGGGCACGGCTTCAAGTTCGCCCCGGTGGTCGGGGAAGTGCTGGCCGACCTGGTGCTCGACGGCGGCAGCGACCGGCCGATCGAGCTGTTCGATCCCGCTCGTTTCACCGACTGCTGACCGGCGACGACCACCTCACGGCGCAGCCGGGCGCAGCTGCACGGCAGGGCGCACCTGCACGGCGGGGCGGGCTGCGTGGTCGCAGCGCACGACGACGTCGGCCAGCCGCTCCCCGTCGTACCCCACGAAGGCGGGCAGTGTCCACTGCAGACTTGCCGGGGTGCGCCGCAACAGCGCGACGGCAGTCAGTCGCAGGTGGATAGTGAGGTCGAAGGGCAGGCCGCGGTCGAGCAGCAGCGGCCCGTCGACGAGCAGGACGGCTCCTTGTGGTGCCTGCCGGTGCTCGGCGCGGGTGGCGCGGTCGCGGTCGGCATCCCACAGCGCGGGCAGGTAGCGGCCGGATGCGGCGAACGGGTCGAGCACCTCACGACGCAGCCCGTCGACGTCGACCCACCCGCCCCGGTAGCTCTGTGCGTCGCGGCGACCGGTCTCCAGGCGGACCGATGCCGGCCGCAGGAAGTCGGCGACCCGGACCCGCACCGCCGGGCGCCTGCGCAGCCGCAGCGGGTCGACCAGCGCGTCGGCCAACTCGCCCGGCCCGGCCGCCTGCGCGCCGTCAACCGCGACCCTCATCCACCAGGGTGCAGTGGTGGCGGCGATCAGGTCGGCCAGCAGCGCGGGCAGCCGATCCGCCGCGACCGGGACGGGACCGGTGGCACCGACCGGATCGGCTATGCCGCGAGCCTGTCGACGATCTGCGCGAGGGTGGGATTGGTCAGCGCTGTCCCGTCGGGTAGCACGACGGTTGGCACGGTCTGGTTGCCGCCGTTGACGTCCATGACGAACGCGGCCGCGCCCTCGGTGATCTCGATGTCGATGTCGACGAAGTCGATGCCGGCGCGTTTCAGCTGGCCCTTGAGCCGATGGCAGTAGCCGCACCACGGTGTGCTGTAGATCGTCAGGCCTTCTGACACAACTCCTCCTCGCGTACGATCCCATAACGGCTCGGAGCCACGAGCATTCCCGTCGTACCCGGCTGCGAGGATCCGCACTTGTGACGAGCGCTGCTGCCCGGAGTGCGTCAACCGTAGCCTCGGCAGTCCTCGACGGGCTTGATGAGGAGCAGCGAGCAGCCGTGCTCGCCTGCCGTGGTCCGGTCTGCATCCTGGCCGGCGCCGGAACGGGCAAGACCCGCACGATCACGCATCGCATCGCCCACGGCATCCTCACTGGCACCGTCCCCCCCGACCAGCTGCTGGCGGTCACGTTCACCCAGCGGGCTGCCGGGGAGATGCGGGGCCGGCTGCGCGACCTCGGTGTCGGCGGCGTCCAGGCGCGCACCTTTCATGCTGCCGCCCTGCGGCAGTTGCGCTATTTCTGGCCGCGACTGGTGGGCGGCGAGCTGCCGGCGGTCGTCGACCGCAAGGCCACGCTGGTCGCCCAGGCGCTCTCCCGGCAGGGTCAGCGCACCGATCGAGCCACCGTGCGCGACGTCACCGGCGAGCTGGAGTGGGCCAAGGCGTGCATGGTCGCCCCGGAGCGCTATGCCGCCCAGGCCGCCCGCTCCGGCCGGCAGCCGCCGCTGGCAGCGGAGGTGATCGCCAAGGTGTGCACGACCTATGAGGAGGTCAAGCGAGCTGCCGGCGTCATCGATTTCGACGACTTGCTGCTCATCATGGCGGCCGGCATCGAGGCGCATCGCGATGTCGCGGAAGAGATTCGGGCCCGATACCGGCACTTCGTCGTCGACGAATACCAGGACGTCAACCCGCTGCAACAGCGGCTGCTCGATTCCTGGCTGGGCGATCGCGACGACCTGTGCGTGGTGGGCGATGCCAGCCAGACCATCTACACCTTCAACGGGGCGTCCCCTGCCTACCTCGTCGAGTTCGCCCGGCGCTATCCGGCGGCGACCGTCGTGCGGCTCGAGCGCGACTACCGCTCCACGCCCCAGGTCGTCGAGCTGGCCAACACCGTCATCTCCGGGGCGCGGGGCGCGACCGCAGCTGCCCGGTTACGACTGGTCGGGCAACGGCCGCCCGGGCCGCCGCCGCGAATGCAGGAGCACGACTCCGAGCCGATGGAGGCGCGAGCTGTGGCCGACGGCTGCCGGCAGCTCGTCGATGACGGCACTGATCCCGCCGAGATCGCCGTACTGTTCCGCACCAACGCGCAGTCCGCGGCCTACGAACAGGCGCTGGCCGACGCCGAGGTGCCCTACCTCGTCCGCGGCGCCGAACGGTTCTTCGATCGCCCGGAGGTGCGCCGCGCGCTGGTGCTGTTGCGTGGGGCCGCCAGGTCCCCTGAGGCTGCCGCCAGGCCGACCGCAGAGCCTTCCGAGGTGGTTGCCGACCTCCCCGCCACGGTGGCCGCCGTCCTTTCGTCGGCCGGTTTCGCGGCCGGCGCGCCGCCGTCCGGCGGCGCCGCACGCGAACAGTGGGAGGGCCTGGCCGCCCTGGTGCGGCTGGCCGAGGCGACGCCGGATGCCTCGATGGCGGATTTCGTCGCCGAGTTGGCCGAGCGGGCTCACCATCAGCACGCGCCGCCGGTGCGGGGCGTGACTCTGACCTCGCTGCACGGTGCCAAAGGGCTCGAATGGGATGCGGTTTTCATCGTCGGGCTGACCGACGGCATGTTGCCGATCTCCTTTGCGAGCACCGACGAGCAGATCGAGGAGGAGCGCCGCCTGCTGTACGTGGGGATCACCCGCGCCCGCAGGCACCTTCGGTTGTCGTGGGCACTGTCGCGCACGGCGGAGGGCCGTCGGCCGCGGCGACGCTCCCGCTTCCTTGACGGCGTGGTCGCGCCTGCCGACGAAGGCGGGCGCTCTCCGACCGGGCGGCGGGGCCGCCGCGCGGTGCCGACCTGCCGGGTGTGCGAGGCCACCCTGTTCGACGCCCGGCAGCGCAAGCTCGGCCGGTGCAGCGCCTGCCCGGGGGACATCGACGAGGCGCTGTTCGACGCGCTGCGTGAGTGGCGGCTGGAGCGGTCGCGGGTCAAGGGCGTCCCCGCCTACGTCGTGTTCACCGATGCCACGCTGACCGCCATTGCCGAGCGCCGTCCTCAGTCGACGGACGGGCTGGCCGAGATCGGCGGGATCGGGCCGCACAAGCTCGCGGAGTACGGCGACGAGGTCCTGGCGCTGCTGCACCGGGCAACGGTTCGGTAAATACATTGCCCGCGGCAGTCCTTGCCCCGTAACCTGAACGTACCGAAGCGCGTGTCTGCGCGCCCGCTTGCCCCGAGTCGAGGAGGTGCCCTGGTGAAGAATCTCGCTGCCATCCAGGTTCCTGCCTATCTCTCGGTTTCGCCGCACAAGACTGCCCTGTCCGTTTTCAGCGGCGCAACGCCGTTCGTCCAGGGTGCGCCCGTCATGGGTGCGTCCATCGGCGGCGCTCAGGGGACACATGTGTCGCGCATCCGTACGACGCAGGTCACGGCAGGTGCTGATGGCACCGCCCAGGGGACCGCAGCTCGAGGAAGACCAGTCTGATCAGAACCTCAGACCGGCTCACATCGAGGCCGCGGAACCCCACAAAGGGTCCGCGGCCTTTTTGTTTGCTCAATCCATGCAGACCGGGAAGACGATCGAGAAAGAGGTGAACCGGTGATCGAGACCTCCGTTGCCCTGCCGACCGGCAGGGTCGACGAGTTGGGGGACCTGCTCCCCTGTCGGAGGGAGGACCCCGAGTTGTGGTTCGCGGAGTCCCCTGCCGACCTCGAGTCGGCCAAGTCCTACTGCCTTGGCTGCCCGTTGCGGGTGGCCTGCCTCGCCGGTGCTCTCGAGCGGGGTGAGCCCTGGGGTGTCTGGGGTGGAGAGCTGTTCGAGCGTGGCGTCGTGATTGCGCGCAAGCGGCCGAGGGGCCGGCCGCGCAAGGACGTCAGTGACAAGGGCGTGGCGGCGTGACCCGCCGGCCACCGATCCGGAACGACGACGACAAGAGGAGCACAGGGATGTTGATCCACGAAGACCTCGCCCGAGCGCGAGTACGCCAGCGACTCGAGAGGGCACAGATCGAGGGGCTGGCAGACAGGGTCGCGACTGCCCGGCGCTGGCAGCGCCGGCTCGCCGCGGCTGAGCGCAGGCAGCGCAGGGTTGCAGCCGGTCATCGCCGGGCTGCCG
Organism: Mycobacteriales bacterium; assembly: GCA_038237645.1. Lineage (GTDB taxonomy): Bacteria > Actinomycetota > Actinomycetes > Mycobacteriales > QHCA01 > QHCA01. The sequence continues at coordinate 17,762 of JBBRYN010000038.1, forward strand.
TCAGGCATCGCCAGGCACTGGCCGCCATCGATGGGCTCAGCTGAGCGAACCCGGCAACCATCGATGGCGGTCCGCCCGTCACCCCACGGCGGACCTGCCGGCACCCCTTGGCCGGCCCGTCACTCACAGTGGCGGGCCTGCCACCCCGCAGGCGGAGCCGCCGGCAACGCCGAGGCCGGCCCGCGTGCACCGACGGCCGTCCCCGGCCCATTACCGGGCCGGGGCGGCCGTCTTCTGCTGCTGCGTTGTTATCCGCGAGTCAGGCCGTGACGAGGCAACCTGGTCCCATACGGTGGGGACGTGGACGAAACTGCTGTGACGTGCGGACTATGCAGGCGGGCCGCGAGGCAGCCCCCGGCAACCTGGTCGCTGCAGACCGAACGCGGTCAACGCAGCTGGCTGTGCGAGACCTGCACACGCGACAACATCAGGGCCATCGAATGCAAGCTCGACAACTCCCGGTTGTGACGGCCCGCTTAACCCCATGTGGGCCGATCGCTTCCGTGGGGTCGCCGCGCGCTCAGCGCGATCGCTTCCGTGGAGGGCGCCGGGTCTGGTCCCGGCCGGGATCCGTCGGAACGGCGAACCCGGGCTGCCAGCGCTCGACCACTGCTCGGAATTGCGCCCGCGCCTCCAGCTGACAAAGGATCGCGATCGATCCCAATGTCACCCGGTGGATCAGCAGGTAGGACGGCGGCAGGCCGAGTTGGCGCCCGAGCTGGGCGGCCTGACCCCTCGGGTCGGCGATCCGGACCGCCTCCTTGCGCAGCCACGTGCGGGTGAACTGGAATTCCTGCTCCTGCAAGGGCGCCAGCATCGGCATCAGGTAGGCGAGAATCTGCCCCGCGTCGGCCACCACTGATGGCTTGACGAACCCCTCTGCCCGCAGACCGGCCAGGACGTCCTCGGCCTTGCCCTCCAGTGCCAGCCGGGTCAGGCGGCCGATCGGCTCCGGCATCCCGTCAGGCAGCCGGGCCACCGCGCCGAAGTCGATCACGCCCAGCCGGCCATCCTCGAGGAGACGGAAGTTACCCGGATGCGGGTCGGCGTGCATCATGCCGGCGAGGCTGGGTGCGGAGAAGTGCAGCGTGGCCAACAGCAGGCCGGCCCGGTCGCGGTCGGCCTGGCTGCCTTCGCTGATGATGTGCGACAGCGGCGCGCCGTCGACCCATTCGGTGACGAGCACTCGCGAGGCGCCGGCGACCACGTGGGGCACGAGGATGTCGTCGCTGCGGGCGTAGGCGGTGGCGAACGCCTGCTGGGACTGTGCCTCGAGCTCGTAGTCGAGTTCCTCGGCTACCCGTGCCTTGAGCTCAGCCAGCAGTGGCTTGATGTCGAGGCCCGGGGTCAGCAGCTGGAAAAGCCGGCCCACCCGCGCTAGCTGGTTGAGATCGGAGAGAAGGGCGGCCCCGGCACCGGGATACTGCACCTTCACCGCGACCGGCCGGCCGTCGGACCAGATCGCGCGGTGTACCTGCCCGATGCTGGCCGCTGCAGCGGGGGAGTCGTCGAAGTCTTGGAACATCGCCCGCCAGTCGCGGCCGAGCTGCTCGCCGAGCACTCGGTGCACGGTGGTCACGGGCAGCGAAGGGGCGGCTTCCTGCAGCTTGGTGAGGGCGGCCCGGTAGGGGCCGGCCACCTCCTCGGGAATGGCCGCCTCGAAGACTGACAACGCCTGGCCGAACTTCATGGCGCCGCCCTTGAGCTGCCCGAGCACCGAGAACAGCTGCTCGGCGGTGCGCTGCTGGATCTCGGCTGCGACCAGCTCGGCCGGCCGGCCGCCCAGCCGCTTGCCGAGCCCCAGCGTCACGCGGCCGGCCATTCCGAGGGGAAGGGATGCCAGCCTGGCGCCCCGGGTCACTGCCCGGCGCGGGATGTCGGTCACGGCTCATTGTCTCCTGCGGCGAAATGAGGGGCGGCGCGTCGCAGGGTGGGGCCGACGCACCGGAGTTGCCTTTGGGTTAAGTCGGCCGGCAATTGTGTCGACACGGGGGCTAGGGGCGGGGCCCGACCGACTCAGCTGGACCTGCTCGGCGCGAGACCAGCCGGCGCTGCCGCCTGTCCCCGGGATGGCGCCAGACCCGCCGGGCAGTTCGAAACCAGGCGGCGCTGTCGCGGTGCGCTGCCGGTGGTCGATGCTCAGGCAGGTGCTGCTGCCGTGGTCGTACTCTCCGGGCTGAACTGCAACGGCAGGCTGACCGGACCGGTGATGCCGACCTGCGGACGCGACGGCACCGCTCCGGCGATCCGGAAGTCGCCCAGCCGGGCGGCGAGGATTGGTAGCGCTTCGCACATCTCCGCGCGGGCCAGGCCGGCGCCAAGGCAATAGTGCACCCCGCCGCCGAAGGTGAGATGTGCCGGACGGGTCGCGGTGATGTCGAACGACCGGTCGCCGAATACCGCCGGGTCAGCGTTGGCCTGCGTCACCATCAGGAGCACGTGCGTGCCGGCGCTGATGTCCACGTCCTGGAAGGTGAAATCCTGCCCCGCGATCCGGCCGGAGACCGGCACTGACGGACTGCTCCGCATCACCTCCTCCACGGCGCCGGCGATCGATTCTGGCTGCGTCGCCAGCAGCGCCCACTGCTCGGGCCGTTGGGCGAAGGTGGTCATCAGCAGGCCGAGTTGGTTGCTGGTGGTGTCCTGGCCGGCGAACACCAGCCCCGTCAGCATGGTGCGCAGCTCCTCACCCGACAGCCGGTCACCCTCGGCCTCGGCTGCCAGCAGAGCGGAGACCAGGTCGTCGGCTGGTTGGCGGCGCCGGTGGTCAAGCAGTCGATCACAGCATTGGTTGAGCCCGGCCAACGCGGCCTCGATGCGGTCGCGGTCACGCACCGCGGTCGGCCCGAAGCCGAGGCCGATATCGGTCGCCCAGCCAAGGAAGTCGTCGAAGTCCTCGGCCGGAATTCCGAGCAATTCCGCTATCACCCGCGCGGGGTAGGGCTCGGCGAAGGCGGTCATGAACTCGCATTCCCCGGCACCGACGAAGGAATTGATGAGGTCGTGCGCGGTTTGGCGCATGAACGGCCGGAGGTGCTCGGTGCTGCGCGGGTTGAATGCAGCAGACACCAGCCTACGCAGCCGGAGATGTTCCTGACCCTCGCTGTTGAGCAGTGCAGCGCTGATCCATTCGGCGAACGGACCATCGGTGAGTCCCCACTGAGCCAGGATGCCGGACAGGCCGCGGAGCAGCCGACGGTCCTTCATCAGCGCTGAGCACTCGGCGTAGCGCAGCACGGCGATGCCGGTGGCCGTCCGTGCATACCAGTTCGCTTCGGCGGCGACCCGGACCTCCGGCGAGTCCACCTGGAACTCCGGGTCGAGGATGTCCAGAAAGGCGACATCGGCGGTCGTGCTCATCAGGATCCCCCCCGGCAGGCTCAGGCAGCAACGAACGTATTCCAGGCGGCTGATCGGGCTGGCCGCAGGCGAACAACATCGGGCACGATGATTGTGAGCCATGCCAGATACAGGCTGGTTGAGCTCGGACGGGCGCCCGGCGGCGGGCGCCCGCCCTGCGATTGAGGGTATACCTCCAGTTTCATCCAGAAAAGCCGAGTCAGTCACCCATTAGGCGATCTGGGCCGCCGAACGCCGTACTAAGCAGTTCGACGGTAGCTGGCTGCCTGCGCGGCACAGTGTCATCCGGTGAGGGCGACAGTTCTGTCCCGGCAACCGCAGCCAGGGTGCATCGGCCACGAGCGGCGACGCACCCGGCAGTCGGGCAAGGCCAGCTCGAGCGTGCCGTCCGTGGTCTGCGCCGGCATTGCGCCGTCGAGGTGGGTGAGTGCCTGGAGAGCCGCCAACCCCACCGTCGTCCCGGCCAGGGCGGTGTCTTGTGCCTCGACGTGTCCGCGGTGACCGGTCGTCAACTGTCCGGCCACCGCCGGCCAGGCCGGATCACGGTCTCGCCGGTGCAGGTCCGCGCAGTGCAGGCAACTGGACCGGCCGGGCATGACCAGCGGCCCCACGACCCCCCGGGTTTCCCGCACGCTCACCGCGAGGTGGGCAACGCCGGCACCGACCAGCCGGTTGACCAGCTCGGTGTCACCGGCGGCACGGCCGGCCAGGATGACGAGGTCTGCGGCGCGCCGTGGCGGCAGCGGCCGGGTGTCGACCTGCGGTGCGGCCCGCGTGATCGCGTCTGCCGCGGCGACTGATCGCGGCCGAGACTCGTCGCCGCTGCCGAAGCCGCCAGGGGCCGCGTCGCGCTGCTCCACCGTGCCGCGGCCGACCACGTGCACCCGCCCCACCCCGGCCGCCGCCAGGGTGCTCGCCAGCGGGACCGCCAGCCGGGCCGATCCGTGCAGCGCCACCATGCAGCGGTGGCGCCTCGCCAGGACGCTCCCAGCGTCCCCGACCAGCAGCGACAGCGACGCCGCGTCGGCGGCGAGGCGATGGCGCGCGGGAGCGTCGAGCGCCGACGGCAGCGCGGTGTTGGCTGCGGCGTCGACCACGACGCCCGCTCGGACCAGAACCCCCACGAGGTGTGCCGCAGTCGCGGGGTCGAGGCCGTCATCGTGCGCCGCGGCCAGCAGGTCCGCCAGCTCGGTGGCGCCGTCGAGCCGGTCGAGGAGCAGGTGGGCGCCGGGCGGGAGATCGCAGAGGAGCAGCGACCTGGCCGGATCTATGCCCAGCTGCACGGTCGAACGATCGCGCCAGAGTCGGTGCAGGGCGGGCAGCAGCAGTGGTCGCATCGGAACCTCGATCCTCCGGGAGAGGAACTGAGCCTGGCACCCGGAGCGGCCCCACCACCGCGACCGTCCACAGCGGCGGTGTCGTCCACAGATGGGCGGCGACCCCGAGGGATCGCCGCCCTTCTGTGGAGCCTGCCGCGGAGGGTCAGGCCTTGCCGAGGATCCGGTTCATCTTCGTGCCGCAAACGGGGCAGATGCCCTGCGCCATGCGGCGACCGGATTCGCTCACCTTGACCTCACCGTCGAAGTCACGCTTGTCCTTGCACTTCACGCAGTAACCGTTATAGGTCTCGGCCACGTCGCCTCCTATGCCGTCAAGTGGGCCCCCTCAACCGGACGCGGTGAGGTGCTGTGCTCAGCAAACCCTACCCGGCAGGGGGTCCGGCCGAGCGTACGCGGGGGCGTACGGGGGTCCGTGTTGCGATACGCGGCCGGTCGCCATGGCCGGTCGGGTCGCTCGTCCGCGACGCTCGGTAGCCTCTCGGAGTGACTTCCGGTCCGTTGCGCGTCGAGCGCTCCACCGACGGCGTCGTCCTACTGACCCTCGATCTGCCCGAGCGCCGCAATGCCATGACCGATGCCCTGACCGCCGCCTGGGGCAGCGCGATGTCCGATTTGCGGGCCGACGGAGCGGTGCGGGTCGTCGTGGTGACCGGCGCAGGGTCGGCCTTCTGCGCGGGCGGCGACCTCGCCTGGCTGGGCGAAGGTGCCGACCTGACCGTCGACGAGATCCGCTCTCGGATGCAGCCCTTCTACCGGACCTGGCTGGCCATCCGCGAGCTCGAGGTGCCGACGATCGCGGCCCTCAATGGTCCGGCAGTCGGCGCCGGGCTGGCGTTGGCGCTGGCCTGCGACCTGCGGTACGCCACAAGCGAGGCGACACTGTCCGTCCCCTTCACCGCGCTGGGCATCCATGCGGGTATGGCGACCACCTGGCTGCTGCCCGAGGTGGCCGGGCCGGCCGTTGCGCGGGAGCTGCTGCTCACCGGTCGGGTCGTCACGGGCGAGGAAGCGGTTGGTCTGGGGCTGGTCAACGGGGTGTTCCCGGCCGATGGGCTGCGGCTCGGAGCCTTGGCGGTCGCCCGCTCGATTGCCGCCAAGGCGCCGGTGGCCACCAGGTTGACGACGGTGGCGCTGCGCGAAGGGCACCGGTCATTGGCCGACGCATTGCGCTGGGAGGCGCTCGCCCAGCCGGTGACGATGGCTACCGAAGATCTGGCCGAGGGCCTCGCCGCGCAGCGGGAGCGCCGACCGCCGCGGTTTTCCGGGTGCTGACCGGGATGACCGGCCGACAGGCCGGGATCGCCGGGACGCGGGTGCGTGCACCGCGAAATTCCGAAGCCCCCGGTGTGCTGTGAGAGTCCCCTCGCCTTCCCCTTGCGAGGGGGCTCCCGCAGCTTTGCCGGGGGCCCCGTCGGATCGACGCTATGTGGCTGTTCCGACCCTCGTCAACGATGCTTGTGCACAGCCTGTGCACCCTCCTGTGGAGAACATGGAGTGTCGCTGTGGAAAACGGGGGACAAGGCCGTGGATGCCGGAACAATGCCGGAAGTCGCCCCTACGGTGACCTGCGGGTACTTCGTGCACCGGCTGTGGACGGAAAAAAGCGCACTACCCGCTTGGTGGGCTACGGTCCCTGCGTGACCGCAGCCGGCCGTTCCAGCCCCCGGGTGGAAGTGCGTCGCAGCACGCGGCGCCGCCGCACCGTGTCGGCCTACCGAGACGGTGACGTCACGGTGGTCTTGTTGCCCGCCCGGATGAGCCGGGCCGAGGAGCGCCAGTGGGTTGCGGTCATGCTCGACCGGCTGGCGGCCAAGGAGCGCCGGCCGCGGCTGCCCGGCAGCGACACCGCGCTGCTGGCCCGGGCACGCCGGCTGGCCGCCGCACATCTGGACGGCCTGGTCGAGCCGGACAGCGTCCGGTGGGTCGACAACCAGAACAGCCGGTGGGGCTCCTGCACGCCCGAGGACGGCAGCATCCGGTTGTCGTCGCGACTGCGGGTCATGCCGTCGTGGGTCCTCGACTATGTTCTGGTGCACGAGTTGGCGCACCTGCGTGAGCCCGGCCACGACGAGGCCTTCTGGGCACTGGTGGCCGGCTATCCGCGCGCCGAGCGGGCTCGCGGCTACCTTGAGGGCATCGTCGCGGCAGCCGGGCCGGACCTGCCGGATCACGGTGGTGGGGCCACGCGGTGACCCGCCGGTGTGCCGCGCTGATCTGGCCGGGTGTCGCGTCTGCTGCCGCTCCGCCGGGCATCGATCCGGTCGCCTATTCCGGCGCGCTGTTCGAAGACGTGGCCGAGGTGCTGCAGGGCCTGGCCGGCGTGGACAGCCTCGTCGTGTGCGGCGCGGGGGAGTCCGCCGCAGTACGTGACCTGGTGTGGCCCGACGTGCCGGTCGTCGAGGTGGCCGATCCCGGCGTTCGAGCCGCCGCCGCGGTGGCCGACGAGCGCGGCTACCAGCTTTTCGCTGCGGTCGCCATCGACGCTCCCGATCTGCCACCGCTGTTGCTCGCCAAGCTGTTTCAGGCGTTGTCCCGCTCCGCGGTGGCCGTCGCGGCCGCCGCCCGGCCGACCGGCGGAGAGGCAGGGGCGGTGGCGGTCGGCATGGCGCTGCCCATCCCCTCCTGGGTCCCGGCGAGCGTCGACCTCGACCGTCCGACCGTCGTCGCCGACCTGCGAGCCGCCGCCCCCGACCTGACCGCGATCGAAGTCACGCCGGGATGGGGTCGGCTGCGGGTCCCCATGGACGTCTCCCGGCTGGACCCCGGCCTGGAGGGCTGGGAGGCCACCCGCGCGCTGCTGGCCGGCCTCAGCTCTCCTCGGGGGGCATGAGGTGATCCTCGGTGCGCTTGGCGAAACCCTCCGGATCGGCCAGGTCGGCACCCGAAGGGAGCAGGTCGGGGTGTTGCCACAGGGCGTCGCGTCCCTCGGTTCCGCCGCGCTCGGCCATCGCCGCCCACAGCGCGGCGGCCTCGCGCAGTCGGCGCGGCCGCAACTCCAGCCCCACCAGGGTGGCGAAGGTCTGCTCGGCGGGCCCACCGGTGGCCCGGCGGCGCCGAAGGGTCTCGCCCAGCGCGTCGGCACCGGGCAGCCGCTCGCCTGCCACGTCGGTCACGACCGTGTGCACCCAGCCTTCGACGAGCGCCAGTGCCGTCTCCAGCCGGTTCAGCGTGGCCACCTGGGCGGCGGTGTTCTCCGGTTGGAACATCCCGCTGCCCAGGGCCTGCTGCAGGGTCTCCGGGTGTTGCGGGTCGATCTCGCGCATCGCCCGCTCGATCGCCTGGGGATCGATGGTGATCCCGCGGGCGTAGACGTCGACCGCCTGGAGCAGATGCTGCCGCAGCCACGGCACTGAGCCGAACAGCCGGTGGTGCGCGGCTTCCCGTAATGCCAGATAGAGCCGTACCTCATCGACCGGGCGTTCCAGCCCGGCGCCGAACTCCGCGACGTTTGCGGGAATCAGGGCTGCCTGCCCGGGAGGACCCAGCGGGAGTCCGATGTCGGTGGCGCCGAGCACGTCACCGGCAAGCTGGGCCAGCGCCTGGCCGACCTGGGCGCCGAACATCAAGCCCCCGGCTTGCCCGAGCATGCCGAGCAGTGCTCCTGCCTCAGCCTGTGCCTCGGACGGCAAGGCGCTGCCCATCGCCGCGACGACGCGCGCCGCGACCGGGTCGCACAGGGCCGACCACACGGGCAGGGTGCGCTCGATCCATTCGACCCGACTCCACGCTGCCCCCTGCCGCACACCGGACGGTAGTGACGTCACCGGGTCCAGCCACAGGTCGGCCAGTCGCAGCGTCTGCTCGACAACGGCCCGCTCCGCCGGGGTGACCGGCTGGTCAGTCGTGGCCGCCTGGCTGATGGCCAACTGCCGGGCCATGTCCCAGTTGACCGGGCCGCCCGACCAGGACATCAGCTTCTGCAACTCGGCGAACAGCGGAGCCTTGCCGGCCCAGTCGGCGGTCTGGTCCGGCTCGTCGCCGCCGGCGGTGCCGAAGCCGAAGGGGAGGTCAGTCATACGTCAACGCTAACCGTTGCCCCGCCGCCTGCCATCGACCAGGCGGCACCGTCTCCGGGGTAAGCCCTCGGGGAGTGTTGCGGAGGGGTGGCGGGAATGCTGTGGGAACGCTGTGGAAAACGTTGTGGAAACGTTGTGGAAACCCGGCCGACGACCCGCCCCGGCGGCCGATCCCGGCGTACCGTTTGGGTTATGTCACCGCTCGTCTGGACGCTAGCTCCATTCGTGGTGACGCTACTCGCCATCGTCTGGGTTTCCTGGCGGGCCCGCCCTCGCGGGCCCGGCCGGCCGATCGACACCATCGAGCAGCATGCCCGATTCCGGGCCGCCCTGGCGCGCGGTGCCAAGGCCGACGAGCACGACGGTCACTGACGGCCGATACGCTCAGCCAATGTCTTACCGGGCGGCAACCCTCGTCGCGGGCGCAGTGTTGCTGGCCCTGTTCAGCGTTGCGGTGGCGCAGCTCCCGGTCCCGTACGTCGTGGAGGGCCCGGGCCCGACCGTGAACACCGTCGGCAGCTACGACGGCAAGCCGGTCATCAGCGTCACCGGCCGGCAGACATCGAGATCCGCTGGGCATCTCAACCTCACGACGGTGTCCCTGCGCGATCGGATCGACCTGCTGACCGGCATCCGGGCCTGGTTGGATCGCCGCTACGCCGTGGTCCCCCGCGAAGTAGTCTTCCCGCCAGGGCGGTCCCAGACCCAGGTGGACAAGGAAAACGCCGCGGACTTCAAGACCTCGCAGAGCTCGGCCGAAGTCGCTGCCCTGCGCCAGCTCGGCTATCCCCTGCAGGTCACCGTCGGCACGGTGCTGTCCGATGGCGCGGCCCACGGCAAGCTGCGGGCCGGGGACGCGATCGTCGCTCTCGACGGCACGCGGGTGACGTCGGCCGCGCAACTGGTGTCGCGGCTTCGGGCCCACCATCCGGGCGACCTCGTGACAGTGAGCTACGAGCGGCACTTCCGGGCTGCCAAGGCGACGATCCGGACTGGCAGGTCCAAGGCCAGCCCGAAGCAGGCCGCGCTGGGTATCCAAGTGGATCAGCAGCCGGCCCCGCCGCTCAAGATCTCCTTCAACATCAACGACATCGGCGGGCCGTCGGCCGGCTTGATGTTCTCCCTCGGCATCATCGACCTGCTCACCCCGGCCGACCTGACGGGGGGCCGGTTCGTCGCCGGCACCGGCACCATCGACGACGACGGCGTCGTGGGGCCGATCGGCGGGATCCATCAGAAGCTGGTGGCGGCCCGCGCGGCGGGTGCGACCGCATTCCTCACCCCCGCCGGCAACTGCGCCGACGCGCGTATGCAACAGCCCAAAGGCATCCGGCTGGTCAAGGTGGCAACGCTGCAGCAGGCCCTCGCCGCGCTCACGACCCTGCGTTCCGGACGCGGCGCCCTGCCTTCCTGCTGACGGGCCTGCCCGCCAGGCCCACGGCCCCGCCCGCGCCAACCTGGCGTAGGGGTGAATGATCAGCGGAGCGTGTCGAGCAGGGCCTCCGCCAGGTTGGGAGCCAGATCCGGCCCGACAAGTACGTCGTCCGGCGCGGCCGGGTCGGCCCCCGCGGCGCGCAGCCGAAGGGCGCTGGCCTGGGATCCGTCGCGGAGGACGCCGACTGCCAGCCGCACCTCGCGCCGGTCGGGATGACCGGCGGCCCAGTCGGTGGCGTTATCGTCCGACGGCCGCTCGGCCTCCGCCGAGGGCGGTAGCACCAGGACCTCGTGTACCACAGCGCAGCCGGCCACGTCCGCCGGCCAGGTGATGCCCGCCAGTATCTCGTCGAGCGGGCCCTCGTTGAGCGGCTCCTGCTCCACCGGGGTTAGGGTACCGCCGGAGTCCGGCGGCTCGGCCAACCCGAGGCTGCTCGCGAGCGCCGGCTCCTGCCGGACCAGATCCGCGGTGTCTACCAGTGCGAACAGCACCGGCGGCCGGTCCCAGCCACCCTGCGCGACGTGCCGCTCGATCTGCACGACGGCCGTCTCCAGGGCAGTAGGCGTCAGCGACATAGCGCACATGCTGCCACCGCCGCCGGGAACCTGCGGCGGACCGGTACGTTTGCCTTACAGGCTGTCCGCTTCAACCCCGAGGTGACTTTCGCGTGGCCATGCGCCCCCCGCCCTACCAGATCTCGCGCCGCACCCGCCTGCTCGTCCCGGTCGTCGTCCTGCTCGGCCTACTGCTGTCGGGCTTCGGCGCGCTGGTGTCGCTCTACACGGACGTGTTGTGGTTTCGCGAGGTGCACTACTCGCCGGTGTTCCGTACGGTCCTCGAGACCCGGGTCATCATGTTCGTCCTCTTCGGGGCCGGCATGGCGATCATCGTCGGCACCAACCTGTTCATCGCTCATGCCTTGCGGCCGCAGTTCCGTCCCATGTCATTGGAGCAGCAGAACCTCGAGCGCTACCGGGTCGCGTTCGAGCCACGCCTTCGGTTGCTGGTGTTCGGCATCGCCGGCCTGCTCGGCGTGATCACCGGCATGTCGGCGCAGGGCGGCTGGAAGACCTGGCTGATGTGGCGTAACGGCGTGCCGTTCGGCGTCTCCGACCCGCAGTTCCACCGTGACCTGTCCTACTACGCCTTCACCTATCCCTTCCAACGCTACGTGCTGGGCTTCCTCTTCACCGCGGTCGTGTTGTCCCTGGTGGGGTCGCTCGTCGTGCACTACCTGTTCGGTGCCATCCGGCTGCAGACCCAGACGGCCGGCGAGCGGATGACGGCCGCCGCCCGGGCGCATCTGTCGGTGCTGCTCGGGATCTTCGTGCTGCTCAAGGCGTGGGCCTACTGGCTCGACCGGTTCGGCCTGGTGTTCTCCGACCGCAGTACGGCGAAGGTGGCCGGACCGTCCTATACGGACGTTCATGCGGTGCTCCCGGCCAAGACCATCCTGCTGCTCATCGCGCTGATCTGCGCGGTCGCCTTCCTGGCAAACACCGTGGTGCGCAACTTCTCCCTGCCGATCATCGCCCTCGCACTGCTCGTAGTGTGTGCGCTGCTCATCGGGGGCGCCTATCCCGCGGCGATCCAGACCTTCCAAGCCCGCCCCAATGCCAACACCAAGGAAGCGCCCTACATCGAGCGCAACATCGCCGCCACGCTGTCTGCCTACGGGCTTGGTGGCGTCGGGACGACACCGTACGACGCAAAAAAGATCCTGACCGCAGCGGAGGTCAAGGCTGACACCGGCACGGTGCCCAACGCCCGGCTACTCGACCCCGCCGTGCTCGTCGACACCTTCACCCAGCAGCAGCAGGTGCGCCCGGTCTACGGCTTCGCCGACAAGCTCGACATCGACCGCTATTCCTACAAGGGCAAGAAGCAGGACTTCGTCGTGGGGGTGCGCGAGCTCAACGACGCCGACCTGCAGGGGGTGCAGGGCAACTGGATCAACCGGCACCTGGTCTACACCCACGGCAACGGTTTCGTCGCGGCTCCGGCGAACCAGGTCGACGCCGATGGCGGCCCGATCTTCGTCTCAGGGGCCCTCACCGAGGCTGCGAAGAAGGCCACCGGTGAGGACAGCCGCACCGTGATACCGGTGGACCAGCCGCGGGCCTACTACGGCGAGTTGCTGCCGTCGTACTCCATCGTCGGTAAGTCGAGTGGCCCGGACCGTGAGTTCGACCGGCCGGGCGGCGGTGGCGGCCAGGACCAGGTCAACAACACCTACGACGGCAGGGGCGGCGTGCCGATCAGCAACACGCTGCGCAAGATCGCGTACGCGCTGAAATTCCGCGAGACCAACATCGTGCTCAACAGCGCGGTCAGCTCGAAGTCGCGGGTCCTCTACGTCCGTGATCCGCGCCAACGGGTGGAGAAGGTGGCGCCGTTCCTCGAAATCGACGGCGACCCGTATCCCGCGATGATCGGCGGGCGGATCCAGTGGATCATCGACGGCTACACGACGAGCGACGGCTACGCCAACTCGCAGCCCACGACGCTGGGTGAAGCGACGACGGACACCTTCACCAACCGGGGCACGGCCGGTCAGCCCCAGGCGCAGGTCAACTACATCCGCAATTCGGTGAAGGCGACGGTCGACGCCTACGACGGCACGGTGACGTTGTACGCCTTCGACGAGCAGGACCCCGTGCTGCGGACGTGGCGCAAGATCTTCCCGAAGCTGGTCAAGCCACGGTCGGCGATCTCGGCGGAGCTGATGTCGCACCTGCGCTATCCGGAGGACCTCTTCAAGGTGCAGCGCGAGGTGCTTTCGCGATACCACGTGCACAACCCGCAGACCTTCTTCTCCGGCGTGGCGTCATGGAGCGTGCCCGGCGACCCGACGACTCCCAAGGGTCAGGTGCAGCGGCCGCAACCGCCGTACTACATCGTGGCGGAGAACCCTGGCGACAAGACCGCGAGCTTCGAACTGATCACCGCGCTCAACCCGATCAACAAGGAAAACCTCGCCGCGGTGGTGTCCGTATCGAGTGACCCGGAGACGTACGGGCGCTTCACGGTCCTCGAGATACCAAGCAACACGGTGATCCCCGGGCCCAACCAGGTGCAACGCAACTTCACCTCGACGGCGGAGGTGGCCCGCGACCTGACGTTGTTCGACACCGGTGGGTCGCGGGTGCGCTTCGGCAACCTGCTGACGCTGCCGGTCGGCGGCGGGCTGCTGTACGTCGAGCCCCTGTACGTCCAGGGTGAGGGCCAGGGCTCCCAGCCCCTGCTGAGGCGGGTGCTCGTCGCCTTCGGCGGCAGGGTGGCCTACGAACCCACCCTCGGTGCCGCGCTGAACAGCCTCTTCGGGCCCGGGGCATCGGAGACGGGCACCCCGGGTGGCGGGCCGTCGCCGTCCGGCACACCGTCGCCCTCCGGCTCGGCCGGCCCGCCGACCAGCAGTGCCGGTGAAGTGGCGGCTGCGGTGAAGGACATGAAGAATGCGCTGGACCACCTGGCCGCAGCGCAGAAGTCCGGCGACTTCGCCGGCATCGGCCAGGCCCAGGCCGAACTGCAGAGGGCGATCACCCGATTCCAGAACGCGCCGAAGGGCGGCTGAGGGACGGCCGTTGGAGTGTGGGCGCCGGGACTGCTGCGCGGTGACGTGGTCGGTCGGTCGGTCGGTCGGTCGGTCGGTTTGCGCGGGGGTACACGCTTCCGTACAGTGAAGAGACCGACGCGGGGTGGAGCAGCTCGGTAGCTCGCTGGGCTCATAACCCAGAGGTCGCAGGTTCAAATCCTGCCCCCGCTAC
>JBBRYN010000039.1:0-31393 GCA_038237645.1 Mycobacteriales bacterium
CCCTCCAAAGAGGCTCTTGACACCCCGCTCAGCCCGCCAGATCTCTCCAACGAACCGGGGCCTGCTACCGGGCGCTCCGATGCCTACCCGGACAGGACTCACACCTGCTGGCCTGGGACAGCTTGCAGGACGCACCATGCGTACAGCGTAGGAATATCGCGGCCGTACGCCGCACCGTTGTCCACAGGCCCCCTCAGCAAGGCCGCTCAGCCGTTATTGCCCGAGCACGGCGAGCCGGCGGATCGCTTCGTCGAGCACCTCGTCGCGCTTGCAGAAGGCAAAGCGCACGAAGGGTCGGCCCGCCTCGCGGTCGTCGTAGAACACCGCGGTCGGAATGGCGACGACGCCTACCCGCTCCGGCAGCGACCAGGCGAGTTCCGTACCGTCGGTCAGTCCCAGCGGACGTACGTCGGCCTGGATGAAGTAGGTCCCTGCCGGACGGAGCACGCCGAAACCGGCCGCAGTGAGCCCGGCCGCGAGCCGGTCGCGCTTGGCCTGCAGCGAGGTCCGCAGCGACTCGACCCAGGGCAGCTCGTGGGTCAGGGCATGCCCGACGGCCAGCTGCAAAGCGCCGTTCGCCGTGAAGGTGAGGAACTGCTTCACCGCGGTGACCGCCGCCACCAGGGATGCCGGGGCGCAGATCCAGCCGATCTTCCAGCCGGTCACCGAAAACGTCTTGCCTGCCGAGGAGATCACCACCGTGCGCTCCCGCATCCCGTCCAGCGCGGCCAGCGAGACGTGCTCCGTCCCGTCGTAGGTGAGGTGCTCGTAGACCTCGTCGGTCACGGCCAGCAGGTCGTGGTCCCGGCAGAGGGCAGCGATCTCGGCCAGCTCCTCGGACCGGAGCACGGTGCCGGTCGGGTTGTGCGGGGTGTTCACCAGCACCAGCCGGGTACGCGGCCCGACCGCCGCGCGCAGCTCGTCGGGGTCGAACGTGAACCTGCCTTCGGCCGACGGGCGCAACGTCACCGGCCGCCGGACCGCACCCGCGAGGGCGATCGCGGCGGCGTACGAGTCGTAATAGGGCTCGAACACGATCACCTCGTCGCCGGAGTCGCAGAGGGCGAGCATGGTTGCCGCGATGGCCTCGGTGGCGCCCACCGTCACCAGCACCTCGGAGCCGGGGTCGTAGGCCAGCCCGTATCGGGCCGCCCGCTGCGCCGCGATCGCCGCGCGCAGGGCCGGCATCCCGGGCCCGGGTGGGTACTGGTTGACGCCGGAGCGGATCGCCGCCACGGCTGCTTCGAGCATCGCAGCCGGTCCGTCGACGTCCGGGAAGCCCTGGCCCAGGTTGACCGCGCCGGTACGGACCGCCAGCGCCGTCATCTCCGCGAAGACGGTCGTGCCGAACGGTCGCATCCGAGCGGTCAGAGGGCTGCGGTCGGCCATTCCCGGAGACTAAACCAGTCCAGTGAGCGTCAAGCGAAGCGAGGAGCGAAACGCCCGTAGCGTGCGAGACTCGGCACCGTGCAGGTCGCCGTCGTGCAGTTCACCGCAACGCCGGACAAGCGAGCCAACCGCGACCGCGTGGCCGACGCAGTGGAGCAGGCAGTGTCCCGTGGTGCCGACCTCATCGTCCTGCCCGAGGCCACGATGCTTCCCTTCGGCCGGCCCGACGATCCGCTCACCGCCGCGGCCGAGCCGCTCGACGGTCCCTTCGTCGACATGCTGGGAGCGGCGGTCCGCGGCAGCGACGCGACGGTGCTCGCCGGGATGTTCGAAGCCGTCGCGGGCGACGATCACGTGTTCAACACGGTGGTGGCGGTCGACGGGTCCGGCGTTGTCGGCGCCTACCGCAAACTGCACCTGTTCGACGCGCTGGGCTGGCGGGAGTCCGACCGGCTGCGCGCCGGCGACCCGGCCGACCCGCTGCTCGTACTGCCGGTCGCCGGCCTGACGGTCGGTGTCCTCACCTGCTACGACCTGCGCTTTCCCGAGATGGCACGGGCGCTGGTCGATGCCGGTGCCACACTGCTCGCCGTGCCGGCCGCCTGGGTCGGCGGCCCGCTCAAGGAGGATCACTGGGTCACCTTGGCGCGCGCCCGGGCGATCGAGAACACCTGCTACCTGGCCGGTGCCGACCAGGGCCCGCCGATTTTCGCTGGCCGCAGCCTCGTCGTCGATCCGATGGGGGTGGTCGTCGCGCAGTGCACCGAGCACGACGGCCCGGTGATCGCCGACGTCTCGGCCGACCGAGTCGAGCAGGTGCGGACCAGCCTGCCGGCGCTGCAGCACCGCCGCTTCGCCGTCGCGCCGAGGATTGGATCGGCCGGTCGTTAGGATGGCCGCCGTGACACCTCTCCCCGACACCGAGATCGAGCGCATCCTCGTCGTCACGGCACATCCGGACGACGTCGACTTCGGTGCCGCCGCGACGATCGCCGGCTGGACGGCGGCCGGCATCGCGGTCTCCTACTGCATCGTGACCTACGGCGACGCCGGCGGCTTCGACCCGGCGGTCCCGCGGGCGGAGATCCCCACCATCCGCGAGGCCGAGCAACGCGCGGCCGCGGCGGTCGTCGGGGTCGACGACGTGACCTTCCTGGGTCATCCCGACGGCCGGGTCGACGTCACCCAGGATCTGCGTCGCGACATCTCGCGGCAGATCCGGCGGGTCCGCCCCCAGCGGGTGCTCAGCCAGTCACCGGTACGCAACTACCAGCGGATCGGCGCCAGCCACCCGGACCATCTGCACACCGGCGAGGCGGCGCTGTGCGCGGTCTACCCGGATGCCCGCAACCCCTACGCCCACCCGGAACTGCTGCTGGTCGAAGGGCTCGCCGACTGGAAGGTGGCCGAGGTCTGGCTGATGGGCGGCCCCGAGCGGGACCACTTCGTCGACGTGACGGACACCTTCGACCTGAAGGTTTCGGCACTGCGCGAGCACAAGAGCCAGACGGCGCACATGGACGACCTCGAGGGCCTGCTGCGCAACTGGCTCTCGGCCAATGCCGAGGCCGGCGACCTGCCCGAGGGCCGGCTCGCCGAGGCGTTCCAGGTCGTCAACACCGCCTAGCCCAGGCAAACAGAACTGTGGGTGATCAGCCACGGTACGACGAGCGCCCGATCGCCTGGTTGTAGGCGGCCGGGTCGGTTGGCCCTTCTCCGGCGATACAGAGAACGCGGGTGGTCCGGTCGAGACCCACCGCCGCCCGCAAAGCCGCACACCGGTCGTCGGCGACGAGCCGCTGCAACCCGGCCAGGGTCGCCGCACCGCAGTCGCCGATGACGAGGCCGAATCCGGCGAGACTCACCATGGCGGCGTGTGCCTCCGGATCGCCGACGGTGACCGTGCCGGCCAGCCCGTCGCGATTTGTGGGCCAGGCCGCAGCGGACGGGGTGGCACAGTTCAGACCGGCCATGCTGGTCCCGGGCGTCGCCACCGTCACCGGCCGGCCCGCCGCCAGCGAAGCGGCCAGGCAGGCGGCCGCCTCCGGTTCGACGCCGACGACCCGGGAGCCCGGCTGCTCGTGCACGGCGAAGCGGACCGCTGCCGCGGCCAGCGACCCGACGCCGACTCCCACCAGCACGAGATCGAAGCACCTGGGCGCCTGTTCGGCCGCCTCGCGGAAGAGCGTGGAATAGCCCTCGACGACCCAGGCCGGTGACGGCGCGGCGGCATCGTCGGTCATGTCGGCGATGAGCGTGCCGCCCTCGGCTGCGGCCCGCTCGGCTGCGGCCACGGCGCAGCCGTAGTCGCCGTCGACCCGCACCACCTCCGCACCCTCGCCGCGGATCGCCTCGGCGCGACTCTCGCTGGTCTCGGCGGGCAGGTAGACGCGGCAGGCCAGGCCGCGCTGCCCGGCCGCGCGGGCAACCGCACGCCCATGGTTTCCCGCGCTCGCGGTCAGCAGGGTGGTCGTTTTCGGCCATCTGCGGAGCGCCTGAGCGGCCGCCCACGAGGCACCCAGGATCTTGAAGGCGGGCAGCCCGAGGCGGTCTGACTCGTCCTTGACGTACACCGAGCCGACGCCGAGGGCCGCGGCGGTCGCGTCAAGGCAGTGCAGGGGGGTGGGCCGGTAACCCGGCAGTCCGCGGTGAAACTGCTGGACCCGCTCGTCCGGCGGCGCCAGGACCCGGTCAGGACGCGGTCGTGGATTGACGACGGCCCGCGGGACGGGTCGGGTCATCGGCAGAACTCTGCCGCCACGGCGGTGAGGACTTCAGCGCAGGCGACGGTGCCCGGCAGGCTCACCCACTCCACAGCAGCGTGCGCGCCGTCGCCGTCGGGCCCGAAGAGCACCGTCGGGATGCCGGCGGCGGCGATGAAGGCCGCATCGGCCCAGTAGCTCACCCCGGCAAGTTCCGCCGGCCGGCCCAGCACGTGGGTTGCCGCGGCTGCGACGGCGGCCACGATCGGCGCCGAGTCGGCTGTCTCGAACGGTTCGCGGGCGAGCCGGGTGCGGCCCGTCGCGGTGAAGGCAGGATCGGCCGCGCCGCAGCGGGCGAGTAGTTCAGCAACGTCACGCTCCACATCGGCAAGCGTCTCGCCGGGCAGGGTGCGCCGCTCGATCGTCAGCCGGCAGCGGTCGGGAATCGTCGACTCCTCCCGGCCGCCGCTGATCAGTGAGCCGTGCACGGTGCCCGGGCCCAGCCGGGGGTGCCGGCGATCGCGGAGTTGCTCGTCGAGTCGGGCCAGGGCGACCAGCACCGGACCGGTCTTCAGGATGGCGTCCACGCCCAGGTGTGGGCGCGAACCGTGGGCGGCCTTGCCGATCACGTCGATCTCCAGCCAGACAAACCCCTTGTGAGCGGTCGCGACGGTGAGCTCGGTCGGCTCGGTGACGACCGCCGCGTCGGCGCGCACCCGACCGAGCACCTCCTGGATCCCGAGGCTGGCGTGCTCCTCGTCGGCGACGGCGGCGACCACGACCTCGCCCGGCAGTTCCAGCCGGGCCGCTTCGCGGCAGGCCACCAGCGCCGCTGCCAGACCCGCCTTCATGTCGTACGCCCCCCGCCCGTACAGCCGGTCGCCGTCGACCCGCGGCGCGTGCAGGCGCCGCCATCCCCTCGACGCCGACCGTATCGAGGTGCCCGCAGAGCAGCAGCGTGCGCCCGGTGCCGTCAGGGCCGTCGGCCCGGCTGCGCAGCACGACGCTGGGGCGTCCAGGGGTGGATTCGACGACCTCGACGCCCAGGCCGGCCCGCTTTCCCCAGGCCGCGACGTACACCGCGATTTCACCCTCGCCGGCGCCATCCGGCACCAGCGAGGGGTTCACCGAGTCGATCGCGACGAGATCCCTCAGTACTTCGACCACGTCCATGTCACGAGGCTGCCCTGGGATGTCGATAAGTTCAAGCGATTGTTTCTTATTCGAGAGTAAGCCAGAATGATCCACATGCCTGCGGCCACCGTCGACCCGCGTCACCTGGCGACCCTGGAGACGGTCGTCCGGACCGGGTCCTTCGCGGCTGCCGGCACAATCCTGGGCTATACGCAGTCGGCGGTCTCACAGCAGATCGCCGAGCTCGAGCGGCGCATCGGGCTGCGCGTGCTCCAGCGGCGGCCGGTCAAGCCCACCCCGGCCGGCCTCATCCTGCTCGAGGCCGAGCAGTCGGTGCGGGCCACGCTCGCCGTCGTCATGCAGGAGCTGGCCGCTCTCCGCGAGGGCCGGGTGGGGCAGCTCCAGCTCGGCGCGTTCGCATCCGCCGCCGGTGGCATCGTGCCAGCGGCCCTCGCCAGGTTTCGAACCAGCCACCCCGGAGTGCGGGTGGTCCTGCGCCAACTCGAGGCCGATGCCAGCTACACGGGCCTTCTGGACGGCGAGCTGGACCTCGCTCTCACGTTCGACTACGACCGGGTTCCGCTGCCACCGCCGCCCGCGCTGCACCGCACGCTCGTGTTGTCGGACCCCGTCCTGGTCGCCCTTCCCGCCGAGCACCCGCTCGCCGGCCAGGACGTCGTCGAACTCGCCGGCCTGGCCGACGAAGCCTGGATCGCCGCGCCCCGGGCGGGGCTGCAGTTGGAACTTCTCGCGGATCTCACCCGATCGGCCGGCTTCCGGCCGCGACTGCAGTTCGAAGGCGACGACTTCCAGACCGTGCTCGGCCTCGTCTCACATGGGCTCGGAGTGGCGCTCCTGCCCCGGCTCGCCCTGCACCGCCCGCCCCGCGGCGTGGCCGCCCGACCGCTCGCCGGCACGCCGCTGACCCGCTTGATCTACACGACCCGGCTCGACAGCCGGCATGCCCCGCCGGCGCTTGTCGCGCTGGAGCAGGATCTCGCGCACTGCGGGTCAGGTCTCTGACGGCGCTGCCAGCACTGACAGCACCGCCTGCGCGACTCCGGTCGCCGAGGCGGGGTTCTGCCCTGTCACGAGGCGCCCGTCGATCACCACATGAGGCTGGAAGACCGGGGCGCCGCCGTGTTCGGCACCGAGATCCTGCAGCCGGGTCTGCAGCAGGAACGGCACGACCTCGGACAGGCCGACCGCCGCCTCCTCGTCGTTGGTGAACGCCGCCAGCCTCCTTCCTTCGACGAGTGGCCGGCCATCGGAAAGGGTCACACCAACAAGTGCGGCAGGGCCGTGGCACACCGCGGCGACCACGCCCCCCGCCTCATAGATCTCGCGGGTGGTCCGGGCCAGGTCGGAGTCGGTCGGAAAGTCCCACATGGCGCCGTGGCCACCGGCGAAGAGCACCCCGTCGTACCCGCCCGCGTCGACGTCGGCGAAGCGCGGTGTGGCGCGCAGCTTGACCTGCATGCTCTCGTCCTCGGTGAACGCCCGCTGGATCGGATCTGACAGGTCCACGCCGTCAGCGGGTGGTTCGCCGCCGGCCGTACTCGCCAGGTCGACGGCATATCCGGCGTCGGTGAACACGCGCCAGGGGTGCGCCACCTCCGGCAGGTAGTAGCCGGTGCGCCGGAGCCCACCGAGGTCGCCGTGACTTGTCAAACCGATAAGGATCTTCTTGTCGTCAGCCATAGGCCGGACTGTGCCTGCTCTGCGGCCCCGCAACCAACAGCCGGGGCTCCGATGAGCCATCAGAGTTTCTATGGCAGGGTCGGTGAATGGATCGCCGAGCGCCTTCGCTCGATCTGCTCCGGACGTTCCAGGCCGTCTACCGCACCGGCACCCTCACCGCCGCTGCCCGGCTGCTCCACCTCGCCCAGCCGACGGTCACCTCCCAGGTACAGGCACTCGAAACGGCCATCGGCCGCCCCCTCTTCGTGCGCCAGGCCCGGGGGGTCACGCCGACTCCGGCGGGCGACGACCTCGCCCGGCAGCTGGACGGGCCGCTCGACGACCTCGCCGCGGTTGCACGAGGGCTGGGCGCCTCGCCGCCGTTGCGCGGGAGCACCTTGCACCTCGGCGGCCCGGCAGACTTCACCTCCGCCGTGGTGTTGCCCGCCCTCGTGGACACCATCGCCGCCGGCGTCGCGATCCGCACCCGCCTCGGCCTCGCCGAGGAGCTGCTCGACGCCCTCGCCGGCGGCGAGCTGGACCTGGTAGTCAGCACGATCCGGCCGCGGCGGCGCGGCCTGGCCGTCGAGCCACTGTGCGACGAGGAGTTCCTGCTGGTCGCGGCACCGGCCTTCATGGCCGGGATCGACCTCGAACTGCTGGCCACCAAGCCGGACAGGGCGCTGCGTGGCATGCCGCTGCTGGCCTATGCCGAGGACCTGCCCGTCGTGCGCCGCTGGTGGCGGCACGTCACTGGCACGGCCCCCACGGGACGGGCAGCCCTGGTGGTGCCGGACCTACGCGGTTTGCTGAGCGCGGCGCTCGCCGGCGCCGGGGCGACCGTGCTGCCGCGCTACCTGTGTGCCGGTGCGCTCGCCGCCGGGCAGCTCGTCGAGGTGCTGCCGACCGAGGACTCCCCGATCAACACGCTCTATCTGGCCGCGCGGATCGTGCACCGCAACGACCCGCCGGTAGCCCACGTTTGGAGTGCCCTCATGCAGCGTTGCCCGCGCTGGTGACGGATCAGACGATGCGGCGGTCGCTCGCCCAGCGGGTCAGCTCGTGCCGATTGGACAGCTGCAGCTTGCGCAGGACGTTTGACGCGTGGGTCTCGACCGTCTTGATCGAGATGAACAGCTCGGCCGCGATCTCCTTGTACGCATAACCGCGGGCCAGCAGCCGGAGCACCTCGCGCTCGCGGGCGGTCAGCAGGTCGAGCTCGGGGTCGCTGACCGGGGCGTCGGCCCGCTGCGAGAAGGCGTCCAGCACGAAACCGGCCAGCCGCGGCGAGAAGACGGCGTCGCCGTCGGCGACCCGGCGCACCGCGTCGGCGAGGTCCGGCCCCGAGATCGTCTTGGTCACGTAACCCCGGGCGCCGGCCCGGATGACCCCGATCACGTCCTCCGCGGCGTCGGAGACGCTGAGGGCGAGGAACTTCACCTCCGGATGCGTCGCGTACACCGCCCCGATGACCGCCTTCCCGCCGCCGTCGGGCATGTGCACGTCGAGCAGCACGACCTCCGGCCCGGTCGCCCGGATCCCGTCGACGGCCGCGGTGACCGTACCCGCCTCACCCACGACGTCGAGCAGGCCACGCAGTTCGGTACGCACACCGGTGCGAAACATCCCGTGGTCGTCGACGAGAAAGACCGTTGTCATGGCGACCTCCTCGGCATCGTCAGGCGCACCTCGGTGCCCTCGCCGGGAGCGCTGCGCACCACGGCATCGCCGCCGTGCCGCTCCATCCGGCCGAGAATCGATCCGGCGATGCCGTGCCGGTCCTCGCCGACGGCGGCCGGGTCGAATCCCTTGCCCCGGTCGCGGACGAACACGGTCACCTCCGCCGGCTCCACCTCGGCGTAGAGCGACACCTCGGCCACCCCGGCATGCCGGGCGGCGTTGACCAGCGCCTCCCGGGTGGCCTTGACCACGGCGACAAGGGGCTCGTCGACGAGGCAGTCGCCGACCACCACGGCCTCCACCGACACCGCGTACTCGTCCTCGACTAGCCCGGCGGCGTTCTCCAGCGCCGCGGCGAATCGGTCGTCGGGCGAGCCGGCCGGCCGGTAGAGCCAGCTGCGCAGTTCGCGTTCCTGGCCGCGCGCCAGCCGGGTCACCTCGCGCGGGTCGTCGACGTGGCGCTGGATGAGGGCAAGCGTGTGGAGGACGGAGTCGTGCACGTGCGCCGCGACGTCGGCCCGCTCCTCCGAGCGGATCCGCTCCCGGCGTTCGACGGCCAGGTCCTGCCAGATCCGCCAGAGCCAGGGGCCGGCCACCACGGCGATGCCGATCAGGATCACCGCGGTCCCGATCAGCCCACGGCGGACCACTGCGAGCTGGCCGCTGATCGCCAGGGCGCTGGCCAGGCCGGCCGCCACCAGTGCCACGCCCAGCACCAGCCGGAGGACGACCGCCGTCCGCCCGGCCCGCCGGCCGCCCATCAGCCGCTGCCACTTGACCCGCTGCGCCTCGTCGGCCTGCCGCCAGATGAGGGCGCCGCCGACGACGACGACCGCGATGGGGATCACGAAGGTGCCGCCCACGCCGATGCGGAGTTGCTGCACGGCGATCAGCATCCCCGCGGCCAGCGCACCGAAGGCGAGGAGCTGGCCCGGTGCCTCCGTACGCCGCTGCGGGATCGCGGGCGGCTCCTCGCCGGGAGGTGCCGCCCGGACGAACGCCCAGTAGACCGCGTACAGCACGGCCCCGAGGCCGTTGAACACGGTGAGGACGACGAAGGCCAGGCGTACGGCCAGCGGGTTCAGGCTCAGGTGGTCAGCCAGACCGCCGGCGACACCGGCGACCAGCTTGCCGTCGGTGCGCCGGTAGACCTTCGGGTTTGGCGAACCGGGCGTTGTCATCTGGGACCGATCGTCACACGGTGGAGGCACCCGGCACCATCAGGCCCGCCCCCGAGATCTGCCCACCGCAAGATCAGGGTCAGCTCAGGGTGCGCCCCGATAGCCCGCCACGGCGGCGGCCAGCAGGATCGAGGCATGACAACGAATGACGACGTACCGCCGGCCGACGCCAGTGCGGCATCTTCCCCGCCCCCGACATCCAGCGAGTCCCCGCCGCCTTCCGCAGCGCCCGCTGCGCCGAGCACCCGCCCGCCGCTGCGCCGCAGTCAGGCCGACCGACGGATCGCGGGAGTATGCGGTGGCCTCGGCAGGCACCTCGGGATCGATCCTCTCGTGTTTCGCGTGCTGCTGGTCGTGCTGGCCTTCTTCGGCGGCATCGGGCTGCTGATCTATGCCGCCGCCTGGCTGTTCCTGCCGGCCGATGGCGACATGGCCTCTCCGGTGGAGGCGCTGATCGGCCGCGGCCAGAGCAGCACCTCACCGACGAAGACCGTGCTGATCGCCGTCGGCGGGCTGCTGGCTCTCGCCTTCGTCCTCGATCGCCCCAACATCCCGCTGCTCGCGATCGTCGTGGTCGGTGTCGTGCTGTTCCTGCGGCAACGGCAGCAGACCGGCGGCCTGGCCGCCATGGCAGGCGGCCCGCGCGCCACGGTGGAGCAGCCGGGGTCAGCCCCGCCGCCGTTCGCCCCGCACGGTCCCTATGCCGGCACCTACTCTGGGCAGCCGCCCCCGTATGTCCCCCCGCCGTACTTCCCGCCGCCGCGGAAGGTCAGGCAGCGGTCGCCACTGGGTCGGATCGTGCTGTCGGCGATGCTGCTGGTCCTCGGTGTCATGGCGGCCGTCGACCAGGTGCACGGTGTGAGCATCACCGCCCCGGCCTACGTCGCGACGGCGCTGGCCGTGGTCGGGGCCGGGCTCGTGGCCGGGGCATGGTTCGGCCGCGCCCGCGGGCTGATCGCCCTGGGGCTCCTGCTCTGCCTCGCGCTCGCCGTCACGAGCGCCGCCTCGCACGTACGGCACATCGGCGGCAGCAGCGGCAACCGCGTGTGGACCCCCGGCAACGCTCAGGACATCAACGCCGTCTACCGGCTGGGTGCCGGTGACGCCACGCTCGACCTGACCCACGTCAGCTTCACCGACGCCTCGGCCACGACCACCGTGCACCTCGGCGCCGGGCAGGCCCGGGTGCTGCTGCCCGCTGCCGTCGACGCGACGGTGCACGCGAGCACCGGCCTGGGTGCGCTGGACATCCTCGGCAAGCACAGCGACGGAACCGGTTTGCGGCAGGCGGTCACCGACACCGGCTCCGACGGGACCGGCGGCGGCAGGCTCGAACTGTTCATCGACGACGGCATCGGCCACGTGGAGGTCACTCGTGAATAGACACGACAGCGACGTGCTGTCACTGGTCGCAGGATTGATCTTCCTCGGCATCGTGGGCACCTGGGCACTGGCGGCCGCCGATATCCTGCCGAACGCCCGGGGCTGGCTGCTTCCGCTGGTGCTCGTCTTCGCCGGCGTCGCGGGGCTGCTCACCGCCCGGCCGCGGCGGCCCGGCAGTGATGAACCGAACGGCCCGCCTGAGGACGCCGGGCCTGAACCCGCCTGACCGGACGCCGCCGGCGATCAGCCGGCGGCGTTCTCCGGCTGCGCAGGCAGCCGTACGCCGAAGCCGCGGACGGCCAGCTTGAGCAGGACCTGGCCCGGTGCGCGCAGGTCGGCCACTCGCCGGGCGCTCCGCTCCTCGAGCATCGCCAGCCGGGTCCGGTAAGCATCCGGGCCCACGCGCCGGGCCTGGTCGAGCTGGCGGGCGTTCTGCCACACCTTGCGGCGGGCCTCCTTGAGGAATCGCTTGGTCCCGAGCTGGTTCAGCGGCGCGAGCAGCCGGCCGGTCAAGGGACGGCCGAATGCGGCAAGCTCGGCATCCTCGGCGCCGACCCGCGCGGCGAGCACCTCGTCGATGCGCCGGTGATCGCGCTCACGCCGCTCGATCGTGGCAGGCGTGTCGAAGTCCACACTGCTGATCACGGCGACGAGGGCCTGCGGCAGGTCGTAGTTGATGTGGGCGTTCATCCCGAGCAGCACGTGCCGCAGCGGCGGCAGGGTGCGCTCGTCGGCTGCCGCCGCGAAGGCGATGGACCACGGCCCGGGTGGCCGGCCGCCATCCAGTGCTGCCTGCAGGGCGTCGAGGTAGAGGTCGGCGAACGCCGCGTCCCACCGCTCCACCCACCGCGGATCGACGAATCCGGAGGTTTCCAGCTCGTCTGCGACCGCCTGAGTGGTCCGCAGGTAGACCGCGTGGAAATGCCGGCGCTCGTCGCTGCCCGGCAGTCGTCGCTGCAGCCGGACCATCCGCTCGATCACGCTGACGAGGCTCACAGCCGCACATCCTCCCCCGCCGCACGACCGCAGGTGAGACGTTTGCCGCTATGCCGGTCTTCGTGCCCGCAGCTACGTCTCGGCCGTGCCCGGGCAGCGCTGCCGGTAGAGCGCGTACGCCTCCTCGTAGGCTCCAGTCGGCTCGGCCGGCTCCCCGAACGGGTCGAATGCGAGGTGGCCGGCCGGCGCGCGAAGGCCGGCGGCCCGGCCGGCCAGCACGGCTGATCCGACCGCCGAGGCACTGCGCATGGAGACCGGCTCGAGCCGCACGCCGAGCACGTCGGCCAGCAGGGTGCGCCAGCCCGGTTGCCGCCCACCCCCGCCGGCCAGCCGGACCACTGTGGGCGGGGAACCGGGCATCGCCTCCAAGGCATGCCGGATCGCGAAGCAGACCCCCTCGAGTGCGGCCTGCAGGAGCCCGGCCCGGTCGGTGGACTGGTCGAGCCCGAACAACCCCCCACGGGCGCCGGCGGAGAGCACCGGAGTGCGCTCGCCGGTGAGGTAGGGCACGAAGGTCACCCCGCCGGCGCCCGGCGCGTGTGCTCGGGCGGAGCCGTACAACTCCGCCCAGGTTGCGCCGAGCACCTCGCGCACCCAGTCCAGGGCCAGGCCGGCATTCTGTACGGCAGCCATCGCGTACCACCCGGCCTCGGCCGCGGTGCGGTAGGTATGCACCACCGGCGCCGATGCGATGTCCAGCCCGGGCAGCTCGCCCAGGGGCCGGACGATCTGCCCGCCGCTGCCGACCGTGATCTGCACCGTCGCGGGGTCGGTCAGGCCGGTGCCCAGCAGCCCGGCCGCCGTGTCGCCCGCGCCGGTGGCCACCAGGGTCCCGGCCCGCAGCCCCGTGTCGGCCGCGGCATCCGGCGCCACCTGCCCAGCCGTCGCCGCCGACGGAAGCACCGACGGCAACAGCGCCGGGTCGAGGCCGGCCGCGGAGACGACATCGAGGTCCCACCGGTCACCGGGCACATCCCAGAGCAGGGTGGCCGACGCGTCCGACGGCTCGGTGGCGGCGGCGCCGGTGAGCCGCAGCCGCAGCCAGTCCTTGGGCAGCAGGGCCCACCGGGCCTGGGCGAGGGCCGTTGGCTCGTGCTCGGCCACCCAGGCCCACATCGGCCCGGTCATCCCTGGCGTGATCGGGTTGGCCAGCCGGCGGCGCACCGGCTCCGGCAGGCCGCGCCAATGCCGCAACTGCTCGGCGGCCCGCCGGTCGGCCCACAGCAGGGCCGGGCGGACCGGGCGGCCGGCCGCGTCGCTGAGCACCAGGCCGTGCATCTGGCCGTCCACGCCGATGCCGGCGATCCGGACCGCGCCGGCGTCGGCCAGCGCCGAACGCACCGCGCTGACGGTGGCCGCCCACCACGCAGCCGGGTCGGTCTCGGCCCAACCGCGACGGCTGCGGGTGATCGGGTAGCCGACGGTGGCCTGAGCAAGCGGCTGTCGGTCCTCGGCGGAGGCCACCAGGACCTTGACGCCGCTCGTGCCCAGATCGATCGACAGCAGGGCGGGGCGGCTCACCGGGCGGAGTCCGGCTACTCCCACTCGATGGTGCCGGGAGGCTTGCTCGTCACATCGAGGACCACCCGGTTGATCTCGCGTACCTCGTTGGTGATCCGGGTCGAGATGCGGGCGAGGACCTCGTAGTCGACCCGGGACCAGTCGGCGGTCATGGCGTCCTCAGAGGACACCGGCCGCAGCACCACGGGGTGGCCGTAGGTCCGCCCGTCGCCCTGCACCCCGACCGACCGCACGTCCGCGAGCAGCACCACCGGACACTGCCAGATCTCCCGGTCGAGGCCGGCCAGGGTCAGCTCGTCCCGCGCGACGGCGTCGGCCTCGCGCAGGATGTCCAGCCGATCCCGGGTCACCGCGCCGACGATCCGGATCGCCAGCCCCGGCCCCGGGAAGGGCTGGCGCCACACGATTTCCGGCGGCAGGCCGAGCTGCTCACCCACCCGGCGGACCTCGTCCTTGAACAGCGTGCGCAACGGCTCCACGAGGGCGAACTGCAGGTCCGCCGGGAGACCGCCGACGTTGTGATGCGACTTGATGTTGGCGGTGCCCGATCCGCCGCCGGACTCCACCACGTCGGGATACAGCGTGCCCTGCACCAGGAAGTCGACCGGCTCGGCGGCCGAGATCTCGCGGGCGGCTCCTTCGAAGGCGCGGATGAACTCCCGGCCGATCGCCCGGCGCTTGTCCTCGGGATCGCTCACCCCGTCGAGGGCGGCGAGGAACGCCTCGGTGGCGTCGACGACATGCAGGCGTACGCCGGTGGCCGCGACGAAGTCCCGCTCGACCTGCTCGACCTCGCCCTTGCGCAGCAGGCCGTGATCGACGAACACACAGGTCAGCCGGTCGCCTACGGCACGCTGCACCAGCGCCGCCGCGACGGCGGAGTCGACGCCGCCGGACAGGGCACAGATCACCCGCTTGTCCCCGACCTGCGCCCGGACGGCGTCGACCTGACGGTCGATGATGTTGGCCTCGGTCCACTGCGGCAGGCAACCTGCGGCGTCGTAGAGGAAGCGCTCGAGCACCCGCTGACCGTGCTCGGTGTGCATCACCTCGGGGTGAAACTGCACCCCGAACAGACCCGACGCCGGATCCTCGAAGGCGGCCACCGCCGCCCCCGGCGAGGACGCTGTGACGGTGCAGGAGGGTGGCACGCTGGTGCACGAGTCGCCGTGCGACATCCACACCGGCTGTCGTTGGGGCAGGCCACGGAAGAGCACGCCGGGCGCATGCACCGACAGCGCGGTGCCGCCGAACTCCGACAGCCCGGTGCGTGTCACCACGCCGCCGAGCGCCTGCGCCATCGCCTGAAACCCGTAACAGATGCCCAGAGTGGGCACTCCACTGTCCACAAGCGCCGGATCGAGAGCGGGCGCGCCCGGCGCGTAGACCGACGACGGGCCGCCGGAGAGGATGATCGCCTTGGGCCGGCGGGCGATCAGCTCGGCGACCGGGGTGTTGTGCGGCACTATCTCGCTGTAGACGTGCGCCTCGCGCACCCGGCGGGCGATCAGCTGGGCATACTGCGCACCGAAGTCGACGACCAGGACGGTGTCGTGGCGGTCAACCGTCGCGGCATTCACGGGGCTGCTGCCTTGAGCTCGTCGTACGCCACACCGGTCAGCTCCCGCGACACCTCCCAGAGGTGCGCCGCGGCGGCCGGGTCGTTGGCGGCGTCGGTGCGCCCCACCCGCTGCGGATATCCCCGCTGCTCGCCCGACCCGCTGGGGCCGAAGTATTCGCCGCCGAGCACCTCGGGCATCGTGGCGGCATACAGCTGCGGCCACGCACCGGCCGCCTCGCTCTGCCCGAACAGCTTGAACGCCAGCCCGCCCAAGGCGCCGATCAACCGCCGGCCGGACTCCCCCGGCCGGTTGCGCATCAGGCTCGTGGCCGCCAGGCCGGGGTGCGCCGCCGCGCTGATCAGGCCGGTGCCGGCAGCGTCGGCGCGGCGGTCGAGCTCGGCGGCGAACAGCAGGTTGGCCAGCTTGGATTGGCTGTAGGCGCGCAGCGGGCTGTAGGAGCGCGCACTCTGCAGGTCGTCGAAGTTGATGCCCTTGGCTCCGCGGTGGGCTCCACTGCTGACGGTGACGACCCGAGGGGCCGGTGCAGCGAGCAGCAGCGGAAGGACCAGGCCGGTGAGCGCGAAGTGGCCGAGATGGTTGACGCCGAGCTGCTTCTCGAACCCGTCGGCGGTCTGCTGGTGCGGGATCGCCATGACTCCGGCGTTGTTGACCAGGATGTCGAGCCGCTCGACCCGCGACGCCACTTCGCCCGCGGCGGCCCGGATCGACGACAGGTCGGCCAGGTCCAGCGACACCACCTCGAACGACCCGTCCGGGGCTGCGGCCCGCGCCCGGACGAGCGCCTGCTCCCCACGGGACGGATCCCGGACACCCATCAGCACCCGGGCACCGTGCCGGCCCAGTTGCAGCGCGGTGTGGAATCCGAGCCCGCTGTTGGCCCCGGTCACCAGGGCAGCCCGCCCGCCCTGGTCGGGAATGTCGTCCGCTGTCCAGCCGGTCACCAAGCACCCCTGTCGTTGTCAGCTCTCGTCGGCCACTGAACGTTCGCACCGAGCCCGCGCTAGTAGCGGTGGACGAGCTCGACTTTCTGGAAGGCCTTGAGGTCGGAGTATCCGCACTTGGCCATTGCCCGCTTGAGCCCCCCGAAAAGGTTGGTACGACCCTCGGCGTAGTGGTCGGGGCCGTGCAGCAACTGGGCCAGCGGCTCCAGCTCCTTGTGGTTGTCCGGCGGGCTGCCGACGTGCCCGCGGGGTAGGGCCGGGTGGGCTGCCACCGACTCCCACCAGGCGCCGCGGCCGGGGCTCTCCGCGGCATCGGCGATGGCAGCCCCGAGCATCACCGCGTCGGCGCCGCAGGCCAGCGCCTTGGCGACGTCACCGCTGGTGTGGATGTCGCCGTCGGCGATGACGTGGACGTAGCGCCCGCCGGTCTCGTCGAGATAGTCGCGCCGGGCGGCCGCGGCATCGGCGATGGCGGTGGCCATGGGTACGTGGATGCCGAGCACGTCGGTGGTCGTGGACAGGTAGTCGGCACCGATGCCCATGATGATGCCCGCCGCGCCGGTGCGCATCAGGTGCAGCGCCGTCTGGTAGTTGGCGCAGCCACCGACGATCACGGGTACGTCGAGGTCGGCGATGAAGGTCTTGAGGTTGAGCGGCTCGACGTCGGTCGACACGTGCTCCGCAGAGACGATGGTGCCCTGGATGACGAGCAGGTCGACGCCCGCGTCGAGCACCGTGTTGGCGAGGGTCAGCGTGTGCTGCGGTGACAACCGGACCGCGACCGTGACCCCGGCCTGCCGGACCTGCCGGATCCGCTCGGCGATGAGGTCCGGCTTGACCGGCTCGGCGTAGGCCCGCTGGATGACGGCGGTCGCGCTGTCGACGTCGGCGGCCGCTGCGAGCACCTCGTCGTAGATCGGCAGCGGGTCGACGTAGCGGGTCCACAGACCCTCGGCGTTGAGCACGCCCAACCCGCCGAGTCGGCCGATCTCGACTGCGGTCTGCGGGCTCATCGTCGCGTCGGACGGATGGGCGACCAGCGGGATCTCGAAGCGGAAGGCGTCGATCTCCCACGCGACCGACACCTCGCCCACGTCGCGGGTGCGCCGCGACGGCACGATGGCCACGTCGGCGAGGTCGTAGCCCTGGCGTGCGGTACGGCCGCGGCCGATCTCGATGTCGCTCACCTCAGGCGACCCGCGTAGTTGGGGGCCTCGGCGGTCATCTGGACGTCATGCGGATGACTCTCCTTGAGGCCGGCCGAGGTGATCCGGACCAGCTTCCCGCGCTGCTGCAGGTCGGGCACGGTCGGCGTACCGGCGAAGCCCATGGCCGCTCGCAGGCCGCCGACGAGCTGATAGGCGACGGCGCCGAGCGGGCCGCGGTAGGGCACCTGACCCTCGACGCCCTGCGGGACCAGCTTGTCGTCGGAGAGCACGTCGTCCTGGAAGTACCTGTCCCGAGAATAGGATCGCATCGGAACGCCGTCTGATGATCTGGACTGCATGGCACCGAGCGACCCCATGCCCCGATAGGACTTGAACTGCTTGCCGTTGATGAAGATCAGGTCACCGGGCGACTCCTCCACGCCGGCGAGCAGGGAGCCGAGCATCACGCTGTCGGCACCGGCGACGATGGCCTTGGCGATGTCGCCGGAATACTGCAGGCCGCCGTCGCCGATGACCGGCACGCCGGCCGGCCGGGCCACGCCGGCCACGTCGTGGATGGCGGTCACCTGCGGCACCCCGACCCCGGTGACCACCCGGGTGGTGCAGATGGACCCGGGACCGACGCCGACCTTGACGGCGTCGGCGCCGGCTTCCACCAGCGCCTGCGCCCCGCTGCGTGTGGCGATGTTGCCACCGATGACATCGACCGCCGTGTCGGCCTTGAGCCGGCGGACCATGTCGACGACGTCGCGCGAATGCCCGTGCGCGGTGTCGACCACGAGGAAGTCCACGCAGGCATCGACCAGCGCACGGGCCCGCTTGTAGGAGTCCTCGCCGACCCCGATCGCGGCACCGACGACCAGTCGGCCGTCGGCATCCTTGGTGGCCAGCGGGTATTGCTCGCGCTTGACGAAGTCCTTGACGGTGATCAGCCCGCGCAGCCGGCCGGCCTCGTCGACGAGTGGCAGCTTCTCCACCTTGTTGACCCGCAGCAACCCCAGCGCCTCCTCGGGGGCCACCCCGATCGGCGCGGTCACCAGGGGCATCGGAGTCATCACCTCGCGGACCTGCCGCGAGTGATCGGACTCGAAGCGGATGTCGCGGTTGGTCACGATCCCCAGGAGCACGCCGGACGGGTCGGTCACCGGCAGCCCGGAGATCCTGAACCGGCGGCAGAGCCGGTCGACGTCGGCCAGGCTGTCATCTGGCGCGCAGGTCACCGGATTGGTGACCATGCCGGCCTCCGAACGCTTGACCATGTCTGCCTGCTGGGCCTGCTCCTCGATGGAGAGGTTGCGGTGCAGCACACCGACGCCGCCCTGCCGGGCCATCGCGATAGCCATGCGGGCCTCGGTCACGGTGTCCATCGCCGAGGAGACCAGCGGGATCCGCAAATTGATGTTGCGGGACAGCCGGGTCGAGGGGTCGGCCTCGCTGGGCACCACATCGGAGGCCGCCGGAAGCAGCAGCACGTCATCGAACGTGAGCCCGAGCGTCGCGAACTTCTCGGGTATCTCCATGACACCTTCCAGCGGCCGGTTTTCCCCATCCTACGGGTGCACCGATGCATCGCGGGACGGCGCGCGGCGTTACCGTTGGCCGGTGACCGAAGTTCCCCATGACCCCTTTTCCGGCGACCCGGCCGACCCGGCCGCTGAGTTCGACGACTCGATGCGGCCGGAGGACGCGCTGGAGCCGCTGTCCGCGCAAGAACGCGAGGACGTGCTCGCCGACCTTGCCGACCTCGAGGTCTATCAGGCGCTGCTGGAGCCGCAGGACGTCCGCGGCCTGGTGGTCGACTGCGAAGACTGCCGTATTTCGCACTACTTCGGATGGGCGTTGTTACGCGGCAACCTCAAGCAGTTGCTCGACGCCGGCCAGACCACTGTGCACGAGCCGGCGTACGACCCCGACCCCACCCACTACGTGAGCTGGGAGTATGCCCGGGGCTATGCCGACGGCGTTCAGGACGCCGAGTCGCGCCACGACTCCTGAGCGCGGTCAGCCGGTGGTGCCCGTCGTGCCGGTCGTGTCCCCCGGGGCCGAAGGAGCAGGCGCATGCGTTGCCCCGGGGGTCGAATCGGCACTCGGCGAGGGATCCGGCGAAGGTATGTCGCTGGGGCTCGGGGCGGGGCTGGGCGAGGGGCTCGCGTCCGGCGACGGTGATGCGGGTGGCGTGGGAGGCGTGGTGGCGCCTGGCTGCGGCTTCACCGGCAGGCCACCCGAGCCGTCCAGCGCGGCCGACAACGCCGCGACCCTGACCTGCAAATTCCACTTGCCGTCGGCTGCCTGCACCTCGTCGACCCGGCCGATGGCATCGTTGAGGGTGACTCGTGCTGCCTTCTTGTTGCCGTGGACGGCCTGTTTCTGAGCAGTCGCCAGCGCTCGGAGCACCCGGTCGCGGGCCTCGATGCTGTGCGCGTGCCGCGCCGCCACGACCTGTGTCACCGGCCAGAGCACGCTGCCCGGCGTGGCCCGGGCCGCCGCCGCCGCGATCCCACTCGCGGACAACACCACGGTGACCATGATCAGGCCGCCGAGCACCGGCCGCACAGACCGTCGCGGGCCGGACCGGCCTGGGTGTTGCGGTCGGCTCGCCTGCCGGCTGGATGCTGCGTAGACGGGCACCGTGGACGGCGCGACCGGCGCGAACACGGGCCGCGGATCACCGTCATAGATGTCGCTGCGCCAGCGCACCAGCGCGGCAGCGACGGCATCCGTCCCTTCGGCGAACGGCTGCTGAAGACCGATGCAGTCGAGCAGCCCGTCGTCGCGCTGGACGTTGGCAAGCTCCAGTGGCTGGCTCATGCCGACATCTCCTGAAGCAGCCGCACCTGCGACCGCAACTTGACCAGCGCTCGATGCTGTGCCACCCGGACGGCACCGGCGCTCATGCCCAGGGCCGCACCGGTTTCCTCGGCGCTGAAGCCGACCGCGACGCGCAGCACGAGGACCTCGCGTTGCTGCGCCGGCAGCGTCCCGAGCAGG
The DNA here is from genome assembly GCA_038237645.1 of Mycobacteriales bacterium. Lineage (GTDB taxonomy): Bacteria > Actinomycetota > Actinomycetes > Mycobacteriales > QHCA01 > QHCA01. The sequence continues at coordinate 20,348 of JBBRYN010000039.1, forward strand.
GCGCGGGCTGCCCGGGCGTCGGTGCCCGGCTGTTCGGCTCCATCGGGCCGCGGCGCGTCGTCGGACCGCTCCGGCAGCGGCCCGCCCGACTGATCGGCCTCGGGGGAATCCGCGCGGTGCGCATCGCCGACCTTGTGGGCGGCGATGCCGAAGATGAATGCGGTGAACGGTCGACCGACGTCGCGGTAGCGTGGCAGCGCGGTCAGCATGGCGAGACACACCTCCTGTGCGATGTCGTCAGCAATGCCGTACGACCCCCCGCCATCGCGTCCGAGCCGCGCCCGACAATAGCGGAGCACCAGCGGACGGACGCGACCCAGCAGGCTGTGGGCAGCCTCGTCGTCGCCCGCGGTCGCTCGGGCGACCAGGGCCGAGAGGTCCGCCTCTGAGTGTGTCCGGTCCATCGTCCTGAGCTGTCCCCTTGGCACGACTTGTCGCAAGGCTGTGTGTCACAAACGGTAACGCGCTCAGGGGAGCTGGTGTGCCGGTGCTAGCAAACGATTCCGAGCCGAAATCCCAATGCAACAGCGTGTGCTCGATCGTTCACTCCTAGTTTACGAAACAGTCGCTGTGCATGGGTCTTGACGGTGTCTTCTGACAGGAACAGGCCACGGCCGATCTCGCCGTTGCTCTTGCCGGCGGCCATGCCCCGGAGCACCTGCACCTCCCGTCCGGTCAGCTCCCCCCGCGGCGCAGGCGGCTGAGCTGATTCCTGGTCACCGGAACCGACGTCGGCGGGGCTGACGACAACTGGGCCGACGTCGGCAGGGCAATGGCGGGCCGGGACGTGCGCCAGGACCGCCGCAAGCTCCGCACTCGACAGGTTGGACCGGAGGAATCCGCTGGCGCCGGACGCGAGGGCGACCGCCATGGCGGCGTAGTCGTCGCGGATGCCGAAGAGGAAGACGCGCGAACCGCTTTCGCCGGTGGCGAGCAAGCGGATGGTACGAGGTCCGGCACCGGGCAGCCTGGCATCCAGGAGCACCACATCGGGCACCTGCCGGCGAGCCAGTGCCTCGGCATGCGCCACGTCGGCAACCGTCTCGACCCGGTCGAGACCGGGAATCCCGACGGCGCAGCGTTCGAGGCTACGGCGGGCCTGGAGCGCGGCGGCGCAGATCAACAGGGTCGTCACCGCGCGCTCCTGTCCGTAGCCTGAACTCGGGGCCTCCCCTTCCGTTGCTTCGGCAGGACGGCCCGGCTACTGGACCCACCTCAGTGGTCCCGAAGCGCAGCCACCTCGCGCCGGGCCAGCCATTGCCCGCGGATCGGCTCCGGCAGGTCTTCGGCGATGGCGTCTGCAGCGGCCCGGGCAAGGTCCTGCCAGCCCCGCGCCGCTGCCGGCTCGTCGGCGACCAGCAGCCCGCTGAGGGTCGACGCGGCGGCCCAGACGAGCGGCAGGGCGCCGAGGGCGTGCGACAGCGTGACCGCCCGGCGCAGGGTCGGCACCGATTCGGGCCGCTCGGCGTGGGACTGCGCGATCCCGAGGCAGAGCAGGCTCTCGGCGACGTGGCTGGGAGCCTGCGCCTTCTCAGCCCCGTCGACCGCGCCGGTCGCGTGGGCGATGGCCTCCCCACGGGCCTCCGGCGATGCGGCCGCGAGCAGAGCCGCCTGAGTGCGGACCCAGTCCAGCCGCACCCGCTGGCGCCACCACAGCGTCGGGTCCGCCGGCAGCAGCCCCGCTGCCCCGCCCAACCGGTCCTGCGCCTCCACAGGATCCCCCAGCGCAATGGCGCCGGCGGCCAACCCGAGAACGGCGTCGAAGCAGGCCTGCGAACCGGCCTGGGTGCTCGGGTCGCCCATTGCGAGGGCGCCCGTGTCCAGCTCGCGGGCCACTTCGTGCCGGCCGAGGTGCCGGTGCAGGCCGGCGAGGGTCGATCCGGCCAGCGATGCGAACAGCCGTTGCTCCGGCGGTTCGTCCGGGCCGAGATCGAACAACGGGGACAACAGGTCCATCGCCGTGCCATATCGGCCGAGCGCCACCAGGGCCACGCCGCAGAGCCAGGTCGCGGCCATGGCCTCGGCCACCAGTCCGCCCTCGCGGGCGAGCCCCGTCGCCGCCTCCAGCGGTTCGACGGCGGCCGCCGGGGAGCCGTGGAAAACCGCCTGCTCGCCGGCGGCGAGCAGCTTCGGCAGGTCGGCATGCATGGCCACCATGCGAACCCTAGCGCGAATTTCCGGGCCTTCTTGATCGGCGCTTGTGGGTCGCCTGGTTGGGTGGAATCAGCGGGGTGCTTCCTCGCTGGGGCCGGTGCCTGGTTGCATGGAACCGAGCGGATTCGGGGGATGCACTGAAGCCAGTTTCAGGCCGCGCTCTGGGTCCGCTGTCGCCGGCCCGGCGGCCGCGCGACAGGAGCCGTCATGGCAGACACCCGCCGGCGGCCGAGTCCCCGTGCTGAGCTGTGGGAATGGCAACTCCTGGGCACCTGCCGCGACCGCAACCAAAGCGATGGCCCGCCGGTCCGGTGCTCACCGGAACCGGCGGGCCCTGTGTCGCTCAAGCGCCCTACCGGGTAGCCGCCGGCCGGCGGCTAACCCACTGAATCAGCCGGTCAGAAGCCGGGGCCGTGCGAGTGGCCGTGGCCACCGCCGCTGCCCTCGGCCTCGTCCTCCGGCCGCTCCACGACCAGGCTCTCGGTGGTGAGGAGCATTCCCGCGATGGAAGCGGCGTTGGCAACCGCGGAGCGGGTCACCTTGACCGGATCCACGACACCGGCCTTGAGCAGGTCGCCGTACTCCCCGGTGGCTGCGTCGAGGCCATGACCCTTGGGCAGCTCCTGCACCCGGGACACGGCGACGTAGCCCTCGTGGCCGGCATTGGTGGCGATCCACCGCAGTGGTTCGGGCAGCGCCCGCCGGACGATGTTGACGCCGGTCGCCTCGTCACCGGTCAGCCCGAGGTTGCCGTCGAGGACCGGGGCGGCATGCACGAGTGCGGTGCCACCACCGGGCACGATGCCCTCCTCCACCGCGGCACGGGTCGCGGACACCGCGTCCTCGAGCCGGTGCTTCTTCTCCTTCAGCTCCACTTCGGTCGCCGCGCCGACCCGGATCACCGCGACGCCGCCGGCCAGCTTGGCCAGCCGCTCCTGCAGCTTCTCGCGATCCCAGTCGGAGTCGGTGGCCTCGATCTCGGCCTTGATCTGGCGGATCCGGTCGGCGACCGCGCTGGCGTCGCCGGCACCGTCGACGACGGTGGTGTCGTCCTTGGTGACTGTGACCCGGCGGGCCGAGCCCAATACCTCCAGGCCGACCTGGTCGAGCTTGAGGCCGACCTCCGCCGAGACCACCTCGCCGCCGGTCAGGATGGCCAGGTCCTGCAGCAACGCCTTGCGGCGGTCACCGAAGCCCGGCGCCTTGACGGCCACCGACGGGAAGGTCTTGCGGATCGCGTTGACGACCAGCGTCGACAACGCCTCACCGTCGACGTCCTCGGCCACGACCAGCAGCGGGCGGCCGGCCTGCATGACCTTTTCCAGCAAGGGAAGCAGCTCGGAGATCGCGCTGATCTTGCCGTTGACGATCAGGACGTAGGGGTTGTCGAAGACCGTCTCCATCGCCTCGGAGTCGGTGACGAAGTACGGCGAGATGTATCCCTTGTCGAACTGCATTCCCTCGGTGAGCTCCAGCTCGAGGGACATCGTGTTGGACTCCTCGACGGTGATCACACCGTCCTTGCCGACCTTGTCCATGGCCTCGGCGATCAACTCGCCGATGGAAGCGTCCTGCGCCGAGATGGTGGCGACGTGGGCGATGGCCTCGTGCGAGTCGACCTCGATGGCCTCGGCGAGCAGCGCGTCGGAGACGGCGGTGACCGCCGCGTCCATGCCGCGCTTGAGTGACATCGGGTTGGCGCCCGCCGCGACGTTGCGCAGGCCCTCGTGGACCATGGCCTGGGCCAGCACCGTCGCGGTCGTGGTGCCGTCACCGGCGACGTCGTTGGTCTTGGTCGCAACCTCCTTGGCCAACTGCGCGCCGAGGTTTTCGAAGGGGTCGTCGAGCTCGACCTCACGGGCGATCGTCACCCCGTCGTTGGTAATCGTCGGTGCGCCGTATTTCTTGTCGATCACGACGTTGCGTCCGCGTGGGCCGAGGGTGACCTTGACCGTGTCGGCCAGCGCGTCGACGCCGCGCTCGAGGGCCTTGCGCGCGTCGCCGGAGAAACTGAGGATCTTGGACATGCCGGGGTTTCCTTCCATGCGCCACCGCCCCGGGCCGCACGGCGCCGGGGCGGTGTGCGCGAGTGGTTACTTTTCGACGACCGCGAGGACGTCGCGGGAGGACAGCACGAGGTATTCGTCGGCGCCGTACTTGATCTCGGTGCCGCCGTACTTCGAGTAGAGGACGACGTCGCCGATCTGTACGTCGATCGGGACGCGGTTGCCCTTGTCGTCGATGCGGCCGGGGCCGACAGCGATGACGGTGCCCTCCTGGGGCTTCTCCTTGGCCGTGTCGGGGATGACGAGCCCGGAGGCCGTCGTGGTCTCGGCCTCGTTGGCCTGGACGACGACTCGGTCCTCGAGGGGCTTGATCTTGACCTTGGTAGCGGTGGCCACAAACTCTCCTGGGTAGTGTCGTACCGGAACGGTCTGGCGCCGGGTGCCCTGCCGTCGCGGGGGTCAGAGGCACGTGCGCGCTGGCACACTCGAGGTGAGAGTGCTAATAGCCAGGCTATGACGCCGTTAGCACTCCGTCAAGGCGAGTGCCAGCATGACGAACTGTGCACATCACTGACGTCACCGCCCTGCGGTCGGCCGCCGGGCGGGCGGTCCTCGACGGCATCGGCTCGTACGACGCCGCCACGGCGATCGGCACCGCGGCCCGGCTGCGGGCGGCGGGGCACCCGGCCGAGTTGGTCGCGGCAGCGCTCACCCAGGCCCGGCTGCGGCAGCGGGCCCGGGCGAAGTTCGGCCCGGATGCCGACCGGATGCTGTTCACCCCCGAGGGCCTCGAACAGGCCACCCGGACGAGTGTCGCGGCACACCGGGCGGCCCGGATGGTGGCGTCGGGCCGGCACCGCATCGCTGACCTGTGCTGCGGGATCGGCGGTGACGCGCTGGCCTTGGCCGGCGCCGGTGGCGGCGTTCACGCCGTCGAGTCGGACCCGGTGACCGCCGCCGTGGCGGCCGCGAACCTCCATGATCTCGGCCTGGCCACCCGCAGCAAGGTCTCGTGTGCCGACGCCACCACCGTCGACCTGACGCGCTTCGACGCGGTCTTCGTCGACCCCTCCCGGCGGGCCGGGGGGCGGCGGATCTTCCACCCGGACGCCTACGTACCCCCGTGGTCGTTCGTCCTCGCGACGCTGAACGCGGTCGCCTGCGTCAAGGTCGCGCCCGGCATCGACCACGAGCGGATCCCGGCCGGGGTCGAAGCGGAGTGGGTCTCCGACCGCGGTGCGGTCAAGGAGGCCGCATTGTGGTCGGCCGCCCTGCATACCGCCGACCGGCGAGCCACGCTGCTCCCGAGCGGCGCGACCCTGACCGGCGACGGGCTGGGACGAGCGCCGGTCCGCCCAGTCGGGCGCTGGCTGTACGAACCCGACGGCGCGGTGATCCGGGCGCACCTGGTCGACCGGGTCGCGTTCGAGGTCGACGGGGGGCTGCTCGATCCGCGAATCGCCTACCTGACCGGTGCGTCCCGGGTCGAGACACCCTTCGCGACCGGCTACGAGATCACTGACGTGTTGCCCTTCTCGCTCAAGGGCCTCCGGGATGTGCTGCGGGCTCGGGACGTGGGCATCGTCACGATCAAGAAGCGCGGCTCGGCGATCGAGCCGGAAATGCTGCGCCGCCAACTGCGGCTGTCCGGGTCGGGTCATGCGGTGGTGGTCCTCACCCGGGCGACCGACGCGCCGACCGCGCTGGTGTGCCGGCCACCGGAGGGAAGCTGACCACCCGACTGCCGCCGTGGACTGTCACTGGACCTCCCGCAACTCAGCGGCGCTGCCGTCACCACCGTCGGGATGCCACGACCGGAACCAGCCCGATGATCGCCAGGGGCGCCGCGAAGTCCGGCCCGGCTGTCGCGGTCCCTTCCCACCAAGGTCACCCGGGCATCATGTCGCCAGGCTCCGACAGTCCCGCGTGAACCCGATGGAGGGCAGGTGGCGAGTACGGGCATGAGATCTGTTACCGCCGGCCAGGGCCCGCGCGCGGCCGCGACGACCGGCGGCCTGCCGCCTGACGTGCCCACGGATGCGGCGCTGCTGCGGGCCTCCGTCCGGGACTCCGACGTGTTCGCCGTCCTCTACGACCGGCACGCCGACCGGCTCTACCGATACGCCTACCGGCGGGTCGGGCCCGACGTTGCCGACGACGTGGTCGCCGACGCGTTCCTCGCGGCGTTCCGGCAACGAGCCCGGTACGACCACGCCCGCCCGGACGCGCTGCCCTGGCTGTTCGGCATCACGACGAGGGAGATCTCCCGGCACCGCCGGCAAGAGAAATCCCGCTTCCGGGCGCTCGCGCGGATCCACACCGATCCGGCCTCCGACGACCTCGCCGAACGGGTAGCCGACGACGTGAGCGCCCAGGCGGTGCGCGGGCAGTTGGCCGCGGCGCTGGCACCGTGGCGGTCGGCGGCACTGCGGTGGGGGTGCTGCACAAGGCGGCGCTCGCCGAGCTTGCCACCCCCGACCTGGTCCCGCGGCCCGGCCAGTTCATCTTCATCGAGACGCTGACCCGGTCGGACCCGACGGTGCCCGACGGCAAGGGCGCTCGCGTGGTTCACGAGCCGGCGAGACTGCGCCAGGTCTGGTTGTCCGCGGACGGCACCGGCGACAGCCTGTTCAACGACCGGCCCACATCGGGCAGGCAGGAGGGCGGTTCCACGCGGGAGCCGGGCTGCCGACATGGTCGGAAGGTGACGTCCGACCACATGTTCAAGCCACCGGCGACCGTCGCCTGCACGCCGGTGGGGGCCTACCTCACCGACGCCCCGACCGATGCCACCGCCATGCTCAGGTACCTGCGCAAGAGGATCGCCGGCCTCTACGGTCCCGGCGTGCCCGCAGTCACCAATCCGGCGACGCTCGACTACCTCGACTACCTGACGTTCTCGGATGCAACGTACTTGCTCACCGAGGAATACCTGCCGGTGAAGGCGCGGGTCGCGGTCTTCGCGGCGCTGGCCAAGCTCCCCGGCAGCACGATGCACGCCACGGCCGATGTCAACGGACGGCCCGCGGTCGTGGTCGGGCGGGCGAGCGGGGAGGCCGTGGGCAACCGCAGCGAGATGATCTTCGACCGGAAGACGTCGGCCTTCCTCGGCACGCGCTACATCGTGCGCGGGCCGTTCACCCGGGACGGCGGTCACTTCTACCAGCGACTGACCCAACCCTCACTCGACGGCCGGCCGCCGCCGGTGTTCATCGCGGTGGATCCGGGCGACGCGGAGACCGTGCTGCTGCGGACAGCCATCGTCGACCGAGCCGGGCAACTGCCCTGACACCCACGCCTGCAGCGTCCGCCGACCGCCCTGAGCCCATGCGGCTCGGGGCGGTCGATGACATCAGCCGGGATGCCCCGGCCGGACGCATGGGTGGCCGTGATGAGCTCCTCAGGATCGGCGCCGGCCAGCAACAACCCCACCGCGACCTGCCCGTCAGGCCGAACCGGCCAGCAGCAGCAGCCCGATCAGCATCGGATCTCCGTCACCGGCATGGCGGAGTCGGCCGGCAGGTCGAGTGCCGAAGGCGCGATCCCGTCGGCCACCAGCAGGGAGCCGAGCGCCGCGACCATCGCGCCGTTGTCGGTGCACAGGCCGGCCCGCGGCACCCGCAGCCGCACGCCGGCCGCCGCGCAGCGCTGCTCGGCGACCACCCGCAACCGGGAGTTGGCGGCAACGCCGCCGCCCAGTAGCAAGGAGTCGACGCCACTGCTCCGGCACGCGTTCACCGCCTTGGCGGTCAGTACGTCGACCACCGCCTCCTGGAACGACGCGGCGACGTCGGCCACGGGCACCGGCTCGCCGGCCTGCCGGCGGGCCTGCACCCACCGGGCCACCGCCGTCTTGAGGCCGGAGAAGGAGAAGTCGTAGGCAGCGTCGCGGGAACCGGTCAGCCCGCGTGGGAAGGCGATCGCCCGGCCGTCGCCGTCGCGGCCCACCCGGTCGATGTGCGGCCCACCGGGAAAGGGCAGGCCGAGCAGCCGGGCGACCTTGTCGAAGGCCTCGCCGGCCGCATCGTCCACGGTGGAGCCGAGAGGCACGATCCGCTCCGTCACCGATTCCACCATCAGCAGGGAGGAGTGCCCGCCGGAGACGAGCAGGGCGATGCAGGGCTCCGGCAGCGGGCCGTGCTGCAGGGTGTCCACGGCGATGTGCGCGGCGAGGTGGTTGACGCCGTACAACGGTTTGTCCAGCGCGAGCGCGTAGACCTTGGCCGCGGCGACGCCCACCATCAGCGCTCCGGCCAGCCCCGGGCCGGCGGTGACGGCGACAGCGTCGATGTCGGCAAGCCGGATCCCCGCCTCCTCGCACGCCCGCCGGACCGTGGGCACCATCGCCTCCAGGTGCGCCCGCGAAGCCACCTCCGGGACCACGCCGCCGTACCGCGCGTGGCTGTCCACACTGGACGCGACTGCGTCGGCGAGCAGCGCGCTGCCGTGGACGATGCCGACCCCGGTCTCGTCACACGACGTCTCGATCCCCAGCACGAGCGGCGCGTCAGTCATCCCGGAACATCACCACCGCGTCGGCCCCGCTCGGCTGGTAGTAGGCCCGCCGCAGCCCTACTGCGGCGAACCCGTGCCGCGCGTACAGTCGCTGGGCGGCGGTGTTGTCAGCCCGTACCTCGAGACCGACCCGCGCGATACCGCGGCGGCGGGACTCCGCCAACAGCGCCGCCAGCAGCCGGCGGCCGGTCCCGGCGCCCTGCCGGCCGGCCCGGACCGCCAGCGTCTGGATATAGGACTCGCTGGCGTAGGCACACAGTCCCCCGTAGCCGATCAGTCCCTCTTCCCCGCTGTCGCCGCCGGCGGTGTCCAGCGCGACGAGGTAGTAGCGCGAGGAGTATTCGGCCAGCTCGGACCAGAACATCCCCGCCGTCCAGCGATCGGCACCGAACAGTTCCGACTCCACCGTGAGCGCGTCCTCGAGATGCCACCAGCGCATCCGCGCAAGCCGGCTCATCGGGTGACCGAGGTCGGCCGGCCGGGCCGTTCGGGTGGCGCGGGCTTCGCCGGTCTCGGCTCGGTGACATCGGGACGGCGCAGGTAGAGCGGCCGGAGCGCCTCCGTGGGCGCACGCCCGACCACCCGCCCGGCCGCAAGCTCGGCCAGGGCGACGGCCGGGGGATACAGCGGCCCGCCGACCGGCAGGTGCAGCACGTCGGCGTACATCGCCGCACCCGCACCCCGGGCCAGCAAACAGCCCTGCGTGGGCACCGCGGCCGGGCGGGACACCGCCGGGCCCTCGACCCGTTCACCGTGTGCGCCGTACGTCGCCCAGTAGACCTCGCGGCGGCGCGCGTCCGACGCGACGAGCAGCCGCCCCTGCACCGGCGGTCGGGCGATCGCGTCGAGCGAGCACACGGCGTATGCCGGCAGGCCGAGCGCGTCAGCCAGTGCGGCCGCGCTGACCAGCCCGATCCGCAGCCCGGTGAACGGCCCGGGACCGGCCCCCGCCACGACAGCACAGAGATCGCCGGGCGCGGCCGCCGCTTCGCGCAGGACCGTCTCGATCGACGTGGCGAGCAACTCCACATGCCGGCGGGCGTCGACGGTGACCTGCTCGGCGACCACGGCGACCGCCCCATCGGCATCGATTTCGACGACCGCTGCCGTCACGGCCGGCGTCGAGGTGTCGATGACCAGGACAAACACAGCGACGAGCGTAACCGGGGGGTGACTTGCGGTTTCCACCCCTTTTTCAGCGCGGAGATTTGTGACATTGTGGTGACGTTGTGTACGGATGACCAATCTGAGCGGAGACGCCGATGACCAACGGAATCTGTGCCCACCCGGGCGAGCTGCGCGCTGCGGCGCTGGTGTTCGCCGACGACGGCGTCGACCTGTGGGCAGCTCTGGGCTGGTTGCAGAGCTCGCTCGACGGCCTGGTCGGGATGTGCGGGACCACTGACTCCGGGCGAATCTTCGCCGCGACCTACGACCCGAATCGCCGGTCCATCGAGGCCGCGCTCGGCAGTCTCGCTAAGGGTCTGGCAGCCGTGCACGACGGGCTGGCCGACATGGCCGACATGGCTGACAGCTACGACTACGGCGACCGGCGGATGCCGGCGCCGGTGCCGAGCGGGAGCGGCCGGTGACCGGACCCAGCGCCGGCAAGGGGGACGGCAATACAGAACGGCGTGGCATCGACGCCGACGAGGACGCGCTGCGAGCGGCCGCGGCACATTGGGACACGGTGGCCGACGCTGTCGACCGGGTGGCAGTCAGCTGTTCCCGGGCGGCGAGGCTGGTCCAGCACGGTTCCGGCCATGACGCGGGGGGCGCCTTCGGCGAGTTGTGGGCAAGGTATACCGGCGACGGCAAGGCGTTCCTGCCTGCCACCGCCACCGCATGCCGGCGGCAGGCCGCGGCGTTGCGTGATTACGCCGGCATCGTGGCTCGAGCGAAGCGGAATGCCGCGCCGGACGGCCTCGCGTCGGCCACCGCGCTGGAGGTCGAACGAGACATGTTGCCGGCGGTGGCCGACATCGTCTGGGAGCACCTGGTCGATGACGCGTTTTCCGCGGTGGAGTTCGCCGCGGAGGCCGCGGTGGTGCGTCGGCTGATCCCGGATCAGCCCGACGACTTGCCGGACGGCGGGGGCCACGAAGGCAATGGCGCGCGCCGGGCAACGCCTGCCAATCCAGGGCGGCGCACCGGGGTCGGATAGCCTGAGCGGCCCGTGCTCGTCACCGGAGCCGCCGCCGAACGAGACGGACACCGTGGAGCCGAACGCCGTAGACATTGGTGGTCAGGGGCGCAGGAGCCGCGTTGCGGCCCTGTTTCCCCATCCCCCTTTCAAACCGTGCGTGCGGTTTTCCCGCACACGGCTTACCGATGATCTTCTTGGCATAGTTACGCAGCTTTCGGATAGCGG
>JBBRYN010000040.1:0-30525 GCA_038237645.1 Mycobacteriales bacterium
ACGCCCGGGCCTCCGCATCGCCGGCAGCGTGCAGCCGGTCCCCCAGCGCCTCCACCGCCATCCGAAGACCCGCCACACTCAACAGCGACGCCGGCGGCCGCTCGTCGATGACGGCCAGCTCGGCCGCCACCCGGTGACCCCGGCCGGTCACGACTGCCACCGGTCGACCTCGTACAACGACTCCCGCCGGCACAACGCGTCGGGCTTCGCCCGACCCCGGACCACCCGGACCGCATCCCAGCGGCCCGCCCGCTGCACCCGCAGCCACACCCGACCACCGCGCGAGCCCGTTACGACCGCCGGGACGTGACGGCCCCGGACGTCGAGCCAGACCCGCTCACCCTCGACGAACCCCAGGGTGCTCACGCCGCACACCACCCGACGTTGTTCTGGCGGGCGAGCGACATGGCTCGGGAGTGCGAGATGTGGAGCCGCTCGGCGGCCATCGTCGGCGTGAGCCCCGAACCTGCGAGGCGCACCAGCGCGGCCTGGCGCTCCGCTGGGGTCAGCTGTACGCCTTCGCCGCGGCAGGCCCGCTCGACTGCGATTGGGTCCACGTAGTCGGGGTTAGGTGTCAGCTCACTGGCCAACTCGAACTCCACCACTGCCCGCTCGTCGTCGCGGATCGCCTGCTCCCAGCACTCGCCACAGGCCACGTGACCCGGGCTAAGTCGACGAGCTGCACCGAGATGAGCCTGGCAACAGCGAGCCGCAACCTCAGCTAACGGATGCGCCTGCGCGAAATGACCGTCAGACCTACGTCGGCGCGGTGCGTGTCCCGCGCTGATGTGCTCCGTACCGTGTGCCATCAGCCCGACCTCCATCGGGTTAGGCCCCCGGCTAGCGGTACCAGCGCTGCCGGGGGCTGCTTGTTGAGACGCCTCCAAGCTACAGACTGAGTCTGTAGTTTGTACAGGGTGAGCCAGTAGTGCGGCGGTGGGTTGATTCCGTACGGTGTGCTCGTGACACAAGCCGACCCGCACGCGGAGTGGTGGACGACCTCCGACGTGGCGGCCTACCTCGGCATCTCGGTCGGAACCGTGTCGGCCTACCGAGGCCGCGGGCAGATGCCCGCCCCCGATCAGACCTTGGGACGCACCCACCTGTGGCGCCCATCTCGCATCGAGGCGTGGCACCAAAGCAGGCGCAAGGGATCGCGCTCCGAGAATCCGCCGAGTTGAGGTTGTGGTCACCTGGCCAGCAGGCCAGACCGTGGCCCCGTCGTCGGTGCTCGTAGTCGCTACGCGCATACGGATATGCCCGTACGGACTGTGAACCGGGGGATACTCGAGGCCTGCTGATTGGAGTCAGCCGTGGAGATGACGCCGGCGTTGCTGGCTGCGGTGAAGCGTGGCGACACTGGCTCAGTGGTGCGCCTCACCCGCCGCGCACTCGGCATGACCCAGGCGGAGCTGGGTGACGCGGCTGGCTACTCGCAGGCGGCTGTGTCCCGGCTCGAGCGCGGTAGTGGCACTGGGCACGACCTCCGCACCTTGCGGTTGATGGCCACCGCGCTCGCCATCCCTGGCAGCCTGCTCGGGGTTGCCGATTCGACCGAGGAGAACAGCGCGCCCGTGAATCGCCGACAATTTCTTCACCTCAGCACGGCTGTCGTGGCGGCCGCTGCATCGGGTCAAGTCGAGCGACCCGTACCCGGCCGGGTCGGGCTGGTTGACGTGGCCGAGATCGAGCAGGCGGTTGACGACCTGCGTGCGGTGGACCAGCGCGCAGGCGGTGGCCGGCTGCAGAACCTGGCCGTCATGCAAGTACGGCAGGCGCGAGCACTGCTCGCCAGGGGTAGCTACGGAACCGATGTCGGGCGCCGACTCAGCATGGCGCTCGGTGAAGCGGCGATCCTGGCCGGCTGGTTCTGCGTCGACGCCGGCCACCGCGACGACGCGACCGCGCTGTACGCGGAGGCGATCACGGCTGCCGGCGCTGCCGGGGACGACCTAGTCGCCGCCCACGCCTACGCCAACATGAGCATGCTTGCCAGAGCAACGGAACGGCCCGTCCTGGCCGTCCAGTACGCCAGGGCCGGGCAGCGGGCGGCCGCGCGCGATGGAGGGCCCCGGCTGAGGGCACTCCTGTTCGCCCGAGAGGCGAACGGACACGCCACCATGGGGGATTTCGTTGCCACCGAGGAAGCAGTCCGGCGAGCCGAGAGGGCATTCAACAGCGGGCGGGGCAGCGATCCGGGTTGGACCGCCTTCTTCACCGACGCGGAGCTCGCCGGCGTCACGGGGGCTGCGTTCCAGACACTCGGAGACGACGCCCGAGGCGTAGGTCGTCTCAGAGAAGCCGCGGAGATGCTGGGGCGAGCCCGCAACCAGGCCTATTGGACGTTCGCGCTCGCGGACGGGCTCACCGCTGCCGGAGATCCGGTGCAGGCGTGCGCCGTCGCGTGGCCGGCGCTCTCGAGCGTGAGCGAGCTCGCGTCTGCCCGCGTGCACCGGCAGGTGCGTCATCTGTCTCACGCCATGAGCCAACACGCGAGAATCCCCGAGGTCCGGGACTTCAGGGAGCGAGTAAGCACGCTCAAGCTGTCGGCCTGACCCACTGCCCGGGAGGCGGTTATGGACCCGTTGACCCTGCAACATCACAACGCCGAGGAGGCGCGTCGGGCGGCTGGTGAGCTCGCTGCCGTCTTCCGCCTCGCCTACATCGGCACCCCGCAGGAGCGTGACCCCTTCTACACCGAAGACAGGTTCATAGGACGCTTCAACGGCTACAGCTCGGCACCGGGGTTCGAGTTGGTGACCGCTCACGACCAGGGCGAGTTGGTGGGATACATCTTCGGCTATCCCCTCCCGTCGACGGCTCGTTGGTGGAACGGGCTGGTCGACGCGGTGCCGGACGGCTTTACCGATGAGTCGGGGCAGCGGACCTTCGCGCTTAACGAGCTGCACGTCCGTGAGGGTTGGCGCGGCCGCGGGGTGGCCACCCGCCTGCACACCGAGCTGGTCGACCACCGGAAAGAGCCTCGCCTCACGGTGCTCGTCCGACCTGAAAACCCAGCTCGGGCAACCTACCTGCACTGGGCTTACCGACCCGTGGCACGGCTCCAGCCCTTCCCAGACTCCCCCGTCTACGACGCGCTGGTGCTCGAGCGCGACAGCCGACGCCGGCTCTCCGCATGACCGCGAACCGGTACCAGGTGTGGCTGTACCGGAGGTGGACGTTGGAGTTGAAGGAGGACACCAACCTCGACCCGCGCGATGAGGGAATGCTGCGCCAGACCCTGGAGCGGATGGTCCTGGCCAAACGCGGCACGCTACGGCTGGACCTGTCGGAGTACTGGATCGAGGTGCAGTCCGCCGGCGGCGGCCGGGTGCACGCCACTTGCAAGATCGCGGCCAACGGGGCCACCCAGGTTAAGCGCTGACTCAGCTAAGCGGACGGGTGCGGGTCGGTCGGTCGGTTGGCGCCGTGCTCGGCCAACCACTCCCTAGCGGTGTACCACCGCTTCCTGGCGACCGGCATTGCGGACGGCGAGCACCTGGCGAGCCCGCTCGGCAGCGGCCCGAAGGCCAGCGGTCCGAGTCCACCACGCAACACGGACTCTGTCGGCCTTCTCCAGCCTGGTCACCTCAGCATCGAGGAGGTCAGCGAGCGCGGCCGCTTCGGCGGCCTCGCGCTCCAACCTGGCCCGGAACTCCTGAACGTGTCGCGAGCCGCAAACTGGGATGATCTTCAGACGGGGAATCGGCCGATGGCCTGGTCGTAGCTGGCTTGGGCGTCGGTGAGGGCGAGCCGGCTGTAGATCTCGAGTGATTGCCGGCTGGCGTGGCCGCTGTAGGGCTGAATGAGGGCGTCGTCGATGCCTTGGGTCTTGAGCCAAGTGAACAGGAAGTGCCGCAGCCGGTGGGGCGACATGTTGTGTGGCAGACCGGCGACGCTCGCGTAGCGGGCGAGCAGTGCCCGGACGCCGCGGGTGGAATAGGGCTTCTTCCAGGAGGACTCGAACAGGTAGGCGCCGCCGGTCTTGCGCCGGTCGGCGATGTGCAGCGCCAGGGTCTCGCGGAAGGTGTGCGGGAACGGCACCACCCGATCTTTGGCGCCCTTGCCGAGGGTGATCCGAATCCGGCACGCGTCGAGGTCGACGTCGGAGATGCGAATGGCGACGAGCTCGGCGACGCGGACACCGGTGTAGAGCAGCGTCTTGATCAGGACCATGTCGCCGCTGCGACGGGCTTGCCAGACGGTCTGGTAGTAACGGCGGATCTCGTCCTCGCTGGGCACGTAGGGCAGCGTCCTCGGCTCGCGTTCCACCTGGACGTCGAGCTCGTCGCGCAGCGCCCGGAACACGGCCTTGAGGTAGGCGTAGTCGGGCCGTTCGTCACGCAGGTGCTTGGCCAGCTGCCGCGCTTTGCGCTTCGGCGGCGTCCGTCGCTGACCCGTTGCCGGCGCGGTGGTCATGCGCTGACCGGGTGCGGGTCGAGGTCGAGGTGTCGGTCCAGGTGCAGCTGGAAGGTGCCGTAGGGCCGCACGTGGGTCCAGAACAGCGGCGACAGTGCGCGCCGGTCTTCGGTGGTGAGGTCGATGGGTTGGTCGGCGAGGATGCGTTGTAGCAGCAGGGTGTTGACGTAGACCAACGCCGACTGAAGCAGGTGCAGGGCGAGGACGCTGACTTCTTGGCTGTCGCGATCGGCGCCGGTGAGTTCACGGTCCTTGCCGTAGAACAGCGCGCCGTTGGCGGAGTTCCAGTTCTCCACCACCTGCAGCCCGTCGTTGATTTCCCGCCGCAGTGCCTCCGAGCGCAGGTAGCGGGCGACGAAGACCGACTTGACTGCGCGGCCGAGCTCGACGAGGGCGGCGTAGGTGGGGTGCCGCGGGCCGGGCCGGGTGAAGCGGCGCAGGATCTGCTCGGCCTCGGCGGTGCGCAGCTTCAGGGCAGTGGCGAACTTGACCATCTGGTCGTACTGCTCGGCGATCAACTCCCAGCGGATTGGTCTTGTCACCACGGTGGCCAGGTGCGGCAGCGAAGGAGCGTCACCGGCGTCGGGCAGGTAGAGCCGAGCGGCGCCGATATTCTTCAACCGCGGCAGGAGCGAGTAGCCGAGCAAGTGGGTGAAGGCGAACCCGACCTCGGATGCGCCGTGCGTGTCGACGTAGTTGGCCTCGATCGGCACGTCGGTGCCGTGGTGCAGCAGGCCTTCCATCATCGCCGCGACCTCGGATGACGAACACGACTTGAGTTGGCTGTAGACGCACAGCCGGCCCTTCTCGACATGCCAGTAGATCATCACGCCCGGGCCGCGGTAGCGGGCGTGCCATTCGGTCATCAGGTTCGACTCCCAGGAGCCGAACTTCTTCGAGTCCGACGCGCACGCTGTGCCCGCACCCCACAACGCGGGGTCGCGGGCGGCGTAGTTCGCGTTGACCAGCGTCGTGATCGCGCGGCGCAGGTTCTCCTTGGTCACGTGCAGGCGCCGCACGTGCCGCAGCGCGGCCTCGCTGTGTCCGTGCTCGCCGCCGGCCGCGAGGTGCTTGATGCCGGTGTTGGTGCCCAGCGCGAACAGCACCAGCAACAGCCGCTCCCGCAGCGTGCCGGCCGGGGTGGACTCGCGGGTGGCGATCGAGGGGAAGCAGTCGACCACACCGACGTGGTGGTCGGCTTCGGTGAGCATATCGAGCAGGTCGACGGTGCCCCAGCGTGTCTGCACAGCGGCCTTGAGCCGTTCCAGGTTGGCGGGCTCGGTTTGCTTGGCCAGCTTCGGGACGGTGATCCACGTCCGCCCGGCGCGGGTGCCGATGCTGACTCCGCCGGTGTCGCCCGCGCCGAGCGCGGCGTCAAGATCGCCGAGCGCCCTGGACAGTTCGCCGCGCAAGGTGGCGATGAACTCGGTCGGGTCCAGCGGTTGCCCGATCCGCTCGTAGTGCCCGGCCCGGTGCGCATCGAAATCGGCCGGCAGATCGACGTCGGGGTTGCGCCAGCGCACCGCCCCGACGACCCACACCTCGCGCCGGCGGATCGCCTCGCGCAGCGCGGCCAGCACGCACAGCTCATACGGGATCCGCTCCACCCGCGGGCTGCCGTCCTCACGCTCCTCCAGCACAACGGAACGCCAATCGACCGGGACGATCCCGTCCAACGGCACGGTCTCGTCGGCGTCGTAGGAACGGACGTGCGATCGTCCGGCGTAACGACGCATCAGGGCCAAACGCATCGATGACCGGGGCGTGGCGGGTGTTCGACGAACGGAACTGCAACGCCTCCAGCAGTTCCGGGATCACCCGCCGGTAGTAAGAGGAGTACGAGGCGTGCAACCGCAGCCGGGTCCGCGCCCGCAGCGCCGACGTGCTCGCCCGGCCCTCGCGAACCAGGTCGGCCAGCGTCGCCGGCGCGACGACCGGATACAGCGCGTTGCGGACGGTGTCGTCGGGATGATCGAGGGCGGCCTCGGCCAGCCGGAACAGCAGGTTCTCCTTGCCGCGAACGCGGTGCAGGTCGGCGACCAGCTCGGCCTGCGCGCCCTGCACCGCCCGGCTGTCGATCTTGTGAACCAGCGCGATGAGCAGGTCGACCAGGCCGTCGATGATCTCGCCCTGCCGGACCCAGGCCAGCGTGGCGAGCCGGGTGAGCCGCACCGCGGGCTCGTGCCCGCGCAGGTCCGAGGGGTACTCGACGGCGGCCCGGGCGCGCCAGGCGGCGACGAGGTTGTCTGACCAGCCGTCGAACAACGCATCGGGAAGCTCGAGGGCGCGGACCCTGGACAGCTTGGCGATCTCGCTGCGCAGGCTCTCGCGGCTGACCCGGCCCGGGTCGGCCTTCAACTCCGCCAGCCACGCCCCGTTCGCAGGGTCCTGCCCGTCCGCGCCGAGACCGGCCAGCGCGTCCAGCCCAGCGATCGTCGCCGGGGTCAACCGGTTCACGATCGCGGTGGTGAATCGGTCGCTGACCGCAGCCCGGGCGGCGCCCAGGATGCGGTCCACGCGTCCCGGCGGTTCGATCCGCTCACTGCGGCAGCGAGCCAGCAGCGCCTCGCGCAGCCGTTCGTCGGACAGCTCGACCGGGGCGATCTCCTCGGCGAGCCAACCGGCCAGCTTGGCCTCGTCGTCCTCGCTGAAGCGACGGAACCGCAACGCCCGTCGGATCTGGGCGCGGTGATACTCGAAGGTGCGCCCGGACCATTCGTAGTCGGCCAGCTCGCCCGGGTCGACACCGACTTGTCGGGCCACATAGTCGACCGCAGCGGGCGGATACTCGCCGACGTGGCGTGGGAAGCGAGCGTCGATCTCGAAGAACTTCAGCATCAGCGCGAACCCGAGTCGGGTGGCGCCACGCTTGTAGGCGACCAGCTCCCGCTCGTCGTGCTCGACCAGCGTCCAGCAGGCGATCAGGTCCTCCGGCTCCCACTCCCGCCGCACGCCGCCTCCTCAGCAGAATCGGTGTGCGGGACGCTACCAGCGATAAGTGCCGAGAACTACCGGAGACGGCACATCGGCCAAGGCCATCGCGTGCCGACTGGCCCTGATGGGCGCAGGGAGCGACCAACAGGTACCGTCCTGCCAAGTCCCAGCGCGAAGTCGGCACTTCAGCCGCGCGGCGGGCCCGTCTCGCTGCGCCGAGTGCGCGGAGAGCGGCAGATCCGGGCGAGCGGAGCCGCCCTCCACGCGGGCAGTTTCGGGCGAATCGAGTGCCCGTTGCAGATGGTGCGTCTGTGGTTTGGCATAGCGTCGGCGCGTGCCTTGGAAGGACAAGTACCCGGCGGCACAGCTCGTGCCCTTCGACGCAGGGTGGGCCGATCGTTACGCCTGCGTCGCCGCGGAGCTGACAGCTGCCCTCGGCCCGCAGTGGGATATCGAGCACGTGGGGTCGACGTCCGTCCCGGGCCTGCTCGCCAAGCCCGTGGTCGATGTCGCCCTGCGATTGCCTGAGGGTCGACACCTTTCCGAATGGCACGGCGTGTTGACTGAGGCGGGCTGGACGACACCCATCGCGGTCGGTGACCATTGGGGCACGTTCCTGCTCAGCGGCTCGGTGCGCGCGGCCATAGGCCACGTCTTCACTGCGGATGACTGGCCGACTGCTCACGTGCGCTTGTTCGCAGACTGGTTGCGCACGCACGAGCGCGACCGAGACCGTTATGCCAACCTCAAGAGTTCCTTGGTCGACCAGGGCATTTGGGGAAGCAAGTACACGGCGGCCAAGGGCGGGCTTGTCCGGGAGATCGTTAATTGCGCGCGGGCCAGCCGCGGGCTGCCGCCGGTGGGACCCCTTTAGGGATTAGCGCTCATCGGCATGATCGGGCGTTTTCTGACGCTCTCGAACCGGACCGTTCAGTCTGGTTTCAAGGTCACCCCAGTTTGCGGCGCATGACACGCTCGGGAGTCCCGGGCCAACCTGGCGTGCAGCTGCGCAGCGTTTGTCGCGTCAGCCGCCAGCTGGGCCGCACTCTCCCTACTCCGGCGAGCAGCCCGCTGAGTGCCGAGAAGCTCGTTGGCGACGTCTGGGGGCGCCCATGTCAGCTCGCGGTCGTAGGCGCGGACCCGTAGCCCGAGTTGTCCGTTGCTCAGCTCCGCTTCGTCACATCTGTAACTGTCTTCCTTGACCACCGCGCACTCCGTTCCCTCTCACCAACCTGGCCCCCACCTCTAGCACAGCCACCCGACAACTCCCCCTGAGCTTCCCTATCAAGCACCCGACTGTCCAGACAAGATCAACTGCCACACACCTCTTGCACCATCGGCCGAACCGTGGCGAATCGCAGCCGATGCGATCACGCCACGGCGGTTGTTCCGCCCCTTGAATCGACATCCGTGCAGGTCAGGACCGGTTCGGTGGATGGCCGAGGTGACGGGTCGGGGAGGCGGTAGGTCGGGGCTGGGTCCTCGTCGGCGCGCCGACCTGCGGGTTCCCTGCAGGCTCGCATCTGATGCGATAGTCTCGCGCCGGATGCGATGCGTGAGGAGTGGGAGTTTTGAGGGGTCGTGAGGACGCTGGACCGCAGGCTGCGGGCCTGGTGCTGGTCGACGGTGTGCCTCTGCTGCACCCGGAGCCGCAGGTGTTCGAGGCGATGCTGGAAGGGTGGAGCAATCAGATGCTGGCCCGGAACCTCGCGCCGGCGACGATCCGTAACCGGGTGAGGCAGGTGCGCGGGTTCGGCGACCACGCTGGCTCGTTTCCGTGGCACTGGTCGCCGCAGCTGGCCGATGAGTGGTTCGCCGACCTGCGCGCGATCCGGCACTGCAGCCGGTCCACGGTGCGCGGCTACCAGGTCGCGGTCCGTGGCTTCTGCGACTACCTCGGCGACCGTGCCTACGGATGGGCAGAGGAGTGCGAGCGGCGGTTCGGGACCATCCAATCCAGGTGATCAACGAGGTGAACTCGGCGGCCCATGTCGCAGACACCGAGTCCGAGCCGTCCAAGCGGGCGTTCACCAGGGTCGAGCTGCAGGCGCTGTTCGACCACGCCGATGAGCAGGTCGCGGCCAAGCGTCGGCTGGGCCGCAAGGGCTGGATCGCGGCGCTTCGGGACGCGACGATGCTCAAGGTCGCCTACTCGTTGGGGCTGCGGCGCAACGAGACCCGGATGTTGGACGTCACCGATTTCGGGCGCAACCCCGACGGCGCGGAGTTCGGCGAGTACGGGCTGGTCTATGTCCGACACGGCAAGGCCCAGCGCGGTTCGCCGCCCAAGCGGCGCAGTGTGCTCACGGTGTGGCCGTGGACGGTCGACGTCCTCGAGCAGTGGTTCGGCGAGGTCCGGCCACTGTTCGGCGCCGAGGACCATCCCGCGGCCTGGCCCTCCGAACGCCGGGCACGGGTCGGGCTGGAGGTCATCAACCACCGGCTGGCGGCCTACCGCGATGCCCTGGGCATGGGCCCGGGGCTGGACTTCCACTCGCTGCGCCGCTCGTATGTGACCCATCTGATCGAGGACGGCTGGGACCCCCGGTTCGTCCAGGAGCAGGTCGGCCACAACCACGCCTCGACGACCTCGATCTACACGTGCGTGTCCTCCGACTTCCGCACCCGCACCCTGCGGCGGGTCCTCGACGGCATGCTCGACCAAGCACTCGATCCAGACGCCGGCACTGGTGGACTAGGAGGTCTGGCATGACCCGGCAAACCAACCGTTCCCCGGTTCGACAAAGGCGGAAGGCGTCCTATGCGTGGCGGCTGCGGGAGGTGATGGCCGAGCAAAAGATGTATGTCACCACCGAGCTGGTGCCGCTGCTGGCCGACCGCGGCATCAACCTCTCCTCCTCCCAGGTTCACCGGCTCGTGACCAGTACCCCCGAGCGGCTCTCGCTGCCGATCCTGGCGGCATTGTGCGACATCTTCGCCGTCGACGCGGCCGACCTGATCCCCACCGAGGCGACCAACGTCGGCGTCCGCAAAGCCGTCGCCGGCGACCGCCCGGCACGGTTCACGGGCATCGGGGACCTGCGCCCGGTGCGCGCCCGGATCGTCAGCCCCGAGGAGTGAGCGGCCAGCCACCCGAGGACGTCCCGGACGACGCCGAGCGCACCGCACCCGCAGCCCTGGAGTGCGGCCGCTGCCGTCGGCCGCTGCGACTGCCCACGCGCACCCGACCGGCCGAGCCCGATCCCCGGGGTCGGGTCTGGGTCGCGATCCGGAACTGGCCCGAGGGCCGGATCTGCTCGGGCTGCTACGCCAAGGCGTGTGAGACCTACGGGACCTGCGCCGGCTGCCGGGCCCACCGGCTGCTGCCCGGCCTCGGTCCCGAGGGCCAGCGCTGGTGCACCGACTGCGCCGGCGGTCTGGGCGACCTCACCTGCACCCGCTGCGGGAACGAGGGCTGGAACCACTACCGCGGCATCTGCGGCCGCTGCGTCCTGGCCGACCGGCTCGCCGCCCACCTCGACGACGGCACCGGGCGGATCCGTCCCGAGCTGGTCGCCTTCCACGACCGGATCGTGGCCATGAACCGGCCCCGGGTCGGCATCTTGTGGCTGTCCAAACCCCACGTGCCGCCCATCCTGCACGCCCTGGCCCGCGGCCAGGTCCCGCTCACCCACGACGGCCTGTCCACCCTGTCCCCACTGAAGTCGGTGGTCCACGTCAGAGACCTGCTCATCGCCGCCGGGGTGCTGCCACCAGTCGACCGTCACCTGGTGCTGTTCGAGCAATGGCTGCCCGGGTGGCTGAACCAGATCACCGACCCCGCACAGCGCAAGATCCTGCAGACCTACGCCACCTGGCACATCCTGCGCCAGCTCCGCGCAGCCGCCGACAACGGACGACTGGGCCACTACCGCGACCAGAACGCCCGACACCGGCTGCGGGTCGCCGCAGCACTCCTGGACTACCTCGCCGGCCGCGGCGTCGACCTGGCCTGCTGCCGCCAAGCAGACCTGGACCGGTGGTTCGCCACCGCCTCCAACTCCCGCAAGCAGGCCGTGCGACCCTTCCTCACCTGGGCCACCCGCACCCGGCGAATGCCCCGCCTGAGGCTGCCACCCACCCGCGAGCAGACCCCGAAGCCGATCAGCCTGCAGCTCCGCGTCGAGCTGCTGCGCCGCATCCACGCCGGCGACGGCGTGGACCTGACCGAACGCGTGATCGCGATGCTGATCCTGCTCTACGCCCAGCCGGTGAACCGGATCACCCGAATCACCCTCGATGACGTCACAGTCGATGGGCACGGCGGGATGCTGATCCGGCTCGGCGACCCGCCCGCCCCGGTGCCGGCGCCCTTCGACGCGATCATCAATCAGTACCTGGCCGCCCGGCCGAACCTGACCACCGCGACCAACCCGAACAGCAGCTGGCTGTTCCCCGGACGCCGCGCCGGCCAGCCCCTGCACCCCACCTCGATCCGGCGACGGCTGAGCAACCTCGGCATCCCGAACATGCCCGGCCGGTCCCGCGCCCTGCGCGAGATGCTGCTGCAGGCCCCCCCGGCCGTGGTCGCCGGCATGCTCGGCTACAGCGCCGGCAAGGTCGAAGCCATCGCCGCCGAAACTGGCGCGACCTTCAAGCACTACGCCGCCGGCGACCACACCCGAACCCGGACACCCCGGCTCGGCCGCTGACACCGCAGCTTCAAAAGGCCCCCCGAATCGCTCGGCTCATCGTGCGGTATCCGAGCAGCCCAACCAGCGGGCTAGGCCCTCGTGACTGTGACACCTTGAGCTAGGTCCAGGGTGACGGCT
The DNA here is from genome assembly GCA_038237645.1 of Mycobacteriales bacterium. Lineage (GTDB taxonomy): Bacteria > Actinomycetota > Actinomycetes > Mycobacteriales > QHCA01 > QHCA01. The sequence goes on from JBBRYN010000040.1 coordinate 12,126, forward strand.
TGATTCAGGTCCACCGTTTGTCGGGTGGGTTCGGGTGACGGCCTGATCCAGGTCCACTTCTGCGACTCGCCGGGCGATGAGCCGGGTGTTGGTCCTGGTCGGCCTCAGCGTGGGTTCCATCGTTGGAACGAGCGTCGGGGGCCCGGATGGGGTTGCGCGTGGAGCTGTTCGCGAGGATCCGACGAGACGCTCGGGTCGAGGGGGTTATCGATCCGTGAGCTGGCTCGCCGCCATCACGTCGGTCGAGACACGGTCAAAGCGGCGTTGGCGAACGCGGCTCCACCTGCCCGCAAGACCCCGGCGCGAGTGTCACCGCGCCTCGGTGCGTTCAAGGCGGCGATCGACGCGATGCTGATCCAGGACACGACAGCGCCGCGTAAGCAGCGGCATACCGCCCGGCGGCTCCTTGCCCGGCCCACGCGCTCGCGCAAGCCGCTAGCTGACCCCGCAAGCTGGACTGAACCGGCGCTGCCCGACCGATCTGGCCTCAGAGAAGCCACTGGTCCCGCGGCGCGCCAAGCTCAGTCGTTGTCAGGCCTACCCCGGTCGACTGAGTTCACAGCATCGGCCGGGTCTCCAAGCAGAGAGCCATAGAACTTGCGAACAGCTTCACCGGTCGCACCGAAGAACCACCCACACGAGTCCCATGACATGCCGTTCTCACGCAGCTTGGTGACGAGCACGATCCGACGCATGTGAAGTTGAGTTTCTGCGCTCTTGATCTCCTTCGCTTCCCGATACAGCGCCTCAATAAGTGGCAGCGGCAGCGCGTTTGCGATTCGGCTCGGGACCGCCTCCGGGTCGAGCAAGGCTTCGTTGGACATCGTCGACCTCCGTAATCGGCAACATGAGATGCCAACCATACCTGCCAACTTGGATTGCTGGCATTCGATGCGACGGCACGCTGCTCAAACTCGACCGGTTGCCACGCGGGGTGCACCAAGGTGGACCTGAATCAAGCCGTCACGCCGGACCTAGACCGGGTTGACATTCTCACCCTCGACACGACCAACCGTGTCTTGCCGACACCGTCGGTCCCAACGCGCTCGCGCGGCCGTAAGCCCGTGAACTCACCACCTGAGTTCACGCCATGACGCCAGTCTTAGAGTCGTTGCCACGTAAGCCCAGACGGGCGACGGCGAGAGGGAGTGCCGGTGACCGAGCCGCCATCGGAGGTCCGGCGGCTCCGGCGGCCGGCCGAGGTTGCGTGCGGATGGTGCGGTACGACGGTGCCGATCCGGCCGGCCGGGCGGGTGCCGAAGTGGTGTTCGAGCAACTGCCGGCACCGGGCCTGGGAGCAGCGGCGGGCCGCCGAGTCGGGCCTGGCCGCTGTGGAGGTCGTCGACCGGCCGGTCGAGGTCGAAGTGATTAAGACCGTGCGCCAGGTCGAGTACGTCGAGATGCCGATCCAACCCCGCGGCGACGGGTGGGCCGCCATGTTGATCGAGTTCGCTGGCCAGCTGCGCACCGGCCGGATCTACGACCGGGACCTGCCCGCCCTGACCGGGCCGCTCGCCGACGCCCTGGCCGCAATGGAGATCCGGGTACGGCGCCACGGTGCCGGCCGGTGAGCGGGCATGTCTTCGTCGATGAGACCAAGCACCGCGGCTACCTCATCGTCGCCGCCGTGGTGGTGCCGGCCGACCTCGATCCGGTCCGGTCCGTGCTCGGCGGCCTCCTGATGCCCGGCCAGCAGCGGCTGCACATGAAGGACGAGCGGGACTCCCGGAAGCGGACGATCGCCGCGGCGATCGCCGACACCGACATCCAGGCGACCGTCTACGACGCCGGCAGCCGGCGGCGCAACGAACGCGAGCGCCGCGCCGCATGCCTGCGGGCGGTGGTCGAGGACGCCGCCCGCCGCGGCGACATGATGCTGGTCATCGACCAGGACGACTCGATGCTCAGCTGGGACAACCAGCTCCTGATCGAGTTCACCCGAGCGGCCGGCTGCCGCGACACCCTGCGCTATCAGCACCGCCGGGCCGCATCCGAGCAGCTGCTCGCCCTCCCCGACGCGGTCGCCTGGTGCTGGGCCAAGGGCGGTGGGTGGCGCCGGCGGATCGAAGCTGTCGTCGTCGACGTACAGCAGGTATGAGCAGGGCGACCGGGGCCCGGACAAGCGCGAAGCCCGCCCGGACAAGCGCGAAGCCCGAGCGCCGCGGTCGTCCGGCCGGGTCTCGGGCTCACTTCCTGAAGCTCAACGCAACAGGCCCGCCAAGTGTATGACACCTGCGCCACCACGCGCCAGGAACGTCAGCACTGGCCTACGAGACGACGTCTGAGAGTCGTGTTGCGGACCATGCAACACCTACCCGCGGCGGGGTGATTCCCGCCGAAATCACCCTCCTCGACTCGGAGGTGGTCCTGTTCGCACCACAAACGGTGGGGTGGTCCTGTTCGCACCCACAAACGGTGGCGCGGATCGCCTACCCGGGGTCAGGCTGTGCCCTGTCAACCGCGACGGGAGACCGGCGTAAGGGGCGAAAGGAGGGCCGACCCGTGATCCATGCACTGCCCTACCTGCTCGCCGGCGCAGTACTTCTCGTCCTCGCGGCGGCCGCGTTCTCTCACCGGCCAGAGCCCGCCGAGCGGCTGCACGCATTCGGGGAACTGCTCGTCGAACTCGTCCGCGCCCACCGATAACGAAGTGATTCCGCCAGAATCACTCGTCGACATCGGGGTCCGTCCAGCCGATCGCCTTGGCCGCGTTCACCAGGTTCTTGACACCGTGATGTGACGTGCCGTGCGCCATCACGTAGCCAAGCACCTCGGCCAGGTCGACGAGGGGGTCGAGGCGCTGAAGGATGTCGCGCGCCCGCTTCTTCCCGTACTGGTCTCCCCAGCTGTTATTGCCGGCGAAGTCGAGCATGTCGAGGTCCTTGAGCACCTGTGGTCCGAGCGCGGGAAGTACCTCGCCGCTGAGCAGATTGGTCGCGCGGACCTCGCGTGCCCAACCGTGCAACGGGAACCCCACGGACTCCACCACGCACAGGGCCGCCTTCCGCGCGTAGCGATGCGCCAGTTCGAAGGTGCTTGCCTCGGGAACGTAGGCCAGCACCGGGCGTCCGACCAGGCCGAGGACCGAACCGCGGGAACGCACCGTCACCTGATCGAGGCCCGCTAACTCCTCGGCGCCGCGGCTGTTACCGAAGCTGTAGGTGACCAGCAACGGCCGGCTACCCGATGCCCGTCCCTGAGACCGGATCCAGTCGCACGCCAGCTGGGCAGCCTCACCCCAGGGACGGCCGGGGTCATCGTCGGGGACCCAAGCCGCCGAGTAGTCGGGTTTCACGCGATCGACCATGACACCGGCCTACGACAACCTCGCCCCTGCCACGCCGCTATAACCCCATTTCGATGGGCGTCAGGCGGGGCTGGTCCCGCAGTAGTACTGGCGGAGGGTGTTGGCGGCTCTGATGTTGGGGCCGCGGCCGATTTGGCTGGCCCAGCCGCTCATGGCGGCGGTGTAGTCGTACTTGCCGCCGCTGCCGCATCCCAGCGTCCAGTTGTCGAAGATGTAGGACGCTGAGGTCGGTGGGCTCGGTGTGTCGGGGGTCCAGGCTCCGTAGCCACGCCAGCCGCTCCACGAGCTGCGCCACATTTGAGTGCGCATGTCTTGCAGCCCGTAGTTGCCGAAGCACTCCTGCCAGGTGTCCCAGTAGAAGGTGCGCCCGGACAGGGAGATGTTGTCGACCTGCTCGTGGCAGTAGGTGGTGACGGCGGGGAGGGCGGTGGGCCGCAGTGCAGGGGGGTTGGGAGTGTACTTGCCGACCTGGGTGCCCTTGAGGATCTTGTACCAGGGCTTGCCATTGGTCACGCCCCATTCCGCGGCGGCGGCGGCTCTCCCTTTTCGGCCGACGGCCGGCCGGCCGTTCGCTGCTATGGGATCGTGGGCCTTCGGCGGTGTTGTGGACTGGGCCGCGGAGCCGGGCGGGCTGCCGGCGGCGGCGGCACTACCGGTCCCGGCCAGTATCGCCGAGACGGCTAGGCCTGCTGTCACGATCCCTACGGTGATCCTGCGACGTCGCATGTCGAACTCCCCTTCCAGTTAGGGACTGAGGCGACCGGGATTGCGGTCGCCGATGCCGGGACGGCGGGAAGCGTGGGCTGGGACGTTGGACGGCCGCGAAAGCTGGCGGGCCGAGGGCCTCGTCCGGTCGTTCGGGTGGCCATGATCATGGCCCGCTCCCCGTTGCTGTTTGGACAAGACCATCAGACTGCGAATGCGGCGGGGTGTAAAGATGCTGAGCAACACTCTGTGGACAACGGCGCCGGGTCACGCCGGTAGCTGATGGATCCGGTGGAGGAGCGAGGCGTGCTGTGACTGGCCGGCTGTCGGGTCGCCGTGGCACCCCAAGCCCGGGCGGACGTAGCTGGCGGGCCGGCCGGCGATGGCCGGCGGCGGTCACGATCGCCGGCCGGCGCTTCGACCGGCACGCCTACCTGCACTGGTGGGTCCGGGCGCCCCTGTGGGCCGCGGCCGCGACGGTGGGGTGGCTGGCCGCCGGCTGGGTCGGCGTGGCGGTAGGTCTGCTGGCGGCGGGAGCTGCCGAGGTCGCCTTCAGCTACCGGCCGCCGGCCAGGGGCGCCGCTCCCGTACCGGGAGCCCGGCCTGCGCGTGGGCCGGGCGGTGAGGCGGCCGGCGTCCGCGAACCTCGCCGGCCTGCGCCGAGCGGCGGGTCCGGGGCCGCCGCGGCGATCCCCCACGACGACCCCCCGACGCCGCTATAACGACAATTATCGAGGCGTCAGCTGGGCGCCCTGCGGCCCGGGTCGCTGCCCGTTCGGGTGAGCCGGAGTTGGGTGGCGGTGGCTCAAAGGCGGCGCGCGCGTCGGCAGGATGTGCCCGCTTGGCGCACAGTTCGCCGACGGTTTGGGTCCACGGCGCGGGCGGCTGCCAGTAGGTATCGGCTGTCGCGCTCGCTGACGCCCACGTGCGTCTCTTCCCTGCCGGGCGGATCTCGGGGTCTCGGTGACCGCCCGCCGGGGGGGAGGCGTGGACGGGCACCGAGAACCGGCCGACTGTAGTCCGGCTACGGCCAGGTTCCTCCCCTTCGGCGGCGTTGGCGTGGTTGGGGGAGCGGCCGGGTAGCGTCGGCCGTGGCGGTTCGGTAGAAACCACTGCCGGGCCGTCCGCCCGGCGCCTGACGGTCTACAGCCGCCAAGGTGTTCAGGAGAGCCTGCGGCAGATCCTGGCAGGGCGCTGATTCCGGCGGAATCAGTCGACGACGGCGGGCCAGGAAACTCCACCGGCATAGATCACGACGGTAGCCGCGACACACTGCCGGGCCCCATCCCCGGAGTCACCCGAGATGCCTTGGCAGGTACCTCGGCGCCGTCCTGCTCGTCCGTTTCCTCCACCGCGCCCTTTCGTGGCAACGATCCGAGGCGGACATTTCGGGCCACGATGCATGAGGTGTGCCGCTTTTTGCCTGGCGTCGATTCATGGGGTGACTCCGGGCGGAGTTACTGCCGGGGGCGGGTGGCGTCCTGGCCGGGTGATTCCGGCGGAATCACTCGTCGACGTCGGCCTGGTCGCGCCGGGCGAGGTCGGCTTGGAGTGCGTCGTGCAGCCACCAGTAGCCGTTGGTGACGTGCAGGCCGGCCGGGCGGAGCTCGTCGGCGCAGATGGTGCAGATGGCAGGTTCGTCTTCGTACTGCGGGCTGAGCATCACCGGCTCGGCGCAGCGCACGCAGCGGTGCCGGACGGCGGCGAGCTGGTGGCGGTTGTAGTCGTCGACCCGGCCGGTGATCACCGGCCGGGGCTGGACGCGGGCGGTCATGGCTGGTGCTCGCCGGCGGCGGGGGCGCCCTGGTCGGCGGTGCGGAGTTCGGCGGCGTAGGCGCGGGCGCCGGCGGCGGCTTCGGCGGCTTGGGGGTCGCTGGATTCGGCGGCGATGCGGTCGAAGACGGTGGCCTTGCGGTCGTGGAGGCGGGCCAGGTCCTCGGCGTGCAGTTGCCGGCCGGCGGCGTCGCGGATGGCCTCGAGCAGCCGGGCGGTCTCCTCGGTCGTGCTCAGGGTCGACAGTCCCCCGCTGACCAGGTGCCGGGCGGCGGCGGGCAGGTCGGCCAGGTCCGACCGCCGGGCGACGACCTGCCGGGCCGCCCAGCCGTCGAGGAGGCGGGCCGACTCGGTCGGCCGGTGCACCCCGTCGGGCAGGTGCGGGTCGGCAATGCCGGTGCCGTCGTCGTCGGGGCCGAACGGCCACCGCAGCGCCGTCCGCCATTGCGTCTCGACGTCGGCGTAGCGGGCGTGCGCGGACTGCCGGGAGATCTCGAAGGCCTCCCCGATCTCCTCCCAGGACATGCCCCGTTCCCGCTCGTAGACCACCGCCCGGCGCAGCAGCTCCTCCGCGGCGGCGAGGATCTGCCGGGCCGCGTCGAGGACCTCCCCGCGGCGTGGGACGCCCCACGACACGTGATCGCTGTCGCCGCTGGCCACCTGCCCGGCGGCGGCGTCGGCGACCTGCCGGGCCTGCGCCGCTACGGCGAGGTGGGCCAGCGCCCGTCGGGAGTAGCCGGCCAGCTCGTCGACCGCGGCCCGGTTGCGCTCAGAGATCCGCCGGCCGAGTTTCTCCACGAGTGACCTCCACAAAACACAATGATTAAGAGGCTGTCAGTTTATGCCTGACGCCCCCTAGTCGTCAACCTGGGCCTGACATCCTGGTAGGGTGGCTGTCTGGCAGGGTCGGCGTCGGTGGTGCCGCCTACCGTCCGGCCCATGAGCGTCTCGCCGCCGCCGGCCTGGTTGCCAGTACCGATCACCCCGGCCCTCCCCGGCCAGAGCCTCAGCGTGGCTCTGAGCGGCCCCGAATTGCCCGGCCCGGGCGTCGAGGACCTCATCCGGCGGTGGCTGCTCGGGAAACGCTCCCAGCACACCCGCACCGCCTACGCGACCGACATGGCCCGCTGGCTGTCCTGGTGCGACCAGCTGGACGTCGACCCGCTGCTCGTGCAATGCCCCGGCCGGGAAACGACCGGGGTGTCCCGTTCCCACGTCGAAGCCTGGGTCCGGTCCCTGGAAGCGGCCGGGGCGCCGTCGAGCACGGTGGCCCGGCGCCTGTCGGCGGTGTCCAGCTGGTACGGCTGGCTGCTGCAGGGCGACCACGTGGCCGGCTCGCCGGTGGAGCACGTCACCCGGCCCGAGGTCGACCGGGACACCTCCACCACACCCGGCATGACCCGCGCCCAGACCGCCGCGCTGCTGGCGGCCGCCGACACCGACCCGCACGAGAACGCCCCGCGGACGGCGGCGATCGTCGCCGTCCTGCTCTACACCGGCCTACGCGTCGGGGAGCTCCTCGGCGCCAACGTCGACGACCTCGGCCACAACCGCGGGCACCGCACCCTGACCGTCACCCGCAAGGGCGGCAAACGCGGCGAGCTCGCCCTACCCGCACCGGCCACCGCCCGCCTCGACACCTACATGACCAGCCGCCCCGACGCGGGCACTCCCCCACTACCCGTCACCGCCGGCGGCGCCGGCAGCCGGCCCCGCCGGCCACTCATCACCACCGCCGCCGGCCGCCGGGTCGACCCCGGCACCGTGTGGCGGCTCCTACGCCGGCTCGCCCGAACCAGCCCCCAGCTCGAGCAGCTGCACACCCGGCTATCCGCCCACGTACTCCGGCACTCCTTCGCCACCCTCTACCTCGACGCCGGCGGAAACCTCCGCGACCTCCAAGACCAACTCGGCCACACCGAACCCCGCACCACCCGCCGCTACGACCGATCCCGCGGCCACCTCGACCGCTCCCCCAGCTACACCCTCGCCACCTACCTCGCCGCCAGCACACCCGGCGGCGACGGCGGGTGATTCCGCCGGAATCACCCTGGACCATCGGTCTCAGGCGTCGCCGTCGTCCAGCTCGGCGAGTACCTCGTCGAGGGGCCGGCCGAGGTCACCGCGTTCGATCGCCTCGTCGGCTTCGCGCATGGCCTGGACGAATTCCGGCGCGGACGCCAGCACGTCGTCGTACTCGTCCTCAGTGGCCATGACTCGACCGTACGGCGTCCTGACGAGTCTCGACCGCCAGGCAAAACCCACCGGCCACGTGTCTTGACTTCTAGACGGTCTAGAGAGTCAGATGTCTAGAACGTCTAGACGCTCTCGATGCGTGGGAGAGGTGAGCGAGCGTGCCGGTAGTGACGGTTGGCAACAACAAGGGCGGGGTCGGCAAGACGGCGGTGGTGATGGGGCTGGCGGCCGCGCTGGCCGCTCAGGGCCGGCGGGTGCTGGTCGGTGATCTGGACCCGCAGGCCAACGTCACCCGGCGGATGGGATTTCGCGACGATCCGGCCGCGCCGGCGCCGAGCATGTCGGAGGTGGTCCACGCCAACGCCGACGGCTGCGCCGCGAAGGCGATCGTGAAGTGCGGCTGGACCGATGAGACCGCCGATCGCATCGACTTGATCCCGTCGCGGTTCGACCTGGAGAACCGCGTGTCGGAGGCGGGAACGCTGGGCGCGCTGCGCCGGGTCCGTCGGGCACTGGCCGGCGCGGTCGACGAGTACGACTGGACACTGCTGGACTGCCCGCCGTCACTCGGCCATCTCACGCAGATGGGGCTGGCCGCCTCGGACGGGGTGCTGATCGTGCTGACGCCGGAGTACGACGCGATCGAGGGGGCGATCCGCATGCGCGATTTCGTCGCCGGCCGCCGAGAGGATCTGGGAGTGCCGGCACTGCGGATGCTGGGCACGATCGTGAACAACGCCCGGGAGCAGACCGGCCTGCACTCCTACCACCTCGGCGGCCTGGACGAGCTGTTCCCCGGGCAGGTGTGGCAGCCCCACATCCCGCAGCGGGCAGCCGTCGCCGACGCCACCGACAGCGCCCAGCCGATTCACGCCTACGGCGGCCCGGTGGCCCACGAGCTGGCCGGCGTCTACAGCGCGCTCGCCGACCAGCTGCAGGAGACCGGCCGATGAGCCCCCGCCCGCAGCGGCAACGACCCCCCGCCTCTGCACCGCTGCTCGCCGCCCGCGAGCCGCTCCACATCGGCGGAGTGACACCGCCGGCCGAAGAGTCCGGTCAGTCCGCGCCTGCCGTCGCACCACCGCCAGCACCGCCGGCGCGGGTCAAGCGCGGCATCCAGATCGCCGCCGACGTCGCGGAGACCTACGACGAGCTGCTCGAGGACCTGGCTTATGAGTACCGCATCCCGAAGGGTCACGTGGTCGACGCGCTGCTGCGGGTCGCCAGCGCGCACCTCGACGATGTGCGGGAACGACTCGGCGCCGAATCCGACCGGCAGCAGCCCAGGCGGCTCTAGACCTCTCGACAAGGTAGCCGTCTAGACCGTCTAGATATCTGGACGGTCTAGCGGTCTAGAGGCTGCTCGTTGTCACGGTCGGTTAGTTCGACATCGACATCGCCAATCGAGTTCGCCATCGAACGATGGCCAATGCCCAGCCGCGCGCCCGCGCGTATACACGCGCGCGAGGCGATCACCGGCAGTGACCCGGCGCCGGGGGAGTGGCACGGCCCGGAAGGGGCTAGGTGGCCGGCTGGCGCCGGGCTCGGAGTGCGGCGGCCGCGGCGGCCGCGCCCCGGCGGTTGGTGGCGATCGCTTCGGGGGTGAGCCGGCCGGCGGCCCAGCGTTGCCCGATCTCGTCGACGGGCCGCGGCGGCCGCGGCGGCGGTTGCTCGTAGGAGTGCTCGACGACGACGCGGCGCAGCCGCCAGCGCAGCACGGCGGCGACGTCGTGCACGCCGAAGAGGTGTCCGCGCAAGGTTTGCTGGACCTGGTGTCCGCCGGCATGGCGGATGGCGTGGTCGACGAGGGGAAGCAGGGTCAGCTTCTCGGTGCGGTTGAGCCGTGCACGGCCCCGATCGGGGACATGCAGGAGTGTCTGAGCGGCCCGTACACGGCTCTGGGTGCCCATCCACCCATCTGGGCCACCCCTTCGCGTAGTTGCGGTGTTTCCGGCCACGCTGGGCCGGTTTGCCGGCGGGTTCTGGTCGGGGCTGGGGCTGGCCGGGGAAAGAACACCGTAGGTGTTCTCAGCACTACAGGTAATGGATGTCAGATGCCGGGGGCTTGGCGATCGCCACCGCCAGCGGCGGGGGATGGCCAGCAGGTAGATCGCCCGGCGGCCGAGGTGGGCGTGCTGGGAGTGGATGAGCCAGCCGGCCTGTACGGCGGCGTAGCGGCGACGCTGCGCGGTGCTCTCGGACTGGCCAGTAGCTGCGATGTAGGCGTTGATGAGCCGGGGGAGGCTCAGCAGCCGACCGAAGTCGTCGGCCTGGTCGACGGCGACGCCGAGGAACGCCTCCAGCTGCGCAGCGGTCTCATCGCCGGCGGCTCGAGCTCGAGCCAGGGCAGCGGTGAACTTGACCGGCAAGGTGCCGTTGCGTCGGAGTCGCTGCCGGTCGACGTCGGCCCGGCCAGCCCGGGCCGCCGTGCTCACCTCGTCGGGCCGGGTCAACGCATCGAGGCGGTCGGCCTCGACGCCGGCGAACAGCTCATCGAGGCAGCGGTCGCACACCACCGAATGCCACGGCAGCTCCTGGCGGCCGCGGGACGTGCCCTCGTCGACGTTGCAGTACTCGCAGTACGCCGGCTCATCGACGGGGGCGCCGTCGTCGACGTCGATTGGCGGGGTTTCCGCGGTGTGTCTGGCCGATCCGGGCCCGCAGATGTCGGGGGGCGGGGTTACACTCAAGGGCGTACCTCGGGCGCGCGCGAGCGCGCCAGTCAGAGCACTTCGCGGATGCTGCCGAGCTACCGCGCGAAGCGCTTGGGTGGATGAAGGCCCGTCCCGTCAGGGGCGGGCTTTCGCCGTTGTGGGGTTATGTCAGCTGCCGGTCAGCGGCAGCGGCAACCTCCCGTCCAGGTCGAACTCGTCGGCCCAGGCGGGCCGGCCGTCCTCGTCGACGGGCATCCGCCGGACGAGTTCGTTGATGAGGCCTGAGACGCTCATCCGCGCAACTCGAGCAGCCTGGATCACCCTCGTCGCGGCGAGCGGATCCAGGTTGATCGTGGTGCGGTACGGCAAGCCGCTGTCGATGTCGTAGGCCGCCTCGTTGCCGCGCTGGGCGCGTCCCCTGACCGGTCCTCCAGTAGCCATGCTGGAAATCCTCTCGGACATCCGATGCGCATTCGGTGAAGCTGCGGCTCCCGGCGTGTCGCGCCTGGAGGCTTTATCATCGCAAGCTCCCGACCGCTTGCTCAAGCGGAGGCTTCGGCGTCGAGGTCCCCAGCGGCGTCGGTGAGGGCCCAGATGCCGTATCGGATGCTGTGAAGGTGCCCTTCGGCGGCGAGGCGACTGATGGCCTTGGAGACGGTTTTGAGGGGCAGGTTCAGGGCGTTGGCAATGACACCGGTGTGTGCGTGGCCGCGGTCGCCCAAGTAGCCCAGGATCGCGTCGCGGGTGGACCCGCGGGCGGCGGCCGCCCGGGCGGCAGGGGAGGCGTCGCGGCCACGGTCACGTTTTTTCGTGCGGGATCCTGAGCTCGATTTTTCGGCGGGCCGACGGGGAGCGGGCGCGGCCGCGGCGTTGCTGGCGGGTGTGATGCCCTGGTGCTCGTCGAGCCAGTCGCGCAGCTGGGGCGAGAGCGGGGTGAAGGGGGTGAGCTCACCGGTGGTGGCCCAGTGGGTGGGGTCATCAACGTAGAAGTTCCGCGACGGTGCGGGGCGGGCGCCGGGGCCCAGGACGTAGCCCAGGCCGGCGGTGCTGGTGTGATCTGGCCATTCGCGGGGCAGCTTGGCCGGGTCGACCGGCAGCGCCCCGGAGAAGGCGACTTGCCCGGAGAGCATGTCGGCGGTGCGCAGTACGACAACGTTGCCGGCGGCGACCATGGACCGCAGGGTCATGGAGTTGCCCAGTTGGTCGAGCAGTGGGACCTGTACGACCAGGCGCAGTTTGATGCCGCACTTGCGGGCCATCTTCGCGATCGCCTCGACGCGCTCCCTGGCGCCGGGCAGACCGAGCACGGCGTGGGCCTCCTCGATGGTCAGGCATAGCAGCGGCAGCCGGACTTTCTGGGTGGCCCAGAACATCGGGTCGAAGTGGTCGAGACCTTCCTCGTCGCGGCCGTGCTCGTCGATCCACTCGAAATCGGCCATGAACCGGTTCCGGGCGTACATCTCCGCCTCGAGCGCGGCCAGCAGCGCCAGCCCGTCGACGGCGTTGCGGGCGAAGCCGTGCACCCGGCGGGTGCCGTCCTTACGGGGCTTCCACCGGGGCAAGGACTGGCCTTCCTGCGGGTCGATGACGAACGACACCATCAGCGGGGAGTGCCGCTCGATCGAGAGCAGCAGGTCCAGGGTGCGGGACTTGCCCGCGTCGGTGGTGCCGGCGATGAGGTCGTGGACCGGGCCGGAGCCGCGTCGGTAGAACCGGTACAGCGTCTGCTCGCCGTCGGCGTAGAGGCCGATCGGGGCGATGCCGGTCTGCGGGTCGAACAGCTGCGGGCCCGGCCAGTGCTGGGTCTCCCGTAGCGGGTTGCGGGTGTAGACCGCGAGGCGGGCCAGGTTCGCCTCACCGCCGGAGGTCGGCTCGATCACCACCGAGGTCAGCGGCAGCTCGTAGGCGGCGGCGACGTCCTCGACCTTGTCCACAGCCCGGCTGGTGGTCAGCTTCCCCTTGGGCAGCACCACGGTCGCCGTCCAGCCGACCTCGGTCTGGCGGCTGCCGGCGAACGCGGCCGGGCGCAGTTCCTCGACGCCGCTCAGCTGCGCCCCGGCCAGCGGGCCGCGGTCGTTGGCCACGTAGTCGACCCAGGTCTGCACCCGCGAGTCGAGCGCCGACGGCTGGTCGGAGCGGATCCGGTGATGCCACCACCACGGTGCGGCGGCGGCCAACGTGCCGACGAGCAGGAACCCCGGCATCGGCGGGCCGGCGCCGATCGCGGCCGCGGTGATCAGCCAGAGGGCGGCCGCGGCCGCCGTCGACCAGGTGTAGACCGCCCAGTGACGAGACCGGTTGCCCCGGGCGGGCGCCGGGCAGACCCGGCGCAGCAGCTTGCCGATCGGGCCAGCCGGCCCCGCTCCGCCATGGAGCCGCCAGCTCACCCAGGCCGCCCCCAGGACCGTCAGGACGACGGCGGTGCGGGCGCCGCGCTCAGTGCCGGCCAGGATCGCGCCGGCCAGCTGCAGCAAAAGCGCGGCGTAGAGGGGAGCCAGGCGCCGGCGGTGCGTCCAGCCACGTCGGGCCAGCCAGCGCAGCGCCCGCAAGAACCGCCAGTGAGCCCGGCGCCGCCGGTAGTCCTGATGCAGCGCATGGAAGTACGCGGCGGTCTCCCAGGCCGGCCGGCCCCGCCCGCCCCCGCCCCGGGTCACCGGGGCGGCCCGGCCGCGGGACTGATCGACCAGGCGCAGCTGCCCTCGGCCGCGCCGACTCGACGGGCCGAACCGGTGTAGGTGCTCTCGGTCGTCCATCGCGGGATCTCCTCCAAAGGGGTGTTGGCGCTGGGGGTCTGTGCTGGTGAGTGGGCCCCCCGGCGGTGCCTACGGGAGGCGCCGCCGAGGACCCACCCGTCAGCCGGTGTAGAACTCCTTGTCGGCGGCGTGCGGGGTGGCGGCGTGCGCCTCGGCCATCACCTGGTGACGGCTGTTGACGCCGTCGCGGGCGGTGATCGCCTGCGAGTGCCGGGCCTCGGCGGCCGCGGCACGCTGCTCAGCCGCGGCCTGACGGGCAAAGGCCGGCTCGGCCAGGCCGCCGACCTCGGCCAGGGTCTGCCGGTCAAGGTCCATCGACCGCAGCGAGGCGACCATCACGTCGATCCGCTGCATGTCTTCCTTGGCCCGCTGCGCGTCGCCCTGGGCGTCCTCGAGGTCGGCGGAAGCCTCCTCGATGATCGTGCCCAGTTCGGCGACGAGCCCGGCCATCGTGGTGACCTCACCGCCGGTGAGGGTGCTGACTGCCATGTCGTCTCCTTCGGTGGTGCTCGCCCCGCCCGGTGCGGGGACGTTCGGGTCCGCACCGGCGGCCGCCGGCTCGGAGTCAGAGACCAGCCGCAAGGGCGGCCGGTCAGTCGAGCTGCCCGGCGCCGGCGTCTTGGCATCAGCCGTGGTGTCGCCGGCCGGGCCGGTAGCCGCCTCTGTCGAGGCGACCTCGGCGGCCTGCTCTGGCTGTCCGCCCCACCGGTCGTGGGCACGCTTGCGGCCCTCAGGCCAGCCGGCCCGGAAACCCTGGGCGAAACCACGCCCAGCCATCGCCAGCCCGGTCGCCCCGGTGGCGGCGGCCGCGCCGACCTTCACCCCGGCGCCGTTCGACCGGCTCCCTGCCGCCGGCTTGCCCTTGCCGCCGGATAGCAGCTTGTTCAGCGAGGCGGCGTTAGCCCGGTAGGCGTCGCGCAGGGAGCGGGCGGCACTTTCGGTGCCGCGCACGATGCCGTAGGCCAGCCCGTAGACCAGCACCACCATGAACAGCAGCTCCATGTCAGCTCACCCCTCTCAGTGGATTCCGAAGGCCGCGGTCACAGCCATGCCGACACCGGAGGCGATCGCGTGCACCGCGGCGGTGCCGACCGACCCGATGACCCCGGGCACGGAGGTGACCGCCGCCGGGGCGATCACCGCCGCGATGAGGGTCTTGCGGTCGATCGAGCGGTGCACCAGATGCATCACCACGACGTAGAGGGCGATCACGCCGACCAGGCCGACCACGACCACGCCGGTCAGCCAGCTGGTAGCGCTGGCCGCCATCCGGTCGAGGTAGCCCACCCCGAGCTGCAGCCAATGCCCGGCCGGGCTGCCCAGCAGGCCGACCGTGCCGGCGAGCACCAGCGCCACGATGAACGGCTTGGCGTGCTTGTTGCCTACCGTCCACATCAGATAGGCCGCGACCCAGCACACCAGGCCCGCGGCCGCGGAAACTCCTCCGGTCATCGTTCGGTCCTCTCATCAGGTACAGGAAGACGTGCGGCGCACGCCTCCAAACCGGCGATCACGCCCTGCCAGGCCGTACTGCGGTCCCGCACCGGCAGGTCGGCGACCCGCGCACGCAGGCGGTCGAACACGACCGCGGCCCGGGCCGCCGGATGCGGGGCGGCGGCCAACCTCGCCGCGTAGTGCTCGGCCTCCCGCCGCGCCCGGTCCCGCTGCCGCTGCGACGTCACCGGGATCTCCCCGGGACCTGCCGCGGGACGGCCTGACGGCGGGACAGGTGCGCCCCCGGGTCCCCGTCGTGGACCTCGCAGGCCAACCCCAGGTCGGTCCCCCGGTACAGGCACCGCCCGGCCGCATCAGCGACCTCGTAGGCGACCCGCGCACCCCCGCCCGGGTAACGCTCGTCGAGGAGCTGGCGGACCAACTCCCGCCGCTCTGTAGCGGTCTCAGGCCGCATCGCCGGCCTCCCGCCCGCCGTCGCCGGCCCGCTCGGCCCGCCCCGACTGTTCGGCCTCCTCGAGGAGCTGGCGGCGGACCCGCCGGCCGAAGCTCGAATCGGTCCCGGTCAGCCGGGCCAGCTCGACCCCGGTTGGCGTACGCCCGGCGTCCCGTTCCGCAGCCCAGTGCGCCCGCATCTGCTCGATCGCCGCAGACCCGGTCCCGCTCCTACGAGGTCCCGGCGTCGCGGCACGGTCCCGGTCCCGGCCGGGACCAACCTCCACCGGGACAGCGGTACCCGGGCGCACCGCCACCGGGACGGGACCCGGCTCACCGGCCAGCGCCAGGACCCGGCGCCCGTCCCTCTCAGGGGAGGCGTCTAGAAGTCCAGACGTCTGGACTTCTAGACGCCGGTCGGCCTGGCCCGGTTCGCGATCGCGGCGTACCCGCGTCTCGAACAGCCCCGCGACCGCCAGGAACGCCACCGCCGGCCAGACCGCCACCGCAGCGCCCCACCAGCCCGGACCGGCCGTGGCCAGGTTCGCCGCCAGCGTCATCGCAACACCAAGCAGCAAGGTGAACACCGGCCAGCGGGACGGGTGCCCGCAGCGGCGGCGCCGGCGGAGCTCCAACCCGGAGGCGACCGCGGTCAGATCCACCGACCCAGCGATCGCGAAGGAAATCCACCCGGCCTGCTCGTGCACGGCGGCGACGTCGCGGATGTGAGCGAAACTGCCGGCACCGGCCGTCCCGCCCAGCACCAGCAGAATCCCGGTGCACACCCGGTCCTCCCAAGTACGCCCGGTCATGCCGACCGCCTGCGGCCGGCGACAGCACGCCGGGTCGCCCCGCCCGCCCCGGCCTCCGACAGCCGGCTCAGCCGCGGGTCGCGGTAGGACCGCCCGCCCCAGGGAGTACGGGTGACCTCCCAGCCCCACGCCCGGGCCTCCGCATCGCCGGCAGCGTGCAGCCGGTCCCCCAGCGCCTCCACCGCCATCCGAAGACCCGCCACACTCAACAGCGACGCCGGCGGCCGCTCGTCGATGACGGCCAGCTCGGCCGCCACCCGGTGGCCCGGGGCGGTCACGACTGCCCCCGGTCGACCTCGTGCAACGACTCCCGCCGGCACAAGGCGCCGGGCTTCGCCCGACCCCGGACCACCCGGACCGCATCCCAGCGGCCCGCCCGCTGCACCCGCAGCCACACCCGGCCACCACGCGCACCCGTCACCACCGCCGGGACATGCCGGCCCCGGACATCGAGCCAGACCCGCTCGCCAGTCCGAAAGCCGCCCGGCAGGCACTCGGCGTACCCGGTGCCCCAGCTGGCCCGCTCAGACGGGGCCACCTCTCCATTGACCTGCGCCATACCGTGATCCACAGCCCGACCTCCTATCGGGTCAGGCCCCCGGACCAGCGGTGCTTAGGCGCAGGCCCGGGGGCCGCTTGATGCGACGAACCGTGCGGCCCATCACGGGTGAGCCTATTCGCCAATCTAGGTCCTGCCAAGAATAGAATCCGAATATTCGACAGTAGCTCGTTCGGGTAGGAGGATTCATGGTTGTCAGCTCACAGCAACAGGACGGAGCCCGGCCATGCGTCTTGAGAAGCTCGCGAAGGACAACAACAGCGGCCAGTTCGGCTGCCCCTCGGTGTACCGCGCCGAAGACGGAGACCTTGTGGTCCAGGGCAACATCCTCGACGAGGACACCGCCGGAAACCTGGAAAATCTGCTCCCCGGTGAGGCCGGGGTTCGGATCAAGGCGAGCATCGTTGAGGAAGCGGTGCGCCGCCTGCACGAGCGGTGAGCCGCCTGCTCCCACCCGACGAGTTCCGGCGCGTCTTCGACACCTACAAGCTCAGCGTCTTTCGCCTGGAGACGCTCCAGGAGTACCGCGAGCCGGACGAGACGGCCATGCTCGCCGCCTTCCAATCCGGCCAAGCGTGGCCACCCGATCCGAGCAAGGCCGAATGGCTCGAGGCGGTCCGGTCAGCACGACGAAGCGGTCGCAGCATCCAGCGCGCACACGTCGTACAGGAGCCCTTGAGCGAGTACCTGGTTTTCGAGCTGAGTTGGGGCTACGCACCCAACGTTTCCGAAGGGGAGGACGTGCGGATCGTCCGGGTGCCACCAGGCAACTCTTGGCCCGAACAGCTCCCGCAACAAGACTTCTGGCTGTTCGATGCATCGCAGCTCTACCTGCAGCACTACGACGACGGTGGCACGTGGCTCGGGGTAGAGCTCGACACAGAACCGAGCCATATCGTCGCGGCTTGCCGCTGGCGCGAGACGGCGCTGCACATGGGAGTTCCCTGGTTGGACTACGTCAGCACCCAACCGCAACTCGTCGACGCGCTGCGCAGAGCCTCATAGCTGGAGGTCGGCGATGAATTCGCGCCGACATCGGCTCGGGGCACGACTCCGTGAGGTTCGTGCCGGTGCGTACCCAAGTGGCAATGCGTTCGCTCAGGCGATCGGCTGGCCTCAGTCACGCGTCTCCAAGCTCGAAACCGGCGTGCAGCTGCCGACCGAAGAAGACATTCACGCCTGGGTGACCCGGTGTAAAGCTGACAGTGACGTGGCTAACGGCCTTCTCGACATGCTGGCTGACGTCCGCATCGAATACGTCAACGCGCGCGACGTCCAGCGACGCGGTGGACTGGCCGATCGTCAGGCGTACCTCGGCACACTTGAGCAGCAGGCCACTCGTCTTCGCGAGTGGCAGCCCTTAGTGGTTCCTGGCCTCGTTCAAACCGCCGACTACGCCCGCGAGTTGCTTCATCTTCCGGGGGGGCCGGCTTGGTCTGGCGCTTCGGAGGACGACATCGAGACGATGGTGGCCGAGCGGATCCGCCGCCAGAATGTGCTCTACCAGCGCACGAAACAGATCACGCTGGTCATCGGCGAGGCCGCCCTATATAGCCCCCCACAATCGGCCGAGACGTTGAGCGCCCAACTGGACCGCCTCCTGACCGTCGCCGGCCTCACCACCGTGACACTGGCGATCCTCCCGGTCGACGTACGAATGCCGGCGCTGCCGATGAATGGCTTCGCTCTGCATGACGACGCCTGCGCACTCGTTGAAACTCTGACCGCCGAGATACGGCTAGAAGAACCTCAAG
>JBBRYN010000041.1:0-29903 GCA_038237645.1 Mycobacteriales bacterium
CGCATCGGACATCGACCAGCAGTTGCCCTCCGCGCATTCGTCCAGCCCGGCCTCCACCCGGCACACCCCAACCAGCAGCGGATGCACCGGCGGCGCCAACCCCTGCGACATGACCCCAACCTAACCGCCGGGTACGACAATTTCGGCATCGGGGAACCCTTGTGGACAAAGAATTTCTCAGCATTCACGCAAGCACCAGGTATCTCGCGACCGTGTCCGACTCGGGGAAGCCGGCCTATCGAGCGGGTCGGCGTGACCGCCGCAGGTCCAGTGTGGAGGACAGCAGGACGTACCGAAGAGTTCGCGGTGTCGAACTCGAACGTCAACCTCGTGTATCGCGGGCTCGACCTGCAGGCCGGGCGGGCTTGCGCAAGCATGAATCGAACGTCGCCGGCTGTGCCCCCTCATCTGGTCAGAAGACCCTTTGTCGAGATCAACAAGCCTTCACCGCAACAGTGATGATCTCGGGGCTGGCGTCGGTGAACGGCTGCCGATCCCAGTCGCCGAACTGCTCAACGATCCGCCAACCGGCATCGGTCAGGAAGGCGGACAGCAGGTCCACGTCCAGGAACCGCAAGGTGCTCCGGCTGACCTGTGGCCGGTCCCATCCCGCGCTGGTGAACGTCGAGGTGAAGCTGACGCTGTCGCCCTCAACGGGAGTCTCCACCTGGTGCGCCATTCGTACGACTGCCCCGGCGCGGTCGACGATCGAGACCGCGATGTCCGGAGTCCAGCGCCGCCACTCGCCGAACGACGGGTTGCGGGTCTCGAAGACGAACCGGCCCTTGTCGGTGAGGGCCGACCGGATCGCGCCGAGCGAGTCCCGTACCTGATCGTCCTCGACGAGCACCTGAAAGGCTTGACCGGTCATGACGACCAGGTCGAACTCGCCGTCCCAGCGGTTGCCGCCGACCGTCGGCAGATCACCGAGGATCCACTCGATGTCCGACCGGCGACGGGGTCGCCGAACTGGTGATCCACCACTGCGCCTGTCTATCAACGCCCGTCGGCGACCGCGACGCGATAACCACCTCGTAGCCTGTCTGGGGTGGACGACGCGCGGGTGGACGACGCGCGCCGGCGGGTGCCGCGGACCGACGTGGTGCTGGCCGAGCCGTGCCTGGCCGCGCCGCAGCGCCGGCTGCCCGACGACCGCCGGCGGGTGCTCAGTGACTGAATACGACGCCGTCCTGCTGGCGGGTGGCCGCGCGACCCGGCTCGGCGGCCGGCCCAAGCCGGCGCTGCGGGTCGGCGGGGTGAGGTTGCTCGATCGGGTGCTGGCCGCGGTAGCCGGTGCCGGGCGCCGGATCGTCGTCGGCCCGGCACAGCGGCCCGCCGTCAGCGGGCCCGTCGTCGCCGTGCCGTACACCGTCACCTGCGAGGATCCGCCCGGCGGCGGGCCGGTCGCCGCCATCGCGGCCGGATTGGAGCAGGTGGTCGCGCCGGTGGTCGTCGTACTCGCCGCCGACCTGCCCTTCCTGACTCCGGCAACGGTGGACGGGCTGCTGGCCGAGCTGGCCCGAGGCGGGGACGTCGCCGTGCTGCTGGACGCGGCCGGCCGGGACCAACTGCTGGTGGCCGCATGGCACACCGCCGCGCTGCGCGATCGGCTGACCGGGCTCGGGGAGCCGGCCGGCCAGCCGGTGCGCCGGCTGCTCGACGGCATCGAGGTAGCCAGGGTGGCGAGCCGGGCCGTAGCCGGGCAGCCGCCGCCCTGGCTCGACTGTGACACCGAAGCGGACCTGCGCCGGGCGAGGGAGTGGACTTGAGCGTGCTGCAGGAGTGCCGGCCGGGCGGTGTAGCTGGGTGATGGCCGGGGCACCACCTGGGACATCACAGGCAGCCAGGCGGTAGACGTGGCCCGGGCAGCGGCGTTCAGCCTGCTTCGGGCGGAGGCGCTGACCCTGCAGCGCAGCATCATGCCGGAGGACACCTTCCAGCCCGAGGAGCTGGAGGTCTGCGCGCGCTACCTGCCCGGCGTCGAGGGCACCGAGGTCGGTGGCGACTGGTACGACGTCATCCCGCTCGCCGCCGGCCGGGTAGGGCTGGTGATCGGTGACGTCATGGGCCGCGGGGTGCGCGCCGCGGCCGTGATGGGCCAGCTGCGCACCGCCATCCGGGCGTACTCCCGGCTCGACATCCCGCCCGCCGAGCTGCTCGGACAGCTCGACGGGCTGGTTGCCGAGCTGAAGGACGAGCAGATCGTCACCTGCACCTACGCCGTCTTCGACCCCGCCTCCAAGGTGGTGACCATGGCCAGCGCCGGTCACCTGCCGCCGATCGTCGTACGGACAGATGGCACCACCGTGATGGTGCCGATCCAGGTCGGCGCACCGCTCGGCGTGGGCATCGGGGTGTTCGATGAGCACCAGCTGACCCTGGACCCGGGTGCCCAGCTGGCGATGTATACCGACGGGCTGGTGGAGCGCCGCGAGGCAGACATCGATTCCGGCATCGCGACGCTGATGGACGTGCTCGGCAGGTCACACCGCGACATGGAGATGCAGTGCGACGCCGTGCTGCAGCAGGCGGGCGGCACCGCCGGGTTCGACGACGATGTCGCCCTGCTGCTCGTGCGGCTGCCGGTGGCACCCGAGGCCCGCGGCGAAGTCGAGCGGCTGGCCGTGCCACGAGGCATCCGGTCAGTGCGGCTGGTCCGTCGGCTCTGCCTGGCGCTGTTCCCCCGATGGCAGCTCGACCGGGAGGTGGCCGACGCCGCGAGTCTCGTCGTCAACGAGCTGGTCACCAACGCACTGCTGTACGGGGGAAACCCGGTCGAGCTGGTGCTACGCCGGACGGCGACCATGCTCTACGTCGAGGTGTTCGATGCCAGCGGGCACCTGCCGCGACGGCGGCTCGCCTCGACCGACGACGAGGGCGGCCGCGGGTTGCACCTGGTCGCCACGCTGTCCGGGCGCTGGGGGGTACGTCCGGCCGGTGATGGCAAGGCGGTATGGGCGGCGATCTCGCTGAACCGCGTGCGCTGAGCGGTCAGTACCAGCCGTGACTCTGTGAGTGACCCCAGGCGGAGCACGGGGATCCGTAGCGGGACTTGATGTAGCCCAGGCCCCACTTGATCTGGGTCACCGGGTTGGTCCGCCAGTCACTGCCGACGCTGGCCATCTTGGAGCCGGGCAGCGCCTGGGGGATGCCGTAGGCGCCGGAGCTGCGGTTTTGCGCCAGGTAGTTCCACCGCGACTCGCGTGTCCACAGGCTGTCGAGGCAGGTGAACTGGATGCCGTCCCACCGGTAGGTCGCAGCGGCGAGCACGCGTGCCGCCGAGCGCGGATCCCGGGTGGCTGATCGACTGGCCCGGTCGAGGAGCACCCGCGGGTCGGGGGCCTTCGGAGCCCTGACCTGGAAGAGTGCCCGGGCGGCCGGGGTGAAGTCTGCCGTGCCGGTCAGCACCCGGTGCTGGATGCCGGCCAGGGCGCGTCCCTGCTGCACCGCCGGTGCCTGGGCCACGGCGACAAGGAGGAAGAAACCGACCAGGCCCGCCATCGCGACCCACCGGGGAACGGCCCGGCCGCCGGGCAGTCCGGGACGGCCGCCCCCCGGGCGGCTGTTCTGGGGGTGCCGGTGCTGCGGCTGGCGGTCCTGCGGGTGACGGTGCCGCCCGGCCGAGCGGATGGCATCTCCGGCCGACTGCCGCGGCGGCGCCTCGGCGGCCGGCGCGGCGGGATAGCGGATCGCCGGGGCTGCGACCGGGGCCGCAATCCGACGATGCCGTCCGGTATGGACGCTATGGGCGGGCATGCGATAAAGGGTCGCCTTCACGTCGTTTTCGGATGCCGTCGGCGCGAACCTTAGCTTGCTTCGGCGCTGCCGTCACCACCCGCTTCCCGCTGGGCGGCATCCGGTGGCGGGTCCGGGCTCGCCGGTTCCCGGCTGTGGATCACCCGGATGGCTCTAAGGGTGGGGCAAGTCCGGCCGATAACAACATCAAGAAGCGCGCAGGCAACCGCCTCGCGGGAGCGCACCACCGCCTACGAGGAGATACACATGAATGAAATCGCCGCAAACCGGCTTCGGTCCTTCGCCAAGTGGTCGGCCGTCCCGGTCGCGCTCGTCGTGAGCGCGGCGATGGTCTGGAACGCCTCCTACTCCGCCTTCACGGCGACGACGACCAACCCGACCAACAACTGGTCGACCGGTACGGTGACGCTCGCCGACGACGACTCCAACACCGCGATGTTCACCGCCACGCTGCTCAAGCCCGGCTCCACCGGCAGCAAGTGCATCGTCGTGACCTCAACCGGCTCGCTGGCCGCCACGGTCAAGCTCTACGGCAGCGGCCATTCCGCCACCAACTCCCTCGACACCTATACCGACCTCGTCGTCGAGCAGGGCACCGGCGGCAGCTTCGCCAGCTGCACCGGCTTCGCCGTCGACGCCGGAGCGGCCAATACGTTCACCGGCACCCTGGCCGCCTTCGCCACCACCTACACCAACTTCGGTAACGGCTTCGGCACCTTCGCTCCTCCCGGTGGCTCGGCCTCGAAGACCTACAAGATCACCTACACGATCAACGCCGCCACCCCCGGCAGCTCGCAGGGCAGCACCGAGTCCCAGGGTCTGACCTGGGAGTCCCAGAACACCTAGACCGACCAGTGAGCGAAGATCCGGTTCCAGGCCACGGCCTGGGACCGGATCTTCGCTTTGCCCGGCCGCCTTCAGATCGGCCGGCCGGCCGCCGATGACCAAGCCGGAGGGCGAAGCCTGCCCGCCAGGCGCCAACCGGTGCCTGACAACCAGATCAGGGCTTTTTCCGGCGTGAACGGAGCGGGCCCGGGACAGCTGGCCCGCGGTCGATCACCGGCCCCGGACGGCGGCTTGGAGCAGTCGTGTTTCGGGTGATCCTCGTGATGGCAGCCCGGGTCGTCCTGTGGGTCCTCGGCACTCTGGTGGTGCTGTCGATCGCGCCGAACCTGCTGGGCTGGCACACCGACGTCGTGCTCACCGGGTCGATGTTGCCGAGCCTGAAGCCGGGCGACGTCATCGCCTACCAACCGGTGCCGCCCGACGCGTTGCTGCCAGGACAGATCATCCTGGTCAAGGACCCCGCCCACCACGGGCACCTGCTCTCCCACCGCTTCATGCGCCGGCTGGGCGACGGCTCGCTCATCACCCGCGGTGACGCCAACGGCCACGACGACTCGACGCCGGTGCCGGTGGCCTCGCTGCTGGGCAGGGGGAGGCTGGTCTTCCCCGGACTCGGCTCACCGCTGATGTGGTGGCAGCAGGGGCAGCGCGGGCGGACCGCCGCGACCGCCCTTGTCCTGTTGGCCACCATGGTCGTCGCCGCCGACGTGGTCGGTCCGAAGCGCAAGCGGGCCGAGGACGCCGAGGCGGAGCCGGGCACCGACCTGATCGCAGCCGCGGTTGTGGCACCGGCTGTGGCGTCGGTTGCGGAGCCAGTGGTCGAAGCCATCGCGCAGCCGGCCGTGGAGTTGAGAGCCGAGTCGCCCGCGCCACCGGTCGCAGCGCCCGTCGCAGAGCCGGCCGCGGAATCGGCCGCAGCGCCGATCACAGAGCCCGTCGCGCAAGACGTGGCCGAGCCGGCGGCTCGCCACCGGCTCTGAGCTCGCTCAAGGTGCGGGCCCGTGGTGTCGATGGTCGGTTGTGTTAGCTGAGTCGAGCCCTCGGCGCGCACGCCAGCCTGCCTGGCGCGCGGTCCTCCGTCGGCTGCGACTCCGTTGGACCATCTACGTGTGTCTCGCCGTGCTCACGATGTCGACGGGTGTGGCCTATGCCGCCTTCGTCTCCACCTCGCTGAATCCCACCACCAGCTTCGCCGCTGCCCCGGACTGGACCGCGCCCACGGTGAACCGCTCTACCGCCGCGGGCACGGCCGCGGGGACGTTCGCCCAGCACATCTCCCCTGGCCTGGGCTATTACCTGTACGCCGACCTGACCGACACGGGAAACCCGGCGAGCGGCATCTCCACGGTGACCACCGACGCCGGCTCACTGACCACCGGGCAAGCTGCCGCACCGATGACGGCCGGCGCCTACACCTTCGCCGGGGTCAACTACAACTACCGGACTTCGCTGCTGACCGCCAACGCCAACGCGACCCTGTCGGCGTGTAGCTACCTCCCGACGATCACCATCGCCGACGTCGCCGGCAACACCGCCACCACCGCCGTCAACGCGGTGATGGTCGACCGCAACATGGTCACCGACTACAACGTCCGCCTCGACGGCGCCACGGCCGCCGACGAAGTGTACGGCGTCCAGAATGCCGGCGACGTCAACGGCGACGGAAAGCCCGACGCGATCGTCGGCGCCTGGGGTGCGGACAACAATGGCCGCTCCTTCTCCGGCTCGGCCTACGTGGTCTTCGGGCAGACCGCGCTGACGACGATCGACCTGGCAACGCTCGGCACGAAGGGTTTCCGCATCGACGGGCTCGCCGCCAACGACGAGACCGCCGTGAGCGTGTGGACTGCGGGGGGAGACCTCAACGCCGACGGCAAGGCCGATCTCCTCATCGGCGCCGACTACTCCGATCCCGGCGGCCTGCTTCAGGCCGGCACCGTCTACGTCGTCTTCGGCAAGGCGACCACCACGAACATCGACCTCGCCGCGCTCGGCGCCGGCGGCTACTCGATCACCGGCCAGGCGGCCAACAACTATGCCGGCGAGCGCATCGCGAGCATCCCGGACCTCAACGGCGACGGCAAACCCGAAACGTTGCTGAGTGCTCGCGGCGCGGATAACAACGGCCGCACCGACTCCGGCTCGGCCTACGTGGTCTTCGGCAAGGCGACGACGACAGCGGTCGACCTCAATGCCCTGGGCGCTGCGGGTTACCGGATCGACGGCGCCGCCGCCGGCGACGTACTCGAAAACGTGAACAGCATCGGCGACCTCAACGGCGACGGGAAACCGGAGGTGCTCATCGGGACCGACAACGCGGGGGCAAACGGCCGGGTCAATTCGGGCTCGGCTTTCGTGGTGTGGGGCAAGTCGACGACCACGACGATCGACCTCGCCGCCCTCGGCTCCCAGGGCTACCGCATCGACGGCGCCGCCGCCGGCGACCTCACCGGCCAGGCGGTGGTCCCGGCGGGTGACCTGAACGGCGACGCGAAGCCCGACCTGATGGTCACCGCGTTCAGCGCCGGCAACAACGGCCGCGCCCTGTCCGGCTCGACGTACGTGCTGTGGGGCAAGTCGACCACCACCACGATCGACCTCGCCTCCCTCGGCGCCCAGGGTTACCGCATCGACGGCTCCGCCGCGAACGAGAAGTTCGGCTACGACGCCGTCAGCATCAGCGACATCAACAGCGACGGGCTGCCGGACACGGTCATCTCGGCCGCGCGTGCGGATAACAACGGCCTCACCGACTCCGGCTCGGTCTACGTGCTCTGGGGCAGGTCCACGACGACGACCATCGACCTGGCCGCCCTCGGCACGCAGGGCTACCGCATCGACGGCACCTTGGCCGGGGAACTGATGGGATGGAAGATCGCCATGGCGGGCGATGTCAACGCCGACGGCCGCCCCGACCTGCTCATCGCAGGCAAGGACACCGGCAACAACGGCCGCGCCACGTCGGGATCGGCCTACATCGCCTACACGCCCACCTGTACCTGACCCGGCGCCTCAGTACGGGATCTCAGGGCTTGGGTGCCCCGATCCTGGTATGGGTACGCACCCAGGTCTCGCAGCCGATGGCGTTTTCCAGGTCGAAGACCACGGCATTGTCGATCCGGGGTTCCTCTGGGGTTCCTCCGCTTCACCGGCGCGACCCGAACTGGCAGCGCCCGACGAGGTGTACGAGCGCGATCAGAAGGACTGGAACACGCGTCCCCGATAGCCCCGTGACATCTGCGCCCCTACGCGGTAAGCACGGGCGGGGCAGCGCACATCGGCGGCGCCCCGGGTCGACGAGCCGAGGCTTTCACGGTTGCCGGACGCGCAGCACACTGGTCAGCATCGGGAGAGTGAACTCGCCGCAGGCAGTTTCCGGTCTGCTCGCGAGGAAAGCGTGGATCCGGCCGAGCGTGGCCTCGCGTTCCTGTGCTGGAATGACCAGCATCCCTGCCTTGGTCGCCAGCGTCGCGACGAGGGAATCGGCGGTGCGGCGCTGCCCGTGCGGGAACTCGGCCCGCTCCGGCGAGTCGAGCTGCGCGACCAGGCCAAGGTTTGGGAAGTGCGCTTCGGTCGTCTCGGCGCACCAGCTGCTGAGTGTGTCCCGCGGGCCAATGGCCGCGCTCCCGCTAACCCGCTCAAGTCCGGCAACCCAGTCGACCTGGCTGGCGAAGACGTTCCACAGGCGGGCCAGGATGCCGCGGGGTACGAGGACCCTGGCTATCTCGGGCCCCGCGACGTCCATGTCGAACCAGTGCATGGCATTGCCGGCCAGCACGGCATCGACGGACGCGTCCGGCAGCGGTACCGCTGCCGCGCTACCCGGCAGGGCACGGACGGCGGGCAGCGCCCGGCGCAGCTCGGTCAGCATCGCTGGATCGGGCTCGACCGCTATGACGTCGGCGCCCAGCGCGACCAACGTGGCGGTGAGTTTGCCGGTTCCGGCGCCGAGGTCGAGCACTCGTAGACCCTCGTAGACCGGGCGCTGGTTCGAGCGCCCAGCGCACCGCGGCCTGCGCGTAGTCCGGGCGGTGTTCGGCGTAAGCGGTCGCTGCTGTGCCGAACGACGAGCCGTACAGCAGCCGATCGCCTCGTTCCACGTGGTTACCGTATCCGTGCCGCGCGGTCGGCTCGCCACCCTCGGACTCGGGAGGGCGGCCGCGTAGGTCCCCCTCGGTCCCTTCGCATCAGTGCTTCCCGGCGACCGCCCCGACCTTCGTCGGATGCACGATGGGCGTCAGGGGATCGCAGGTGCCGTACACGGGCTGGTTGATAAGCATCTGGTCGTCTTACCAAGGCCCTCTGCCCGGGACGCCAAAGCACGGACAACGGGTGGACGATCGGTTCACGGCCACATGCGTTTGATCTTGCCGTTGCGGTAGACGTGCCAGAACCCGAATGGCACCTCCCGAGCCGCTTGTTCGATCCTTGGCATGGCCTCCAGGAACGCCTGGGTCATCTCGGCGATGTTCATGTTGCCGCTCACCAAACAGAAGAGGTGGCCTTGGTGCAGCGCCTCCAACTCTGGCGCCCGGTACCGGATGCGCTTGTCCTTTGTGAGCAGCACCCAGCCGCGAGAAGACCCGTCAGCGATCCAATCCACGTCGGGTACCTCCATCGCCTCTGTTGTGTAGTAGTCAGCGATGAGGTGGACCACGTGGCCGGCTTCCCGCAGTCGAGAAGCCGAGATCCTTCCCAGACTGCGGTCCAGGAAGAACTCAGGCCGCTCGTCGGAGGACATCCTCGACGACGTCAACCGTCAGCCCGTACTCGTCTGCAATCGTCGCGAGTCGCTCTCCGTTTCGCCAGAGGGAAACCAGATCCTCGACCTTCACCTTCGACTGGTTGAGCACGGGTGCGCCCCAACCGAAGCGTGGGTCGATGATGACGTCGGCGGCCGCCGGGAAGTCGCGTAGGTGCAGACGCTGCGCGTTTCCGTCGGTGCCCCAGTCGATGTGCTTGAGGTGCTCCTCAAGGACGCCGGAGATGGCGATCTGACGATCCCGAGCGTGGACGTAGGACTCGTCGGCCATTTTCACGAATAACACGACCCCATCGGTGACGACTCGGCGGTGGGCGAGCGCGTAGGGATCGTCGAACTCCCGGCGCACGAGTTCGGCAGCGTCGCGAATCTCATCCATCGACAGCTTCAGGTCGCGCAAGGCCCTAAGGACGCAGGCCTCGATCACGCCGACGAAGGGCACGCGTGGCCAGCCCCGCCGGTCCGGCCGCACAGCATGGACCAAGGGCGGTCGACCTCGGTTGAGGAGCCAGACGTCCAAGGTGCTCTCGGGCATGCCGAGGTAGCGCGCAGTCTCACGCGCCGTCAGGATCGGCTTCAAGTAGTAGTCGATCGGCATACTGCACCTCCTCCCGCTTGTGGCCCGACGCTATCGTCTCAGTAGCGGCACGCGATGGCATCTCAGGACCGACACGTCACCGATACCATTCGTCGGGACGTGGCCAAGCGCATCGACGTGTCCTACGAGACCCGCGGAGCCCGCCGCGCCCCCCGTTGTAAGAGCCCAAGCCAGCGTTGCGCGGCGTGCAAATGAGACCAAAACTGAGACTAAGCGACTCCAACCCGGGCGGGCACCAAGGAGCCATCCGGCGTTTGTGCTGGTCAGCGTGGCGGAGGATAAGGGATTCGAACCCTTGAGGGTGTTACCCCAACACGCTTTCCAAGCGTGCGCCATAGGCCACTAGGCGAATCCTCCCGGGGCAAGGTTACCGGAGCCGGCCGCCGTCCGCGCATGGCGAGGTGCCGCTCGCCCGGGGCGGTCGGGGCTGTCACATGCCCGCGCTAGAGTTGCCTGCAGACCCCTCGTGCGGCGTCCATCCTGTGAACTCCCCCAGGGCCGGAAGGCAGCAAGGGTAAGCAGGCTCTGACGGGTGCGCGAGGGGTCCCTATCGTTGCGCCGCATCGTCGAACAAGCCGCGGGAGACCTACGTGAGCCTGGCGCTCTATCGCCGCTACCGGCCGGCAACTTTCGCCGAGGTCGTCGGGCAGGAGCACGTGACCGAGCCGTTGCAGCAGGCGCTGCGCAACGGCCGGCTACACCATGCGTTCTTGTTCTCCGGCCCACGCGGCTGCGGCAAGACGTCCTCCGCGCGCATCCTGGCCCGATCGCTCAACTGCGCGCAGGGCCCGACACCTGACCCGTGCGGTCAGTGCGATTCGTGCGTGGCCCTGGCGCCCGGGGGTCCCGGCAGCCTCGACGTCATCGAGATCGACGCTGCCTCGCACAACGGCGTGGACGACGCCCGCGACCTGCGCGAGCGGGCGTTCTTCGCGCCGGTGTCCTCGCGGTTCAAGGTGTACGTGATCGACGAGGCGCACATGGTCACCACGGCGGCGTTCAACGCGCTGCTGAAGCTGGTCGAGGAGCCGCCGGAGTTCGTGAAGTTCGTCTTCGCCACCACGGAGCCCGACAAGGTGCTGCAGACGATTCGCTCGCGCACTCACCACTACCCCTTCCGGCTGCTGCCGCCCACGGTGCTGCGCGGGCTGCTGGCCGACGTCTGCGCCAAGGAGGACGTGACCGTCGAGCCGGCCGTGCTGCCGCTCGTGGTGCGGGCCGGTGGCGGGTCGGCCCGCGACGCCCTGTCGATCCTCGACCAACTCCTGGCCGGGGCCGGCCCCGAGGGCGTGCCATACCTGCGCGCCCTCGCCCTCCTCGGGGTCACCGACGCTGCCCTGCTCGACGAAGTCGTCGACGCGCTCGGGTCCGCCGACGGCGCCGCGGTGTTCGAGGCAGTCGACAAGGTGGTGGAGGCCGGGCACGACCCGCGCCGGTTCGCCACCGACCTGCTCGAGCGGCTGCGCGACCTCGTCGTGCTCGATGCGGTCCCAGACGCCGCGACGAAGGGCCTGATCGACGCTCCGGCCGATCAGGTCGAGCGGATGGGAGCGCAGGGGTCCCGGCTGGGTGCGGCGACGCTGTCCCGGTTGGCCGATATCGTGCACGACGGCCTGGTGGAGATGCGCGGCACCACGTCACCGCGTCTCCTGCTCGAGCTGGTCTGCGCCCGCATGCTCCTACCTGCCGCCACGGACGCGCCGGGAGCGCTCCTGCAGCGACTCGAACGCCTCGAGCGGCGGTTCGACATCAGCGGCGCCCCGGCGGCCGTCGCGGCGCCCGCGCCGGCACCCGGAGCCGCAGCGCCCACGTCCCCGAAGGCCGATGGCAGCGGCCGGCGCAAGGATGCTGCCGCACCTGCGGCCAAGCGAACCAAGCCGGTGGCGGTGCCCACTGCGCCGGCGGGCCAGCAACCCGAGCCCGCCCGGCCGACGGTCGAGGCCGCCGATCACCACGGCCCGGGCGCGCCGGCTCCCATCGATGCCGCGGCCGTACGCCGGATGTGGCCCGACATCGTGGCCGAGGTGAAGGCTCAGAAAAGGACGGTCGGGGCCTACCTCCTGGATGCGACGGTGACCTCGCTCGCCGACGGCCTGCTGGTGCTGAGCTTCCCGCACGGTTTTCACGCCAAGGCGATGGCGCAGTCGCCGGCCCTCGATTACTTCCGCGACGCGCTCAGGCACGTGCTCGGCGTCGACTGGCAGGTGCGCTGTGAAGTGGCTGGTGTGGCCGCCGCAGATCCGACCGGTGACGAGGGCTTCGCACCGGGTGACGAGCCGGCCGACGAGCTGCACGCGGATCATGGCGCCGCAGCGCCCTCACCCGAGGAGTCCGCGATCTCGCTGCTCGAACAAAACCTCGGCGCCAAGAAGATCCTCGACGCCTGACCGGGCGACCGCCGGCAGCCGGTTACGCTGATCCGGCCGAGCCCCGTACCCATCAGGCCGAGGAGCACCCCATGATGCCTGGCCAGCCCGACATGGCATCCCTGCTGAAGCAGGCCCAGGAGATGCTGGCGACCCAGGAGGAGTTGGCGGCGGCCCGAATCGCCGGCAGCGCGGGTGGCGGCCTCGTGCGGGCGACCGTCAACGGCGGCGGCGAGCTGCAGGACCTCGTCATCGACCCCAAGGTGATCGACCCCGACGACGCGGAGACGCTGGCCGACCTGATCATCGCTGCCGTACGTGATGCAACCCGTACGGCCCAGCAGACGCAGCTGCAGAAACTCGGCCCGCTCGCCGGCGGCTTGGGCGGCCTCGGCCTGCCCGGGGCGTAGATGTACGAAGGCGCGATCCAGGACCTCATCGACGAGCTGGGGCGATTGCCCGGCGTCGGTCCCAAGAGCGCGCAGCGGATCGCCTTTCACCTGCTCTCGGCCGACCAGGCCGACGTGACCCGGCTCGCTCAGACCCTGCAGCGGGTCAAGGAGCAGGTGCGCTTCTGCAAGGTGTGCGGCAACGTCGCCGAGGCCGACGAGTGCCGGGTCTGCCGCAACCCGCGGCGGACGCTCGAGGCGATCTGCGTCGTCGAGGAGCCCAAGGACGTCGTCGCGATCGAGCGCACCCGCGAATTCCACGGGCGATACCACGTGCTGGGTGGCGCGATCAGCCCGATCGAGGGGATCGGCCCCGACGACCTGCGGATTCGCGAATTGATGGTACGGCTGGCCGACGGCACGGTCACCGAGCTGATCCTGGCCACCGACCCCAACCTCGAAGGGGAGGCCACGGCGACCTACCTGGCCCGGTTGGTCAAGCCCATGGGGCTGCGGGTGACCCGGCTGGCCAGCGGGCTGCCGGTCGGCGGAGACCTGGAGTACGCCGACGAGGTCACCCTGGGCCGCGCCTTCGAAGGCCGCCGGCTCCTCGACGTCTGATCGTCGCTGGACGGGTAGCACGCCCCGGCAGCCGGACGCGACGGCCGCCGCTCCACGACGTCATCCCGGATAACGTCGGCTGAGCACGCCCGGAAGTGACGTTGTCCCGGATAACGTCGTCTGGAAAGCGGACCGGCCCGGGCCGGTACTCTGTGCGCCATGGGACTCGTCGTACAGAAGTACGGCGGGTCCTCGGTCGCTGACGCGAATTGCATCAAGCGGGTCGCCGGACGCATCGTGGCAGCCCGCCGCTCGGGGCAAGACGTGGTGGTGGTGGTGTCGGCGATGGGCGACACGACCGACGACCTGACCGCGCTGGCCGAGGAGATCTCCCCGTTGCCGCCGGGCCGCGAGCTCGACATGCTGCTCACCGCGGGGGAGCGGATCTCGATGGCGCTGCTCGCCATGGCGATCAGGGCGCTGGGCTGGGAGGCCCGCTCCTTCACCGGGTCGCAGGCCGGCGTCATCACCGACTCCTCCCACGGGAGGGCCCGGATCATCGACGTCACGCCGGGGCGGATCAGCGACGCGATCGCGGCCGGCGCGGTGGCCATCGTGGCCGGGTTCCAGGGTGTGAGCCAGGACACCAAGGACGTCACCACGCTGGGCCGCGGCGGGTCGGACACCACCGCCGTGGCGCTGGCCGCCGCGCTCGGCGCCGAGGTGTGCGAGATCTACACCGACGTCGACGGCGTCTACACCGCCGATCCTCGGCTGGTGCCGGACGCTCGCCGGCTCACCCGGGTGACCTACGAGGAGATGCTCGAGCTGGCCGCCTGCGGGGCCAAGGTGCTGATGCTGCGCTGCGTGGAGTACGCCCGCCGCTACGGCATCGCCGTACACGTCCGCTCGTCTTTCAGCGACCAACCGGGCACCATCGTGACCGGGTCGATTGGGGAGTTGTCCGTGGAGCAGGCCATCATCACCGGCGTAGCGCACGACCGCAGCGAGGCCAAGATCACCGTGGTCGGCGTGCCCGACAAGCCGGGGGAGGCCGCCGCCATCTTCCAGGCCGTGGCCGACGCGGAGATCAGCATCGACATGATCGTGCAGAACATCTCGGCCGGCCCGGACGGCCGCACCGACATCTCGTTCACCCTCCCCAAGGGGGACGGCCCGGCCGCGATGGCGGCGCTCGGGGTGACCAAGGACAGGGTGGGCTTCGCCGACCTGCTGTACGACGACGATATCGCCAAGGTCTCGCTGATCGGGGCGGGCATGCGGTCGCATCCGGGGGTGTCCGCGCGGTTCTTCGGCGCCCTGGCCGGGGCCGGCGTCAACATCGAGATCATCTCCACCTCCGAGATCCGGATCTCGATCGTCTGCCGGGCCGTCGACGTGCAGCGCGCCGTGTCCGCGGTGCACGAGGCCTTCGAGCTGGCGGGGGACGCGCCGGCGCAGGTCTACGCCGGGACCGGCCGATGAGGCGGCCCACCCTGGCCGTGGTGGGGGCCACTGGTGCCGTTGGCACCGTGATGCTGGCCCTGCTCAGTGAGCGCGCCGACGTGTGGGGCGAGATCCGGCTGATCGCCTCGGCGCGGTCCGCCGGCCGGCGGCTGGCCGTGCGCGGCGAGCAACTCGAGGTGCTCGCCCTGGCGCCGGAGGTCTTCGACGGTGTCGACGTGGCGATGTTCGACGTGCCCGACGACGTGTCCCGGGAGTGGGCCCCGGTGGCGGTCGCCAGGGGCGCCGTGGTCGTCGACAATTCGGCTGCCTTCCGGATGGCTGATGATGTGCCGCTGGTCGTGCCCGAGGTCAATCCGGGCGCCGCCGAGAAGCGGCCGCGCGGCATCGTCGCCAACCCCAACTGCACCACGCTGTCGATGGTCGTGCCGCTCGGGGCCCTGCACCGCGAGTACGGCCTGCGCGGACTCGTCGGCGCGTCCTACCAGGCGGCCAGCGGCGCCGGCCAGAGCGGGATCGACACGTTGTACGACCAGATCGACAAGGTCGCCGGCTCCCGCCAGCTCGGCAGCCGCGCGGGCGACGTGCGCCAGGTGATCGGCGACCTCGGGCCGTTCCCCGCGCCGCTGGTGCTCAACGTCGTGCCGTGGGCGGGATCGCTGTGCGACGACGGCTGGTCGTCGGAGGAGATGAAGGTGCGCAACGAGTCGCGCAAGATCCTCGATCTGCCGGAGCTGCCGGTGTCCATGACCTGTGTACGGGTGCCGGTCGTCACCACGCATTCCGTCGCGGTGCACGCGACCTTCGCCCGGCTGGTCGACCAGGAGCGCGCGCAGGAGGTGCTGCGGGACGCACCGGGGGTGCTGCTGTTCGACGACCCGGCCGCGGGGGAGTTTCCCACCCCGGCCGATGTCGTCGGCACCGATCCGACCTGGGTGGGCCGGGTGCGGGAGTCCATGGACGACCCGTACTCGTTGGACCTGTTCGTCTGCGGTGACAACCTGCGCAAGGGCGCGGCCCTCAACACCGCTCAGATCGCCGAGTTGGTCGCACGGGGGCTGTGATCCGCCGGTGAGCGCCGCTGCGAGGTCGGGTGCGGCGCAGCAGGTGCGGCGGGACGCGCCGCGGCCCAGGATCGTCGCGCTGGTGTCGTCGAGCGGCGGGCTGGATGCGGCCAGCCGGGTGCTTGCCCCGCTGCCGGTGGATTTTTCCGCCGCCGTGATCGTGCTGCAGCACCACTCCCCGGATCACGTCAGCCATCTGCGCGCGGTGCTGGCGGGGCGCACCGTGCTGCCGGTGCACGAAGCGGTCGACGGCGTGCCCCTGGTCGCTGCCAGCGTCTACGTGGCGCCGGCCGGCCGGCATCTCCTCGTCACGACGGACGACACGATCGCCTTGATCGCCTCCGGCGCCTACCCACCCAACCGCCCCTCCGCCGATCTGCTGCTGACCTCCCTCGCGCTCACGGCCGGCGGCCGGACGATCGCCGTCGTGCTGTCCGGCGGGGGCACCGACGGGGCTACGGGCGCCACCGCGGTGCATTACTTCGGCGGCCTGGTGATCGCCGCCGACGCCGCGTCGTCAGCGGATCATGAAATGCCGGCGGCCACGATCGGTCGATATCATGCAGTTGATCATGTGGTCGGCGTCGACGATATCGCCGCACTGCTCATCGACGTCGTCACCGAGAGGCAGACTCCCTGACGAGAGGCGACGCATGACCAGTCCTGGCACCCCCCGCTCGCGCCATCCGGTCGTACTCGCACAGAAGGCTCACCGAGCGGCGGACGTCCAGGTGCGCCTTGCCGACGCCATCACGGCCTTCGCCGGGTCCATGCGCTTCGTCTACCTGCATGCGATCGGATTCACCCTGTGGATGCTGTTCGTGGAGTCAGACCCGTGGCCGAAGCTGACCCTGATCGTGTCGCTGGAGGCGATCTTCCTGTCCACCTTCGTGATGATCGGGCAAAATCGCCAGGCCGCCTTCTCCCAGGCCAAGGCCGACCACGACTTCAACGAGCAGGAGCTCGAGCTCAAGACCAACACCGAGCTCACCCGGGCCATCCACCGGCTGACCAGTGAGCTGCACGATCGGCTGATCAGCTCGCCACCGAAGCCGTAGCCGAGCCCGTCCCATAACAGTGGCGGCGTTAGCCTTCCCGCTGTGATCACCTGCGTCGTCGACTACGTCATCGATCCCAGCAAGATCGATGCCTTCGAGCGATTTGCAGCCGGCTGGATCACGTTGGTCAACCTGCACGGCGGAGTCCATCACGGCTACTTCCTGCCGGCAGAGGGTGCGAGCGACTGGGCGCTTGCGCTGTTCACCTTTCCCAGCCTGGCCGCGTACGAGCGATACCGGGGCCTGTTCGGCGTGCACCCAGACTTCATCGAGGCCGATCGGATCAGGGACGGCAGCGGATGCGTTCTCCGGTACGAACGCACCTTCATGCGCCCCTTGTTGCCCGGCCCGCTGTCTCCCTAGCGCGGGCGCCCGCTACAGATGAGCAGCCTTGCGCCAACGCCCGCAGATCGCCGTCCATAAACGTCATGATCACGAACTTGACAACCGTTTTCGTCTAGATGAACATGGTTTTCATGATACGACGAGGACCCCGGGTGCCCCTGCACTTGCTGTCCCCCTCGGCGCTGCTGATGGTCGTAGCCCTCGTGCTTTCAGGGTGCGGCGCCATGTCCGCCGCCGGGGGCAGTCATGCCGGGGCAGCGAAGCTACACCTCGTCGCCTCGTTCTACCCGTTGCAGTGGACCCTCCAGCAGATCTCCGGGCCCGGTGCCGTCGTGGATTCGTTGACGAAGCCCGGAGCCGAGCCGCACGATCTCGAGCTGTCACCGCAGGAGGTCGGGTCGGTGGCGGCCGCGGATCTCGTCGTCTACCTCAAGGGCTTCCAGCCTGCGGTCGACGCCGCCGTCAGCCAGGAGGCGAGTGGCCGTGGATACGACGTGTCGAAGGCTGCCGACCTGAACCTGACCTACAGCCCGATCGAGGGAGGCCGGCAGCACCGCACCGCGGCGGGGGCCACCGACCCGCACTTCTGGCTCGACCCGGTGCGCCTCGCGGCAGTGGCCGAGGCTCTCGCCGGTCGGCTCGCGAAGCTGGATCCGGGCCATGCCACGCGTTACCGTGCCAGCGCGGGCGCGTTGAAGGCCAAGCTGGACGCGCTCGACCGCGACTTCAAGGACGGCCTCGCCGACTGCACGCGCAAGGACCTGGTGACCAGCCACAACGCGTTCGGCTACCTGGCCCAGCGTTACGGCATCATCCAGGCCGGCATCACCGGTCTGACCCCTGACGCGGAGCCGAAGCCGGCCGACCTGGCCCGCGTCGCGGACTTCGTACGCAAGAATCATGTGCGGACGATCTACTACGAGACGCTGGTCAGCCCGACCATCGCCGAGGCCGTGGCCGCCGAGACCGGTGCGGCCACCGAAGTCCTCGACCCGATCGAGGGGCTGACCGGACGCTCGCAGGGCAAGGACTACCTGCAGGTCATGCGCAGCAACCTTGCCAACATCAGGAAGGGACAGCCGTGTCCGTGAGCCCGGCACCGGTCGTACGGATGAGCGGCGCATCTATCGGCTACGGCGACCGGCCCGCCATTCGCGACATCGACTTCTCCCTTGACGCGGGCCAGGTGGTGGTGCTGCTCGGTCCCAACGGGGCCGGTAAGTCCACTCTGGTCCGCGGCATCCTCGGGCTCGCCCAGTTGACGGCCGGCCGGCTGGAGCTGTTCGGTGTCCCCGCTGCGCAATTCCGGCAGCGGCACCGGCTGGGATACGTCCCGCAGCGGAACACCATCGTCGGCGCGGTGCCGTCCACCGTCCGGGAAGTGGTCTCCTCCGGGCGGCTGGCCCGCAAACGGCCGTTCGCGCCGATGCGTGCCGCCGACCGCCGGGTCGTGGCCGCCGTGATCGACACCGTCGGCCTCACCGAGCGAGCCGACGCCAGCGTGGCCAAACTCTCCGGCGGCCAGCAACGCCGGGTCTACATCGCGCGGGCCCTCGCCGCCGAACCCGACGTCCTGGTGATGGACGAGCCGACGGCCGGCGTCGACGCCGCCAACCAGGAGATCCTCGCGGCCACGCTGAAGCAACTCGTCACCGCCGGCAGCACCCTGCTCCTCGTCGCGCACGAACTCGGCCCGCTGGAGCCCCTCGTCCAACGGGTCGTGCTCATGCGTAACGGTCGCGTCGCCTACGCCGGACCCCCGCTGCCCGACGGAGAGGGCGCGTACGGCGCGGTTCACCATCACGCCGAGCCCGACCGTCACCGCGGCGGTCTCGGGCTCACCGGGCGGCTGCCGTGAGCCTCAGCCTGCTGCACTACTCGTTCATGCAGCGGGCGTTGCTCGCCGCGCTGCTGGTCGGGCTGACCGCGCCGTCGGTGGGCGTCTACATCGTGCAACGGCGCCTGGCGCTCATCGGCGACGGCATGGGGCACATCGCCCTCGCCGGCGTCGCCCTCGGCGTCCTCACGACCGGCCGGCCCGTGCTCACCGCTCTCGTCGCGGCGGTCGCCGGTGCTGTCGTCATCGAACTCGTCCGGGCCAGCGGGCGCACCAGCGGCGACGTGGTACTCGCGATCATGTTCTACGGTGGCATCGCCGCCGGTGTCGTGATCATCAGTCGAGCCCCCGGTGGCACCCCTGCCAACCTCAACAGCTACCTGTTCGGGGCGATCACGACGACCTCCCGCGCCGATCTTGCGGTATTCGCCCTGCTCGCCGCCCTGGTGCTGACCGTCACGGTCGGGCTCGCGCCGCGGCTGTTCGCGGTCAGCAACGACGAGGAATACGCGCGCGCCGCCGGTCTACCCGTGCTGGCCATCAACCTGCTGCTCGCCGTGATCACCGCCGCCACGGTCGTCATCAGCATGCGCGTCGTCGGGCTGCTGCTCATCAGTGCGCTGATGGTCGTGCCGGTCGCCACCGGCCAGCTGCTCGTCGGCAGCTTCCGTAACACGCTCCTGCTCTCCGTCGGCATCGGCCTGACCGTGAGTGTGGCCGGCACCGTCACCTCTTACTACGCCAATACACCCTCGGGCGCCACCATCGCCCTGCTCGCGGTTGTGCTGTTCACCATCACTGCCGCCGGCACCGCCATCCGAGCCCGGCTACGCCGCGACAACCACGACGAAGCCGAGGACCACCTGCACCGCCACGGCCCGGACTGTGGCCATCAAGGCGTGGCGCACGACGGCCACATCGACTACATCCATGACGGGCACCGGCACGCCGTGCACGGCGCGCACTACGACGAACACTGAGCCCGACCGCCCCACACCGAGGAGACGCCCGATGGCTTCCGCTGCCTCACCGGTCCGCTCCACCCGACAGCGCGCCGCCGTATCCGCCGTCCTCGACGAGCTCGACGACTTCCGCAGCGCCCAGGACCTCTACGCGATCCTCCGCCAGCGCGGCGAGGTCATCGGGCTCACAACGGTCTACCGGACCCTGCAGGCACTCACCGAAGCCGGTGAAATCGACGTCCTGCGCATCCTGGACAGCGAATCGATGTATCGCCGTTGCAGCTCCGGGCACCACCACCACCTGGTCTGCCGCAGCTGCGGCCGGACGGTCGAGGTGGAGGGCCCCGCCGTCGAGCGCTGGGCAAGCCGGGTAGCAGCCGACAACGGGTTCGCGGACATCAGCCACACGCTCGAGATCTTCGGCACCTGTGCCAAGTGCACGCAGTCCGCCAGTCGGTAGCTACCGGCCGGCGTTCAGTGGCCCGCGGTGAACAGGAGGGCGTACCGGATCAGGTACAACGGCCATCCGGCGTCGCCTGCGACGCCCTCGCTGATGCCCCGCCAGCCCGGACCGTGCCGGTCGAGGTTGCGGTGTTCCAGCTCCACCCGCGTGCGCTGCGGGGTCTCGGCGACGAACCGGACCTCGACCTCGCTGGTGTTGTCCGGATCGGTCTCTAGCTGCCACTGCGGGTTGATGTCCCAGCTGAAGACGACGCGGTCCGGCGGCTCGTAGGCAAGGATGCGCGCCCAGCGGCACTCGCTGCCGTCGACGCCGCGGTCGACGATGTGGCCACCGACTCGGGGCTCGAACACCGTCTCGGCGAGGGGCACCCCGAGCAGGGAGTGCTCCGGAGGCTTGAAGTCCCCGAAGCGCTCGGTGAATACGGTGAAGGCCCGCTCTATGGGCGCCTCGACGACGACATCTCTGCGGACCACCTCGGTTGCTGCCAGGGTCATTACTTCTCCTCTGTCGGTTGTTCGTCCGTCGCTTCTTCGACGGCGTCGGCGTAGCCGGCCAACGCCCGGCCCCAGAACGTGTCCAGCTGATCGCGCAGCGCGGCCACCCCGGTGGGGTCGAGCCGATAGATCCGGCGGGTGCCGGCCACGCGATCGGTGACCAGCCCGGCGTCCTTCAGCACCTTCAGGTGCTGGGACACCGCCGGCCGGCTGATCGGTAAATCGGCGGCAAGCTCACCGACCGCCCGGGGGCGCTCGGCCAGCCGCTCGACGATGGCTCGCCTGGTGCGATCCCCCAGCGCTTCCCAACCGCCACCGTCTCGGTAAGCTGCCATGGACGGTAAGTTTTACCTTACCGAAGATGCGGCGTCAAGTACGGGTTGTTGTCCGCGAGATCGTGGGAAACTGGCTCTTGGTTCCGGAACCGGCCCACTCCTGGTCGAGAGGAGCAGCCGCGTGTCGCTACGTCATGTCGAACGCGCCCCTGGCCGGGCGGCCCGCGCGCCGGTCGGCCCGCCCGCGAGCCGGGCCGTCCGCCCACAGTGCTGCACAGTGCGGCTGAGTCCAATTCCGTCAGCTGACGATCTGTCGACTCAGCAGCCTGGAAGAACGCGGCAAGAGCGGCCATGCTTTGTTAGCCGGCGGGCAGGGTCCGTCGAGACGTCACCGTCATGGACCGCTGCTGACCCTGATAGTCCGTTGCCTCGGGCACCTGGCGGGCACGGCGGCCCCTTGAGGGCTACCCTACCGGTGTCACGCTGATGGAGAGGCTGAGCCGATGAATGAGGACGAGGAGCGGTACTGGCCGGGCAAGGCCACCCGGTCCGGAGCAGCCATCCGGGTCGCCGCCGGCCTTGGTCGATGGGGCACCCAAGGCAAGATCATCGCATTCGTCTGGCTCGTGGCGTTCCTCGCGCTCCTCACGTTCCTCGTCTACTTCGTGGTGTCTTCCGGTCATCGCTAACCGGATCCGTTCCCGCAACTTGCACCACGACGAATGCTCAGTCCGTGGGGCAAGTTCCTCGTAGGCGCTGATCCCGGTCCGTGTTGTCGGTCGTGTGGGGGGGCTTGTGGGCGTCGCCCGCAGAAACGAAGTCGCGGCTGGCGAGTAAACCGTTGACGCGGCTGCTAACGCCGCAGCATGCGCTGGCACATGTGCCAGCGCAATGGCCCCAGGTCAGCAGCCCCAGTCACCCGGCTGGCAGTAGGGGCCAGGTGGATTGGGGCAGAGACCGGGCGCGTCGCCGCAGGCTGATGCCGCGGTGGCTCCGGCCAGGATCAGCCCACCGGCGATCAGGAGTGCTGCAAAGGAGCGGACAATGGACCTCATGGACTCGCCTCTCGTCTAGATTCAGCGCGGGGCGCTGCTGCCCGCGCGAGCGAGGACATACTACCCATACCGCCGGTGAAGCTACAAGGCCCCCACTGCCCTACCAATGCCGCGCACATTGGCGGCGACCCACAGACTGGGCACGCACTCCGACTTTCGGACCGACAAGGGCGATGGTCATGGCCCCGCCAGCGGCGAAAACCGCGACGTTCACCGCGACCCTCACCGCGACAATCGCCGGCCGGGTTATGCGAGCCATGGTGACAAGAATATCTGCGAAGCTCGAAGCCCTGGAGCTCTCACTCTGAGAGGCAAGTCCTCGTAGGCATTTGCCGTGGTCGAACACCTCTCGAAGGATGAGAGAGCTCCAGTCGTATTTGTTCACGGCGAGATGCTGTGGTTGCCCGCAGATCCAGCGCTGGAACCCGGCCAGGACGTCGTCACCACGGCCAGTACCGAACCCCTGAACGAAGCACCTGACGAACGTGTACTTCGACCGACCTACGAACATGCCAGCCCGAGGAGCGACGGCAGTGATCATCTCGTTCCAGGAGGCGAACACCCGGTCAGTCATCTCCCAGATGATCGATTCTGAGGGCTTAGCTTAGTCACTAACTTAGTCACTCAGTCGGTCCCTGCGCCGACGTCAGCGCTTCGGGACGTCGCCGGTGACCTGCGGTTTTGTCTGGTCGGGGTGACAGGATTTGAACCTGCGGCCTCTTCGTCCCGAACGAAGCACGCTACCAAGCTGCGCCACACCCCGATGATGCGCTCTGAAGTCTATCGGACCTCAGCCGCCGTCGCCGCGAGCGACCAGCGTCAGCAGCGTCGCCTCGGGCGGGCAGGCGAACCGGTAAGGGGCGTAGGGCGAGGTGCCGAGCCCGGCCGAGACGTGCAGCCAGGTCCGCTCGGTGTAGCGGGACAGCCAGCGCGCCCGCTGCCGATCTATTCCGCAGTTGGTGACCAGGGCACCGTAGAAGGGGATGCGCAGTTGGCCGCCGTGTGTGTGCCCGCACAGCATCAGGTCGTAGCCGTCGGCGGCGAACCTGTCGAGCACCCGTGGCTCGGGCGCGTGCACCAGCGCCAGTCGCAGATCCGCCTCGGCGTCCGGTGGTCCGCCGAGGTCGTCGTACCGGTCGCGGCGCAGGTGGGGGTCGTCCAGTCCGCCGACGTCGATTCGGCAGCCGTTGACGGCGAGGCTGTCGCGAACGTTGGACAGGTCTCGCCAGCCGAACCCTACGAACGCCGCGCGCAGGTCATGCCACGGCAGCCCGACCCCGTGCACCCGCCTGTGCTGCGGGTTGAAGTAGCGCAACGGGTTCTTGGGGATCGGTGCGTAGTAGTCGTTACTCCCGAAAACCACGACGCCGGGCCGGTCGAGCAGCGGGCCCAGCGCTTGCATCACCGAGGGAACCGCCTCGGCATGAGACAGGTTGTCGCCGGTGACCGCCACCAGATGCGGGTCGAGCAGGTCGAGGGAGCGGATCCAGCGCTGCTTGTCACGCTGATCGGGCGTCATGTGGATATCGGAGATGTGCAGCAACCGAAGCGGAGCGCTGCCCGGCGGGAGGACCGGGACGTCGAAACGGCGCAATGTCCAGCGGGTCCGCTCGTAGCCCACCGCGTATCCGGCGACGGCCAGGCCGATCCCGGCCATGGCTCCCGCCGCCA
Organism: Mycobacteriales bacterium; assembly: GCA_038237645.1. Lineage (GTDB taxonomy): Bacteria > Actinomycetota > Actinomycetes > Mycobacteriales > QHCA01 > QHCA01. The sequence continues at coordinate 23,967 of JBBRYN010000041.1, forward strand.
GGAGAGGTATCCGAGTGCGTGGTCTCATCGCCCCAGGGTAGTTTCGCAGGTCATGGGCACTCTCAAGGACCGGCTGCGGGCAGACCTCACCGCGTCGATGAAGGCGCGCGATGAGCTGACCACGGCGACTCTGCGCATGGTGCTGAGCGCGGTGCACCTGGTGGAGGTCGCCGGTGAGACGGCTCGGGAGCTGACCGACGACGAAGTCACCGCAGTGCTGCGCCGGGAGCGCAAGAAGCGTGCCGAGGCAGCCCAGGCGTTTGCTGACGGTGGCCGCCCGGAGTCAGCCGGCCGGGAGCGGGCGGAAAGCGCCGTGCTGGACGCCTACCTGCCGACCCAGCTCTCCGATGCCGACCTGACCGAGACGGTCCGCAGAGCCCTCGACGGCCAGGGCATTGCCAGCGCGCGGCAGTTCGGTCAGGCCATGAAGGCCGTCCAGGCCGACGTGGCGGGCCGGGCCGACGGCGCCCGCGTCGCCGCGGAGGTCCGCCGCCAGCTCGCGGACGACTAGACTAGTCGTCGCAAAGGCCTGCTAGCTAGGGGTTCCGGCACCAGGGCAGGGGCGGCTTGCAGTGCTTGGGCGGCCATGGCGGGAGCGGGTTGCCGGTCGGTGGTTGGGTGGGAGGAGTCGTCGCGTACTGCCCGTTGCTGAGGGTCAGAGTGATCGTCGCTCCTGCGGTGGCCTGGCTGCTCGGCGATTGCCCGGCAACGGAGCCGTACGGGATCGGAGCGGCCGGGATCGCGACCGCACTCACCCGCACCTGGAATCCTGCCTGCGTCAGTTGGGCGACCGCATCGAAGTAGGCGAGCCCGACGACGTACGGCACCCGGACGAAATTCTCCTTCAGGTATTTCGAGCTCGGCCGGACGAACTGGACGATCTTGGTGTCGGCCAGCGCCCGTCGCATGAACCTGGAGAACGCGGTTGTGGCCAGCTGGTTGGACGCGTCGCCGCCCGGCAGGGTCTTCTCGTGCAGGGGGTCGAAGACCACGGACGCCGCGGCGAGCTGGGGAGCGTAGCCGACGAACCACGCCTCCTTGATCTCTTGGGTGGTGCCCGTCTTGCCGGCCACCGGCTGCCGGCCGATGTCGGCCCGGCCACCGGTGTTGCCGTTGATGACCGCTCCCTTGGGGTGGACGACCCAGCTCAGGGCCTCCGTGGCCGCGTTGGCGACGTCGGGGTCGATCGCCTGGACGCACTTGCGTACCCCGACCTTGACGACCAGACCTGCCCGGTCGTGCACCGCCAGGATCGGGCTGGCATCGCAGTGCTTGCCGTGCGCCGCGAGCGTGGCGTAGGCATTGGCCATGTCGAGGGGGGTGATACCTGCCGCGCCCAGGGTGAACGCGCCGTGCCCCTTGGGATCGGCCAGGTAGCTGTCGAACTCCGCCCGACCGGTGGCCGGATCCACCGGGTTGGAAATGCCCATCCGCATCGCGGCGCGCACCGAGTTGTCGATGCCGGCCCGCTCTGCGAGCTGCACGAAGTAGGTGTTGACCGAGGCGGCCATTCCCGAGCGCATGTCGTAGGTCCCGTGCATGCCCCGGGCGTCGTTGGAGATCTGGTACGGATTGCCGCGGTACTTGTCGTAGAGGATGTGCGACGAGTAGTCGTGCGGGGAGAAGATCTGGGTCGTCAGGGGCAGTCCCTTTTCCAGCGCGGCGACAAGCACGAATGCCTTGGCGGTCGATCCGGTCTGGAACTGACGGTTGGTGAGGTACGGGTTCTGGTCCTGGTTGAACGTCCGGGACTCGCCGATGGCCTTGACCTTGCCGGTGCCCGGCTCTACCACCACGACGCCACCGACGTAGCGGCTGGCCGGCGAGAAGGTGCGCTGGGCGGCGGCATTGGCCAGCCGCTGCAGGCGCTGGTTGAGCGTCGTGCGGATGGTGAGTCCGCCCTTGAACAGCCGCGCCTGGCGGGCCTCGCGGGTCGGGCCCATCGCCGGGTCGTCGAGCAGGAAGCGCCGCACGTAGTCGCAAAACAGGCCGTACTGCGACTTGGCGCAGCCGTTGGGAATGGTGCTGCGGTGCAGCTGCAGTGGCTCGCGGGTGGCTTGTTCGGCCTCGGCGGTCGACACGACCTTGAGCTGAGCCATCCGAGCCAGCACGACGTTGCGCCGGGCGACCGCCGGGCGTCCCTTGTCGACGAAGGGGTCGTAGTGGCTGGGGCTCTGCAGCAGACCGGCGAGCAGCGCGGATTCGGCGAGGGTGAGGTCCTTGACGTTCTTCTTGAAGTAGACGTACGCAGCCGCGCCGATGCCATAGGCCCCTGCGCCGAAGTAGGCGATGTTGAGGTAGCGCTCGAGGATCTGGTCCTTGGACAGCCGATCTTCCAGCGCGAGGGCGTAGCGGATCTCGCGAAGCTTGCGGCCCTTGTTCTTGTCGGTGGCGGCCACCGCGGCCTTCTGGTCGCCCGCGGCCACGGCCTGCTCCAGCAGGACGCGCTTGACGTATTGCTGTGTCAACGTCGATGCGCCCTGGGTGGTCTCCCCGGCCTGCTGGTTACGGATGAACGCTCGCAGGATGCCGCGGGTGTCGACGCCCTTGTGCTCGTAGAACCGGCTGTCCTCGATCGCGATGACGGCCTGCCGGGCGGTCTGCGGGATCTCGGCCAGGGAGACCGTGATGCGGTTTTCGGAGTAGAAGGAAGCGATGGTGGCACCGTCGTCGGCTTGCAGCATGGAGCGCTGGGGCAGCGGTGGCGTCTTGAGATCGGTCGGCAGGTTGTCGAACGTCGCCGCGGCGGCGCGCGCCGCCAACCCGGCCCCGCCGAAGACCGGGAAGACCAAGAAGGCGGAGACGATGCCGAGCAGGGCACTGATCAGCAGCAACGTGCCGGCGGCGGCGAGCTTGGACGGTTCGTCGTCATTCCACACGGTTGACAGGGTACGACGTGCGCAGCCCCTTGCCGCAATCGATGCGCGGCCAGCACCAGCGTCCGGGACTTTTCCGAGTCTTGTAATCGAGTGCTTTAGCCGGCGACCGAACCAGCCGACATTGCATGCATGGCGAGGCGTGTGTTTGCGCGACGCTTCGATCACATACAGTAAGAAGATGGTCACGCTAGGGGCGGGCAAATAGTCCGATCGGGCTATGTGTAACGGTCCGTTTAGGGAGTGTCGCTAGTCGTGTCCACTTCGTACGGTTCACACAGCAGGGTATGGCGAATGAACTCGAAGGGAAGCGGCTGATGAACCACACGGCGACATGGGGTACGAAAGCCGCCTGCCGGCAAGCCGATCCCGACTCGCTGTTCGTCCAGGGCGCCGCGCAAAACCGCGCGAAGGCCGTCTGCATCGGCTGCCCCGTTCGCACCGAGTGCTTGGCCGACGCCCTCGACAACAGGGTGGAGTTCGGTGTCTGGGGCGGCATGACCGAGCGCGAGCGCCGTGCCCTCCTGCGCCGCCGCCCCGACGTCCGCTCCTGGTCGCGGCTGCTCGACGCGGCTCGCCGCCAGCACGAAGGCCAAGACTTCCCGGTCGCCGGCTAGGACGTCATCTCGCTGCGCGCTCCTCGCTGCGCTCGACTGTGCTGTCATCTCGCTGCGCTCCTCGCTTCGCTCGATGCTCGCTCGACTGTGCTGTCATCTCGCTGCGCTCCTCGCTTCGCTCGATGCTCGCTCGACTAGCGGCCGCCCAAAGCCGCGCCGACCCGCCGCAACCCGGGCAGGTCGTGGATGTCGGTCCCCTGAGCCGGAACCTCGGCCACCGGCACCTGCGGGTGCGCCGAACCGAACCGCTCCGCCAGCCGCTGCTCCCGCAGGGCCAGCCGGGCGCGTTCGGCGTGCACCCGCAGCACCCCCGCCGCGACCCCCGATGCGCCGGACTCCTCCAGGGTCTCCGCCGCGGCGAGGCTGCGCTCCGCGGTGAGCCCCGGCGCGCTGGTCCGGTGCACGCGGTTGAGGACGAGGCCGGCCAGCGGCATGTCCTCGGCCGCGAGCCGGCTCACGAAGTAGGAAGCCTCCCGCAGGGCATCCGGCTCCGGCGCGGCGACGACCAGGAACGCGGTGCCCGGTCGCTGAAGCAACTCGTAGGTGGCCTGCGCGCGTTCGCGGAAGCCACCGAACATCGTGTCGAGCGCGGCGACGAAGGCCGACACCTCCCGCAACAGCGCGGTGCCGAGCACCCGGCTCACCACCCGGCCGAACACGTTCATGCCGGCGCCGAGCACCTTGACGTACACCCGGCCGCCGGCCTTGGCCGGTGCCAGCAGCAGCCGGATCATCCGGCCGTCGAGGAACCGGGACAGTCGCTGGGGGGCGTCGAGGAAGTCCATGGCGGAGCGGCTCGGCGGCGTGTCCACCACGATGAGCTCCCAGCTCTCGTCGGCTCGGAGCTGACCGAGCTTCTCCATGGCCATGTATTCCTGCGTGCCGGCAAAGGATGTCGACATCGCCTGGTAGAAGGGGTTGGCGAAGATCTGCGCTGCCTTTTCGGCCGTCGTGTGAGCCAGCACCACCTCGTCGAAGGTGCGCTTCATGTCGAGCATCATGGCGTGCAGCTCGCCGCCGTTACGGCCGGCCCGCGGCACCCGCCGGGGCGTGTTGTCCAGTGTGGACAGACCAAGGGCCTGAGCCAGGCGGCGGGCCGGGTCGATTGTCAGCACCACCGTCCGCCGGCCGAGCTCCGCGGCGCGCAGCGCCAGCGCGGCGGCCGTCGTCGTCTTGCCGACGCCGCCGCTGCCGCAGCAGACGATGATGCGGACGTCGGGGTCGGCCAGCAGCAGGTCGACGTCGAGGTCGGGAGCCTTCACGGTGCGGCAACGCCCTGGGCGCGCAGTGCCGCCGACAGCTCGTGCAGGGCACCGAGGTCGACGCCGTCGGTGACGAACGGCAGGTCCACCAGGGGCCGTCCGATGGCGACCAGCCGCCGGCGCTCGCGTCGCTCGACCCGGATCCGCTCCGCGTGCTCGGCCGCTTCGATCATCAGCGCGTCCAGCTCCGGCTCGGCGACGGCGATGCCGGCCCGGCTGAGCCCGGCGGCCACCTCCGCGCGGTCGATCGTGCCGGCCGGCACGCGCGGCTCCCGGGTCATGTTGACGATGACCGTGCCCACCGGCAGGCCGATCTCGGTGAGCTCGCCGATGGCGTCCACGGTCTCCTGCACGGGCATCTCTTCCAGCAGCGTTACCAGGTGCACGGCGGTCTGCGGCGAGCGCAACAGGGCAATGACCTTGTCGCTCTGGCTCTTGATCGGTCCCACCTTGGTGAGGCCGGCGACCTCGCTGCTCACGTTGAGGAAACGGGCGATGCGACCCGTCGGCGGGGCGTCGAGCACCACCGCGTCATAGACCCGGTGGCCGTGATCGGTGCGGGTCGTGGCCTCCTTGACCTTGCCGGTCAGCAGCACGTCGCGCATGCCGGGTGCGATCGTCGTGGCGAAGTCGATGGCGCCGATGCGCCGCAACGCCGCGCCGGCCCGGCGCAGGTTGTAGAACAGCTCGAGATACTCCAGCAGAGCCGCCTCCGGATCGACCGACAGCGCGCGCACCTCGCCACCGTCGGGTGCCGCCGCGATCCGCCGCTCTTCGTACGGGAGGGGCGCGGTGTCGAAGAGCTGCGCGATCCCCTGCCGGCCTTCGACCTCGACGAGGAGAGCCCGCCGCCCGCCGCTGGCCAGCGCCAGTGCCAGCGCGGCCGCGACTGTTGTCTTGCCCGTCCCACCCTTGCCGGTGACCACGTGCAGGCGCGCGTCGGGCCATCGGGAGCGGGGTTGCGGCACGGTCTGGAGCCTAGTTGTCATCTCGCTCCGCCTCGCTCCGCGCCTCGCTCCGCTCGGATGCTCATTCGACCGTGCCGTCATCTCGCTCCGCGCCTCGCTCCGCTCGGATGCTCATTCGACCGTGCCGTCATCTCGCTCCGCGCCTCGCTCCGCTCGGATGCTCATTCGACCGTGCCGTCATCTCGCTCCGCGCCTCGCTCCGCTCGGATGCTCA
>JBBRYN010000042.1:0-29837 GCA_038237645.1 Mycobacteriales bacterium
GTCCGCTATCCGAAAGCTGCGTAACTATGCCAAGAAGATCATCGGTAAGCCGTGTGCGGGAAAACCGCACGCACGGTTTGAAAGGGGGATGGGGAAACAGGGCCGCAACGCGGCTCCTGCGCCCCTGACCACCAATGTCGAGCCCGCCCGCAGACCGGCAGCGTCGCCGACGCGGTCGCTCCCGCCGCGACCGACGGGGCCGGGGCATGCGCGGTCGGCTCGTGCCGCCCACCGTCCCGCTGGCCCGCAGCCGCGCCCAGCAGTTCGACGACCTCGTGCTCGACGCAGTGGAGGAGCTGGAGCAGCGCTGGCCGACGGAGATGGGCGAGGTGGAGTTCGCGGTCGAGGACGTGCCGCCGGAGTTGCCGGAGTTCGACGCCGACGTGCTGGAGGACGGCCGGGTGCCGCTGGCCCGGCTGATGCCCGCGTCGGAGCAAGCCGGGCAGGCACCCGCCCGTATCGTGCTGTATCGCCGCCCCCTCGAGGCCCGGGCGCTCGACCGGGAAGACCTCGGCGACCTGATCCACGACGTCGTGGTGGAGCAGGTGGCGAGCCTGCTCGGCAAAGACCCTGACGAGGTCGACCCACCTCCCCCCTGACAGCGTGGCGACGACGGTCCAGCGCCGAAGATCAGGTGCACTTCGCCTTGGGATTGACTCCGCTGACGAAGTTCAGCGCGCCGTACAGCGTGGTCTTGATGACGCTGGCGCTCGCCGAGCAGCTCTTGCCCGTGTTGCGGACGTAGCCACGGTTGTAGGCGAAGGTGAAGCCGATCGCGAGCCAGATGAGAATCAGGACAATGAGAATTGGGACACCGCGGCGCATGGCAGCCTCGTCTCTCCGGTGGGTGGTGCAAGGGTGGCCAGATGGCCTGCCCCCCTGTTCCCGGCCGGACCCGGTCCCAACCGAGGCGAAGCCATGAAAAGTGCACAGGACAAACCGTCGGATTCCGGCGCTCAGGGCCGGGAACGTCCGCCAGGCAGCAGCGCGGCGAACTGCTCGAACAGGACCTGGCCGGCCGCGGCGGCGGCCGGGGAGCGATGGCCCAGGCCGAGGAAGCCGTGCACCAGTCCGGGATGCCTCCGGTGCTGGACCTCGACCCCGGCCGCCCGCAACTGCCCGGCGAGGGCGTCTCCTTCGTCTCGCAGCGGGTCGTGCTCGGCGGTCGCGACGATCACCGGCGGCAGCACCGCCAGGTCAGCGTGCCAGGGACTCACCCGGGGGTCGCGGCGTTGGTCGGGTTCGGGCGCCCACTGCTCGACGAACCAACGCAGGTCGTCCTCCTCCAAGCCCCACCCGTGCCCTTCCGACGTGACGCTGGGTCGGGTCAGCGTCATGTCCACATTGGGATATGCGAGCAGCAGCGCGGTCGGTGGGCCGACGTCGTCGCGTAGCCGGGTAGCTGCCAGGAGGGCCAGCGCCCCGCCCGAGCTGTCCCCGGCCAGGGCGACCCCGGCGGATCGATCGCCGCCCAGCCGGACCAGGTGCCGGTGGACCCAGCGGTAGGCGAGCACCGCGTCGTCGACCGCGGCCGGCCCCGGGTGCTCCGGAGCCAGGCGGAAGTCGACGGCAACCACCGCCACACCGGCGACCCGGGACAGCCGGCGGCAGGTGCTGTCATGGCTGTCGAGATCGCCTATGACGAAGCCGCCGCCGTGCAGGTAGACCACCATGGGCCGCGGCCCGCAGGCCCGCCGCGCCCACCGCCCGGCACGACGGCAGGTCCGAGCGCCGGACCTCGGCCACCCAGCGCGCCAGCCCTGCATCGGCAACGCCGTCGGCGATGCCCTGGGTCACGGCGATGCCCAGCTCACCCGGAGCTCAGCTCACCAGGAGACCAGCGCGACACCCACCACGACCGCTGCCAGGCCCGCGGCAAGGCTGGTGATCACGTTGGCGGCAGCCAGCAACAGCGTCCCGGCCTCGGCGAGGGCGAGCGTCTCGTAGCTGAACGTCGACCAGGTGGTGTAGCCGGAACAGAAGCCGGCGGACAGGACGACGGCCGGGCCGGTGGGCAGCCCATGCCGCGTCGCCAGGCCCGTGAGCAAACCGAGCCCCAGGGAACCGCTCAGGTTGACGATGAGGGTGCCGAACGGGAAGGCCGAGTCGTGCCGATGCTGGATCACGCCATCGACGAGGTAGCGAGCCAGCGCGCCGACGCCGGCGGCCAGACCGACCAGGAGGGCGAGGATCACTGGTCGCCCGCGGTGCTGCCCGCTGTGCCGGCGAGCGTCCGCCCGATCAGCAGGCCGAGTGCTGTGGCGGTCAGCGCCGCGAGCGTCCCGCCGATCAGGTAGGCACCGGCGGTCCAGGGTCCGTCCTGCTCGGCCAACTGATCGCTGCGGGCGACCACGGCTGAAAAGGTCGTGAAGGCGCCCAGGAAGCCGGTGCCGAGCAGCGGGCGAAGGTAACGGCGCGAGGCCGATCGCTGCGCCAGGACGGCAACCAGCAGCCCTAGCAAGAACGCGCCGGCGGTGTTGACCGTGAAGACCGACCACAGCACCCCGCGCCCCGATTCGGGCCAGGCCCACGTCACTGCATACCTGGCCAGCCCGCCGAGCGTGCCACCGGTGAACACGGCCACCAGGACCAGCGGCGGGAAGCGGGGCCAGCGCCCCCGGCGAATCGGTCGGAGTGGATCGTCCGGCGTGCCGCCGGCGACCCCACAACGACTCACGAACCGCAACGAGCCGCAGGTCAGACGGCGCTGCGCTTGAGCCGGCGGCGCTCGCGCTCGGACAGCCCACCCCAGATGCCGAACCGCTCGTCGTTGGCCAGGGCATACTCCAGGCACTCGACCCGGACCTCACAACCGACGCAGATCCGCTTGGCCTCGCGGGTCGAGCCGCCCTTCTCCGGGAAGAACGCCTCAGGGTCGGTCTGGGCACACAGCGCCTGCTCCTGCCATTCGGGCACATCGTCGGCCGCCTCGAGCAACTCGAAGCAAGCCACATAGCCTGAATCGTGCTGTGCATTGTCGGAGTCGGCTGTCATAGCCACCCCTCCCACTCTCGACCCGAGCCACCCCGCCGAAACCCGGCGGCGTTGACTCACATACTTGAAATTACACGCGCGTCACTCCCCCACAGTCAAGCCGAATGCTGATATTGGTGCAATCGCTGGCAGGTCGCTGCGCTCCCTGTGAGCTCCCTCGATGCTCATTCGCCGCATTCTCAGCTCACTCCGCTCCCCGCGCCGCTCGATGCTCACCCATCAGCGGATGCTCGACCTCGCCGTAGGTGGTGGTTCGCTGGCGGGCCGGCCGGCCCGAGCCGGCCGCGATGCCGGTGAGCTCCGCCACCGTCCGCTGCGACCCGTGTGGCGCACCCGCCATCCGGCTGATCGTCTCCTCCATCAGCGTCCCGCCGAGATCGTCGACTCCCCCGGCCAGCACCTGCCGGGCGCCCTCGCTGCCGAGCTTCACCCAGGAGCACTGCACGTGATCGATCCGGCCGTGCAGCAGCAGCCGGGCGACCGCGTGCACAGCACGGTTTTCCGCCACCGTGGGCCCCGGGCGGGCCAGGCCGGCCAGGTAGATCGGGGCGTTGTGGTGGACGAAGGGCAGCGGCACGAACTCGGTGAACCCCCCGGTGCGGTCCTGGATGCCGGCCAGCACCCGCAGGTGCGCCACCCAGTGCGCCGGGACGTCGACGTGGCCGTACATCATCGTCGAGCTCGACCGGATGCCGAGTGAGTGCGCCGTGGTCACGACGTCGATCCATGCGGCGGCCGGCAGCTTGCCCCGGGTGAGCACCCACCGCACGTCGTCGTCGAGGATCTCCGCGGCCGTGCCGGGGATGGTGTCCAGGCCGGCCTCCTTGGCCCTGACCAGCCAGTCGCGAATGGACAGACCGGTACGTGATGCGCCGTTGACCACTTCCATCGGCGAAAAGGCATGGACGTGCATCTCCGGCACCCGGCGCTTGACCTCGGCTGCGATGTCGAAGTAGGCAGTGCCGGGCAGGTCGGGATGGATACCGCCCTGCATACAGACCTCGGTGGCGCCGAGCACCCAGGCCTGTTGCGCCCGGTCGCCCACCTGCTCGAGGGACAGCGTGTAGGCGTCGGCGTCGGTCCGCCGCTGGGCGAAGGCGCAGAACCGGCACCCGGTGTAGCAGACGTTGGTGAAGTTGATGTTGCGGTTGACCACGTAGGTCACGGTGTCACCCACGGTGTCCCGGCGCACCGCGTCGGCGAGGGAACACAGCGCCTCCAGGGCGGCGCCCTCCGCGGTGAGGAGCGATTCGTACTGGCCGTCAGTCAGGCCGGCCGGGTCGTCGGCCGCTCGTTGCAGCGCGCCCCGCACGTCGCCGTCGAGACGGGTCACCGGTGCCGCGACCGTCAGCGAGTCCCAGTCGCCGTACACCGAGTCGAAGTCGGCCCGGCGGTCGGCCGTACGCCCGGTGCTGTCGATGGTGACGTGCAGGTCTATCCGGCCGCTGGCCACCAGGCCCCCTCCGTCCGGCTCCTGCCAGGGCCGGCCCTGCACCTCCGCGGCCGGGTCGGCCAGTCCGTCCGGCCCGGCCAGCGCGGCGACGTGCGGCACCAGTCGCGGGTCGAGCCACGGCTCGCCGAGGTAGGGCGGGTAGGCGGTGAGCCGCTCGGCAAGGGTGAAGCCGGCCGCTGCGGTGCGCCGGGTCAGCTCATCGATCTGCGGCCAGGGCCGCTCCGGGTTGACGTGATCCGGGGTGATCGGGGACACCCCGCCCCAGTCGTCGATGCCGGCCCGCAGCAGCAGGTCGTAGTGCTCGTCGATCAGGTTGGGCGGGGCCTGCACGCGCATCCCGGGCCCGAGCACCAGCCGGGCCACCGCGACGGTGGCCGCCAGGTCGGCGAGTTCGGCGTCCGCGACGTCGCGCATCGCGGTGTCGGGCTTGGCCCGGAAGTTCTGGACGATGACCTCCTGGATGCCGCCGAAAGCCCGCGCCACCCGGCGGATCGCGAAGAGCGACTCGGCCCGCTCGATCAGCGTCTCGCCGATGCCGATCAGGATTCCGGTGGTGAAGGGCACGGCCAGCCGGCCGGCGTCCTCCAGCACCCGCAGCCGCACCGCGGGCTCCTTGTCCGGCGAGCCGAAGTGCGGGCCGCCGGGCTCCGACCACAACCGGGTCGCCGTCGCCTCGAGCATCATCCCCATCGACGGTGCGACCGGCTTGAGCCGCTGCAACTCGGTCCACGACATCACGCCCGGGTTGAGGTGCGGCAGCACGCCGGTCTCCTCGAGCACCGCGACGGCGCAGGCGCGCAGGTAGTCCAGAGTGGAGGAGTAGCCGCGGGCGTCCAGCCACTCGCGGGCGGCCGGCCAGCGCTCTTCGGGCCGGTCGCCGAGGGTGAACAGCGCTTCCTTGCAGCCTTGCGCCGCCCCTTGCCGGGCGATGTCGAGCACCTCGTCGCGCTCCAGGAAGGGCGCGCGGAGGCGGTGCGGCACGGTCACGAACGTGCAGTAGTGGCACCGGTCGCGGCACAACCGGGTGAGCGGGACGAACACCTTGCGGGAGTAGGTGATGATGCCGGCCCGGCCGGCCGCCGCGAGCCCCGCGTCCCGGACCCGGGCAGCGCTGGTCAGCAGGTCATCGAGGTCGCCGTCACGGGCCCGCAGCAGTGCCGCGGCTTCGGTGCCGTCCAGCGTGACGCCGTCACGGGCCCGCCGCAACGCTCGGCGCAACGCATTGTCGGCCGGCATTGGACCAGCGTAGGTGCCGAGGTGCGATGCCCGCACATCGGCGGCGGAGTAGGCGCGACGACACGCAGCTTCACCGGGCCGCGGCAGGACGCGACCTACGGCGACCTGCTGCGCGGACGGTGGTCAGGACGGCATCGTGCGGTCTTGTTGCCGGATCAGGGTTTCCACCATGTCGGCACGCTGCTCGATGCCGGCCGGGAAGATGTCCAGGAGCTCGAAGCCGTGCTCGCGGTAGGCCGATTCGTGGATGACCTCGAAGTCGAGCGCGGCCGCGTAGGAGATCCGCCGGGCCGCCGTCGGCTCGACGAAGCCCAGCGGGCGGAGGAAGAAGACCCGAGGCTGGTAGATCCGGCCCCGCACGACCCGTCGCATCTCGGCGGCAAGCGCAGTCGTCACCGGGTGGTCGAGGTAGCGGGCCAGCGCCAGCGTGCAGATCGGTGACCGGTCGTAGAACTGCACGGTGGCGCCGCCGGTCGGCCGCTCCTGCCGCTGTCGCTGCAGGACGGTGATCAGGTCGAGGAAATCGGCCGTGGCCCACGGTTGGTCCACCCCTCGGCGGTGCGCTCTGGCGATGATCTCGGTGGCGGCCTCCTCGACCACCGGATAGCCGCGCCGCTCCAGGGCGCGCAGGACGGCAGTCTTGCCCGAGCCAGGCGCGCCGGACAGCACGAACCGCTTCAGGTAGGTCACTTCTCTCCTCTCCCTTCGCTCCTTCACCAGCCGGCAGGGGGGTGCGGCCGGGCCGGCGGCCGGGCCGCTTGGGAGGATGCACGGATGCGGGTAGTGGTGCTGGCCGGGGGAATCGGCGGAGCGCGCTTCCTGCTCGGGGTCCGCGCGGCCGTGCCCGACGTCGAGTTGACCGCGATCGTCAACACCGGCGACGACGTGACGATGCACGGGCTGCGCGTCTGCCCCGACCTCGACACCGTGATGTACACCCTGGGCGGCGGCATCGACTCCGAGCGCGGCTGGGGCCGCAGCGACGAGTCGTTCACCGTAGGCGAGGAGCTGGCGGCCTACGGTGCCGAACCGACGTGGTTCGGCCTCGGCGATCGGGACATCGCCACCCATCTCGTCCGGACCCGGATGCTCGACGCCGGCTACCCGCTCTCGGCCGTCACGACCGCACTGTGCACGCGCTGGCGGCCGGGACTGCGCATCGTGCCGATGAGCGACGACCGGGTCGAGACGCACGTGGTCGTCGACGAAACCGAGGGTAGCCGGGCCGGCCGGCGCGCGATCCACTTCCAGGAATGGTGGGTACGCCACCGCGCAGCGCTCCCTGCCTACGAGTTCGTACCCGTCGGGGCCGACGACGCCAAGCCCGCGCCGGGGGTGCTGGAGGCCATCGCAGCCGCCGACGCGGTGCTGCTGGCGCCGAGCAACCCGGTGGTCAGCATCGGCATCGTGCTCTCCGTGCAGGAAATCCGCTCGGCGCTGCGATCGGCCGCTGCGCGGGTGGTCGGGCTGTCGCCCATCGTCGCCGGCGCGCCGGTGCGCGGGATGGCCGACGCCTGCCTACCGGTGATCGGGGTCGAGACCACCGCAGCGGCGGTCGGCCGGCACTACGGCTCCCGGGCCTCGGGCGGGTTGCTCGACGGCTGGCTGGTCGACACCCGCGATGCCGGGGCGGCCGTGCCGGGGGTCGAGGTGCGGTCCATCCCGCTGCTGATGACCGACGTTGCTGCCAGCGCCGCCATGGCTCGGGCAGCCTTGGAGCTGGCCGGTGCCTGAGCGGATCGAGGTGCTCGGGGTGACCGGCCTGCCCGAGGTGCGCCCGGGCGACGACCTCACCGCCGTCATCACCGTGGGGGCGCCCTGGCTGCGCGACGGCGACGTCGTGGTGGTGACGTCGAAGATCGTCTCCAAGTCCGAGGGCCGGCTGGTGGACACGCCCCCCGACCCGGTCGGCCGCGAGGCCGCCCGGCAGGCCGCCGTCGAGGCTGAGACCGCGCGGGTCGTCGCCGTCCGGGGCCGTACCAGGATCGTCGAGACTCGTCACGGCCTCGTGCTGGCCGCTGCCGGGGTCGACGAGTCCAACGTGCAGGGCGACGAACTGGCGCTGCTGCCGCTCGACCCCGACGCGTCGGCCCGCCGGATCCGCGACGGTCTGGTGATCACCCTGGGCGTCGACGTTGCGGTGGTCATCAGCGACACGATGGGCCGGCCCTGGCGCACCGGGCAGGTCGACGTCGCCGTCGGGGTCGCGGGCCTGACCGCCCTGCGCGACCACCGTGGATCGGTCGACGCATACGGCAACGAACTGGTGGTCACCGAGATCGCGATCGCCGACGAGGTGGCCGCGGCCGGCGAGTTGGTGATGGGCAAGCTCGACCGCGTGCCGGTCGCCGTGGTCCGGGGCCTGTCCCCGATGGACGATCCGGCGGGATCCCAGCCGTTGCTGCGACCGGCCGCCGAGGACCTGTTCCGACTGGGCACCGCCGAAGCGATGCGCGCGGCGGTCCCGGCCCGCCGGTCGGTGCGCCGATTCACCGACGAGGCCGTGGACCCGCAGGCCGTGCGCCGAGCGGTGGCCGCGGCGATCACGGCACCCGCCCCGCACCACAGCCGGCCGTGGCGGTTCGTCGCGGTCTCGCCCGGCGCCGTACGCACCCGCCTGCTGGACGCGATGGCCGCACAGTGGGCAGCCGACCTGCGCGGGGACGGCTTCGACGAGGCGGCGGTCGCCCGCAGGCTGCGGCGCGGCGACGTGCTGCGGGCGGCACCGGAGATGGTGCTGCCGTGCCTGGAGCGGAGTGCGGCGCACGACTACCCGGACCCGCGCCGCGCCGCCGCCGAGCGGACGATGTTCGAGGTCGCCATGGGTGCCGGCGTGGAGAACCTCCTCGTCGCCCTGGCGGCAGAGGATCTCGGCTCCTGCTGGGTCTCCTCGACGCTGTTCTGCCCGGACGTGGTTCGCCGCGAGCTGGACCTGCCGGCCGGCTGGGAGCCGATGGGCGCGGTCGCGATCGGGCACCCGGAGAAGCCCCCGCCGGACCGGTCGCCCCGCGACGTCACGGATTTCCTGCTCCGGCGGTGACCGGCACCGCGCCGCGCGGCCGGCCGGGTCAGCGGTAGCGGAAGCCGTCGAGGAAGCGGCGGAAGACACCGCCGCTCGGTGGCAGCGGCGGCCCGGCCGGCGGCGCCGTCCGGCGCTGGCGGGCGATCGGCTGGTCGTAGTCGGTCCGGACGATGGCGTCGACCACCTGCTCCTCGGTGAAGGCCTCCGAGCCGGCGATCAGCGGGACCAGGCCCACCAGCGTCCCGTCGCGCACGACAGAGGCCTCCAGCCCAGCGGCGCCGTCGGAGTCCCACACAGCCTCTCGGCCGTCGGGCAACGACACGGTGACGCCGAACTGATAGACCCCGGCCTTGTCCATGCGGGCCTCGACGCCGCGGCCGCGCAGTGCGTCGACGACCCGCCGGGCCCGGTTTTCCTCCATCACCACCACGGTAGCTCGCGGAACACCGATCGCCGCTCAGAGCCGGCGATAGTCGCGGACCGTGGCCCGGGGGCCGCGCCGCGGCGGGCGCCGGCCGGACAGCTCGACCAGCCGGACCACCCGCTGGCGGTGCGGGCGGTATTCCTCCAGCAGGGCGACCATCCCCGCGTCGTCGAGCCGGGTGCCGGCCAGCGCCCAGCCGACCAGGGACGGGATGTGGTAGTCGCCGACCGACACCGCGTCGGCGGCGCCGAGCGCGCGCTGGGCCACCTCGGCAGCGGTCCAGGGACCGATCCCGGGCACCGCGCGCAGCCGGCGCAGCGCCTGCTCGGCCGGCCACTCGACGCACTCGTCGAGGCGCGCCGCCACGGTGGCGGCAGCCCGGATCGCCCGGCGCCTGGCCTGGTCGACCCCGGCCCGGTGCCACTCCCAGTCGGGCAGGGCCAGCCAGGCACGGGGACCGGGGAAGACTCGCATCCCGACCGGCGCGGGACCCGGCGCCGGGTCGCCGAAGCGCAGCAGCAACTCGCGCCAGGACCGCCGGGACTCCACCCCCGTCACCTTCTGCTCGAGCACCGCCGGCACCACCTGGGCGAACACCAGCCCGGTGCGGCACAGCCGCACGCCCGGATGCTGCCGCTGCACGGCCAGCAGCAGCCGATGGCGGGGGCGAAAGCCCGTGCTGTCGTCCCGGCCGCCCAGCAGCGTCGGCAGGCCGTCGAGCGCCCACGCCGCGCCGGCACCCCAGGCGGTCGCGTGCACCTCGCCGCCGTGCTGGGAAAGCCGAAGCGTCGACGGCCCGTCGGGCGTGGCCGCGGTGTGCCAGACGGTGCCGCCGATCACCCGGTGGGTGGGATCCCGGCCGCGCTGCAACGGTCCGAGGGTGCGCACCAGGTCGAGCGGCCCGGCCGGCAACCAGCACCGCGTCGCGCCGCCACGGTCGCCGCAGTCGGTACGGTCGCCGCGGTCCGTACGGTCAGAGGAGAGCGGCACGGCCGTCGGCCCGGAGCATCTCCACCAACTGCCGGACGTCCTGGGCGCGGTCGCGCCGGCAGACCAGCACGGCGTCGTCGGTGTCGATCACGACGAGCCCGCTGATCCCGAGAGTCGCGACCACCCGGCCGGACCCGCTGGCGACGAGGGTGTCCCGCGTGTCTATGGCGAGGTGGCTGCCGGCCGGGCCGAGCAGGACGTTGCCGTCGGGCGCCGCCGGCAGGATCGCGCCGAGGGTGTCCCAGTCACCGACGTCGTGCCAGCCGAAGTCACCGGGAACGGTGGCGACCCGGCCGCGCGCTGCGGCGCCCTCCATCACCGCATAGTCGACCGACAGCTTCGGCAGCGCCGGCCAGGCCTCACCGAGGATCTCGTCCTGCTCCGGGCTGCCCCAGGCGTGGGCGATGCGCGCCAGGCCGGCATGCAGCGCGGGCTGGTGCCGCTGCAATTCGTCGAGGAAGACGTCGACCCGCCAGACGAACATCGACGCGTTCCACAGGTATTGCCCGGTCGCCAGATAACGCTCCGCGAGCCCCCGCGACGGCTTCTCGGTGAACTCCGCCAGGTAGGCCGTGCCGCCGGGCAGCGGGTCGCCGCGGCGCAAATAGCCGTAGCCGGTCTCCGGCCGCGTCGGTGCGATGCCGACCGTCACCAGATAACCCTGCTCGGCGGCGTCGGCGGCAGCCTGCACGCTGGCCAGGAACGCCGCCTCGTCGCGCACCACGTGATCCGCGGCGAACGATCCCATCACCGCCGCGGGGTCACGCCGGGCGATCAGCGTCGCCGCCAGCCCGATGGCCGGAGCCGAGTCACGCGGCGCCGGCTCGACCAGCAGGTGGCCGGCCGGCAGGTCGGGCAACTGCCGGGCGACGGCCGCAGCGTGCGCGGTGCCGGTGACGACGAAGGTGCGGCCGGGACCGGCGAGCGGGGTCAGCCGGGCGTAGGTCGCCTGGATCAGGGTGCGTCCGTCACCTGCGAGATCGTGCAGGAACTTCGGGTCGGCGGCGCGGGAGAGAGGCCACAGCCGGGTGCCGCTGCCCCCGGCCGGTACGACCGCGTACACGCCGGCCTCAGGCCTCGGCGGCAGCGCGTGTGTAGCTCGCCAGGTGGACCTCGGCCGACTGCTCCCAGGTGAACTCCCCCGAGCGGGCCAGGCCGGCGGCAGCCAGCGCCGCCCGCCGCTCCGGCCGGTCCAGCAGGGCCGCCAGGTCGGTGGCGATGGACTCCGGATCCTCCGCGGTGTAGGCGACCGCCTCGCCGCCCACCTCCGGCAGCGACAACCGCGGTGTGGTGAGCACGGCGCTGCCGCACGCCATCGCCTCGAGCACCGGCAACCCGAAGCCCTCGCCGTGGCTGGGATATGCACAAAGCAGCGCACCGCCGAGGTATCCGGGCAGGTCACGGAATCGCAGGTAGCCCGGCCGCAGCAACCGCAATCGGGGGGGCACCTCGGCCGCAACGGCGTCGATCTCGTCGTCGTGGCCCGCCCCACCGGCCAGCACGAGTGCGGGCGGCTCCTCGCGGTCGCGCACGGCGATCATCCAGCCGCGGATGAGGTTCGGGACGTTCTTGCGGGGCTCGAGGGCCCCGAGGAAGGCGACGTAGTCGGTGCCGGGCAGCCCCAGCCGGGCCCTGATCCGGAGCTTCTCGTCCTCGTCCGGCACGTGGAACAGCGCCCGGTCGACGCCGTGGTAGGCCACGTCGATCCGGGTCGCGTCGGCGTCGAGCAGTCGGACCAACTCGTCCCGGGTCGCCTTGGACGGCACGACGGTGCGCTTGGCCCGGCGCAGTGACGTGCGGATCGCCGAACGGAAGAACGCGCCCTTGGCGGTGGCGTAGTGGTCGGGCTCGGTGAAGAAGCTGGCATCGTGGATGGTGACGACCACCGGCCGGCCGGCCCGCAGCGGCACCGAATAGTGCGGGGAGTGGATCACCTCGGCGTTGACGTGCTGCGCGAGCAGCGGCAGACCGGTTTGCTCCCAGGCCAGCCGGGCCGGGCGGTGGGTGATAGTGGCCGGGCCGGCGACGACGTCGACACCGGGAGCCAGCCGGCCGTAGCGCTCGGCGTCGGAACGCTGGCAGACCACGGTGATTCCGGCGTCGGCGCGACAGAGGGCGGTCAGCAGGCCGTCGACGTAGCGCCCCACCCCACCACGATCTGCGGGGACGGCGGTCGCGTCGATGAGCACGCGGGGAGAGGTACCGCCGGACAGTGTGGGCTCCTCGATCGTGGCGTTGCAGGTGCGCTCGAGTTCACCCTACGCCGATTCCGGACGGCGCTCGCACCGGTCCGGCTGCCCAGTGGACGGCCCGGCGGACGGCCGTTCACCCGCTGGCAAGCGCGATCAGCGCACCGTCATGACCTGCCAGGTCCGGGCGTCCACCGTCCCGCTCCTCGCCAGCCCGACGAGGCCCTGCCAGCGGGCCACCCCGAGCACCGTGGCGGCGTCGTAACGGCTTGTCTGCGCGATCGCCACCTCACGCTGGATCGCCGCGATGGCGGGCCGGTAGCCCGCCTGTGCCGCGGAAACCCCGTTGATCACGCGGGCCGAGCCGCCGGCCGCGAAGATCTGGTCACCGGTCAGCGGCCAGGCACCGGTGGGGCCGCCGTCCGTGGCGCCGGTGTCGAAGCCGAAGAACGTGCTGCGCCAGCCGAAGTAGCTCCTGACGCTGTTGCCGGTCTTGCTGACCGTCCGGGCGTTGTTGGCGGTGTCGGTGCCCGTGAAGGCGATCGTGCTGACGTGCCCGCCGGCGGTTGACTCACGGTTGACCACCATTCGGGTCAGCGTCTTGAGCCCGGCCAGTGACCGCAGCGAGGTGACGGCGGCCGACGCGGTCCAGGTCGCGTACGGGTTGGCCGAGTAGCGCTCCCACGGGTCAGCCGCGAACCGCAGGTAGGGCTGGGAGCCGGCCGAGCTGTACCCGCCGTTGGAGCTGCTGAACTGCGCGAAGATCGGCTTCCCGCCGTAGCTGCGCACCGCGTTGGCGCTGGCGGCGACGGCAGCGTCGGTCCGGGTGTCCTCGCCGATCACGCCGGCCGCCGCAGCATTGGCGTAGCTGACATAGCCGCCGTACACCTGGTCCGACGTCGTGTCATAGACGTCGTAGATTCGCGCCGAGCCGGTAGCCCGCTTGTAGGCGGAGTACGACCGGGCGGCGACGGCCTGTGCCTGGAGCGCAGCGGCCGGCCATGACGCGGGGCTCTCCCGCGGCACGACGCTGCGCAGGTAGAGGTCCATCAGCACATAATTGACGGTCATCAGCGACGACCCGTTGATCACCGCCCGGAGCTCACCGCGGTAGCCCCGGGAGGATACGGCGGCGAAGTTGACCGTGGTGGCCGTTGCCCGCCAGAGCCGGTTGGTGTAGCCGCCGACGAAACCGAGCGGGTGGGTCGACGTCCGCGACGTGTGCCACGAGCCCCAGGCGAGGTAGTCCAGCGTGTAGCCCGTGGCGGAGCGGTTGACCCGCCACATCGCGTATGCGGTGCTGAGCGGCGTCACGACGCCGGTCACCGAGTCGCGCATTCCCAGCCCGGTCCGGGCGGACACGATGACCGGCCGGCCGGCGTTGGCCGTCAACTGCACCCGGACGTTCGCGGCCGCCAGCGTCGTGGCGGTCGTGCCCGGGTAGTAGAAGGCCAGCATCTGGGTGGCGGTGGCACCGTGCAGCGCGCCACCCCGGGCGCCGTACTGCGAGAGGCCGTGGCCGTGGCCGTAGCCGTGCCCGGTCACCGAGATGCTGCCGGAGGATGGCACCGCGATGGTCTCCGACGCCGCTGCGGGGCCGGCGCCCGCGACGACGGCGGCCGCTCCCAGGGCGAGGCTGACGGCCGCAGCCGCGAGCCGGTTCATCGGACCGTCATCGTGCGCCAGGTGTTGCTGTCCACGACGCCGGTGCGGGCGAGCCCGACCAGGGCCTGCCAGCGCTCCACACCGTGGACCGTCGCCGAGTCGTACCTGCTGGTCTGGGGCACGATGACCTCCCGCTGGATGGCGGCGATGTAGGGGCGGTAGCTCGCCTGCGCGTCGGAACCGTTGATCACCCGGGACGAGCCCGAATAGGCGAAGACCTGGTCCGCGACCAGCGGCCACGGCCCGGTCGGGCCGCCGTCGGTCGCGCCGGTGACCATGTACTTGGCGGTCAGCGAGCGGACGTACGGCAGGGTGGCATAGCCGTACTGCCCCGGGCACGCCGTCGACCCGACATCCCGGTGGCCCATGACCACCGGCTTGGTGACGACGACCCCGGCCGGATACCTGCTGGTGCCGCCGCCGGAGGACGTCAGCACCGCGCTGCCGTACGGCGACCTGCCGTACATCGCCAGCTTCCAGGCGAACACCCGGGACACCGAGGTCTGGACCCCGCTGGGGACGTAGAACCGCGAGAAGTCGCCGATCATCGCGATCCCGAACGTGTAGGAGTTGAAGCCACCGGTGTGCGCCCCGACACCGGCGAGGGCCACGTTGCCGGCCCGCCCCTGCCAGATGCGGCCGAAGTAGTCGACGAGGAAGTTGTAGCCGATGTCGCCCCAGCCGCGGGTGACCGCGTGGTATCGGTAGTCGGCGCGGATCATCCCCGGCACCTCGGCCGGGGTGTAGCTCGTCGTCTGGACGGTGTGGTGCAGGAAGCCGGCCTTGATGGTCGAGCTGTACTCCGTCGGCCAGGTCATGAGCCGCTCGTCGGCCCCCCACTGGTCGCGCCCGTAGATGGTGGGTCTCGTCGGGTCGGCGCCGGCCCGGCTCGCGGGCTGCCGGCCGCCCGGGTAGGCGTCGGCGGCCGACGTACCCGGATCGATCAGGCGTACCTGCAGGTCGCTGGGAGCCGCCGCGGCGGCGCTGGACACCGCGATCTCGACACCGTGGCTGGCGCCGAGCCAGACCAGGTCACTGCCGGTACGCGCCTCCCCCGCCGCCGGGGGGCTCTGGTCGTCGGCCCCCGCCGTACGCCATGACGTCCATCCGCTGTCGCGCTTCGCGCGCACCTGGACGGTGATCGCGGCCTGCTTCGGCGCGGCCCGCCAGGTGACGGCGACGGCGGAGAAATTCCGGGTGGCCTCCTTGCGCACGCGCAGCGTCGGCAGGGCACGGCCCGCGATCTGGCTGGTGGTGGCTGCCACCGCGGCGGCCGGCCGCAGGAAGTCCCCCAGCGCCAGCGTCTGCTCACTGGCCCGCACCGGATGCGCTTTCGCGGCGGGCAGGGTGGTGACCGGGACGGCGAGCAACACCGGAACGGCGACGATCGAAAGCACGGCGGTCGTGGCGACTCGGCGCACGGAGACTCCCAGGGAAATTAGGGGATCTGGCCTGATGGACTGTCTCTGAAATTGTTGGTGGGCTGTTCGCTGTCTCGTCCGCCCGCCCTGCCCGGCTGAACGAATACCCAACGTGTAATTCCGGCGGGCGGCGGTGGCCGGCCATCCCTTACCGTCTCGTTATGACCGATACCCCCCCGTCCCTGCTACAGGCCGCCCTGTGTCGCGACCCGGCCGGACCGCTGATCACCTATTACGACGACCGCACGGGCGAGCGGACGGAGCTGTCGGCGACGACGCTGGTCAACTGGGTGGCCAAGACGGCGAACCTCCTCGCCGACGAGGTCGGCGTCGAGCCGGGCGACGAGGTCGCCGTCCTGCTGCCGCCGCATTGGCAGACCGCCGTGGTGCTGCTCGCACTGTGGTCGCTGGGCGCGCGGCCCCGATCGGAGCCGGCCGGCGCCGGGGTGGTGATCGCCGACGAGCCGCGCCTGGCGGCCCTGCAGGACGGCGGCCGCCGCCCGGTGGTCGGTCTCTCGCTGGCTCCGCTGAACGGCCCGCTGCGCAGCACCTTGCCGGGCGTGCTGGACTACGCGGCGGAGGTGCTCGCGGCGGGCGACGTGTTCGTCGGCCCGAGCCCCTCCGGTCAGCCGGAGACGGCCGCGGCGCGGCGCCGGGCCGGTCAGGTCGGCCTCACCGGCGCCGACCGGGTGCTCGTGACCGATCAGGCCGGGCTGCCTGACGCGGCCGACTGGCTGCTCACGCCGCTTGCTGGGGGTGCCTCGATCGTGCTGTGCCGCAACACCGATCCGGACAAGCTGGGGCCGCGGATCGCGCAGGAACGGGTCACCGCCACGATGGGGACGACGGTCGAGGGCACCCGCCGGTTGCAATAGGGTTGCCGGACTCGGCCGGCCGCGAGGAGGACGAATGGACAAGGTCGTGCCCGACGGCGCCGAAGCAGTCGCCGACATCCG
Organism: Mycobacteriales bacterium; assembly: GCA_038237645.1. Classification (GTDB taxonomy): domain Bacteria; phylum Actinomycetota; class Actinomycetes; order Mycobacteriales; family QHCA01; genus QHCA01. Next base: position 16,351 of record JBBRYN010000042.1, read on the forward strand.
TCCGGGGTCGACGCTGGCGGTCGGCGGCTTCGGGTTGTGCGGCATCCCGCTGGTGCTGATCGGCGCCTTGTTCGACGCCGGGGTCGACGACCTGCGGGCGGTGTCGAACAACTGCGGGGTCGACGACGCCGGGCTCGGCCAGCTCCTGATGCAGCATCGGATCAGCCGGATGACGAGCTCCTACGTCGGGGAAAACAAGGAGTTCGCCCGGCAGTTCCTCTCCGGCGAGCTCGAGGTGGAGCTCTGCCCCCAGGGCACCTTGGCCGAGCGGCTGCGGGCCGGCGGCTGCGGCATCCCCGCCTTCTACACCCCCGCCGGCGTCGGCACCCAGATCTCCGAGGGCGGCCTGCCCTGGCGCTACGACCCGACCGGCGGTGTGGCGGTGGCCAGCCCGGCCAAGGAGGTGCGCAGCTTCGGCGGCCGGGATTACGTCCTCGAGGAGGCGATCGTCACCGACTTCGCCCTGGTCCGCGCCGCCGTGGGCGACCGGCACGGCAACCTGGTGTTTCGCGAGTCCGCCCGCAATTTCAACCCGCTGTGCGCGATGGCCGGGCGGGCGACGATCGCCGAGGTGGAGGAGCTGGTCGAGCCGGGCAAGATCCGGCCCGAGGACGTCCACACGCCGGGCGTGTTCGTGCAGCGGGTGGTCGGGCCGGTCGGCGCGGGGGGCAAGCGGATCGAGCGGCGGACCGTCCGCCAGCGGGAGGGGAGCTGAGGTGCCACTGACCCGGGAGCAGATGGCGGCCCGCGCGGCACAGGAGTTGTGCGACGGGCAGTACGTCAACCTCGGAATCGGCCTGCCGACCCTGGTGCCCAACTACCTGCCCGCCGGCAGCACGGTGGTGATGCAGAGCGAAAACGGCATCCTCGGGGTCGGGCCATATCCGTATGACGGTGAGGAGGACCCAGACCTGATCAACGCGGGCAAGGAGACCGTGACCATCCAGCCGGGGGCATCCTTCTTCGACTCCGCGCTGTCCTTCGGCATGATCCGCGGCGGGCACATCGACGCGGCCGTTCTCGGCGCCATGCAGGTGTCCGCCGGCGGTGACCTCGCCAACTGGATGATCCCCGGCAGGATGATCAAGGGAATGGGCGGGGCGATGGACCTGGTGCACGGCGCCAAACGGGTGATCGTGCTGATGGAGCACGTAGCCCGGGACGGCTCCCCCAAGATCGTGCGGGAGTGCACCCTGCCGCTCACCGGTCGCGGCTGTGTGCAGCGGATCATCACCGACCACGCGGTGCTCGACGTCACGGCGGACGGCGTGGTCCTGCGTGAGCTGGCCCCCGGCGTGACGGTTGCGGACATCCGCGACATGACCGAGCCGCCCGTCACGACCGACGGTGAGCCAGCGGTCATGCCTGTGTCCGGCTGACCTGCCCTCTGGCGCCCACCGCGCGCGCTCAAGATCCCCGCCTGGCCGCAAATATCCGGGATAACGTCGCCTCGATCTGGGCCGTTCGGCCGACCCCACGCCCGCTCAAGATCTCCCGGGTCCCGGTCGATGATCCGGTGAAGGCTCGACGAGCCGAATCCGAGGATGCGGGGTGAGCTCGATTTCTGTCTCGGCGGCCTCCGACCTCGGCGCGGCGCCCACCCGGCGGTCCAGGTTCGCCGCCGCTTTCCCCCGTGGGCGCTCGCTCCCGGGCGACGTGTGGGCCTCGCGGCACCGGTGGGTCGTCGCACTCCTGGGCGTGCAGGCGGCGATCATCCCGCCGTTCGCCCTGTTGCGCGGATTCCCGTTGGAGCATGGCCTGGCGGAGGCACTCGTACCCGTCGCGATGGCGATCCTGGCCTGCTGGTCCGGGGCACGTCGCCCGCTGCGCAGCACCTCGGCCGGGATGGGCCTCATGGTGGCCGCCGGGATCGTGGTGCACCTCTCCGGTGGTTCCATCGAGGCGCACTTCCTCTTCTTCGCGATGGTGCCGGTCGTCGCCCTCTACGAGAGCTGGCTGCCCTTCGGCCTGGCCATCGGTTTCGTGCTCGTCGAGCACGGAATCGTCGGCACCCTGGCCCCGCACTCGGTGTACGACCACCACGCCGCCCGCGAACACCCCTGGACCTGGGCAGGCATCCACGCGGCGCTGTTCTCGGCCGCCTGCGTGGGGTCCATGGTCAACTGGGGACTACACGAACGGGCCCGAGCAGAGGCGACCGTCCTGTCGCACCAGATCCACTACGACGAGTTGACCGGGCTGCCCAACCGCAAGCTCTTCCACGACGAGTGCGAGCAGGTCCTGCTCACCGCGCGGGCGACCGGCGAGCAGCCCACCATGATCCTGCTCGGCCTGGACGGCTTCCGCGACGTCAACGACGCGCTGGGCCACGACCACGGCGACCTGCTGCTGATGGAGGTCGCCCGGCGGCTACGGGCCGGCATGCGAGCCGGCGACACCATCTGCCGGCTCGGCGGTGACGAGTTCACCGTGCTGTTCGCGAATTCCGGGCCGGCCATCGGCGAGCAGGCGGCCCAGCGGATGATCGCGGCCTTCGACATTCCCTTCCTGATCGAGGACGTCGCCGTCGACCTCGAGGTGAGCATCGGGGTCGCGACCGCCCAACCTGGTGACGACGCGCTGACCTTCCTCCGCCACGCCGACACGGCGATGTATGCGGCGAAGGAGAACAAGCTCGGCTACACCTGCTACGTCTCCGGCCCGGAAAGCGACACGACGGCCCGTTTTCGCCTGCTCGGGGAGCTCCGCCGAGCACTCGACCAGCAGGAGATCGTCCTGCACTATCAGCCGACGATCGCCATCGACACCGGGGAGGCACTCGGCGTCGAGGCACTGGCCCGGTGGCATCACCCGAGCCGCGGCCTGCTCGCACCGGCCGAGTTCATCCCGGTGGTCGAGGACACGGCCCTGAGCCACCGGTTCACGTCCTACGTCCTCGCCAACGCTCTCGCCCAGGCCCGTCGGTGGATGGACCAGGGCATCCGCCTCCCGGTCTCCGTCAACGTCTCCACCCGCTGCCTGCTCGACCCACAGTTCCCCGACACCGTCGCCCAGAGGCTGCTGGCCGCGGACGTGCCCGGCGAGTTGCTGTGCATCGAGATCACCGAGAGCACCGTCATGGCCGACCCCACTCGGGCGATCGACGCGCTCCGGCGGATCCGGGCCATGGGCGCGCGGACCGCCCTGGACGACTTCGGCACCGGCTACTCCTCGATGGCCTACCTCCGGGTCCTGCCCCTCGACGAGCTCAAGATCGACAAGTCCTTCGTCGCTGACATCGCCGGTGACGGGAGCAATACCGCCCTCGTCCAGTCGGCGATCGACCTCGGTCACAACCTCGGCCTGGTCGTGGTGGCCGAAGGGGTCGAGACCGCCGAGGTGCTGGCGACGTTGCGAACCCTGGGCTGCGACGTCGCGCAGGGATACCACTTCGCGCGACCGATGCCCGCCGAGGCGTTCTCCACCTGGCAACGGGCGACGTCGGGCCGGGACAGTCGCGAGCTGCCGACCGCTCTCTGAGCCGGTTCGGGACCGCGGATCAGCCCAGGTCGTGCGGCATTCGCGCCGCCTACTTCAGCAACTGGCGGGCCATGACCATGCGCTGCACCTGGTTGGTGCCCTCGTATATCTGGGTGATCTTGGCGTCGCGCATCATCCGCTCGACCGGGAAGTCCTTCGTGTAGCCGTAGCCACCGAAGAGTTGGACCGCGTCGGTGGTCACTGCCATGGCGGTGTCCGAGGCCAGGCACTTCGCGGCCGCGGAGATGAAGGTCAGGTCCGGCTCACCGCGCTCCGCCCGGGCCGCCGCTACGTAGATCAACTGCCGGGCCGCCTCGGTCCGCATCGCCATGTCGGCGAGCATGAACTGCACCCCCTGGAAGTCGGCGATACGGCGGCCGAACTGCCGGCGTTCCTTGACGTAGGCGGTCGCTGCGTCGATGGCACCCTGGGCGATGCCGACCGCCTGCGCCCCGATGGTCAGCCGGGTGTGGTCGAGCGTGCGCAGCGCGGTCCGGAATCCGGTACCCGGCTCCCCGATGATCCGGTCGGCCGGGATGGTGCAGTCGTCGAAGTAGATCTCGCAGGTGGGCGACCCCTTGATGCCGAGCTTGCGCTCCTTGGGCCCGACGGAGAAGCCGGGATCGTCCCTGTGCACCACGAAGGCCGAGATGCCGCGAGAACCGGCGGCCGGGTCGGTCTTGACCATCACGGTGTAGTACGTGGAGATCCCGGCGTTGGTTATCCAGCTCTTGGTGCCGTTGAGCACCCAGTGGTCGCCGTCCGGAACGGCTCGGGCCGTCATCGCCGCCGCATCGGAGCCGGCCTCGCGCTCGGACAGGGCGTAGGAGATCATCGCCTCGCCACGGGCGATCGGCGGCAGCACCACAGCGCGCAGCTCCTCCGACGCCGAGAGCAGCAACGGCATCGTGCCCAGCTTGTTGACCGCGGGGATCAGCGACGACGCTGCGCACACCCGGGCCACCTCCTCGATCACGATGACGGTCGCAATCGAGTCGGCCCCCGCCCCGCCGTACTTCTCCGGGAGGTGAATGGCATGCAGATCGGCCTGCCGGAGCACGTCGTAGACGTCCCAAGGGAATTCGCCGGTGGCGTCGATCTCGGCGGCCCGCGGCGCGATGTGCTTGGCGGCAACCTCCCGCACCGTCTGGCGGAGCAGGTCATGCTCCTCGGGTAGCTGGTACACGGTGAAGTTGGGGTCCACGGGAGCAATCGTAGGACTGCGGCTCGGATGGTGAGCCGGTGCCGGACGGGCGCAGGCCACGGGTCACCGTGGTCGGCACGGGTTACCTCGGGGCCACGCATGCGGTGTACATGGCCGAGCTCGGCTTCGACGTCCTGGGCCTGGAGCCCGGAGTTCCTGCGCGAGGGCCACGCCGTCCGCAACACGCTGCGGCCCGACCGGCCGGTCTTCGGTGTGGACAGTGCCGGCGCCGAACGTCGGTTGCGGGGGGTCTACGCCTGCCTGATCGATGTCGGCGTGCCGGTGGTGGTCACCGGACCGGCTGTAGGTAGTTCTGCTCTGCCGGGTTGCGCGGCCCGGCGCGCAGACTCAGGTGCATGGATCCCACCGCGCTCGGCGCCGAATTGTGGCACGTCGACGCCGCCATCGCGGCCAACGAGCAGCAGCACCAGGCTCTGCTGTATCGCCGGCACGTCCTGCTCGACCAACTGCGGCGTCAGCAGAGCGCCGTGGCTCCGCCGACCGCCTGGTGGCCCCAGCAGGCCGGCAACTCGCCGGCGGGTTCGTGGGCTCCACCCGTCGCCCATCCGGAGGCCGTGCGTCCGAAGGCTGCCCGGGAGAGCTCGCCGCACTCGGTGCAGAACATGCTGCTGGCCCTCGGCGGCCTGCTGCTGGCGGTGGCAGCGGTGGTCTTCACCGTCGTTGCCTGGGGCCGGTTCGGCCTGGCCGGCCGGGCAACCATCCTGCTCGGGTTCACCGCCGTCGCACTGGGCCTGCCGGCCTGGCTGATGCGCCGCAAGCTCACCGCGACCGCGGAGACGATCTCACTCGTCGGCCTGGTGTTGATGGGCATGGACACCTACGCCGCCTACGCCGCCGACGCGTTCGGCCTGCATCGCACCAACGGGTTCGGCTACGCCGCCGCGGCCACCGCGTTGATCGCCGCCGTGGCCATCGGCTATCCGGCCCTCGTGCCGGTCCGCCTGATGCGCCCGGCCGGGTTGTTCGTCACCCAACTGCCCGTACCCCTCGCGGCCGTGGCGCTGCACGCGTCCGCCGTGGGGGTGGCCTTCGCGGGCACGGTCGCCATAGCCGGCAACCTGCTGGCCACCGCACTGACCCGGGGCCGCCCGGCGCTGATGGCCGAGCGCTGGATCGCCGCCACCTTCGCCATCCTGGCCGCGCTGGTCGCGATCCCGATCGCGGCCGCTCTCACGTTCTTCGGCGAGCCGGGCCGCCCGGCGGCGGTGCTGGCCCTCGCCGGCGTGGTGACCGCCGCCGCCGCACTCCTCGTCCGCGCCGGAGCGTGGCGGGCAGTCCTGGCCGGAGCCGCCCTGCTGCTCGTGGGCGCCGCCGCCGTCGGGTCGAGCCTGCCGCCCCTCGGCCGGGCCGGAGCCCTCGCGCCGGCCGGTGCGGCGCTGCTGGTCGCTGCCGCTGCCCTGGTCCTGCGCTCGGACTGGCGGCGGGGCTCGGTCGGCGCCGCCTCGGTGTTCCTCGGCGCCGGTGCGCTGTCCATCCTGTGGCCGGTGGCGCTGGCCACCGTGGGCCCGTTGCTCTGGGTGACCCGGACCTGGACCGGTGCGCCTGCCGACGCGCGGTCGGCGCTCAGCCCGTACCGGTCCTGGTCGGCCGGCCCCAGCGTTCTCCTCACCGTCGTCGTGCTCACTGCCGCGGCCGTCATCGTCGCGGCGGTCGTGGCAGGGCGGCGGCGGCCCGCCCTCCTGGTGGCGGCCGGCGGCCTGGTGCTGGCTGCCGTGGTCGCACCGCCGGCCCTGGACCTGTCCCGCCCCGCCGCACTCGTCGCGCAGGGCCTCGTCGCCGCGGCCTGCTGCCTGGCCGCGGCCCGGCTCCGGCACGGACTGCGCTGCCAGGTGGCCGGCCTGGCCGGGCTCGCCCTGCTGGCCGTCGTCCTGGCCGGCTCACTGGCGGAGCGCACGAGCACGCTGGTCGCGCTCGGCGGCACGGCCGCCGTGCTGGCCGCCGCCGCGGTCCTGGCCGGGCGGGCTCCGATCGGTGCGGCTGCCACCGGGCTGTTCGGCACGGCCGTGGCCGCCGAGGTTACGGCGGTCCTCCTCTCCGCCGGCGGCACCGGCGCCGCTGCTGCCTGGGCGCTGCTGGCGGTGGCCGGCGTTGCGGTGGTCGCCGGGAACGCCTGCGGGAGCCGGCTGGACGTGCATGCGCGGGCCCTCGGCATCGGCGTGATCGTGATCGCGGCGGCCGCGGCCGCGACGGCACTCGCCGAGCAGAGCCGGCCCGGTCTGCTCCTCGCCACGGCCGGCACGCTGGTGGTGCTGGCCGGCAGCCGACGGCCGCGCGGCGGGGAGCGGGAGGCGTTTGTCGCCGTCGCTGCCGGGCCGCTGCTGGTCGCCCTCGCGACCGTCGCCCGCGCGACGGTCGAGGCGCTCTTCGCGCCCTACTCCCGGCTCGGCCACGGCTGGGGGACGGCACCGGCGAGCGCGCGCAGCCTGGCACCGCACCTGATCTGGTCCGGCGACGCACTCGTGCCCGCCGTGCTTGCCGTCGCGGCGACGGGGGCCGTCCTGGGAGTGGCCGCGATGCTGGGCCGGGTCGTCGCCACGCGTGTCGCCGTGCCGGCCGCCGCCCTCGCGGTCGGCCTGCTGCCCTTCGCCCTGGACCTGCCCTGGCCGGTCGCGCTGGCCGGCCTGGGGGCCGTGGCCCTGGGGCTGCTCGCCGCCGCGGCGATGGCGCGCGGTGGCAGCGTGCTCCCGCCCGCCGTCTCGGGGCCGACCGCGGCGGTCCTGGCGGGGACGGTCCTGGCCTGGTCGCTGGCGACCGCCCCGGCGACCGTGGCCGCCCTCACGGCACTCGGCGCAGGGGCGCTACTCGCCGCGGTGTTCGGCCGCACCCGTCCGGTCGCCCGGGTCTCGACGGCCCTGGCCGCAACCGTGGCACTGCTCGATGCCGTGGCCGCGGCCATGGCCGCCGGGTTGGCGGCCCATCTCGCGGCCTTTGCCGGGCTGGCGGTTGCCGCCGGGCTGGTGGTGCTCGCCGGGTTGCTCCGGCGCCACCGGCCGTGGGAGTCGCAGGCCGGCGAGGCAGTTGCCGCCGCGGGTGGACTGCTTGGTGCCGGACTGACCATCGAGCACCCCCTGGCGCTCAGCCTCGCCCTTGCGGTCGCCGGCCTGACCATGAGCGCGATGGCCCTGCGCCCGGACCGGCGCTGGGCCTGGATGGGCGGGGCGGCGCTGCTGATCGCCTCGTCCTGGGTGCGGCTGGCCGACATCGGGGTGAGCACCCCGGAGGCATACACGGTCGCACCCGCCATCGTCGGGCTCGTCATCGGGATCCTGCGTCGCAGGCAACGCCCGCTGTCGTCGTGGGCGGCCTACGGCCCGGGGCTCGCCGCCGGGCTGCTGCCCAGCCTGGCCGCGTTGTTCGCCGGGCCACCGGACACCATGCGGCCGCTGGCGCTCGGCACTGCGGCCCTGCTCGTGCTGCTCACCGGTGCCCGGCTGCGGCTACAGGCGCCGTTGCTGACGGGAGGCGGCGTGCTGGCCGCGGTGGCAGTGCACGAACTGGCACCGGCGGTCGCCCAACTGCTCAGTACGCTGCCGCGCTGGCTGCCGCTGGCCGTCGCCGGCCTGCTCCTGCTGCTCCTGGGGGCGACATACGAGCAGCGCCGCCGCGACTTGCGCCGCCTGCGGCAGTCGGTGTCGCGGATGGCGTGACTCAGAGTGCGGTATCGCGCTGCAAAGCGGCGTTCTTGGCGGCGACGCCGTGCCGCAGACCAGCTTGGAAGTCCACCATCTGCTGGCGCAGCCCGGCGTCGGAGACGGCCAGGATCCGCACCGCGAGCAGCCCGGCATTGGCGGCGCCGGCCACCGACATGGCGGCGACCGGCACACCGGCCGGCATCTGCACGATCGACAGCAGCGAGTCGAGGCCGTCGAGGTGCTGCAGCGGCACAGGCACCCCGATCACGGGCAGCGGGGTGGCCGACGCGACCATGCCCGGCAGGTGCGCCGCGCCGCCGGCCCCCGCCACGATCACCAGCAGGCCACGGCCGACGGCCGTCGTCGCGTAGTCGAGCATCTCGTGCGGGCTGCGGTGCGCCGAGACGACCCGCACCTCGTAGGCGACGTCGAAGTCGCGCAAGGCCTGCACCGCCGGTGACATCACCGGCCAGTCGGAGTCGCTGCCCATGATGACGCCGACCAGCGGCCCGTCGCCGGTCACGCGGTTGCCTCCCCCAGGGCGGCCGCCGCGCGGGCCGCGCGGTACCGGGCCGCGTCCATCTCGTCGTCGCGCACCGTGACGTGGCCGATCTTGCGCCCCGGGCGGCCGCCCTTGCCGTAGAGGTGCACCTTGACCCCCGGATCCAGCGCGAGCAGCGAGTGCAACCGCTCGTCGATCCCCGCACCGCCGGCCGGGCCGCCGAGCACGTTGACCATGGCGATCGCCGGCGCGGTCGGCACGGTGGGGCCGAGCGGGTAGTCGAGCACGGCACGCAGGTGCTGCTCGAACTGCGAGGTGCACGAGCCCTCGATGGTCCAGTGGCCGGAGTTGTGCGGCCGCATGGCGAGCTCGTTGACCAGCAGCCCGGCCGCGGTGTCGAAGAGCTCGACGGCCAGCACGCCGACGACGCCGAGATCGGCGGCCAGGCGGATGGCCAGCCGCTGTGCCGCCACCGCCACATCGGCGGCAAGGCCAGGCGCCGGCGCGAGCACCTGGATGCAGATTCCCGACTGCTGGACCGTCTCGACCACGGGCCAGGCGGCCACCTGACCGTACGGGGACCGCGCGACGACGGCGGAGAGTTCGCGGACCAGCCGCACCCGCTCCTCCACGATCAGCTCAACACCTGTCGCGATCAGGTCGGCGGCCTCGCGAACGTCGGCGAGGAACCACACACCGCGGCCGTCGTAACCGCCGCGAACCGCCTTGGCGACCACCGGCCAGTCGCCGGCCGCGAAGTCTGCGACGTCCTCGGCGGTGCTGACGGCCGACCACCGGGGCACCGGGAACCCGAGGCTGGTGAGCCGCTGGCGGAGCACGTGCTTGTCCTGGGCGTGCACGAGTGCCCCCGGGCCCGGCAGCACCCTGTGCCCGGCCGACTCCAGCTTGCCCAGCAGGTCGCCGGGGACGTGCTCGTGGTCGAAGGTCACCACGTCGCACCCCTCGGCGAAGGCCAGCAGGCAGTCGTAGGACCTGAAGTCACCGACCACCACGTCGGCCGCGACGAGCGCTGCCGCGTCGTCGCGGGCCGCCGCCAGCACCCGCAGGGACAGGCCGAGGGCGATCGCCGCCTGGTGCGTCATCCGGGCGAGCTGGCCGGCTCCCACCATTCCCACCACAGGCAGACCGGTGCGGGCGTCCATGGGCTAAGAGTGGCAGACGTCTCCGGGGGGCGTCGTCTCCGGAGCCGCTAGCCGAGACCCAGCTCCCGGGCGATCAGCAGGCGCTGCACCTCCGAGGTCCCTTCACCGATCTCCAGCACCTTGGAGTCACGCCAGTGCCGTGCCACCGGGAACTCGTTCATGAAGCCGTAGCCGCCGAAGATCTGCGTCGCCTCGCGGGCATTGGTGACGGCCGACTCGCTGGAGTAGAGCTTGGCGATCGCCGCCTGCTTCTTGAACGGCCGGCCGGCCAGCATCCGGGCGGCGGCCTCGTAGTAGGCCAGCCGGGAGACGTGGGTGCGCATCTCCATGTCGGCGATCTTGAACTGGATCGCCTGGTAGGAGCCGATGTTGTGGCCGAATGCCTGGCGCTGACCGGCGTAGCGGACCGACTCGTCGACGCACGCCTGGGACAGCCCCACGGCGAGCGCGGCGTAGGCGATGCGGCCCTCGTCGAGGGTGGACAGGAAGTTGGCGTAGCCGCGGCCCCGCTCACCCAGCAGGTTGGCTTGCGGCACCCGGACGTCGGCGAAGGACAGCTCACGGGTGTCGGAGGCGTGCCAGCCGACCTTGGAGTATTTCTTCGACGCCGAGAAGCCCGGGGTGGGCACCGGGACGGTGATCGAGGAGATCTCCTTGCGACCGTCGCGCTCACCGGTGACAGCGGTCACGGTCACCAGCCGGGTGATGGCGGTGCCGGAGTTGGTGATGAACGCCTTGGTGCCGTTGATCACCCATTCCCCGCCGTCCAGTCGCGCGGTCGTGCGGGTCGCCCCCGCGTCGGAGCCTCCGCCGGGCTCGGTGAGGCCGAAGGCGCCGAGCGCGACCGCGGAGCACAACTGGGGCAGCCACTGCTCGCGCTGCGCCGGCGAGCCGAACCGGTAGATCGGCATGGCTCCGAGCGACACGCCCGCCTCGAGGGTGATGGCGACGCTGGAATCGGCCCGGGCCAGCTCCTCGATGGCCAGGCAGAGGGTGAAGTAGTCCCCGCCCATCCCGCCGTACTCCTCCGGGAAGGGCAGCCCGAACAGCCCCATCTCGCCCATCGCGGCGACGATGTCGTAGGGGAATTCCCCGCTCTCGTCGTAGCCGTGCGCCTTGGGGGCCACGACACTGACGGCGAAGTCCTCGACGGTCTTGCGGAAGGTCTCCTGCTCGTCGTTGAGCCGGTAGTCGACCATGATGCCCATCCTCTTCGACGCGGTAGTGGGGGGACTGCGGGTCGATGGTCGCACGGCGCCCCCTAATATCGGCGGGTGCGCCTCCCCTCGTCCGTCAGCCACCAGATCCGCATCTTCGTCGCCGAGCTGACCAAGTTCGGGCTGATCGGCATCGTCAACACCGCGCTCGATTTCGCCATTCTCAACCTGCTGCACTTCGGCTTCGGCGTGGGTCCGCTGACGTCGAAGTGCGTCTCCACGGTGATCGCCGCCACGAGTTCGTACTTCATGAACCGGCACTGGACCTTCCGGCACCGGGCGCGGTCGGGGATGCGCCGGGAATACGTGCTGTTCTTCCTGCTCAACCTCATCGGTCTGGCGATCGGCCTGATCTGTATCGCGGTGGTGCGTTACGGCCAGGGCCTGGACAGCCCGGCGGCGATCAACGCCGCCAACCTCGCCGGGCTGGTGATCGGCACGGTCTTCCGCTTCTGGTCCTACCGGCGCTGGGTCTTCCTGGCCGACGGCCGGCTCGCGGTCACCGAACAGCCCGACGACTCCCCGGAAGCAATCGCGGTCATCCCAACCGGTTGACGCCGGACACATCCGCGTTCACTGTGTCTGAGTGGCCCAAAGTGGTACAACGGTGAGCACAGCGTCACTGCTGGATCTCGCCGAGGCAGGCACCGCCGCCGGCGAGTACGAGCAGGGCGCCGCTCACGCCCGGCAGGCGGCCGATCAGGCCGCGCGGCAGGGTGACGACCGGCTGCAGGCACGCGCTTTGCGCCTGCTGGGCAACCAGCTCATCAAGCTCGGCGACTACGAGCGCTCGGCGAAGTCCCTGGCGCTGGCGATCTCGCTGCTGGAGTCCGTGGGCGACGAGGCCGGCGTCTGCGAGACCCTGACCGTCCAGGCACAGGCCTACTCCTACCTCGGGCTGCGCGAGGAGGCACTGGACGCACTCGGCACCGGCATGGAGGTGGCGCAGCGGCTGGGCGACAGCACCCTGCTGTTCTGGACCTCCAACCGGATCGGCGTCCTGTACTGCCTGTTGGCCGACTGGCAGCCGGCTGAGCCGTTCCTGCGCCATGCCTACGAACTGTCGATCGAGAAGGATCTCGACAGCGAGGCGACGTTCTGCATCCTCAACAACCTTGCCTGGCACGCGCAGGGATCGGTCAGCGAATCCCGCGAGCAGGGCGATCCCGCCCAGGCCGAGCGGCTGTTGCAGGCCGGGTTGGACTACGGCCGCCGCGCGATCGAGTTGGCCCGCGCGGCGACCAATCCATACCGGGAGGCCCTCGCCTCCTGCAACCTCAGCTCGTTGCTCGGGCTGGCCGGGGACTTCGTGGCCGCGGACGCCAAGATCGACCTGTCGCTGGAGCTGTGCCGGACGCACGGCTACCGCCCGCTCGAGCTCGACGCGCTCAAGGTGACCGGGGAGCTGCTGCTGCTCCGGCGCGACCTGCCCGCCGCCATCGCACGATTCACCCTGGTGCTCGACCTGGCCACCCAGGCCAACGAGCCGTACGTCACCATCAACGCGCACCAGCAGTTGTCGACCGCGCACGAGCAGCAGGGCAACCTCCCGGCCGCGCTGCGCCATTACCGTGAATACCACCGCGCCGACCGGCTCCTGCATTCCGAGGTGGCTGACCGGCGGGCCAAGATGCTGACCTACCAGTTCGAGCTGCACAATGCCCGGCTGGAGGCTGACAAGGCCCGGCTGGAGGCCCGGCTGGCGATGTTGCGCAGCCACGAGCTGGAAGCCGAGAAGCAGGTCCTGCAGATCCGCGCCACCGAACTCGGCCGGCACGCCAACACCGACCCCCTCACCGGCCTGTGGAACCGCCGCCACATGGACGACCAACTCCCCGACCTGTTCCGCCACGCCCGCGAAACCAGCCGGCCCCTCTGCGTCGCCATCGGCGACGTCGACCGCTTCAAGGCCATCAACGACGAATTCGGCCACGCCACCGGCGACCAGGTCCTCCAACACCTCGCCACCATCCTCGGCGGCGGCTGCCGCCCCGGCGACATGGTCGCCCGCATGGGCGGCGAAGAATTCTTCTTCGCCTTCATCGACACCGGATTCACCGCCGCCCGCGCCACCTGCGAACGCCTCCGCCGAGCCGTCGAAAGCTACGACTGGGGCGCCATCGGCCCCGGCCTCACCGTCACCGTCAGCTTCGGCCTCGGCGCCGCCGACACCGACGACCACCACCAACAACTCCTCGCCCGAGCCGACACCGCCCTCTACGCCGCCAAACGCAACGGCCGCAACCGCCTCGAACCCGCCATCGGCGA
>JBBRYN010000043.1:0-29761 GCA_038237645.1 Mycobacteriales bacterium
AAGGCCAGTCCCAACGCCGCTCCGAACATCGAACTCAAATCCACCCCTGACACCCCCAGCCCACCACCCCGGCGACCGTCCCGGCAACGCCACCAGGAACAGCCACAGAATGGCCGAAGATCAACTCAGTCACCCACACGGAACGGCGAGGAGCCCAATAAAGGACGGCGGCGAGGACGAAGCCGACCTCGAAGGCGATGTCGCCGAGGGCCGGGAAGTGCTCGGGAACGACGCCGACGTACTTCGCCTGGTTGGCGAACAGCCAGATCGACACGACCATGGCGATCAGCATCGCCACCGGCCCGGCCAACGGATTGTGCCTGCGGTCGAACAGGAAGCCGTCGACCCGGTTGGCGCGGCGCAGGTACAAGTCGGTGAGGTAGACCCCCAGCCACGGCCCGATCCAGTAGGCGATGATCAGCAGGAAGTCCTCGTAGACCTGCACATGGTCGAGGCCGTACACCGCGAGGACGAATCCGATCGTGCCGGCCGCGGCGGCGACGATCGCCCGGCGCAGCGCGAGGGGAAGCCTGATGCCCAAGGCCAGGAAGGACATCGCACCGGAGTAGATGTTGATGACATTCGCCGCGACCGCGCCCAGCGCGATCGCCAGCAGGGTGAGCTTGGCCACCATGCCCGGCAGCTCGCTGGTGAAGGCCTCGGTGGGGTTGCCCTTGCCGCCGAGGGTGGCCGAGGCGGCGCCCACGACCTCGAGCACGACACAGGAGACGAAGACACCGAGGCCGGCCCACACGCCGACGGCCCGCCGGTTGGCCTCCGGCGCAAAATAGCGGGTGTAGTCGGCGGCGTAGGGGTTCCAGCCCGCGGCGTAGCCGAACGTCGCGCCGACGGTGATCAGGAAGGCTCCGGGGATCGGCTTGCTACCCACGCCCGTGTGCGCCTTGGACAGGATGATCACCGAGGCGATGAGGAAGATCACCGCCAGCACCGGGAACGCGTAGCGCTCGAACACGTGCACCAGGTTGTGCCCGAAGAAGGCGACCAGGATCTGCACGGCGACGATGACGACCAGGCACAGCACCCGGTGCAGGTGGGTCAACGCGGAGAGTGCCAGCGCGCCGCTGACGCTGTTGACGGCAAACCATCCCATGCTCGCTGTTACGGCGTTGAGCCCGGCCGGCAGGATGTTGCCGAAGTGGCCGAAGGCGATCCGGCTCAGCACCATCTGCGGCACGCCGGAGGCCGGACCGCGGGCGGACAGCAGGCCGTGGGTCAACGAGCCGAGCCCGCTGCCCAGAACGATCGCGAGGACCGCCTGCCAGAACGACAGGCGGAAGGCGGCGACCGCGAGCACGCCGACGAAGATGGTCGCGAACTCCAGGTTTGGCGACATCCAGGTCCAGAACAGCTGCAGCGGCCGGCCGTGCCGCTCGCCGAGCGGGATGAATTCCGCACCGCCAGGCTCGACCGCCAGGATCCGGTCGCCGTATTCACCTTCACGTACCTCGGCGTGGATCGAGCTCATGTCGGCGGCCCCTTCGTTCGAGGATCCGGTGGACGAGCCCGACCATAGGGCATCGGCAGTGTGAATGGTGGCGCGGGCGGCTACCGGCGCTGCGACGAGGACAACACCGGACGGCGCATGACAACATGGACCGCCACGGACACCCATCAGCTACCAACGGGAGGGCCAGTGACCCAGCCGCGCGATCCCGAGGTCATCCAGCGGGAGATCGAGGAGACCCGGGCGAAGCTGGCCGGCACGCTCGACGAGTTGGCCGAACGTGCCAGCCCCAAGCGGGTCGCCGCCCGAGGCGCTTCGGCGCTGCGCGACTCGACCCGTGCCCGCGCCGTCATCGGCGCGAGTGTGGGCATGATCATCGCGCTGGTCGCGCTCCGGCTGACCCGCCGGGTGCACAGCTGAAAGTCTGCTGACCGGCTCGGTCGCCCCGGTGGCCTTGCACCCTTGGTGGACCCTCCCGGCGTGTCGCCCTGGAAAGTTGCATGATCACGAGCGGCAGCCGAACGGCGGTGGAACCAGCGGTGGTCAGTGCGAGCGCTTGCCGTCGGGCGTGACGCTGAGGTAGTAGTCGCCGTTGTTCTTGTGGGCTGGGCTCCGCCACTTGGCCTGTCCCGCGGCGGACAACTTGACCTTCCACTCCTGGGCGAAGCCGTGCCTGGCGGCGGCGCCCCTGGGCGCCACTTCGGTCCACACGTTGCCCTCAGCGTCGACGTAGCCGCTGCCGGTCTGCGCGATGGGGCCGGCGTAGGGCCGGTATCCCGCCGGTGGCACGAAACGGAAGGGGCCGTGCTGGGTATCGGAGCCGGGTAGCCCGGTCGCCCCCGCCTCCCGAAGCCGCCAGTCCACCGTCTCGCCGGCCAGCTCCCGGTGCAGCGTCGCGATATCCGGGGTCAGGACCGCCCGCGCGATGGCCAGCACGACCGCCTCGATCGAGTGCGTCTTGCCGTCGGCGGGCAGCCGGTAACCGACCTTGCAGGCGGTGGGCGCCTTGCCGGCGGCCGGCAGGGTCAGAACCTTGGTGCAGGTGCCGATCGGATGACGGTCGAGGGTGAAGACCGTCGAGACGTCGGCAGCGGTCGGCTTGCCGGTGTTCGTGTAGGGCGTGGTCACCGTGTTGATCGTCGCCTTGGCGGTGCAACTGGTCTGTCCGCAGGGCGCGAGCTGGACCTTGCCGTCGACGCTATGGATCACCTGCGAGTCGATGGCCGCGCCGAGTTGGCTGATCTGGGTGTCGATGCGCTTGAACAGCACGGTCACGAAGGGCTCGGCGAAGAAGGTCGTGTCGAGGTCGAACTTGTCGCGAGTCGACTGCACCCGCATCACCCGGTAGGGCGCGGCAGTGGCGACGTAGACCGTCTCGTCGGCTCCCACGATCTGCCGGGTCCGCACGCCCCTGACGGCGACGATCGGCGCCGGGTGCTTGGCAGACCCCGCGTCCTTGGGGAACCTCGCGGCCAGCACACCCGGCGCGAGCAGCGCCTGCGGGTCGACGCCGAACCGTTGGGGGGAAACCCTGACCCATTGCTTGGAGTAGCGGGCTGCCCGCTTGACCTCGGTGTCGTGCGCCAGCCAGTAGGTGGTCGGAGCACGGAAGAACGTCTTGTCGTCGACGACCAGTACGGCGATCCGGATGCCCTTCTCGAGGAAGGTGCCCGTGGTGGTGCCGCGCTGCGTGACGCTGAGGTCGACAGTGATCGACTCGTCGGCCGACGTCGTGATCTGCCGGTTGTAGCGAATGACAGGTTGCCGGGCGAAGGCCGCGGTCGCCGTTTGCAGCTGCGCGCCCGCCGGGCCGACCGGCTTCGGATGCTTGTCGGCCTGCGGTGTCGTGTCGCCGCCGCTGTTGGCGACGACCAGCGCCACCACGATTGCCACCAGCGCCAGCGCACCGCCACCGAGCAGGATGGGGAGGGCCGCCGAGCGGCGCTTGCGCGGCAGTGCGGTGCGCGGAGGCGGCCCAGGCGGGCCTTGCCAGGCGCCGTAAGGCGCGGCCTGCCCGGGCGAGGCGAAGCCCGGGGGAGCGCCAATCGGAGAGGTTGGCGCCCCCGGCTGGCCGTACTGCGGTGCCTGCGGCCCTTGGGCGGGCCATTGCCCAGATCCCTGCGCAGGGCGCTCCGCAGATCCCTGCGCAGGGCGCTCCGCAGATCCCTGCGCAGGGCGCTCCGCAGATCCCTGCGCAGGGCGGAGTGGGGCTTCCCAAGGGTTGCGTGGCGGCGGCGGGCCGTAGGGACTGCCCACGTCAGGTTGCCCGCGTCGCCCGTCCGGCGGTTCGGCCATGTTTCATCCTTTGCTGGGGTCGAGCTACAGCGCAGCGGCGGCCAATGGGCCATCAGCTTAACGACCGGCGGTCGTCCTGCCGACCACGGCTACGGCCCTACCGCCGGGCAGCGACTGCTCTCGGCAGGCCGCCGTACGACCTGGCCGGAACGTGACCACGGGAAGTGAGGAGGCTCGGCTGTCCTACCATGGCGAAAACGGGCAATGGCCGGGCCAGATACGCCGGGTCCGGACTACGCAGCGTCAAGCTTCAGTGACGATACGCGACTCGTACGGACTGCAGAGTCTCACCGGACTCCCTTCAAGGCCTGCGCTCTCCGGAGTCTTCCAACCACACAGAGTCACGGAGTGGTGGGCTTGACCAGGGAAATTCCACCGTCTCATGGTCTACAGCGCGTGACCGGTAGTCAGTTCGAATGGTTGGCCGGAAAACCCGCGATGTACCACCCCATCGAGCCGCACTCTCATTACGCACCGCAATCGCGATGCCGTCAACGCCCTGTCGACAGGTGCTGAGCCGGCACTACTGGGGGAGGCTCAGTGCTCAAGCACATCGCTGTCGGCGAGGATTCGGTCGTCGGGCTCACGCTCGTCCCGTCACTGGCGCACATACCGGATGCGCCGACCACCTACGACGTCGCCATCGTGGGGCTGGGTTACGTGGGCCTGCCCACGGCGCTCTCCTTCACCACGGTCGGCCGCAGGGTCGTCGGGGTCGACGTGAGCGAGCGCCGCCTGGCTGCCATCCGCGCCGGCGAAGTGGATCTGGTCCCCGTGGACCACGAGCGGCTGGGACTTGCCGTCGACACCGAGGGCCTGACGCTCACTACTTCTCCCGACCTGCTGTCCGAGGCCGCAATGGTGATCATCTGCGTACCCACGCCCGTGGACGAGCACCTTGTGCCGGACCTCGGCGCCCTGAAGGGTGCCTGCGCGGTGGTGGTCGAGCACGCCAGAGCCGGCCAGACCCTGCTGCTGACCTCGACGACCTACGTCGGCACCACCCGGGACTTCCTGGTCACTCCGCTCGAGCAGCGCGGCTTGCGGGTCGGCAAGGACATCTTCGTCGCCTTCAGCCCCGAGCGCATCTGCCCGGGCAGCGACATCGCGATCGAGGACGTCCCCCGGGTCGTCGGCGGCGTCACCCCCGGCTGCACCCAGCGTGCCGTCGAGGCGCTGTCGGCGTACGCCAAGTCGGTGCACCCGGTGTCGAGTCCCGAGGCCGCCGAGTTGACCAAGCTCTACGAGAACACCTTCCGGGCGGTCAACATCGCCCTCGTCAACGAATTGGCCGACGTGAGCCGCGGCCTGCAGGTCGACATCACGGAGGTCATCGAGGCGGCATCGACCAAGCCGTACGGCTTCATGCCGTTCACGCCCGGCCCGGGCGTCGGCGGCCACTGCATTCCCTGCGACCCGCACTACCTGCTGTGGCAGCTCAAGAGCGACCGGCGAACTGCTCCTCTCATCGAGCAGGCCATGTCGTCCATCGCCCAGCGGCCCCGTCAGGTGGTCGACCGGGTCCGGGAGTTGCTCGGGGACGCCGGTCGCGGCGTCCGCGGCGCGCGGGTGCTCGTCGTCGGTGTCGCCTACAAGCCTGGGGTCGCGGACATGCGTGAGGCACCGTCCCTGGAGATCCTGGACCGCCTCGCGGTCGGGGGTGCCACGGTCGAGTACTTCGATCCGCTGATCGCCGAGGTGCGGCTCGCCGACGGCTCGATCCTGTGCTCGTCCGAGGACGCGCCCACCCGCAACCACGACCTGGTCGTGCTCGCGACGTTGCACCCCGAGGTCGACTACGGGTGGGTCGTCGACCAGCCACTGGTCCTGGACACCACCTACAACTTCGACCGGGCCCCTCACCGGGCCTTCCTGTAGGCCGCGCATGTGTGGCATCGTCGCCTGCCGGCGGAGTTCCGGAGCGCTCGAGTTCCTGCTCAGCTCGCTGCGGCGGCTTGAATACCGCGGTTACGACTCCGCCGGGGTTGCCCTGGCGACCCCTGGCGGTTCGTTGCAAGTGATCCGCTGCAGCGGGCGGGTGGCACAGCTCGAGCACCGCTGCTCCGAAGACGTGTTCCCGATCGCCATGCCGCCCGCGGTCGAGCTCGGCCTGGGCCACACCCGGTGGGCGACGCACGGCTCGCCGACCGACCGCAACGCGCACCCGCACCTGGATTGCACGGGGCAGGTGGCCGTCGTCCACAACGGCATCATCGAGAACGCCGACGAGTTGCGCGCCGAGCTCGTCGGGCGCGGTCACCGCTTCGGCTCCGACGTTGACACCGAGGTCGTCCCGCACCTGATCGAGGAGCAGATCGGCGGCGGTGCCACGCTGGTCGAGGCGGTTCTGAACACCCGGTCCCGGCTGCGCGGGTCCTGGGCACTCGGCGTCGTCGACGCCCGGACCGGGGCGCTCGTCGTGACGACGCGGCGCTCGCCGTTGCTCGTCGGAGTCGGACCTACCGGCGTGCACGTGGCATCGGATGAGTCGGCGCTGGCCGGCTGGGTCGACGGGTTCGCCGTCCTTGAGGACGGCGACCTGGTGGAGATCGGCACGTCGCTGGCGTGGTGGGACCGCGACGGCAACCCATGTGCGGAACGCGCGCTGGAGCCGGCCCGGTTGCGGGCCGAGGAGGTCGACCTGGCCGGCCACGCCGACTTCATGAGCAAGGAGATCGCCGAGCAGCCCGCGCTCATCGCGCTGCTGGTAGACCGGCTGCTGCCGGGACTGGACGGTGACCTGTGGCGTGATCTGGGCCTCGACCGCCCGCGGCGCGTGCGCTTCATCGCCTGCGGCACGTCGCTGAATGCGGCAACGGCTGTGGCCCGGGTCTTCCGGCAGGTCGCCGGCATCCCCACCGAGCTGCTTGTCGCATCGGAAGCAGCCGACCTGCTGCCCGAGGAAGGCGTGCTGACCGTCGCCGTCTCCCAATCCGGCGAGACCGCGGACGTGCTGGCGGCGCTGCGACCGGTATCCGGTCCGGTGCTGGCCATCACCAACAACGGGCGGTCGACGCTGGCCCGTCGGGCCGATGCCGTCCTCACCTGCGATGCCGGCCATGAGGTGGGGGTCGCCGCCACCAAGACGTTCTCCGCGCAGGTGGTCCTCGGCAGCGCGCTCGCCCTGTCGCTGGCCGCGTCTCAGGCCGGCGGCCGGTCCGGGCACCGGGCCCTGCACAGTGCCCTGCGGCGCGAGTTCGCGGGGATTCCCGATCGGCTGGAGCAGGCGCACTTCCTCGCGGCGCCGGTGGCCGCCGCGGTCGCCGCGGAGCTGACCGAGCACAGCGGCTTCCTGTTCCTCTCGCGCGGCGAAGGCCTGCCCTATGCCGCCGAGGGTGCGCTGAAGCTGAAGGAGCTCACCTACCGGTGGGCCGAGGCCTACCCCGCAGGTGAGCTCAAGCACGGGCCCATCGCCCTGATCACCCAGGACACCCCGGTGATCGTGGTGGATGCCGGCGATCACCACCGGCTCGCGGCCAACGTGTCGGAGGTGCTCGCCAGGGGTGCCCGCGTGCTGCGGGTCGGCGGCGAGGACGCGTTGTTCCCGGTGCTGCGCAGCGGCGAGGTCTCCCCGTGGGGTCCGCTCGAGGCCGTGGTCCCGCTGCAGCATCTCGCCCGCTGCCTCGCGCTCGCTCTCGGGCAGGACGCGGACAAGCCGCGCAACCTCGCCAAATCGGTGACAGTCGAGTGAGTCCTCGGCGGACGGCTCGGCGCAATTTTCTGCTTAACGCTCTGCTCAGGGCTCGGATCGGATTTCCACCAGTCAGACCCGTCGCGGGGGACGCGAAACCCGTACAACAAGGAGGAAGCACAATGTCTAGGCCAACCAACAACGGGCCAACCAACAACGGGCCAACCAACAACGGGCCAACCAACAACGGGCCAACCAACAACGGAGCGTCCCGCCGCCGGCGGCGGACCATGCGGTCGCTGCGCTTCCTCCCACTGGTCGCCGTCGTGGCACTTATGGGGTCGGTGGCCACCCCGGCATCACCCGCATCCGCCGCGACATTCAGCCTCGGCGGGATCACCTCGCTGATCCAGGGACCGATTGACATGCTGTCGGCGGTGACCCGCACACAGCTGATCAGCAATGTGCTGGGCGCGCCTGCGAACGCGACGCCGACCAGCACGGTGACGGCCGTCGCCGCTGCGCCGGTCGGCCCCGTCGAGATGCGCGTGCTCGTGCTCGCGACCAAGGGCGAGCCCAACCCGGACGGTGTGCACACCGTGCCGGCCGGCAGTTGGGACTTCGAGCTGTCCACCCTGACCCAGGCGCTGGACTACGTCGGCGTGCCCTACGACGTCTACAAGAGCAGCACCAAGGAGCTGTGCGTCAACGGGACGTGGAAACTCGACTTCGCGGCGAACCCGACTGCCACGAGCACCACCTGTTCGTCGAACAACGTCCGCTACTGGGGCAGCGTCACCGCCGACAAGTTGTCGGACGGCGGCGGCCACGCCTACTACCAGGGCGTCATGCAGACCAACGGCACGCTGCTTTACCAGGCCGCCGACGGCACCTACCCCAGTGGTATGGCCACCGCCGAGTGGTCTGCGCTGTGGACCTTCGAAGCCAAGTTCGGTATCCGTACGGTCAGTGCATACACCTATCCGACCGCCGACTTCGGCCTGACCTACGCCGGCGAGGACGGCAACGCCTCGACCGCGACGTACACCACGGACGGCCGGGCAGCGTTCCCCTACGTCAACGGCACCGGCAGCCTGCCCATCACCAACAGCTACACCTACCGGGCCCGGACCGTCGCGACGGACACCACCACCAAGGTGCTGATGACCGATGCCGCCGGCGACGCCCTGGCGGTCGTGCACAGCTACCCCGCCCAGGGCAACCGGGAGGTCCTCGCCCTCACGTTCGACAGCGCGGGCTACCTGACGCACGGGCAGGTGCTCGGTTATGGGCTGGTCAACTGGGTGACCAAGGGACTCTTCCTCGGTGAGCGGCATGCGCTGCTCGATCCCCAGCCGGACGACGTCTTCATCGAGGACGACACGTGGCCGGTCGGGACGCCCTGCGGGACCAATCCGGAGACCTCCGGGCTGCCGACCTACCGGATCACCGGCAACGATCTCTCGTCGTTCTACAGCTGGCAGACGATGCTGCACTTCCAGCCGCTGAGCCAGGCGGTCACGGCGGAGTTGCCCTTCAACGGCCAGGGTACCGAGCCGGGCTACGTGTCCTCGGACACGCTGACCCCCACCGCACAGGTCCTGCAATCCGGATTCAAGTGGATCAACCACACCTACGACCACACCAACCTGGACAACGTCAGCTACGCCACCGCATCCTCGATCATCACGAAGAACAACCTGACCGCCCAGCGGCTGTTCCTGCAGCAATACAGCAAGGCCAGCCTGATCCAGCCGGACATCTCCGGGCGCGGCAACCCGCAGTTCCTGCAGGCCGCGGTCGACACGGGTCTGAAATACATCGTCTCGGACACCTCGCGGAGCGGCAACCCCGGCGCCAACGGACCGAACGAGGGCCGTTTCAACAACATCCAGCCGTCGCTGCTGGAGGTCGCCCGCTACCCGGTCAACCTCTACTACAACGTCGGCACCCCGGGCCAATGGCTGGCGGAGGACAACTGCCTCTACCCCGCCGGCGCGACGTTCGGGCATGTCGACACCTACGCCCAGCTGCTCGACCGGGAGAGCAGCGTCCTGCTGAAGTACCTGCTGCGGGGCGACAACCGGCCGCTGATGTTCCACCAGACCAACATGCGGGCCTACGACGGCTCGCACAGCGTGCTCGGTGACCTCATCGACGCCACGCTGACGAAGTACCGCAAGCTGGTGAACGTGCCGGTGACCAGTCCCAGCCACGACCAGATCGGCGTGAAGCAGATTGCGCGGATGAAGTACAACGACGCATGGAAGAATGGTGGCCTCTCGGCCAGCATCGTCCCCGGAACGTCGATAACGCTCACCGCACAGAAGGCGGTGACCGTGCCGGTCACCGGGCTGCGGATCCTCAGCACCCCGGGCACGACGCAGGAGGACTATGCCGGCCAGCGCATCACCTACGTGACGCTGGCGGCCGGTCAGAGCATCACGCTGCCGTTTGCCTGACGGCTGCGTACGCTGAACTGAGTCCGGCCCGGGTCTCCCGGGCCGGACTCAGGCCCGCCAGCAGCGGGAACGGGGGGGTCCGGTGACCGCAGTCCTGCTCCCCGAGCGGATGACCCTGATCAGCGAGCGGGGCGTCACCGATCTGAACGATGCCGCCCCGCCGCGGGTCCTGCTGGTCGCGGAGGGCACCTACCCCTTCGAGTACGGCGGGGTCAGCACCTGGTGCGACGCACTGATGCGATCGCTGCCCGACGTGGAGTTCTCCGTCGTGGCCATCGCGGCCCAACCGGGACTCAAGTGGGTGTTCTCGATCCCGGAGAACGTGGTCGATATCAGGACCATCCCGCTGTGGGGCCTGCAGGACATCAGTGAAACGGCACCGCACTCCTCGCTCCGGCGCCTGTACGCCAGCAGGGTGGCCACCTCCGCCAAGGCGATCTCGGCAGAGTTCGTCCCGCCGCTGCGGGGATTCCTGCGAGCCCTCTTCGTACCGCCCGCGGATCGCTCGGCCATCGCCTACGACCTGCACGCGATGTACCGGTTCCTGATCGGGCACGACCTCGATCGCGCCATGCACTCCGCGGCCGTGTGGCAGGTCTGCCTGGCGGAGTTCCGGGGCGGCTACGAGCGGGAGGCAGCCGGTCTCGGCGCTCCGCCGCTGCAGCTCTGGGAGGTGAACACCGCCTTCCAGTGGCTCTGCCGGTGGCTGTTCCCGCTGGCCCGCAGGCTGCCGGAGGTCGACGTCGTGCACTCGGCCATGGCCGGCATCTGCAGCATCGTCGCGGTGACCGCGAAGCTGGAATATGGCGCCGGCTTCTGCCTGACCGAGCACGGGGTCTACCTGCGCGAGCGATATCTCGCCGAAGGCCATCGCCGCGACAGCTACTTCCTGAAGCTCCTGGCGCTGCGCTTCGCCGCCCGGATGACCGAGATGAGCTACGCGTTGGCCGACCAGATCTCACCGTGCTGTGACTACAACCAGCGGTGGGAGCTGGAGATCGGTGCGGAGCCGGCCAAGCTGGAAACGATCTACTACGGGGTCGACGGTGCGGAGTTCAACGCGGAGGTGACGTACTCGCCCACCCCCGACACCGTGGTGTGGGTGGGCCGGATCAACCCGCTCAAGGACGTCGAGACGCTGCTGCGGGCGGCGGCACAGGTGAGGCAACAGCGGCCCGACGTGCGCTTCCTCCTCTACGGCAGCGCACCCGCCGAGGACGCCGCTTATTACCAGCGCTGCCTGGCGCTGCACGAGGAGCTGGGATTGCAGGACAGCGTGGAGTTCTGCGGATACACCGATCGGCCGGCAGCGGCCTACAGCTCCGGGGACATCGTCGTGCTGTCCAGCATCTCCGAAGGCTTCCCCTACAGCACGCTCGAGGCGATGTTGTGCGGTCGGCCCATCGTGGCCACCGCCGTGGGCGGGATACCGGAACAGATCGAAGGCGCCGGCCTCGCTGTGGAACCGCGCAACCCCGAGGCGATGGCACACGGCATCCTGAGTCTGCTCGACGATCCGCAGCTGTGCCGCCGGTTCGGCGAGGCAGCGCGGGAGCGGGCATCCAGCCGGTTTGCCGCCCGGCGATTCCGCGGTGCGCACTACACCACCTACCAGCGGCTGTCGCATCGCAACCAGCAGTGGCACCCCCATGTGGTCGATTCCCGGCCGGACCGGCGGGTCGCCCCGACCGGGCCGCCACCTGAGGCACTGCCGCCCGCTGCCCTGCCACCTGATGCCCTGCCCGGCGGGGAGCAGGTCGCCGAGCTGGCCGTGGCGGTGCGGGTGCGCACCGCGCACCCGGTCGACTCCCTGGAGGTGGCAGCGGCGATCGAGTCGGCCGGGGTGACCGACGCCGTCGCCCGGCAGAAATACGGCTTTCGCGACATCTTCGGCCTGGCGGACGCGGTCTTCGTAGCACTTCGGGCGACACCAGACGCCGCGGCCGGACAGCAGCGGTCCACGGTCACAATGGATGTGAAGACCGGGTCTCACCTGGACGGCGCCCGCCACCCGGCGCTCTCCCTGCTCCCGTCGGCGGCCCTTCTCGCCGCGATCTGGCTGCTGACCAACCTGGGTCACTGGCAGCGTAATCGGGTGCTCGCGCTCGCCATCGGGATGACGGCAGGAATGCTGTTCACCAACGGCTTCGCGCTCGCGATGGGGCGTACCGCCTCCAGCCTCATCTCGCTGCACAAGGAGAACGCGGCCAGGCTGCTGCTCGGCCGATCCGTGGTCGCCGGGATCCTCACCACGGCCGTGCTCAGTGCCGCCGTGCCCCTGCTCGGCTGGGAGTCGCTGAGTTTCCTGGCCCACGAGCGGCTGGTCTTCATCTTTGCCGCAACCGCCCTGGCGACGATCTGGATGCTGGCCGCGGCCCTGTCGCTGATGTCGGTCAGCGGGTGGACGGGCATCGCGCTGGTGGCCGGAGTCCTCACCGGCGTGGGGCTCGACCGCCTGGTGTCGCCCGTGACGGGGGCGCACTTCGGGCTCGCCACGGCAACCGGATTCGCTGTGGTGGTGGTCGTCATGCTGTGGGCGATCCACCGTCGGCTGCGCCGGGGCAACGGGCCGAAGGACGGGGGCGACCCGACCCTGCCGTCCACGGGCTACCTTGTGCTGGCCGGACTGCCCTACTTCGTCTACGGGTCCCTGGCAGTGGTGATGTTCGTCTCGATCCACCTCATCGGCTGGGCCGACCTGCACGGCAACAGCGCCGGCCTGAGCACCCTGGAGCTGGGCCTCTTCCTGCCGTTGCTGCCGACGGTGTTCGCCTCGGGCAACGCCGAGCGCACCCTGCGGCGCTTCTGGGCGCGGGCCGGCGAGCTGCAGACCACGCCGGCCGCGACGCCCGGTGAGTTCTGCGCGGGGCTCGTCGCCTTCTACGACCGCGAGGTGCGGCGATATGTGCGTGGCATGCTCCGTACGAGCCTTCTGACGGTATTCGGCATCGAGATATTGATCGGATCCGGCCTCCTCGCCCATATCGCGCCGTATTCGAGTGTGGCTTTCCTTCGGCTGATATATTTCAGTGGATTGGCCGCCTACGCCGGATTGGGCTGGGCGCAGTTCAACTCGATGTTCTGCCTGTCGCTGAACCGATGGCAGGGGCCGGTCCGTGCCGTCCTGATGGGCACCATCATCACCCTCGCGTCCGGGATCCTGCTGGTCGACGTGGCGGGTTATCAGACTGCCGGCTTCGCGCTGTTGCTCGGCGCAGCCGGGTACGGGATCGCTGCTCACGTCTTCGTGCGGCGGCTGCTCGCGGCGGGAGACTTTCACTACGTCATGGCCATCTAGGCCGTGCCGCCCTAGCTGGATGGAGACACCCATGACCCGAGGCCAGTCGCCGCAATTGCCCGGGCAGCGAAGTCCGGGTGATCCCTCCCCGGCGACCACCGGGCGGGCTCTCATCACGGGTGGGACCGGATTCATCGGTAGCCACCTCGCCGCCGCGCTGCTGGACACCGGGCATTCGGTCACGGTGATCGACGACCTGTCGACCGGGCGCCTGGACAACGTGGCGCCCCTGATGGCGCGTCCGGGATTCCACCTGGTCGAGGGCAACATCTGCGACGCGGCGGCCCTCGACGCTGTCGTCAAGCGGTGTGACGTCGTCTTCCACCTCGCAGCAGCAGTCGGCGTCGACCTCGTGCTCCGTGACCCGCTGACCTCGATCGAGACCAACGTCCTGGGGACGGAGGCAGTCCTCAAGGCGGCTGAACAGCACGGCGCGAGGGTGCTCATCGCGTCGAGCTCCGAGGTCTACGGCAAGTGCGTCAAGCTGCCGGCCGCAGAGGACGACGACGTGCTGCTGGGGCCCTCGCGCAACAGCCGGTGGTCCTACGCCGCGGCGAAGCTGCTCGACGAGTTCCTGGCGCTGGCCCACCACCAGCAACGCGGGCTGCCGGTCGTGGTGTTTCGGCTGTTCAACACGGTCGGCCCGCGGCAGAGCGGGCGCTACGGCATGGTCATCCCGCGCTTCGTCGCGGCGGCGCTGGCCGGTGGACCGATCCCGGTGCACGGCGACGGGCAGCAATCGCGGTCGTTCCTGCACGTACACGACGCGGTGTCCGGCATCATCGGTCTGGCCGAGAGCCCGGCCGCGGTGGGGGAGATATTCAACCTGGGCGGGTCGGACGAGATCACCATCGCGCACCTCGCCGAGCGGGTGTGGGAGCAGGTCGGGGGAGCTCCGTCCGAGGCGGACCGGGTGCAGTTCATCCCGTACGACCAGGCCTACGCCAAGGGCTACGAGGACATCCGCCGCCGGGTGGCCGACACGACGAAGATCAGGACAGCCATCGGCTGGCAGCCACGGTTCGGGCTGGGCGACATCCTGTCGGACGTGGTCAACGAGATGCGCAGCCGGCCGGAGATCAAGCCACTGGCCGGGCGGTCAGCGGCAGGCCTCGCGCCAGACGCCGAGGTCGAGATGCTTGACTAGACCGTCGAAGTGGGCCGCGTTGTCCTGCGCGCAGAATTGCGACGAGGTCATTCCTTCGTCCGTGTATTCCACGTGGAAGACCGCTTTGCCCGCAGCTACGAAAGCGTCCAGCGCCGTGCATTCGGTGTAGAGCCGGCACTCCTCGTTCAGGTTCCAGTCGAACGCCGCAACCGTGTCGGCATCTGTCGTCTCGATCCCGTTCTTCTGGCCGACCGAGAGGTTGCGGGCATGGGCCAGCCGGGCGACCTCCAGATACCACGCCTTCTGGTCGGCGAGGCTGATCGGGAAGCCGGGGGAGTTGCCGATCGGGTTGTTCTGATCGGGCTCGACGCCATCGCAGCCCGATCGTCTGGCCAGGTCGAGTCGCGCCACGATGAGGGCCTCGAACCGTCCCCATGACGGCTGCCGGATGTCGAGCCAGCGCTCGCCGCTCCACCCGGTGGTGCTGCCCCGCACGTCAGTGGGGAACAGCGCCTGGTCGGGTCGGTAGCTCTCCCACGCCCCGGTGTCCAGGTAGCACACCACCACCTTGCCGGCGGCGTGCAGCGTGGCGATCACGCCGGCGTTGTCGCCCCGTGGCACGTCGACCGTGCCGAAGCCCGGCACGGCATAGCTCGCCGCCGCCGGCTGGGCGTCGAAGAGGTCGATGTCATACATCTGGACGGGCAGCGTCTGGTCCACCGTTCCCGTTATCTGCCACTGCCAGGTGGTTCCCGGCGCCGGATGCCAGATGCCACCGCCGGTCGGGGTGGGGGTGGGCGTGGGAGACGCGCTGGGGGTGGGCGTCGGCGACGGGGAGGTCGTGATCGCGGGGAAGGCGAGCTTCTCACCCGCTCCGCCGTTGTCGAAGTGGATGACGCCGTCACCGGTGCAGCACGCGGCGGACAGTACGTCGGCCAGCAGGTCGACGTACAGCCGCTCGCCGGTGGCGAACGGGACGGCCGGTGCCGTGACCGGCGGCAGCTGCACGGTGGCCCGGGTCGCGCCCAGCGACATCGCGACACCGGTCGAGGAGCCGATGAGCGCGTACTGCGTGCCCGACGCACTGCGCTTGTAGAAACGCGCCACCGGTACGACGCGCAATGTGCCGTTGCCCTGCAGCGTCAAGGTTGGCTGCCAGGATCCCGCGCTGACGGTCTTGCCGTCGAGGGCGCTGGCGCTCCACAGGTAGCCGTGCCCGCTCGGCGAGGGCCGGGACAGCGTCGTCTTCGCGGCCGGTGACCTGCCACCCGAACGCAGTTCGACCCACCCGGTCTGCCGGTCGGTGTCGTTGTACTCGGCGCGGATCGCCGACGGCACGGTAGTCGCCAACTGGTTGGCGCCGGACAGTGTCGGCGCGGCGGCCGAGCTGAAATACAGCACGCTGGTGGTGGCCGCCGAGCTTGCGGTCGCCGTGACCACGGCCACGGCGGTGCACACTGCGCCCAAGGTGGCGGCTGTGGTCAGAGCGATCGCGAGGCGGCGCGCGCACGGTGCGATTCCGGACATGGGCGGCTCCTGCGAGGTGGTCCGTCGACTGGTGCGCCCTCTTGTATCGACAGCCGCGCCCGAGGCTGAAGCGCCGGGCGGATGCGCTGTGGTCGCCTCAGCCCGTCGGGGAAGGGCCGGCCAGCAGACCCGACTCTGCCGTCCAGTAGCCCGGCAGGCCGTTCCACGGATCCGGCATGCCGCGGTCGGTTGCGTAGAAGGTCCCGGCGTTGCGCTCGACGGCCAGCGCCAGGGCATGTCGCATCGCCACCACATCCGGGACCTGGTAGACGAGGTGCCAAGTCTTGTCGTGCGGGCAGTGGCGGCTCCACTCCGGAAACCGCTGAGCCTGGTAGCTCAGGTAAGCACCCTCGAAAGTGACGACGTGCTCGGCCAGATCGAGGTAGCGGGGATCGACGTCGGGCTGCCCGGGATTGAGCGCGACCTCGAAGCCGGCTCGGTGCAGCCGCGTGCTGATCGCCCGGTAGTGATCGAGCAGGGCTGCGCCCGGGGCGGCCTGATCGAGGAAGATGCCGGTCACCCCGTACCACTCGCGGTAGCTGCGGGCCTGCGCCTCGACCGTGTCACCGCCGCGCGCGCCGTAGTCGGTGTCGACGTAGCCGTACAGCCTGAGCCGCTCAGACCGGACGCGCCGGAGCGTGAGCGAGTAGTTGGGATCGATCCGCGCGCCGGGTCCGTCCGCCGGGTCGATGATCAGTGCGGTTCCGGCGGTCATCCCGACCACCTGGTCCCAGGCCGGACTGTCGGGCCAGGGGTAGAAGTAAGCGGGAATTCCCGCCGCGGGTGCGCCCATCTGTCGCCGATCAGCCGACTGGTGTCACGCGGAAGGGTCTCGAACCCAACGATAACCGGCCCGGCGCGCCGTATGATCGGCAAACGGAGGATGTCGTGCTGTTGACCCCGATCGACGGGCGACCGGTTGTGTCCAGACCCGTCCAGCGCACGTGACGACACCGGGCGCAGCCGGCGCACCTGAGCCAGCGAACGGGGCCCGGCGCGATCAGCGGCTGCTCAAGTTGGGTGCGGTGCGCAACTGGGTGGGGGTGTTCGGGCGCGTCGAGCTCGCGGACATCGACGGCTTCGACCTCGTCGTCGCCGGCGGGACTTCTTCGGCGGGAGTGACATACCTCTCCGCAGCCCAGGTCGCGGCGTTGCAGGATCTCAGTGCCCTGGTCGTTGCCCACCTCAAGCTGGCAACTGTGACCCCGAACCCGGACGGCCCCGTGCCTACCAGGTGGCTACTCGAAGCAACGCAGGCAGGAACACCTCCGGCACCGTCGGATGTTGCCGAAGACGACGGCTCGGTCAGCTTCTCGCTCTCGACCACGATGCGATTCGTCGACCCCCGCAGCGAGGGCTGGCGGCAGAGCGTCGTCGACAAGGCGCGAGCCGTTGCGAGCCAGCGCTACGACGGGCTCTACCTCGACGACCTCGACGTGGGGCAGTCCTGGCCGGACTGCCGTGCCGCGCTCGTGTCCCTGGTCGGTGAGCTGCGTACTGCCGTGCCGAGGCTGCTGCTCATCGCTCAGCGCGGGCAGGGTCTGCCCGACGATGCACCGGTAGACGGGTACGGCCACGAAGAAGCGCTCCTGCGGACAGCCGCCCGGGTGACCGGGCCGGTGCGGCGGCATCGGCCGGCGCATCCCCGGCAGCCGGGCAGCACGCAGGCCCGGCCGGAGATCGGCGATCACCGGTGTAGACCGGAACTGCGTGGTCTACTGGATTCGGGTCCTCCCGAGGTGCCGCCGGATCACCGGTGGCAGGCGTCCGGCCCGCCCCCGAAGCCGTGAGGAGAGCGCAGCATGCTCGTCTGCCAACGATCAGTTCCTCCGATCCGTAGCGGGTCCATCCGTACCGGGTCCGTCCGAGCAAGGTCCGTCCGAACAAGGCCCGTGCGGTGAAGGTGGTTGTCACGGGAGGTGCCGGCTTCATCGGCGCCAACCTGTGCCGGGTGCTCCTGGGCCGACCCGAAGTCGCCGAGATCGTGGTCGTCGACGACCTGTCCACCGGGGCGGCCGAAAACCTCGACGGCCTGGCGGGGGTGACGCTGGTGGTCGGCAGCATCACCGATCCGGTGATGTTGCGGAAGGTGTTCGAGGGTTGCTCCGCTGTCGCGCACCTCGCCGCGCGGCCCTCCGTCCCACTGTCCATAGCGGACCCGGTGGCGAGTCACCACGTCAACGTGACCGGCACCGTGCAGGTCCTCGAAGCCGCTCGCGCGGCCGGCGCCTATGCCGTGGTCGCATCGTCGTCGGCGGTCTACGGTGACCAGTCCGGGGCACCCCAACATGAGGGCCTGCCTCAGCTGCCGTTGAGCCCGTACGGCGTGACCAAGGTGGCCACCGAGGGTTATGCGATGGCCTACCTGCGGTGCTTCGGCGTGCCCACCCTGGCCCTGCGCTTCTTCAACGTCTTCGGCCCGTTGCAACCGGCCGGCCACGCCTATGCGGCGGTCATCCCCGCCTTCCTTGCTGCCGCGCTGGAGGGCCGCCCGTTGCAGGTGTTCGGCGACGGCCGCCAGGTGCGGGACTTCGTCTACGTCGACACGGTGACCGAGGTGCTGACCCAGGCGATCCTCGGCCGGGTCACCAGCCCCACCCCGGTCAATCTCGCGTCCGGGTCGCCGACCGATCTGCGGGAGTTGATCGCGCAGATCGAGCGGGTACTGGACCGGCACCTTGAGGTGGAGTACCTCGACGCCCGGACCGGTGATGCCCGGGAGTCGCAGGCCGACCAGACGAGGTTGCGCAGCCTGTTTCCCGGCGTCGTTCCCGTCGATCTGCACACCGGACTGCGCCGGACCGTCCGCTGGTGGCAGCGCGAACAGACTCCGGCGGCCGCCGTCACCGCACTCGGCTGACCCGGGGCCTCACCCCCGTTTCAGGATCCGGGCCGCCGTCGGTCAGGCGCGGCGCAGGGCGAGCACGGGGATGGTACGGATACCGGCCGTCTTTGCGGCGTACTCCCCGAAGCCCGGGTAGCGCCTCACCTGCTCGTCCCACACCTTGTCGCGCTCGTCGCCGGTGAGTTCGGTGACGGTCACCGGGTAGGAGTCGGTCCCGACCTCCACCGTGCCGCTGCCCGAACCGGTCAGGTTGTGATACCAGCCCGGGTTTTCGGGCGCGCCGGCCTTGGAGGCGAAGACGTAGATCGTGTCGCCATCGGCATCTCCGCCCGCCGGCTGGTACATGACCGGCGACACGTATTCCTTGCCGCTGTTGCGCCCCCGGTGGTGGATCAGCGTGATGGGTGCGCCCTCGAACGGCCCACCCACGCGTCCGCCGTTCTGCCGGAACTCCGAGATGACATTCGCATTCCAGTCGTTCGACTCGGTCACGCGGCTCTCCTCATCCGGCTCTCCTCACCGCGGCTCACCGGCGGGGCGTGAAACCTCCACCGAAGCCATCCTCACATGCGACCGGTATGTCGGCAACGCACGCCGGACGCGCCGATGCCGGCCACCGCGCTCAGCAATTGCCGTCGGGGTCGATCACGTTGTTCCAGTACAGGTCGTGGATCGTGGGGTAGCCGGGCATCGTCTCCGACAACTTCTTCGGGCTCGGCGGGTCCTTCTTCGCCTTCGGGTCGTACGTCGCGATGCTGCTGCCCTTCGGCGGCTTGAACCAGGCCGCGGCGGTGTTCATCGGGTCGGCCCAGTCCGCCGGCGTCCTGCCGAGATGCTTGGCCCACAGGGCACAGCGCAAGCTCTGGGCGAAGGGCATCAACGGCAGGCTCACGCCGCCGGGCCCGACCCGCGAGCCGGCGGCCCGGCCGAGGACGCCGATGTCGCACTCGCTGTCCTCGGTGTAGCAGCGCCGGGAGCAGTTGGCCGAGCCGACGATGGCCAGGGTGTCGTCGAAGATCCAGGTCTTGGAGTGCACGTAGGACTTCGGCGACCCGATCGGGGCTCGGTGGGAGACCGTCCACATTGTCCGGGACGGATCGGCGGCGGCGAGGTCGGCAATGAATTCCGCTCGCCGTTGCCACGCCTGCTCGACGTCGACGATGTCGGTGTGACAGATCAGGATGATGACCCGGAACGCCTTGTCCTTGGCGTGCGCCTTGAGCTTCGCGGCCAGTGCGCCGCTCGCCGCCCGGCTGAGCAGGTACTGGTCCTCGACGTAGACGAACCGCGCGGCCGCCTTGATGCCCTGCTCGATCATCTGCCAGACGCCCTGCTCGCCACGCGGCGCGAAGGAGTACGGCTTGAACTTCCCGGCGCCGTCGTTCATGTCGCCCACCGGCGGGATCTCCTTTGCCGCCTCGGGGTCGTACTGCTCGACCATCTGCTTGAGTTTCGTGTAGCCCATCAGCCCGACGGCGTTGGAGACGGTCGACATGCACGGGTACGTACGCCCGACCTGCACGGCCATCGTGCCGCCCACGGTGATCCGCGGCCGCGAGGGCTTGGCCAGCGCGCCCGGGAAGCGCTTGGTGTGTGCCGGATGGTCGTTCCACCGCTCCTCGAACACGGTCCACAGTTCGTCGGCTGCCGGGCCTTCCACCCGGCAGTGCACGTCGTGCAGCGGTCCGAACCCGCCCGGCGCGATCCGGTCGGACCAGGGGTCCATGCCGCCGCAGTAGGCGATCGTCTGCCGCTCGCCGTAGATCACCAGGATCTTCTGGTGGTGCGACCCGGCGATCGCCGTGCGGTTGTCGAGGATGGCGTCGGCGCCGGGCAGCCCCTGGACGAGCGTCACCGCCGGGGCGTTGTCGAACCCGGCCATCCAGTTCTTCCACACCATCACCCGCAGCGCCGCCCCGCGCTGGGTGACCTCGGTCAGGATGGCCCGCAGGGTGCTGGTCTTGTCGCCCGGCTTCAACTCGAAGTCGAGGTGCATCGACCAGCCGAGCCAGAGCACGAAGGTGTTCTTGCCGACGTTCGCCGACAGCAACTGGTCGGCGATCTCCCGGAACGCGTCGGCGCCCTCGATGTAGGCGGTGACGTCATTGCCGTCGCTCACCCGGCCGGCCGGCTTGGCGAACCACTTCTCGGCGAGCCCCTTGGCCTCGGCCCTGGCGTCGGCCTCGTCGACCATCGCCTTGTCAGGCCGAGTAGACCGGCAGGGTGCCGTCGGGCTGCAGCCACACGAGCGTCGTCGGCAGCGTGTATTCCCACGGATCGCCCTCCGGCGTCGCGTCGCCCAGGTCGTCGGTCTGCGCCCGGATCTCGTCGGCGATCGACTTGAACAGCGGGTCGTCGATCGTCGGCGGCTGGCCGCCCTGCCAGATCCGGTCCCGGACGTTGGCGCTGCGGGTCTGCAGGAAATACAGCATCGCGTCGTTGTAGGCCGGCGACACCGGCAGCACGACGCGGGCCGCACCGGCTTGCAGGAAGGCGCTGAACAGCGGGTCCGGGTCGTCGAGGTTGCTGAGCTTGACCCAGTGCTTCTTGTGTGTCCAGAAGTACGGGTAGAACAGGTAGGTGATCTGTTCCCAGTCGAAGGCCTGCTCGAAGAACTGGATGATCGGCCCCTCGCTCATCGCCTCGTAGACGTCGACCTCCGGCAGGTGCGCCGGCGAGTCGGTCGGGTCGGTCATGGCGTCGAAGCCGTTGAAATGCTGCCCGGTCAGCATCTCCAGGCACAGCTTCTTGAGTTCGCGCTTCTCCACCTCGCGGTTGAAGCCCGGGTTGTGGCCCTGGATCTGCACGCCGTCGGCCTGGGCGCGCGCAGCAGCCACCTTCTGGTCATAGGCCGTCTTCAAGGCCTGGTACGCGGTCGCGATCTTGCCGAAGGTGTCGATCTGCCATTTGTAGAGCGTCGCGAAGTCGCGGGAGGCGTTGACCGCGATGGTGGCCGCGTAGGCGTTGATGTCGTAGCCGACCGCGGTGATCGGCATCGGGCCCTTGGCGTTGTCCCATTCGCCCGGATCCTGGGCCACGCCGACCTCGACTGCCAGGCCGTCACGGGCGGCGGTCGAGGAGGCGAGGACATGTTGGCTCTCGCCGATCTGGATGCTGAACCGAGGGTGGTTTTCCCAGATCAGCGTCACGAAGGCGTTGTAGTACTGGAACGTGTAGCCGTCCGGGATGACGATGTCCTTGATGGCCTTGGACAGCGTGTGGCCGTTGGCGATCTCGTTCTGCTCCAGGGCGGCGGACAGGTAGGCCCACTCCGGCGGTGGCGGCGCCACTCCCGCGGCGTTGTAGCGGCTGGCCAGTTGCTTGTAGTTGGTCTCGTCGATGTTGTCCGCGGTGAGTGGCTTGCCGTTGGCGCCGACCAGCGGCTCCGGTGGCACCAGGTCGGCCGGCACCTGGAAGGCGGGGTGTTGGGCCGCCCGGTAGAACGCGGCCGGCTCCGGCACCACGAACTCCAGCATCAGCCGCTTGCCGTAGTTGTAGATCTGGGCGCGGTAGCGCTTGTCGACCCAGCGGTAGACGCCGACGACGTGCTCGGTGCCGCCGGTGTTGTCGAATCCGTGGGTGTCGGTCTCCTCGGTCTCGTGGAAGGTCTTGGTGGTGCGTTCGGTCCTGGTCTTCTTCTGCACCTTGGAGATCGTGCGGTCGACGACATCGCGGGCGAAGTTGCTGCTCGACTTCTCCGACTCCTGCTTGGACGTGGAGTACGCGAAGTCGCCGTGCGCGGTGATCGTGACCGGTCCGAAGCCTCCCGTGACCGTGACGCCGGCCTGGATGCTCAGGTCTTCCTTGATCGTCTTTTCCGCTTCCTTCTTCAACTCGAAGCGGTCGGTGGTCTGCGTGTCATGCGTGCGCTCCTCGGTCGTCTCCTCCGACTCGAAGAACGTCACCTCTTGCCGATCGAGGTTGCGGAACACCCGCTGCTTCGTCTCCTTCTTGAGGATGTTCTCGATGTGCGCCACTTCGCCCGGCTCGTAGGCGAGTAACTTCTGCTTGACCACTTTGAGGTCGCCGACTCCGAGCGGGCGGATCCGGCCGGACACATCGACGTCCGCAGCGGTGCTCGGGTCGTCTCGGGGGACGCGGTTGCGGCCCGGCACCAGGGCGCCGATGCCGATCCCGAGCCTGGCCACATCGGTCGACATCAGCAGGTCCATCACGCCGGGGGCGTCGCGCAAGGCGAAGATCTGCTGGGTCAGGTCGTTCGCGTGGGTCTGCAATGCCTGGCTGGCGGCCGGCACCGGCGCGGTGGTGATGCCCAGCCGATCGAGCAGCCGGGTCTCGCTCCCGGCCAGTTCGCGGCGCAGCACCTTGGTGACCGTCGGCGCGGTGGTCAGCGCGACATCCATCCGGCTCCGCCGGCGGGCACCGGCGGCTGCGGGCTCATCGGGCCGGTCGGCGGCGGGGTCGCCCTCGGCGTGCGTCTCGCGGCGGACGACCTCGCGGATGACCGGCGCTCGCCGTACCTCGTTGAGCAGTGACTGGGCCCGGACGAGTTCGTCGATCAGGTCGCGCACCTGGCCGGTCTCGGCCTGGTCGATCGCCGCTGCCGGCGGGGTGTCCACCGGGTGGCCGTTGGGCGAGCCGTTGGTGCTGCCCGGGGTCATGATCACGGGTACGACGGGCCGCGCGTGGAGTGCGTCGATCGCGACCGGCGCCGCCGGCCGGCCGCCCTGGGCCAGTCCGCCGAGATGCAGCACTCGCAGGGCGGCGGTCGGCGTCTCCAGCGCCGCGCCGGCCGAGGGCCCGGTGGCGTAGGCGATGTAGAGCGCGTCCCACGCCGCATCGGTGGCCCGCCGCGGATCGCCCAGCGTCCCGTCGATGCCGAGGTCGCGGGCCATCCGGGTCAGGTCCACCGGCTGCTCGGGCGTGGCCGCTGCATAGGAGCGGACCAAGTCGGCGTGGGCCTCGGCCAGCGGCTCGAGATCGGACATGTCGAGCCGCTCGAGCAGGGCTGTGGCGTTGTCCGGCGCGGTGAGCCGGCGGGCCAGCTTCCGCAACGTGGCCTGCCCGTCGGGAGTCCCAGCACGGGCATCGTGGATGAGGACGGTTTTCGCGTCCTGCCTGCTCACCTTCTGTGCCGGGCGTACGGCGACGAACTTGAAGACATCGACGACAACGGGCTCGTTCACGACACGGTCCCTTCGTTCATCGCCGGGATCGAGGGCCGGAGAAGCACGCTCGCTTCCTCCGCCGAGGACCCGACGGCTGTTGTGTTGCCGCGCTCGCGTGGGAGTGCGGCGATGGAAAGTCTTTCAGCTCACCCAGTGCGTGGCAATGGTCACACTGTGTCGTGCATCCGACGGTGGTAGTGCCGGGTGCACGGCTCAGGCCACGGCGCAGTGGCACTTGCGTATCACCCCAACTTAGGGTTACCTAACCAGACTGAAATTGGGCATCCCTAAGTCACTGGAGTCGTCGTGGACCTCTCGAAGACGCTGCTTCTCGGCTTCATCGCCGGTGTCACCATCCTGATCGGGATGCCGGTCGGCCGGCTGCGCAAGCCGATCCCGGGCCTGCGGGTGTTCCTCAACGCCACCGCGGTCGGTGTCCTGCTGTTCCTGCTCTGGGACGTGCTCTCCGCCGCGTGGGAGCCGATCGACGGAGCGCTGGTGGCCATCCATGAACACCAGGGCGGGTACAGCCCGGTCGCCGGCTACGGTGCGCTGTTCGCCGGCGGCCTTGCGGTCGGGCTGCTGTCCCTCGTCGCGTACGACCGATATCTCGTCGCCCAATCGGCCAAGGTCCGCACGCTCGGCCCCGGGGCGATGTCCATTCACGAACGTCCCGGCCGGGTACTCGGCGGCGTTGCGACCTGGTCGGCACCGCGACGCCTCGCGTTGCTCATCGCGGTCGGCATCGGACTGCACAACTTCGCCGAAGGGCTGGCCATCGGCCAATCCGCCGCCAGCAACGCCATCGGCCTGGCGACCGTGCTCGTGATCGGCTTCGCCCTGCACAACGCCACCGAAGGATTCGGCATCGTCGCCCCACTCGCCGCGGACACCGACATCGACGGCACCACGCGCCGGCCGACCTGGCGATTCCTGCTGGCCATGGCCGCCATCGGCGGCGGACCGACCTTCGTGGGCACGTGGATCGGGCACGGCTTCACGAGCCAAGCCGTCTCCCTCATCTTCCTCACGCTGGCCGCCGGATCGATCACCTACGTCGTCGCGCAACTCCTGGGCATCGCCGCTCGGGCAAGACGGCCCGACCTGGTCGCCTACGGACTGCTGCTCGGTCTCCTTGCCGGCTTCGGCACGGACGCCGTCATCACCGCAGCCGGAGTCTGACACCCGCAGCTGACGGACATCACGGTTTCGGACCTGGTGCGTCCCGATCAGCCGCAGGCATTAGACCGATCGGCCGATTGTCGCGGGAGCACGGCAGGTCAAGGGTGAA
Source organism: Mycobacteriales bacterium (assembly GCA_038237645.1). Lineage (GTDB taxonomy): Bacteria > Actinomycetota > Actinomycetes > Mycobacteriales > QHCA01 > QHCA01. The sequence continues at coordinate 25,052 of JBBRYN010000043.1, forward strand.
AAGTGGAGACGTCCTGATGGGGGGCCGTCACTTGACGGTAGGAGATCAGCGTGCGCAGATACGTGTGGAACGGCACTCTCGCGTTGCTGGCGATCATGACGTTGACTGGCGCGGTGATGCTTCTCCTGGCGCCCCGGTAGTGCGGCCGGCCTGACCAGCAGCCTGGGGGCGTCGCCGGGCACGTTTGACGGTTCGTTACCGGTTTGCGTCAGGGCCGCGTCGTAGAAGACGAGGAGCAGGGTGCGGCGCTCCCCGGATCGGATCACGGATTCGGCGAAGTAGCGGTACGTGGGGATCCGGCTCGGATGATTCTCGTCGAGCGTCTCGCCGGGAAGACACCTCCGTGGCGGCGACTCGAGATGGACACGACAGCCCGGCAACACCACGGCCGATTCCCGCCGGTCTCCCACATCTCGGCGGTCCACTATGGAGTCATGAACAGAAACCTTGACAGCACAGTATTCGATCGCACCATCGCGGTCAACGATGCGCGCCGTTCGCTGCGGCGAAGGCAGCGGCCGGCTACATGACCGGCGGCGGGCGGATCATCAGCATCGGCAGCAACGTGACCGAGCGGGTCGTCTTCCCCGGGTTCGGCCTGTACTCGATGAGCAAGACCGCTCTCATCGGACTCACCAAGGGGCTGGCCCGGGAACTGGGCCCACGCGGGATCACCGCCAACCTGATCAACCCCGGCCCGATCGACACCGACCTCAATCCCGCTGACGGCCCCAACGCCGACACGGTCAAGGGTTTCACCGCTCTGGGGCGGTACGGTACGCCGGCCGAGATCGCGGCGACCGTCGCCCACTTGGCCGGACAGGACGGCCGATACATCACCGGCGCGACGATCAACGTCGACGGCGGCTTCAACGTCTGATCGAACTGCCCGGCGATGCCATGCGGCCTCCGCCCGCTCACGTGCGGAGGTAGGACGCTCCGTTCAGGTCGACGATCGCGCCGGTGGCGTACTCGGTGCCCGGCGTGGCGAGGAACACGACGAAACGCGCGACCTCCTCCGGCGTCCCGGCACGGTTGAGCGGGCTCTGTCCCCTGATTTCGTCGCCACCTTCGCCCTGCAGGTGCGCCGCCGCCATGTCCGTCTCGACGAAACCAGGCGCGACGGTGGTGACGAACACGCCGTGCCCGCCCAGAGCCCGTGCCATCGACTGGCCCAGGCTGTTCAAGCCGGCCTTGGCGGCGCCGTAGGCAGGGCTGTCGGGCTCGCCGCGGAAGGCTCCCCGCGAGGACACGTTGACGATGCGTCCGCCACCCGAGCGCGCCATGTGGGGGACGACCTGATGGATGAGGTGCGCCGGACCCAGGAGGTTCGTGTCGATGGTGCGCCGCCAGGCGGCCTGCCACTCGTCGTAGTCCACGTCCAACACCGGATGCTCTTCGTAGACACCGGCGTTGTTGACCAGGACGTCGACGCACCCGAAGCGGTCGACCACCTGCTGCACCAGAGCCCGTACGTCTTCTGGATTCGCGACGTCCGCCGGCAGCGCGACGTGCCCGGATCCCGCCAGGGACGCGACCGTCGACTCCGCGCCCTGGTGATCGCTACGGTATTGCACGACGACGACCGCGCCTGCCTCGGCGAACTGCCGCGCGATGGCCCTGCCGATCCCGCGCGAGGCGCCGGTGACCAACACGACCCGACGATGGGACGCTGTCATATCCCCCCTCCCACCAATCCAGGGATTCTGACACACGGCCGTCCAGCAGCGACCGGACGGATCAGCCGCAGGACATCCTTCCAGATTTGATCAAGGCGTGAAGGCGGCGACGGTGAGCCGGTCTGCGACGGTCGATAAAGCGCGGTCGACCAGCGTTGTGGTCCCGACTGACAAGGCGAGGCGGATGCTCAGGTTTCGAGTGGCGAACAGCGCGCTTCCGTAGCCGAGGTCGCGGCCGGTCTTCCCCCACGCGACAGCGTCGCCGCCCAGCGGCACGGTCATCAGTCCGACGCTGAAGCAGGCGAGCCCCGGCGCGGGTCCGCGCCGGCAATTGTCACTGCCCGGGTACGGGAGCAGTGAGCCGTCCGGCTTGCGGGGGAGGGTGAAGAGCTCTTCTTGCTGTGCGGGTGGCAGGAGACGCCCGGTGAAGAGGGCGACGATGAACCGATCGAGGTCCGCGGCCGTGGAGATCATGCTCGACGGGTCGCTGCCTTGTTCGCTGACGTCAACTACTGTCCCGTTGCTGCGGGTGAGGTACCCGTGGAGGTACGGACGTGGGAGCTGTGGGCGGCCCTGTGGCAGTGAGGTGCCGCGTAGTTTCAACCGTTCCAGGATGCGGACCCTGATCTCGCAGGCCAGGGAGTGACCTGTCACGTTCTCGATCAGCTTGCCGGTGATCCGGTAGCCGAGGCTGTTGTATTCCTGCCGATCCCCTGGCGCGAACCTGGGGCCAGGCCACGGCCGGCCGGCGGGTCGCAGGGTGCGGGTGATGATCTGGTCGAACGTGTTGTAGCCGAAGCGGTGGTCGATCAGGTCGTCCACGCCCGACGGGGGCGCGCCCTCGTCGATGTCGGGCAGTCCGCTGGTGTGGTTGAGCAACTGGCGCACAGTGATCGGCTGAAACCGGTCCGGCAGCAGGCCTGGTAGGTAGTGCTGCACTGTCCGGTCGAGGTCGACCTTGTGTTCGGCGACCAGTTGCAGGATGACGGTGGCTTCGAAAATCTTGGAGATGCTGCCGATCCGTACGTGCGCCTGAGCCGGTATCGGTGTTCCGGACCGGCGGTCTCCGTAGCTGCCTTGCCAGCTGTCATCCGGGGTTGTCACCCGGGCGAGGTCACCGGCCGCCGGTTCGTCAGGACCCAGGATGAGTGCCGTGCGGAGCGCGGTGTGGTTCAGCTTGGCTGGCAGTCCGGTCGGCGGCGGGCTCGCCTGTGCCGCGGGGATGGTGCTGGCGATGACCGTGGTCAGGGCGGCACATGTCAACCAGAACCTGCTTCGGGATCGTCTGAACGTGTTCACGGCGTTACTCCTTGCTGTGTTGTCGGCGAATCTGTGCGATGGCCTCGTAGCGCCAGTGGTGCAAGCGTCGCCGCAAGCAGCGCATGTTGTCGGTCCGGCCGGCCCACGATTGGTGGTCGGGTTGTCCCTACCTGCGGTCGTGGGCGGGCCGGATGTGTCTTGAGGGGCGGCCGCAATACGGTGGTCCAGGGCGTCAGGGTGGCGTTCGGCTGACTGCGCTGTTGAGGGTGCCGGTGACCGGGGTGGCTGTGGCTGTGGTGCCGCACCCGGTTTCGATCCCGCGCAATCCGGTGCGGGCGCTGGCCTCGCCGTACCTGTGGCTGGCCACGGTGCAGTTGGCAAGCGACGTGTTCACCGCAGGCGCCCTGGGTGTGCTTGTTGTGCTGGTGGCGGGCGTCTCGTTCGTTTCGTTGCCGCTGATGCTGATCGGCGTCCCCGTCTGGTTGCTCCCGGTCGGTCTGCTCTCGCTGGTGTCTGCGCTGGAACGGACGCGGTTCGGGCTGACGCTCGGGATGCTCATCCGTCCACCACGGTTGCCGGCGCGCGGCGGGCGCTCGTGGACAGGGTGGAGCCGCGAGCTGGCGGGCAGCGGCACCATAGGGCGGCAGTTGGCCTACTTCGTGCTCCTTGTGCCGCTGTCGCTGATCAACCTTGCCGGTGTCCTGTTGGCCTGGTCGGTGCCGCCGGCGCTTGTGGTGCTGCCCTTCTACGACCCCGGCTTCTTCATGCGGCACCCGTCGATCGTCGGCTTCGGTGTCGCGGACCGTGCGAGCGCCTGGATAGTCAGTGGCGCGGCCCTGACGTTTCTTGTCTTCGTGTCTCCGCAGATCGTCCGCGGGCTTTCGTGTGTTGACGCCGCGCTTGCCGGCAGGCTCCTCGGCCCGTCGCGTGACGGCGAGCTTGCCGAGGCGGTAGATCGGCTGGAGATCAGTCGCCGCCGTGTCGTCCACTCAGCTGAGGACGAGCGCCGGCGGATCGAGCGGGATCTGCACGACGGTGCGCAGCAAAGGCTGGTGTCGGTCGCGATGACGCTTGGCCGGGCCCGGAAGCGGCTGTCAGACGACTCCGATCGGACAACCCGTGATCTTGTCGAACAAGCCCACGATGAGGCGAAGAAGGCGATCGTGGAACTGCGCGATCTCACTCGTGGCCTGCACCCACCGGTACTGACCGATCGCGGCCTGGACGCGGCGCTGTCGGCGGTCGCTGCCCGTGCACCCATCCCGGTGAGTGTCGACGTCCAAGCTGCACCCCGGCCGTCGGCGACGATCGAGGCGCTTGCCTACTTCGTCGTGACCGAAGCACTCACGAACGTCGCAAGCATGCGGACGCCACCAGAGCGTCGGTGGTCATCCGCCGTGAGGATGACGTGCTGCGCATCGTCGTCCGAGACGACGGAGTGGGCGGTGCTGACCCGACTCGCGGAAGTGGCCTGGCGGGTCTTGACGACCGAGTGTCCGGTGTCGACGGCCGGCTGGAAGTGGCGAGCCCGCTCGGTGGCCCGACCGTCGTCACCGCGGAGGTGCCATGCGTGTCGTGATCGCCGAGGATTCGGTCCTGCTACGCGAAGGTGTCCGTCGGCTGCTCATCGAGGAGAACTTCGACGTGGTGGCCGCCGTCGCTGACGGCGAGGAATTGCTGCGCGCCGTCACGGCCGACCAACCAGACGTGTGTGTCGTGGATGTACGTATGCCGCCGACGTTCACCGACGAGGGAATACGGACAGCGTTGG
>JBBRYN010000044.1:0-29709 GCA_038237645.1 Mycobacteriales bacterium
AGGTCGGCCAACCGGTTCAAGGAGATAGGCGCCCGCATTCCCAAAGGGGTGCTGCTGGTGGGTCCGCCCGGCACCGGCAAGACGCTGCTGGCCCGTGCCGTCGCCGGTGAGGCCGGGGTGCCCTTCTACTCCATCTCCGGGTCCGACTTCGTCGAGATGTTCGTCGGCGTCGGAGCCTCCCGGGTGCGCGACCTGTTCGAGCAGGCCAAGGCCAACGCGCCGGCCATCGTCTTCGTCGACGAGATCGACGCAGTCGGCCGCCATCGCGGCGCCGGCATGGGCGGCGGGCACGACGAGCGCGAGCAGACCCTCAACCAGTTGCTGGTCGAGATGGACGGCTTCGACGTCAAGGGCGGCGTGATCCTCATCGCCGCCACCAACCGCCCCGACATCCTCGACCCGGCCCTGCTGCGCCCCGGCCGGTTCGACCGGCAGATCGCCGTCGACCGGCCCGACCTCAGGGGCCGCAAGGACATCCTGCGGGTGCACGCCAAGGGCAAGCCGTTCGCCACGGACGTCGATCTGGACACGGTTGCCCGGCGCACCCCCGGCTTCACCGGTGCCGACCTGGCCAACGTGATCAACGAGGGTGCCCTGCTGACCGCCCGGCACAACGAGAAGCTGATCACCAACGCTGCCCTCGAGGAGGCGATCGACCGGGTCATCGCCGGGCCCGAGCGCAAGACGCGGGCGATGAGCGACAAGGAAAAGAAGGTCACCGCTTACCACGAGGGCGGTCACGCGCTCGTCGCCTACGCGCTGCCCAATGCCGATCCCGTGCACAAGGTGACGATCCTGCCGCGCGGCCGATCCCTCGGGCACACCCTCGTACTCCCGACCGAGGACAAATACACCCAGACCCGCTCGGAGATGATCGACTCGCTGGCCTACCTGCTGGGCGGCCGGGCGGCCGAGGAGCTGGTCTTCCACGAGCCGACCACGGGTGCGAGCAACGACATCGAGAAGGCGACCGGGCTGGCCCGGGCCATGGTCACCGAATACGGCATGAGCCCGCAGCTGGGTGCGGTCAAGTACGGCACCGGCGAGGGTGAGCCGTTCCTCGGGCGCGACTACGGGCACCAGCGCGACTACTCCGAGGACATCGCGGCCCACATCGACAGTGAGGTGCGCGGGCTGATCGAGTCGGCGCACGACGAGGCGTGGGAGATCCTGGTCGACTACCGCGACGTGCTCGACGACCTGGTGCTCGAGTTGATGGAGAAGGAGACGGTGGCCAAGGAGGAGATCATCCGGATCTTCTCCCGGGTGGAGAAGCGTCCTCCCTACAACTCCTACGGCGGCTTCGGCAAGCGGGCGCCCTCCGACAAACCTCCGGTGCTGACGCCCAGCGAGGTCGCGGCCGTCAACGGCGGCCCGCCGCTCGGCGAGCGACCTTCGCCCAACGGTGGCTCGCCCACGCCCAGGGAAAACCGGCCGTCGCCCCATCCCCGGCCCTCCGTCGGAGGGTCCAGCTGAGCGGATTCGATTCCGCGCGGGTCGAGGCCGCGGTGCGCGAGTTGCTGATCGGGATCGGCGAGGACCCCGATCGGGAGGGCCTGCGCCGCACGCCCGCCCGGGTGGCGCGGGCATACCGGGAGACATTCGCCGGATTGCAAGCCGACCCGGGCGAGGTGCTGGCCAGCGTCTTCGACGAGGGCCACGAGGAGATGGTCATCGTCACCGGCATCGGGGTCTCCAGCTTCTGCGAGCATCATCTGCTGCCGTTCCACGGCGTCGCCCACATCGGCTACATCCCCAACCGCCGGGGACAGATCACCGGGCTGTCCAAGCTCGCCCGGCTGGTCGACGTCTACGCCAAGCGCCCGCAGGTGCAGGAGCGCATGACCACGCAGATCGCGGAGGCGCTGGTCGACGGGATCAAGCCGTTGGGCGTCATCGTCGTCATCGAGTGCGAGCACCTGTGCATGTCGATGCGCGGGGTGCGCAAGCCGGGATCCCGCACGATCACCTCGGCGGTGCGCGGCGCACTGCAGACCTCGCCGTCGACCCGGGCCGAGGCGATGAGCCTCATCTACGGCCGGTGACGGGCGCCGGTCAGCACGAGGCCGTAGCCAGGCCGGCACGCACGCTGCCCCGGCCCGAGCGTTGTGCCGTGCTCGGGATCCTCAATGTCACGCCCGACTCCTTCTCCGACGGAGGGCGCTACTCCAGCCTGGGTGATGCCCTCGACCACGGCCGCCGGATGGCGGCCGAAGGGGCGGACCTGGTCGACGTGGGCGGTGAGTCGACCCGGCCCGGTGCGACCAGGGTCGATGCGGCCGAGGAGTCCCGGCGGGTCCTGCCGGTCGTACGCGGCCTCGCCGACTCGGGGATCGCCGTCAGCATTGACACCACCCGGGCCAGCGTGGCCGAGGCGGCCCTGGCGGCCGGGGCAGTGCTGGTCAACGATGTGAGCGGCGGGCTGGCCGACCCGGCGATGGCCGGGGTCGTCGCTGCCGCCGGGGTGCCCTGGGTGCTCATGCACTGGCGCGGACACAGCCGCGACATGCGGCGACTCGCTTGCTACGACGACGTGGTCGCCGATGTGGCCGGCGAGCTCACCGACCGGGTCACCGTGGCGGTGGCCGCCGGCGTGCCGATGGAGTCCCTGGTGATCGATCCGGGGCTCGGTTTCGCCAAGACCGCCGCCCACAACTGGACGCTGCTCGCGCACCTCGACCGGCTGATCGCGATCGGTCCACCGGTGCTCGTCGGCGCCTCGCGCAAGTCCTTTCTCGGCACCCTGCTGGCCGGTCCCGACGGCACCTCCCGGCCGATCGACCGGCGCGAGGACGCCGCGGTGGCGACGACCGTGATCGCCGCGCTGGCCGGTGCCTGGGGGGTCCGGGTGCACCAGGTGCGCCGCAACGTCGACGCGGCCGAGGCCGTGGCCGCGGTCGAGCGGGCCAGATGAGCGATCGGATCAGCCTGCGCGGGCTCACCGTGCACGGTCGCCACGGGGTGTACGCCGTCGAACGTGCGCGGGGCCAGGACTTCGTCGTCGACGTCGACCTGTGCCTCGACCTGGCACCGGCCGCGCGCAGCGACGACGTCAGGGACACCGTCCACTACGGCGATCTGGCGCAGGCGCTGTCGGACGTGGTCTCCGGGGAGCCGGTGCAGCTGATCGAGACGCTTGCCCAGCGCCTGGCCGAGCTGTGCCTGGCCGACTCCCGGGTCCGCACCGTCGAGGTGACCGTACACAAGCCGCAGGCGCCCATCCCGCTGACATTCACCGATGTGTCGGTGACCGTCCTACGCTGCCGGTCGTGACGCGTGTGGTGCTGTCCGTGGGCTCCAACATCGGTGTCCGGCAGGCTCACCTGCAGTCGGCGGTCGACGCCCTGCGGCCCTGGCTCGTCGCCGTCTCGCCGGTGTACGAGACGCAGCCGCACGGCACCGAGGAATTCGCCGGCCGGCCCCAGGAGGACTACCTGAACGCCGTGCTGATCGCCGACTCCGGGTTCGGCCCGCGTCCCTGGCTCGAACGGGCCCGGGCGATCGAGGAGGCAGCCGGGCGGGAGCGGCCCGCGCGCTGGGCGCCGAGGACCCTCGACGTGGACCTGATCACCGCCGACGGCGTGCGCAGCGCCGATCCCGACCTGACCTTGCCGCACCCGCGGGCCCACGAGCGCGCGTTCGTCCTGATGCCGTGGCTCGACGTCGAGCCGGCGGCGGTGCTGCCGGGCCATGGCGCCGTCCGCGACCTGGTGGCGGCGCTCGACACCACCGGGGTACGCCGTCGCGACGACCTGGCGCTGCGATGACGCCGCTGCGGCCCACCCGCACCCGCGACCTGCTGGCGACCGCTGCCGCAAGCGGCCTGCTGAGTTATCTCGTGATCCGCGGCTACTACGGATCGTTCCCCGCGCTGCCGTGGACTCCGTCGGTCGCCCTCGCCGGGCTGGCGGTGCTCGAAGGCGGGATGGCCCGGACCACCCGGTCGCGGATCGAGCAACGCCCGGGGAGCAAGCCGGTCGAACCCCTGGCGGTCGCGAGGTTGGTGGCCCTGGCCAAGGCCAGCGCCGTGGTCGGCGCCCTGCTGGCCGGACTCTGGGGCGGTGCCTTCGTGTTCACCTTTCTGGCCCGCGACCGGCTGGCCGCTGCCGGCCGCGACGCCCAGGTCAGTGCCGTCGGCCTGCTCGTCGCGCTGGTGCTGGTTGCGGTCGCGCTGTGGTTGGAGCAGGCGTGCCGTACCCCCGACCCGCCGGAGAGTGACGACAACCTCACGATATGACGACGGCCGATCGGCTGCCGTTTTGCGGCCCCGCCGAGGGCTTGGCCGGCCACGTATGATGCCCGCACGGCGGATGCCCGCCGATGTCCGACCCGGGTGAGCGAGGCGGTTATGGCGACCAGCACCGACATGCCGCAGGGCCGTGCGGCGCCCGCCTGGGGAGGTGAGCGGCTGCCCGTCGCGGCCAGGCAACGCCGGCCAGGTCTGGCGGTCCTGGCCGTCGTGCTCATCCTGGGAGGCGCTCTCATCAGTGCTGCGCTGGTGCTGCGCAGCGGCGCGAAGCAGAGCGTCGTCCTGGCGACCCAGGACGTCCAGCAGGGCCAGGTGTTCAAGCTGGCCGACTTCAAGCAGGTCCAGGTCGCCCCTGGCGACGTGCCGGTGATCACCTGGTCGCATGTGGGGGAGCTGGTCGGCAAGACCGCCTCGGCCGACATCAAGAACGGCACCCTGATGCACGTCGATCTGGTGGGCAACGACCCGTTGCCCCGCGACGGCTTCGTCCTGGCCGGTGCGTCGCTGAAGGCGGGCAGCCTGCCGCACCTCGTCCCCGGCGACCACGTACGCGTCACGTGGACGCCGCACGAGGGACTGAACCGGACGGACGCCCCGCAGACCCCGCAGACCGGCATCGTCGTGAATGCCGCGACCGTGGTCGCGGTGTCCAACGTGCGCCCCGACGGGACCGTCCTGATCACGCTCAACATTCCCGAGAGCCGGGAGACGGATTTCACCCGGTGGGCGAGCCTGCAGTCCGTCGCGGTGGTCAAGCTGCACCAGGGTGGCTGACCGGTGGCCCTGATCGCTTTCGCAGCGGACAAGGGCTCGCCGGGAGTGACCACCACGGCGCTCTCGCTGGCGGCCGTGTGGCCGCGCCGGGCGCTGCTCGCGGAGCTGGACCCCTCCGGTGGTGACATCGTGTTGCGGCTGCGCGGCCCGCGCCAGACCATGCTGTCGCCCGAGCGCGGGCTCATCTCGCTGGCGGTCGCGGCCCGCCGCTCGCTGACGACCGAGGCGCTGTGGCAGCACGTGCAGGTGCTCGACGGCGGCCTCGAGGTGCTCGTCGGGCTCGCCGCCCCCGAGCAGGCAGGTGGGCTCGGCGCCCTGTGGCGGCCGCTCGCCGGCGTGCTCGCCGGCGTGCCCGGCCTCGACGTGCTGGCCGACTGCGGCCGGCTGTATCCCGGGACGCCGGCGATGGAGGTGCTCCGCGGCTCCGCGCTCACGGTGCTCGTAACCCGGCCGGAAGTCGACGCCGTGGCACACCTGCGGGCCCGGGCCATCTCGCTGTGCCAGCAGCTCGGCACGGCCGGCTATGACGGCGTACCGGTCGGGGTGCTGGCTGTCGCCGATCCCAAGGACGCCGAAACCACCCGGCAGATCGAGGCAGTGCTGGCTGCCAGCCAGGTGCCGGTCCGGGTGCTGGGCCGCATTGCCCGCGACGACGGTGCGGCGGCGATGCTGCGCGGCGAGTGGGGCGGTCGGCTGAGCAGGACCATGCTCGTACGCTTGGCCCGCGAGGTGGCGACCGTGCTGACCACCTCCCTCGACAATCGCGGTCCGGTGGGAGTCTCGCCTTGAGCGTCGACCATGTCCTCGTCCGCCGGCTGCGCGCCGAGGTGGCCGATGCGATCGCCAATCGCCGGCGCGAGGACGTCTCGGTCGGCCTGACGCTGTCCCCCGAGGACGAGCGGATGTATGCCCGGTCGCTGATCGCGCGGGCCCTCGAGCAGCACATGCGGGTGGAGCTGGAGCAGGGACGCACGCCGCCCGATGCCGAGGAGGAGGAGCTCACCGCCGCCGCGGTCCACGCGGCCCTCTACGGCGTGGGCCGGCTGCAGCCGCTGCTCGACGACGAGGACATCGAGAACATCGACATCAACGGGTGCGATCAGGTGTTCGTGGGCTATGCCGACGGCCGCGAGATCGTCGCCGATCCGGTTGCCGAGACCGACGACGAACTGGTGGAGCTCGTGCAGACCCTGGGTGCCTACTCCGGGCTGTCGTCGCGGCCGTTCGACACCGCCAACCCCATGCTGGACATCCGGCTGCCCGACGGATCACGGTTGTCCGCGGTGATGGAGGTGACCCAGCGCCCGGCGGTGTCGATCCGGCGTAACCGGCTGTCCAAGGTCTTCCTGTCCGACCTGATCGGCAACGGCACCCTCGACGAAGGGCTGGCCGCCTTCCTCGGAGCCTGCGTGGCGGCTCGCAAGAACGTCATGATCGCCGGCGCCACCAACGCGGGTAAGACGACCCTGCTGCGCGCGCTGGCCAACGAGATCCCGGCCGACGAGCGCCTCATCACCGTCGAACGCGCGCTCGAGCTCGGCCTGGGCGAGTGGAAGGAGCTGCACCCCAACGTCGTCGGGCTCGAGGAGCGGCTGCCCAACTCCGAGGGCCTTGGCGCGATCTCGATGGCCGAGCTGGTGCGTCGCAGCCTGCGGATGAATCCGAGCCGCGTCATCGTCGGAGAGGTGCTCGGTGACGAGATCGTCACCATGCTCAACGCGATGAGCCAGGGCAACGACGGGTCGCTGTCGACCATCCACGCCAACAGCTCGCAGGAGGTTTTCAACCGCATCGCTACCTATGCGATCCAGGCGGTCGAGCGGCTGCCGCAGGAGGCCACGATGATGCTGATAGCCGGTGCCATCAACTTCGTGGTGTTCGTCCGGCGCGACAACCAGTACGGCCGCGGCGGCCGGCTGCAGCGCTACATCTCCAGCGTCCGGGAGATCAACGGCGTCGACGGGCGGGTGCTCTCCAGCGAGGTGTGGGCACCGGGCAACGACGGCCGGGCCGTGCCCAACGCGCCGATCGCCTGCCTCGACGAACTGATGCGGGTGGGTTACGTCCCGACCGCCTACGGTCGCTGGTCCGGCTGATGAGCCTCCCCCTGCTGTACGGGCTGCTGGCCGGAGCCGTGTTCGGTGGCGGTCTGGTCCTCTTGCTGGTCGCCATCCGCGGCACGGTGCCCAAGCAGGCGAGCCCCAAGGCCGACGCGGCGGGCAACGCGCGGCAGCTGAAGCTGGGTCTGGCTGCCATCGTCGCCTTGGTGACCTTGGTCGCGACCAGGTGGCCGGTCGCCGCCGTCGGCTCGGCCGTGCTGGTGTACTTCTTCGGGCCGGACCTCGGCCGTCGGACGACCAGCGGCGAGATCGACCGGGTCGAGGCGCTGGCCAGCTGGTGTGAATCGCTGCGCGACACCATCTCCGGTGCTGTCGGCCTCGAGCAGGCCATCCCTGCGTCGTTGACCGCGGCCGGGCCCGCCCTGAGCCGGCCGCTGGGACTGCTGGTCGACCGGCTGCGCACCCGGCAGCCGTTGCCGCTGGCGCTGCACCGGTTTGCCGACGACCTCGCCGACCCGAGCGCCGACCTGGTGGTCGCCGCGCTGATCCTGAACTCCCGGCTGCGCGGTCCGGGGCTGCGTGACCTGCTCGGCGCGCTGGCCAGGTCGGCGCGGGCCGAGCTCGACATGCGGCGGCGGGTGGCGGCGGCGCGGCGCTCGACCAGGCGCAGCGTGCGCATCGTCGTGGGGGTGAGCCTCGGCGTGTCGATCCTGATGACGGTGCTCAACCACAAGTTTGTCGACGTTTACGACGGCCCGCTCGGGCAGGCGGTGCTGACCATCGTGATCGCGATCTACGGCGCCGGGTTCCTCTGGCTGCGGAAGTTGTCCACGTTCACCACCACCGGCCGGTTCCTGCTCGGGGCCGGCCGGCCGGACCAGGCCCTCGACGTATGACCTTCGACGCATGACGTGGGCCGCATGACGTGGGCGCTGGTTGCCGGCGCGCTCGCCGGGCTCGGCGTGCTGCTGTTGACGGTGGCGCTGCGGCCGCGCCGCCGCGACCTGGCCACCACCCTGCAGATGCTGGACGCGGCCCGCGAGACCGCCGATCCCGGATTCGCGCTGAGGCAGGGAGCGAAGCCGCCCACCGGATTCTCCGCCCGGCTCGGCCGGCAGCTGGTCCAGTTGGCCGCCGAGCGGGGGTGGCGGCTGATCCGGGTGCGGGAGGACCTCGCGATGGTCGACAAGTCCATCGAAGCGCATCTGGCCACCAAGGTGGTGCTGGCCGGTGTGGGGTTCGTGCTGATCCCGGCCGCATCGACCATCCTGCTCGTGGCCGGACTGCACGTTCCGGCCGCGATCCCGCTGGTTGCCGCCTTCGCGCTGGCCGCCTTCTTCTTCTTCCTCCCCGACCTGACGCTGAAGTCGGACGCCGGCGCGATGCGTAAGGACTTCCGGCACGCGGTCGGGTCGTTCCTCGACCTCGTCTCGATGAATCTCTCCGGTGGGCGGGGCGTGCCGGAGGCGCTGACCTCGGCGGCGCAGATCGGCTCCGGCGCAGCGATCGACCGCATCCGCGAGACGTTGTCGTTCGCGCGGCTCCAGGGCATGACCCCCTGGGCGGCGCTGGGGCAGCTCGGCAACAAGATCGGCATGGTCGAGCTCATCGACCTCTCCGCTGCACTGATCCTGGTGGCCGACGACGGCGCCAAGGTGCGCGAGTCGCTCTCGGCCCGGGCCGCCTCGATGCGCAGCCGGGAACTCAGCGAGGCCGAAGGTGACGCGGGAGAACGCTCGGAGACGATGCTCGTGGCACAACTGCTCCTGTGTACGGCCTTTCTGCTGTTCCTGGCCTACCCTGCGGCGGTCCGAATCTTCAGCTCCTGAGCCCGGCCGATGCCCGCCGGACGTGGGCTATGCTGGCCGCCTGAGCCTCTTGTGCGAGAAGAAAGGCTTACCGATGTTATCAGCGCACTTGTCCTATCTGCGGCTTCTCGTACACGTGCTATATGAGCGGACCGGCGCGGTCGGGGACCGTGACCGCGGTGCCTCCGCGATCGAGTGGGCCGTCATCACGGCGATCATCGTCGGGGTTGCCACGGGCATCGCCCTGGTGATCGGCACGGCTGTCAGCAACCATGCCCAATTGATCAAGTGACCCGATGCCGGGTCTCAGGTGGCGGGGCACTCACCCTGATCTGGGCGCGTCCAGCCTAGAGCTTGCGATCCTGGGCCCGGCGGTCATCGCACTCACGTTCATCAGCGTCCAGTTCGCGCTGTGGTATCACGCCAAGAACGTCGCCCAGTCCGCTGTGGAGGCCGGCGCGCGCGCCGCGCGGGCCTATCAGGCGACCGACGGCGACGGGGTCAAGGCCGCCCAGGACGTTTTCGCCAATCTGGGCGGTCCGAACGTGACAGCGGGTGGTGTGAGCATCACACCCGGCCGCGATGCGACGACGGTGACGATGCGGCTCGACGCCACGAGCATCACGCTGCTGCCCGGCATGCAGTTGCCCATCCACGTCACCGCGGGCGGCGCAATCGAACAGTTCGTCCCCCCGCCCGGAGCATGACGACCACCGCGCCCGTGACGACAGCGGGCTCATGACGACCAGCGGGCGGGGCGACCGCGGGTCGATCACGCTGGAGGCGACGATCATCGCCCCGGTGATTCTGCTGATGCTGGGCCTGACCGCCATGGGCGGCCGGGTTGCCTCCGCGCACAGCCAGGTCGAGGGGGCCGCGCGGGACGCCGCCCGGGCGGCGACGATCAGCCGCGGGGACTCCCAGGCCGATGCCACGGCGGCTGCCAATGCGGCCCTGACCAACGCAGACCACAGCTGCGACGGCGGCCCGACGGTCAAGCTGGACGGGCAGCCGGCCGCCGGGCAGTCGATCACCGCCACCGTGACGTGCCGGGTCGACCTGTCCGGCCTCGGCCTGCCCATGACCTTCCGGACGGTCACGGCGAGCGTCGTCTCGCCCGTGGACCAGTACGTCAACCGGTGAACGGCATCCGACGGCGGATGGCCGACCGCGGATCGCTGTCGGTCTACGTCGCCGTGCTCGCCGTTCCGTTCCTGCTCATTGCCGGCCTGGTCGTGGACGGCAGCGGCGGGCTGGTGGCCCGCCAGCGGGCCGCCGACCTGGCAGAGCAGGCGGCCCGCGCGGGTGCCAACCAGATCGACCTCGCGGCGCTACGTGACAAGGGCGTGCGCCAGATCGACGACCAGGCGGCGAAGGCCGCGGTCGACCGATACTTCAATCAGGTACGCGGGACCGACTCTGGCGTGACCTACGACCCGGCGATCGTCGCGCATGGCGGTGGCGAGAGGGTGACCGTGACCGTACACGTGGCCTATGCTCCTATCGTCCTGACCGGGATGATTCCCACCACTTATTCCGCTACGGCAACTGCCATACCACTGACGAAGTGACGGGCAAACCGATGGCCCAACTCAGCGAGCGGTCAAGCCGGCAGGCCTTCGACCTGGACAAGGTCCGGTCGAGGCGACGCCGGGAGATCGGCGTGGGCCTGCTGGCACTGCTGCTGATGGCGGTCATCGTCGTGGGCATCCCGCTGGCGCTGGTCGTGCTGTTCGGCTGGCCGTTGCCGCGCAGCGTGCCGACGCAGGACGTGCTCACGGCCCCCCTGACGACGGATGTCATCCTCAAAACGATCGCCTGCCTGGTCTGGCTGGCCTGGCTGCACCTGGTGGTCTGCCTCTTGGTCGAGTGGCGCGCCGGCCGGCGGGGGGTGGGCCTGTCCCGCCGGATTCCGATGGCCGGGTTCAGTCAGGACCTTGCCCGCCGACTCGTCGCGGCCGTGCTGCTGCTGACCACCGCTTCGGCGGCAGTGTCCGCGACATCGCGCTCCCACAGCCCGCCGCGACCGACGGCCGTCGCCAGCATGCGGGCCGCGGCTCCGCAACTTGCCACTTCGGTCCCGGCGCAGAGTGTCCCGGACGGCGCGCAGCAGCGACTGCTGCCGTCGATTCCGCCGGCGGGAGCGCGGGCCCACGGCCCGTTGATGTGCGTCGTGATGCCGCCCAAGGGCCGCTACCACGACAACCTGTGGGACATCGCCGAGCGGCATCTCGGCGACGGCCTGCGCTACAAGGAGATCTTCGCCCTCAATGAGGGCCGGGTGCAGCCCGATGGCCGGAAGCTCACGCATGCCAGCCTGATCCAGCCCGGCTGGCAACTCCTCATGCCGGCCGATGCGGTCGGCCTGTCGCCGGCTGCTCCGGTGGCGCCGCCGGCGACGCCGACCGCGCCGGGGACGCTCGGCGCGTCCGGTGCCGGCTCGGCGGATGCCCCCGTGAGCGCCGGTGCCCCCGGCGTGACGTTGCCCGGCGCCTCCGGCTCCGACCACTCGCTCGGGGGCGAGCGGGCCGGCGGCACTGCGCGCGCCGTTCCCGGCTCGCCGCCGGCCGGGACGCAACGCAACGGGGTGCACCCGACGGAGGCCGATCCGGCTGGTGCGCGAGCGAATGGGACCCGGCCGGACGGCGCCGAGCCGGCCCGGCCCCGCCTGGCGGGGATCGGGCCGGCCACGCAGCAGCCCGTGCGGTCGCCGGCGACCGGCCGGGCTGCTGCCCCGGCTCAGTGGCCGGCGGCCGCGCTCTGGGGCCTGTTCGGTGCCGAGTTGCTCGCGGTCGGCGTTCTCGAGGCGCTGCTCGGCATGCGCAAGCGCCAGAGCCGACGCCGGCAGAGCGGCGAAGCACTTGCGCGCCCGACTCCGACTGCCGCGGCTCTGGAGGCGGCCCTGCGTTCGAGGGCCGATGCCGACGGCGCGCAATTCCTCGACCTTGCGCTGCGCAGCCTGGCTGTGGGCGGTGCGGCGACCGTACCGGATGTCTACCTGGCGCGGCTCGGCGACTACCGGCTCGACCTGCTGCTCTCGGTCGCCCGGCTGGACGCGCCCGCGCCCTTCGCGGTCGAAGACGGTGGGCGAGTGTGGTCGGTGGCGCGCGAGGCGGGACTCCTCGCGACCGACGGTGTCCCGGCGCCGCTGCCGGGGCTGGTCAGCGTCGGCATCGACGACGGCGGGCCGCTGCTCGTCGACCTCGAAGCGGCTGACGGCATCATCAGCGTCGACGGGCCCGCTCCCCGCTGCCGCGCCCTACTGGCCGCGGCCGCGGCTGAGCTGGCGACGAACGCCTGGTCCGACGATGTCCGGCTGACCCTGGTCGGCTTCGGCGCGGAGCTCGTGGCGCTGGCGCCGGACCGGGTGCGCTGGGTTGCCGAGGTGGCCGAGGTGCTGCCAGATCTCGAATCACGTGCCGCGGGTTCGACCGGCTTGCCGGGCCCGATGGGGATCGAGTCGGTGTTGACCGGACGTGACCGTGGCGACCGGGTTCCGGACTACGTCTTGCTCGCCCAGGTTCCTGACCAGGATTCGTTGCGGCGGCTCGGTGCGCTGTCCTCGGGGCAGCGTCGCGGGATCGGCGTCCTCGTGGCCGGTGCGGTCCCGGATGCCCGGTGGACCTTCACGATCGACGAGGCAGGCACTCTCGACACCGGCCCGCTGGGTATGCAAGTGCAGGCGGCCCAACTCGGTGAGCCCGCCTATCTCGCGCTCGTCGAGCTGCTCGGCTCGACGACGGTGAGTCCGGCCGACGGGCGTTCCGAGTCTCCCGCGGTCAGCATCCCGGCTCCGGCCGACCGGCACCTGCGTGCCGTTCTGCCGCCCCGGCAGCTGGCGCCGGAATTCCCCGCCGGCCTCGACCCGGACGCCCCTCCGGTGCGGCTCGTCCGGTTGCTCGGTCCGCCGGACATCTTCGGCGGTGCCGAGGATGTCGCCCCCACCCCGCTGCTGGTCGAGATGACCGCCTATCTCGCGGTCTATCGCGACGGCGTGTCGCCGGCCGCGCTGAGCGCGGCCATCTGGCCCCGGGGCTCGAGAGCAGGCGAGCGGGAAGCTGCCCTCAACCAACTGGCAGCCTGGCTGGGCACCGACCGGGCAGGCCGGCCGCGGTTGATCCAGGACGACGCGGGCTGGCTGCGGCTGTCCCCGGAAATTCGCCTCGACTGGCATCAATTCGTGGCGCTGACCACCCGCGGCAACGATGGCGATCTGCGCCGGGCGCTGGAGCTCGTCCGCGGCTGTGTTGCGGACGGCGCCCCGGCCAACCGATATGGATGGCTGGCCGAGACCGCCCTTCCATACGAAGCTCCGCCGCTCATCGTCGACACCGCGCACCGGCTGGCCGCATCCGCTCTGGGCCGCGGCGACGTAGCAGGCGCGGCCAACGCCGCCCGGTTGGGTCTGCGGGTCGACGAGAGTGCTGAGGTGCTCTGGCGGGACCTGGTGCGGGCCGAGCAAACCCGAGGGGGCACGGATGCGGCCCGGGCGGTCGCCGAGGACATGGTGGATGCACTGCAGCGGACTGGCGGGATCGACCAGGTCAGCCCGGAGAGCGATGCGGTGATCCAGGCGCTGCTGCGGCCGCGGGTCGCGCAGGTCCAGGACGCCTGATCCCGGCGGCCGCCAGCATCTGCCGCATCCAGCGACGGAGGGGTCGGGCAGGGTGGCCAGGTTGTGCCACCGGGTCTCCGACTGGGTTATCCCACTGGAACTATGTCCGGCTTGTCGGCTCGGCTAAACTCTGGGCCGGCTCAACATCGTCACGTTCATTCGTCATGGAGGTCAGGCGCCATTCACAGTCTCGGGGGCCGTGCAGGCGCAGGTCCGATCCGCCGGCGAGCCATGCGTGCTGCCTACCTTGCCCTGGCCCCGGTCGTGCTGCTCGCTTCGGCCGGCTGTGCGAAGCCGAAGGAGAAGCCGCTGGTCATCCCCTCGGCGAAGTCCGCCGCGCCCGAGCCGACCTTTTCGCGCCAGGACCCGCTGGAGGCGTTCCTCGGCTTCGCCTACTCCGTCGACAAGGCTGAGCAGAGTCTCGACGTCAACTACCCGGGGCTCACCACCTACGGACAGGGCGCGGCGCTTGCCGACATCCGCACCCGGATCAAGCGGTTCAGGGCCGACGGCGTTCGGATGAGCAAACCCCAGGCCGTCACCCACGCGCATCTCGTCGCCAAGGGATTCGACAAGGGCCACCAGGTCGCCAAGGTTTCGGCCTGCACGACCGTGCCGGCTGATGATCTTGTCGACGTCAAGACCGGCAAGCCCCGGCCGCTCACCGGCACCACGTCACAGCCGCAGCTCAGTGCTGTATGGGAAACGATCGTCGTGCTGATGAAGGACGGCTGGCATGTCGACGGGGGCACGGTCACCCCGGCCAGGGTTTGCTGACCGTAACGTTCCGCCGGTCACAGCTACCGAAATCGGTCCATGCAGGATGCCCCGGTTTTCGCTAGAGTGACGCACGCTGAGGCGTCAAGGCCCATCGAGGTCGACCTCTCGAGGTCATAGGAGGATCCCCAATGGGGTCAGGTGTGCGGGGGGGCCGTCTGTCGGCTCGCGTTGGCGGCTTGCTTGGCTCATTCCCGGTTGCTGCCCTGATGTTGCTGACGCTTGGTGTGGGCACCGCAAGCGCTGCCGGGGAGACCAACCCCCCGCCCGGCGCCACCGGTGGCGTCTCCGCCCCCGAAGGCAACGCACCCCCCAAGTTCACGGTGGCCGTTCCAGGCTCGGTCATTCCCGGCAACCGGGGTGGTGCGGCCCCGGTCGTTTACGACCCGCACGCCTACACCTGCGTCTTCGTCGACCCGCACGCCGACGCCACGGGATACCACGTCGCGACAGCGCCCGCCGGCCAGACGGCGGCAGAGGGGCGCAGCATGGACCAGTTCTGCTCCGAGGCGTGGGTGGTCAACAAGGCCGCCGGCATGGCCGACCCGATGGCGGCCTGCACGAACGCCAATGTAGCCTGCGGCATCACCTACGGAGTCTGGGTCAAGAACGCAACGCCTTCACCGGCCCAGATCGCTGCGGCGGCTTTCGCGGAGATGGGCCTCGACAAGCCCAACATCCACACCAGCCCCGATGCGGCGCGACGCCTCGTCGTGCACCTGCCCACCTGGCTGTGGGTGGACGGCAAGCGTGGTGATCAGCAGCAGACCACCGGCGCGATCACCATAACCGCCAAGCAGTCGGTCGTCTGGTCGACCGACGAAGGCTCGGTGCCGTGTTCCGGCCCGGGGACACCGTACGTGCCGGGCAAGTCCGACCCGAAGGCTGCCTCGCCGGACTGCGGCGCGTCCTTCACCAAGGCCGGCAGTGCCAAATGGATCAAGGCGGTCGTCACCTGGCGCGGAAGCTTCACGGTCGGTGGCGGAGCACCAGTTGCCATTCCCACGCCGATCACTTTCACCGTGACCAAGCCGGTGGCCGTCGACGAGGTCCAGACGGTCAACGGCGGCTGAGCCCAGCACGCCGCCGGCACGGCCGGCGAAGAAACGAAGGCACATGACGAACCGCCCCGGCGCTTGAGTCGCCGGAGCGTTTCGATGTCGCTACGCGCTGATTTAGCGCGGGGCAGTCCAAGATCCAGGCCTCATTGGTGTCAGGCTCTGGGCCGACTCTAACGAGGCCTGGATCATGCCCAGCTCGGCCCGAAACGGTCCGGGTCGATGTCCTGATGAGGCTGTGAGTCCTGATCTGGCTCTCGACCCGGCACAACGCTTTGCCGGTCCGAACCGCGATCCCGGACTCTGGGTCGTGCGGTCCGACCCCGATCGGGCTGTCAGGCGCCGGTGCCGAGACCGAGATGTGGCCGGTCTCGGAGGCTCATCTCCTGGTCTTGAGCACCGGGCGCCCGACCGCCGGTTCCTAGCTGGTGGCTGCGTGGATGGCGTCGTGGCGCTTGCCGACCGCCGTGCTGGCCTCTTCGAGCGCGTGCTGGAGCTTGATCAGGGTGGGGGAGAACTGGTTCCACTCCGAGCGGAACTTCTCCGCCGCGGGCCCGGTCCAGTTGGTGGAGCCGAGCGAGCCGTC
The DNA here is from genome assembly GCA_038237645.1 of Mycobacteriales bacterium. Taxonomy (GTDB): domain Bacteria; phylum Actinomycetota; class Actinomycetes; order Mycobacteriales; family QHCA01; genus QHCA01. Next base: position 15,928 of record JBBRYN010000044.1, read on the forward strand.
GATCACCTTCTTGATGTGGGCGGCGGCCTGGCCATTCGTCTTGAAGTCCTTGCTCAGCTTGACCATGTCCGCGAGCTCAGCACCGACTGCTGCCATTTGCAGTCCCTCGTTTCGGTTCTCGATTCGTTCATCAGTGGTCGGGAGCCTAGCGCCTGACTGCGGGGTCGCAAACCTCGCACACAGCGAAAGTGCGCGGCGCACCGAAGTATCGACAGGGGAGAGTCAGCTGGCCTCGGCCCGCACGAGCCCCGGCGGGGAGGCGGTCACCGGCATGACGATTCCGACCAAGGGGAACACGTCCTGGACGGCGTCCAGGGACTCGACGACGAGCAAGACCTGGCAGGGGCAAACGCCGACAGCGCCTGCACGACACGACGTCGGCCACCAGCCGGCCGGCCAACAGGAGGGCGACCGGCTGACCATGGCTGACACGCTTCTGCGGTTTCGACGCCATCCGGATCGAGGTGCCAACCAAGGGCTGGTCGAGGCCGCGCAGACCGCCGGCCGCATGTCGAGCGTGATCTCGGGCTTGTCTGTCGGGTTGATGCGTTGCGGGCTTCCGCCGCAACTCTTCATCTGATGCGCATGGACGGCCGACTGTCCTCATCGGACGACTCCCCGTGCAAGGGCCCTTCAAGGTGTCTGCGGGCGCTCCGCGCATGGCCGGCGCTCGCCGGCAGCGCTGCAGGGCACCACCTACCACAGTACGGAGGACGTGTAGGTGATCTTTCGGTTGCGTCCAGGCGAGAGTACGACCGTTGCCGGCCGGACACCGAACGTCCTCGCCGTCCGCCCGGCCCCGAACGGCTCCGTGACGCTGGCCGCCGCCGGCGACGATGCGGACGACGACGCCATTCGAAGGCGACGGTGAGCCCGGATGACCCGCCGGATGGGGCCTGCTGATCGGGGTCGGCCTGATCGTGCTCCTGGGCGCCGCCGCTGTGCTCGCCGGCCTGGTGCTGCCCGCCGCAGCACCGCACGCCAGCCGGTGGTTGCCGACCATTCGCCCGGGGCCGTTCGACTTACCTACGTCGATCGACACCTGCCGAATCCGCCCCTATCGGTTCCCGGCACCGGCCTGGAGTTCATTCTCGACGACGTGCGCCCGAGTGGCGGTCGGCCGGTTGCCGTCCTCAAGGTTGTCGCCGGGCCGCCTCCGGGTCGGCTCACCGAGATCCGGCTGGTCGCAGGGCAGTCGGCAGCGGTCGGCAAGGAGACCGTACGAGCCGCGCACGTCCACGACATGCCGGATCCCGCCAACGACGCGGTCGACGTCCAGGTCCGGCCGGCCGCCTGAGCCGGGCTTATCCGGGCGCCGCGCTCACGGCGACCTGCACGGCCTCGGCGGCACCGGCTCGCACCAGCAGTCCCCGTCCGGCGGGGGCCGGCCCGCCGGTGCTGCGCGGCAGCCGCAGGCCGAAGAGGTCGCCGTCGCTGTAGCCGGTCGGGGTGAGCAGCACCCCGCTGCGCGACCGGCGGATGTCGAGGCCGAACCCGCGATAGACGGCGGTCAGGTCCTCCGTGGTGCCGGCCGCCAAAATGGCTCCTCCACCGTCGCGCGCGGCTACCAGGATCTCGCCGAGGCCGTCGTCGAGCATGCTTCCGGGGGCGAAGAGTTCGATGTCGTCGACGACCAGCACCCGCGGGGAGGGCACCGCCTCCCACGCCTCGCGCAAGTCCTCCGGCGACGCCTCGCCGTCCAGCACGGCACGCACGCCGGCCGCGCCGGACAGCCCACGCAGCGGCGAGCGGCGCGGGCTCAGGATGACCGCCTGCCAGCCCTGCCCGAGTAGGGACGTGAGCATGGTGACCAGCGTCGTGCTGCGGCCGGACTTCGCCGGCCCGGCCACCAGGATTCCCGGGCCGTGGTCGCCGACGTCGAGATGGCGCGGGCCGAGGGCGTCTCCACCCACCCCGACCAGCGCGGCTGCCGGAACCGGGGTGGAATCGTCCAGCGATCGGGCCTGCGCCGCCGTCACGGTCGTCGGCAGCGCATCGATCCGGGCCGGGCGCTGCGAGGTCGGCACAGCCGCGGCTGCTGCCGCCGCCCGCCCGATCCGCTGCAGGGCCGCGACCTGGGCGGTGCCGGCCGGATCGCCGGCCAGCAGTGCCACCTGGACCTCGCAGCGGTCGCGCGTGGCGAACCCGCGACCGGGGCCCATGGCGGCCGGGAGATCTTTGGCCGTGACGCCGACCAGGGTGTAGTCGGCCGGATCGGCCAGCCGGAGCAGGATGCGGTCCTCCACCGTCGTCGACAGGCGGCCGACGAGACCGCTGCGGTCGGCACTGATGACGCATCGCAGGCCGACCCCCGCCCCTTCGGCGAGCAGGCCGTGCACGGCATCGATCAGCCGGCCGTTGTCGCGTTCTTCGTACGCTGCCTGGAAGCCCTCCCAGCGGTCGAGCAGCAGGACGAGGTAGGGCAGCCTGGCCGCGGCCGGCGCCTGCGCTCGCTGCTCGGCGATGTCGGCGTAGCCCTGCTCGGCCAGCAGTTCCTGCCGTCGGGTGATCTCCCGGCCGAGCAGGCCGAGCAGGCGCTCCAGCCGGTCGGTCTGCTCTCGGCTGACCACGGCGCCGCAGTGCGGCAGGGCGACCAGCGGGAGGAGAGCGTTGTTGCCGCAGTCGATGGCATGCAGGTGCACGTCAGCGGGCGACGTGGTCTCGGCGATGCTGCCCGCGATGGTGCGCAGCAGGGCCGACCGGCCGGTGCGTGGTGCACCGACCACCATGAGGTGCCCGTCGGTCTGCAGGTCCCACACGACGTTCTGCCGTTGCTGGCGGGCCGGCACGTCGGCCAGGGCATACCGCACGGGCGGGACCTGGCCGGGGTAGGCCGGGGCGCCGGCCCCGTCCGGCAGGTCCGCCAGCGTCACGGCGTCCGGCAGGGGCGGCAGCCACGGGCTGGGTGGCGCGCGCAGGCCCAGCAGTTCGGTCGCCGCCTGGATCTCGGCGACCAGCGCCGACAGGTCGGTGCGGCCGTCGGCGTCGTCGACGGCCGCGGTGGCAGCACGGGTGGGGCGACCGGCTGCCTGCCAGGGGCTCGGCTGCACGAGCACGGCCGTACCAGCAGCACCGGGTGGCCGGCCGCCGACCCGGGCCGACTGGAAGGCGACCAGGTTGGAGTGGCCCAGCCGGGCGTACGCCCGCCCGGGGGTGCCCTTGGCGATCCGGCCGGCCTCCGGGGAGTTGATGACATCGCGGCTCTCCGACTCGTCGGCCACACGCAACGCGATCCGCATGTTGGTGTTGGCCGCGATGTCGGCCGAGACCACCCCGGCGGGCCGCTGGGTGGCCAGGATCAGGTGGACGCCGAGTGAACGGCCGCGCCGGGCGATGTCGACCAAACCCGCCACGAAGTCGGGCAACTCCAGCACCAGGGAGGCGAACTCGTCGATGACGATCATCAGCCGTGGCATCGGCGGATCGCCCGGGGCGATCGCCGCGAGGTAGTCCTCGATGTCCTTGGCGTCCGCCGCGGCCAGCAGGTGCTCGCGCCGGCGCAGCTCCGCCGCCAGCGATTCCAGTGCGCGGGCGGTCAGATGCCCGTCGAGGTCGGTCACCATCCCGACGGTGTGCGGCAGCCCGGCACAGTCCTTGAACGCCGCGCCGCCCTTGTAGTCGACCAGGACGAAGGTGAACGCGTCCGGCCGGTTGGCCACGGCCAGCGAGGCGATCAGGGTCTGCAGCAGCTCCGACTTTCCGGCTCCGGTGGTTCCCGCGACCAGACCGTGCGGGCCGTCCAGCCGGACGTCGAGCGCGAACGGACCGTCCGCGCTGATCCCGACCAGGGCAGTCGTACTGGTCCCGGCGATCCGCCAGCCGTCGGCGATCTGCTCCGCACCTGGCGGGTCCAAACCCAGTTGCTCGAGCAGGCGCACGCTCACCGGCAGCGCGCCACCCTCCTCGTCGCGGCTCACGTCACGGACCGGTGCGAGGGCCCGCGCGATCCGCAGGGCGTAGCCGGGTGAGACGAGGTCGGCCAGGACGTCCCGGCGTTCCATGGCCCCGGTCGTGGCCAGGTGCAGCCGGCCCGGATGGTCGGTGTCGATCGCGACGACCGCCCGGCACTCCTCCGGCAGCAGTGATCCGTCGTCGTCGAGACAGATCGCGTAGACGCCCACTTGCGGGCCCTCGCGCAGGACTGCCGGCATGCCGGGAAGCCGGCGCAGCGGCCGGGCGCCGTCCAGCACGACCAGGACCGGCGGGAAGGTGGGCGTGGCCTGGCCGAATCCGTCGCCGGAGGCCTCTCGACGGGCGGCGACCAGCCCGGCGAGCTCGGCGGTGCGCCGGGCCGCCGTCTCCAGGTCGTTGCCGACCAGGGCGCCCGCGTCCTGGCCGTGCTGCGGGCGCACGTGCGGCAGCCAGCGGACCCACTGCCACGCGTCGCCGCCGAGCACCACCAGACTCAGGTCGCGCGGGCTGTGGAGTACGGCAGCCTGCAGGACGAGCCACCTGGCCAGCGCCCGCCGGGATTCCTGCGGCCCCGCCACTCCGAGCACGCCGACGTCGCGCAGCGGCACGGTCACCGGCACCCAGCGCGCCGTCGGTGGTTGCAGCCCCGCCGTCTCGCCGACGAGGTCGACGGCCGCCGGCAGGTCGCGGACGCCGAGCCGCAGCCGCAGCGCGTCACCGTCGGAAAAGCGGCGTTCCCACAGCCGGCGCCGTGGCCCGACGGCGGTCAGCAGCAGCTCGGCCGGATCGGGGCTCTGGTGGCGCCGGAACATCTCGTCGTCGCGGGTCGCGGTGATGAGGTCGGCCTCGAACGCGGCGACGGCCTCGGCGTAGTCCTTGCCGGCCGCTCGCCCGCGCTTGCGGCCGGCCCGCCGGTCGCTCACCAGGTTGCCGATCAACATCATCGGTGAGAGCAGCATGAAGAGCAGGAAGGTCGGATTGGCGCCCCCGCCGCTGCGGAAGCTCACCGCGAACAACGCGGCACCCAGCACCAGCGGGAGCAGGATCGCGGCCAGCGGGAAGTGCACGCCCTCGGCCGGCCGGGGCGGCTCAGGGATCTGCAGGCTCGGCACCGGCCGGTAGGGCGCGAGGCGCGGGGGGCGGTTGTAGGCCAGGCCGCCGTCATCGGTCGGCGTGAGTACGGCGTCCGGCGGCGCCGGCACGCCGAGGGCGAACAACGTGTCTCCTGCCGCCAGCAGGTCGCCGGGCCGCCAGGCGGCGCCGGCTGCGCCCACCTCCGTGCCTTCCATCAGCACCGTGTTGCCGGGCAACGGCGTGACGTGCACCCCGTCGTGCCGCGCGACCAGCTTGAGGTGCTCGGCGCCGAGCCGCCGATCGGCGACCGTGACCCCGTCGAGCGGCGACCGCCCGACGGTGCGCTCGCCCATGCCGAGGCGGTGCACCGCGCCCGCTGCCGGCCCGCCGAAGACCCGGAGCTCCACCGCCCCGCCGGGTTCGCCGGGCGATCCGGCACCGGCAGCGCCCAAGGTCAGCACGCAGCCATCGGTGATCGGGCTGTCGCCCAGCGGCCGCGTCACATCGATCGGCCTGTTGCCGAGGTAGAGCCGCGCATCGACGTCGTCGGTCGGCTCCCGCCGCGGTGCCGGCACAACGGTGGCGTCCCGCAGGGCGAGCACCGGTGCCAGCGCCTCGGCCGGCTCGGGCCGCAGCGCTGCGCGTACCGCATCAGTCACCTCGCCGACGGTGCAGCTGCCGCCGGCGGTGAGGACGATGTCGTGCGACTGTCCGGTGCCGGCCTCGACGACGGTGAAGGCGATCTTCATACTCACCTGCTCAGACGGCGCCGGCGACCTCGGGGTCGGCCGACTCGACCGACCGCCGCAGTGCGGCGTGGAGCGACTCCGGGGTGAGCACGCCGCAAAACCGCGAGCCGTCTTCCACCGCGACCCATCCGGCGTCCTGCTGCAGCATCACCGAGAAGGCCTGCTTCAACGAGGCACCGGCCGGCACCCAGGCTGCCATCCGGCGGCCGCGGTCGAACACCCGCCCACCGCCGACCGCCTGCTCGCGGGCGATCCAGCCGTGCAGCTGGTCGTGGTCGTCAAGGACGACCGCCCACCGCGCCCCGGCGCGCTCCATGGCCGCCGCGGCCTCGGACGTGGCGTCGTTGACGTGCACGATCGGCGGGTGCTCCAGGTCGTCCGGGCCGATGGGCGTCACGGCCAGCCGCTTGAGCCCGCGGTCGGCCCCGACGAAGTCGGCGACGAACTCGGTGGCGGGTGCGCCCAGCAGGGTTGCCGGGTCGGCGTACTGCTGCAGCTTGCCACCCTGGCTGAAGACGGCGATCCGGTCGCCGAGCCGGACGGCCTCCTCGATGTCGTGCGTGACGAACACGATGGTCTTGCGTACGTCGCGCTGCAGCCGCAGGAACTCCACCTGCAGGCGGTCCCGGGCGATCGGGTCGATGGCGGAGAACGGCTCGTCCATCAGCAGCACGACGGGGTCGGCGGCCAGCGCCCGGGCGACCCCGACCCGCTGCCGCTGGCCGCCGGAGAGCTGATGGGGATAGCGCCCGCGGTAGACGGCCGGGTCGAGCCCGACCAGGTTGAGCAACTCGTCGACCCGCGCCGACCGGCGGCCGGCGTCCCAGCCGAGCAGCTTGGGGACGGTGGCGACGTTGGCGCCGACCGTCTGGTGCGGGAAGAGGCCGACGTGCTGGATGACGTAGCCGATCCGCCGGCGCAGCTGGACCGGGTTGACCTGGGTGACGTCGTCGCCGGCGAGGAAGATCCGGCCGTAGGACGGCTCGATCAGCCGGTTGATCATCTTCAGGGTCGTCGACTTGCCGCAACCCGAGGGGCCGACGAAGACGACGAGCTCGCCATCGGGCACGTCGAGGTCCAACTTCTCGACGGCCGTCGTGCCGTCGGGATAGACCTTGCCGACACCGTCGAGCCTGATCGCCGGTTGCGCGGTAGCGTCCACCCGTGTCCTCTCCTGAGATCCCTGCTCTCCTGCAGGTCGCTCCGGCCAACCCGTGGTTCAGCTGGAGCTACCTGCGGGACAACTCCGAGACGATCCTGGGCTATCTCCGCGAGCACGTTACGCTGACTGTCCTGGCGATCGCCATCGCACTGCTGATCGCCGTCCCGCTGGCGCTGCTCGCTCGCGGCGTCCCGCTGCTGGCCGGGCCGATTCTCGGGATCAGCGGCGTGTTCTACACCCTGCCGTCGTTCGCGTTGTTCGCGGCCATGGCGCCGTTCACCGGCTACACCAAGGCCCGTACGGTCCTGGTCGGGCTGGTGCTCTACGCCCTGCTGATCCTGGTCCGCAACACCCTGGTCGGCCTCAAAGGGGTGCCGGCCGAGGTCCGGGAGGCCGCCCGCGGCATGGGCTACGGCCCGGTCCGGATGTTCTTCCAGATCGAGTTGCCTATCGCGCTGCCCGCCATCATGGCCGGGATCCGGGTGGCCACCGTGTCGACGATCGCGCTCGTCACGGTGGGTGTGATCATCGGGCATGGCGGGTTGGGACAGTTGCTGACCGAGGGCTTCAACAACAACTTCTACCATGCCGAGATCGCCACCGGCGCGCTGCTGTGCGTGCTGCTGGCCCTGCTCTCCGACGGGCTGCTCTACGGCGTCACCGCCGTGCTGTCGCCTTGGTCGAGAGGGTCGAGAGGCCGGTCGTGAGCGTCGTCGACGAGGTTGTCCGCTATCTCAACGACCCGGTCAACTATGCCGGCGTGGACGGCATCACGCATCGCACGATCGAGCACGTCGAGATCACCCTGGCGGCGGTGGCCCTCGGCTGCCTGATCGCCCTGCCGGTCGGCCTGTGGCTGGGCCACACCGGCCGCGGCGGCACGCTGACGGTCCTCACGTCCAACGTATCCCGGGCCATTCCCACCCTGGCGCTGCTGACGGTGTTCGCCTCGGTCGGCGCCATCGGCTTCGGCAACCGGGCCACGATCATCGCGCTGGCGGTGTTCGCCGTGCCGCCGCTGCTGACCAACACCTACGTCGGGATGCGCGATGTCGACCCGGAGGTCAAGGAGGCCGCCCGCGGCATGGGGTTCTCCCCCCTGGGGCTGCTCGGCCGGGTCGAGTTGCCGCTCGCCCTGCCGCTGATCGCGGCCGGCTTCCGCACGGCGGCGGTGCAGGTCGTGGCGACCGCCACGCTGGCTGCCCTGGTCGGCGGCGGCGGGCTCGGCGCCATCATCAACGACGGCTTCGGCAACCAGAACCGGGCCAAGATCTACGCCGGCGGTCTGCTGGTCGCCGCGCTGGCCCTGCTGGTCGAGCTGTTGCTGGCCGTGGTGCAGCGACTCGTCACCCCCAAAGTGGACCGGCAGCGCGGCGGCCGGGCCGCGCCGGTCGAGGCGGCAGACGCCCCGGAGCCCGCCACCGTTGCCTGATCGTGGCTTGCGCCGATATCTGACAAGTGTTTGGCTGTTGGCCGCGGGCAGCGGGCCCGCCAGACACGCGCCGGGGCGACAGCTTGCGGCGGGACACAGAAGGCGGCCGCCATGCGCTCATCCAACGTCCTCGTCGTCGCCGCGGTCCTCGCGGTTTCCCTGTCCGGCTGCGGCAAGAGCGGCTCCTCGACAACCGCGGCGGGCAGCGGCTGCAAGGCTGCCACCGGCAACCAGTTGGTCGTGCTCACCGACGACAAGTTGCTGCAGACCGTCGACAACGTCATCCCGGCGATCAACGCCGGCAAGGCCGACGCCACGCTGATCGGCGCACTCGACAAGGTTGCCGACGTGCTCACCACCGACAAGCTCGTCGCCCTGAACAAGCAGGCGGACATCGAGCACAAGACCCCCAAGGTCGTCGCCGACGGGTTCGTCAAGGCCAATTCGCTCGACAAGGGACTCTCCGGCGGCCATGGCGCCGTCAAGGTCGGCCAGGCCGACTTCAACGAGAACAAGATCCTGGCCAGCATCTACGCCGCTGTGCTCAAGGCCGCCGGATACCAGTCCAGCGTGCAGACCGTCGGCAACCGCGAACTCTACCTCGCCGCCCTGACCAAAGGGGAGATCGACGTCGTCCCCGAATACGCCGGCACGCTGACGGAATTCATCAACAAGAAGGTGAACGGTCCCAGTGCCGCTCCTAAGGCCAGCGGCGACCTCACCGCCACGGTTGCGGCGCTGACCCAACTCGGCCAGAAGCTCAAGCTGAAGTTCGGCAAGCCGGCCCAGGCCGCCGACCAGAACGCCTTCGCGGTCGCCAAGGCGTTCGCCGACAAGAACGGCCTCAAGACGCTCACCGACGTGGCCGCCAGGTGCAACGGCGGCACCCTCGTCCTAGGCGGTCCGGTGGAGTGCAAGACGCGGCCTTTCTGCAAGCCCGGGCTGGAGAAGAAGTACGGCATCAAGTTCACCGGCTTCCAGACCCTCGACACCGGCGGCCCGCTGACCAAGGCCGCGATCAAGACGGGCAAGGTGCAGATGGGCCTGGTCTTCTCCTCCGACAGCAGCCTGGGCTGACCCCGCTAGGCGAGCGAGCATCGAGAGCAGCGAGTTGACTGTCAGTGCCACCCGCCGGTAGGCAACTGCTCGCCCGCGTCGACCGGCCCGGTGAGCACGTTGCCCGGCGGCGCGAGGGGGCACGCCCACGTCTCGTCGTAAGCACACGACGGGTGATAGGCGAAGTTGAGATCGATCACCAAGTCGTCCCGGCCCTGGTTTCCGTTGCTGCCGAGGTCCGCGCCCTTGACGGTGTCCAGCAGGTAGCGCCCGCCGCCGTAGGTCGTCCGGCCGGCCGTGGCATCCTTCACGGGTAGGAAGAGCCCGCCGCCGTAGGACCCCAGCCACCACAGATCCAGCGAGCCCAGACCGGGGAGGTCGACCCGGCCGATCCGGTCGAAGGGCACGATGCCGTCGGTGGCAGTAGGCACGTCGAGGTGGGCCGGCGCTGCCTCCTGCACGGGCACGGTGAACCGCATTCGGGGGTCGTAGGGCGCGAAGGGCAGGCCGGCGAAGCTCACCCGGGCCTGCGCCGGCAGCGGTGAGTCCGGGTGGCCCCGGAAGAGCGCGTCACGCCGCCGTCGCCAGGCCAGCCACCCGAGTCGCGGATCGGCAGCCCCACGTGCCCCGGCGTACGCGGCGGCGACCGCACGCCGCCAGGCGAGCAAAGACAGGCTCATACCGTCGACGTTATCCGGCATAACGTGGCCTCCGAGCGCCAACGAGCGACGTTATCCGGGATAACGTCGGCCGGCTCTGCGGGCGGAAGGGACACATGACCTCGGATCCGACGGCGTTACCGGCCCACCTGCCGCGACCGGTCGACGACGGGGCCGCCGACCACCTGGGGGGACCGCCGTACCCGCCGTCGTCCTGCCCGCCACGGCCGGCCGGCCCGTTGACATCTCGGCCGAATCCGCGGGCCGGCGACTGGTGGTGTTCGCCTATCCGCGTACCGGCCGGCCGGGCGAGCAATCCCTGACGCCTGACTGGGACACCATCCCCGGTGCCCGGGGCTGCACGCCGGAGGCCTGCAGTTTCCGGGACCTGTTCGCCGAGTTCGCCGCGGCCGGCGCGAGCGTCTTCGGCCTGTCTACCCAGGTCACCGACTACCAGCAGGAGGCCGCACGACGGTTGCACCTGCCCTATCCGCTGCTCTCCGACGGGCAGCCGCACCCTGGACGAGCGCGCTGCGGCTGCCGACCTTCACCGTCGCCGGGCACGAGTTGTTGCGCCGGCTGACGATGGTCGTCCGGGACGGCGTCGTCGAGCGGGTCTGGTATCCGGTGTTCCCGCCGGACACCCACGCCGCCGAGGTCCTCGGCCGGCTCAACGAGCGGTAGCGTCCGGGGATGACGACGACGTCCGGGCCGCGGCCGGTACGCGCGCCGCGCGGCACCGAATTGACCTGCCGCGGCTGGCCGCAGGAAGCCGCGATGCGGATGCTGATGAACAACCTCGACCCCGAGGTGGCCGAACACCCCGACCGGTTGGTGGTCTACGGCGGCACCGGCCGGGCGGCCCGGTCCTGGGCGGCCTACGACGCGATCATCCGCACCCTCACCGACCTGCACGACGACGAGACGCTGCTCGTGCAGTCCGGCAAGCCGGTCGGCGTCGTGTGCACGCACGAGTGGGCCCCGCGGGTGCTGATCGCCAACTCCAACCTGGTGCCCGAGTGGGCCAACTGGGAGGAGTTCCGCCGGCTGGAGGCCGACGGCCTGACGATGTACGGCCAGATGACCGCCGGGTCGTGGATCTACATCGGCACGCAGGGGATCCTGCAGGGGACATATGAAACGTTTGCGGCCGTAGCCACGAAGCGTTTCGGCGGGTCGTTGGCCGGCACGCTGACACTGACCGCCGGCGCCGGCGGGATGGGCGGTGCCCAGCCCCTCGCGGTGACCATGAACGGCGGTGCGGTGATCTGCGTCGACGTCGACCCGACCCGCCTGCAGCGCCGGCTCGAGCACCGCTACCTCGACCTCGTCGCGTCCACAGTGGACGAAGCGGTCGCGGCGGCCACGCGGGCCAGGGCCGAGCGCCGGGCACTGTCGGTGGGCGTGCTCGGCAATGCCGCCGAGGTGGTCCCGCAGTTGCTCGGTCTCGGCGTCGAGGTCGACATCGTCACCGACCAGACGCCGGCGCACGACCCGCTGTCCTACGTCCCGGTCGGCATCGGCTACGACGAGGCGCCCGATTATGCCGCAGCGAAACCCGAGGAGTTCACCGAGCGGGCCCGCGCCTCGATGGCGCGACATGTCGCGGCGATGGTGGGCTTCCTCGACGCGGGCGCCGAGGTGTTCGACTACGGCAACAACCTGCGCACCGAGGCCCGGCTGGGTGGGTTCGAGCGGGCCTTCGACTACCCCGGCTTCGTGCCGGCCTACATCCGGCCGCTGTTCTGCGAGGGCAAGGGCCCGTTCCGCTGGGCGGCGCTGTCCGGCGACCCACGCGACATCGCAGCGACCGACGCGGCCGTCCTCGACCTGTTCGGAGACAACGAGCCGCTGACCCGGTGGATCCGGATGGCACAGGAGCGGGTCGCGTACCAAGGTTTGCCGGCCCGGATCTGCTGGCTGGGGTACGGCGAACGCGACCGGGCCGGCCTGGCGTTCAACGACCTGGTGGCCGCCGGCGAGGTCACGGCGCCGATCGTCATCGGCCGCGACCACCTCGACTGCGGTTCGGTGGCCTCGCCCTACCGCGAGACCGAGGCGATGGCCGACGGCTCCGACGCCATCGCCGACTGGCCGTTGCTGAACGCGCTGGTCAACACGGCCTCGGGCGCCTCCTGGGTGTCGATCCACCACGGCGGAGGTGTTGGCATCGGCCGGTCGATCCACGCCGGGCAGGTCACCGTTGCCGACGGCACCGACCTGGCCGCGAGCAAGATCGCCCGGGTGCTGTCCAACGACCCCGCGATGGGCGTGATCCGGCACGTCGACGCCGGCTACGACCGGGCAGCCGCCGTGGCGGCCGAACGCGCTGTCGGCGTCCCGATGCCGCCGGTGTCCCGCGCCCCGTGACGGCGCTGCTGGTCGACCGGATCGGGTTGCTCGTCACCAACGACGCCGAACTCGGCGCCGGCCCGCTCGGCCTCGTCCGCGACGCCGCGGTGGTGGTCGAGCAGGAGCTGGTGTCCTGGGTGGGGCCGGCCGCCGGGGCACCGCCCGTCGACCGGCGCCTGGACGCCGGCGGCGGCTGCGTCATTCCGGGATTCGTCGACAGCCACACCCACCTGGTCTTCGCCGGCGACCGGTCGGCCGAGTTCGCCGCCCGGATGGCGGGGGAGCCCTACGCCGCAGGCGGTATCGCCACGACGGTCGCGGCAACCCGGGCGGCCGGTGACGAGGTACTGGCGGCCGGCGCCCGCCGGCTGTCGCTCGAGGCGTTGCGAGCAGGTACGACAACGCTGGAGGTGAAGTCCGGCTACGGGCTCACCGTCGGCGACGAGGCGCGCTCCCTGCGGGTGGCGGGTGCGATCACGGCGGAGACCACCTTCCTGGGCGCGCACGTCGTCCCGCCCGAGTACGCCGGCCGCACCGACGACTACGTGGCGCTGGTGGCGGGGGAGATGCTCGACGCCTGCGCGCCGGCGGCTCGCTGGGCCGACGTCTTCTGCGACCGCGGCGCGTTCGACGCCGACCAGGCCCGCACGGTGCTGCTGGCCGCCGCCGCCCGCGGGCTGGGTCTGCGGCTGCACGCCAACCAGCTCGGACCCGGCCCCGGAGTGCGACTCGCGGTGGAGCTCGGTGCCGCCAGCGCCGACCATTGCACGCACCTGTCCGACGGCGACGTCGACGCGCTGGCCGGATCCGCCACGGTCGCCACCCTGCTGCCGGGCGCGGAATTCAGCACCCGGGCTGCCTACCCGGACGGTCGCCGGCTGCTCGATGCCGGGGTGACCGTGGCGCTGGCCAGTGACTGCAACCCCGGCTCCTCCTACACCACCAACCTGCCGTTCTGCATCGCGATCGCCGTCCGCGACATGGGCCTGACGCCGGATCAGGCGGTTTGGGCGGCCACCGCCGGGGGCGCCCGCGCGCTGCGCCGCGACGACATCGGCCGGCTGCGTCCGGGTGCCCGCGGGGATGCGGTCGTGCTCGACGCGCCGTCCTACCTGCACCTGGCCTACCGTCCGGGGGTGCCCCTGGTCGCGGCAGTCGTCCGCGGCGGGGAGGTCGCGGTCACGACCCGATAAGGTTCCGGCCAAACCGACATCGGGAGGACGGCAGTCATGGGCCTGGACGACGAGGACATCACCACGACAGGCGCGGCGAGCGCGGGTGCGGCGGATCCCGACGGTGGGGCCGACGGCGGTGCGGACGCGGGTGCGGCGGCGGATCCCGACGGTGGGGCCGACGGCGGTGCGGACGCGGGTGCGGCGGCGGATC